>NZ_JBXAMI010000006.1:0-483115 GCF_058800455.1 Allobosea sp. GW822-FHT05A11 | reverse complement strand
GCCGTCTCGACCCGGTTCGTCAGGTCCCCGCCAGCGATCGCAGACAGCGCACCGGCGAACTCCGTCGTCGCACCGTCAACAACCGCGTTGATCTCGTTGATGCCGGCCACCAGCCGCTGCATCTGCTCGTCGGCATCCTCGATCTGCAGGCGCGCCGAGAAATCGCCGGCTGCGGCCGCAGCAACGACCTCGCCGACATCCGAGACCACCGCTTCCATCGATTGCGCCCTGGCGAGGCGCGTGGCTGCGGCGGCCCGTTCCTGTTCCTGTAGCAGGGCGACCTGCTCGGTGCTCTGGCGCAGCACGGATACGGCGCGCGCCATCGTGCCGATCTCGTCCTCGCGCTGGGCATGAGGCACGTCGATGCGGGTATCGCCGGCGGTCAGCTTCTCCATGACCCGGCTGAGATCCAGGATCGGGCGGGTGATCGAACGCTGGGCAAAAATGAGCGCGACACCGACCGAAACCAGCAGCGTCATCAGCAGCACGACCGGCATCAGCCATTGGACCTGCCGGGTGAAGGCAGTCGCCTCGTCGCCGACCGCGATGCTGGCCTTCTCGACGCGCTGGCTGAAATTGATCAGCAGGTCGTTCAGGGCCTTGCGGTTGGTGCGGTTGGCTTCGTTGTTGCCCTGCTCGTTGGCCGCCGCAGGCGAAACCTCGCGGCCCAGCCGGGCGGTCTCGGCCCGGAAGGTGATGAACTCCTCGACCGCCTTGGCGATCTGGTCGACGACAGCGCGTTCTTCCGGCGGTGCGACCTTCTGCAGATCGGCGGAGAACCTGCGCAGCGTCGGGAAGCGATCCTCGATGCCCTTGGCGAAAGGCTCGGCCTCCTTGCTCGTCTTTGCCATGTAGACGCCGCGTGAATCCATCACCACCGCAGTGACCACGCCGTTGATGCGCTGGGTGAGCAGCGCGACATTGGCCTGGAGATCGGCGCGTGTATTCAGGTCGTCGGCCTTGTGCAGGCCGTAGAGACTGATGATCGCCGACAGGATGGCGCCGCCGGCGACGATGGCCAGCATGGCAAGGATTTTCAGGCGGATTGATTTCATGAATGGCGCCCCGAGGCGGCTCCCCGACATTGGAAGCCGCTCTAAATTCTGACCTTTGGGCGTTAATGATAAAAAACTGCTTAAAAGCTTAAGGGGGTGAATATTCTCTGTTTTTCTGCCGATGCTTAAACGCAGCGAAAGGACTCGCCCGCAGCAGGATCGAACTGATCCTTGGCAGGGCTTTCCGGCCATATCGAAAGCTCTGGCTTGTCTTTGAGAGAGTATCCTGACTCAAGGGAAGAGTCCGCCTTCCGCCAAACGGCCTGTCGGGGTGGTCTAGCGGCCTGCCTCTTGATAGAGCCGCCCCGCCTGAACATGTTTGGCGTGACCCGCCGCCCCGTCTCGATCCCCGGTTAGCCATCTCATGTCCGAAAACAGCAATGTCCCCGTCATGCACGCCACCACCATCCTGATGGTGCGCAAGGGCGGGCGCGTCGTCATCGGCGGCGATGGCCAGGTTTCGCTCGGCCAGACCATCATGAAGGGCAATGCCCGCAAGGTCCGCCGCCTCGCCAAGGGCGAGGTGATCGCCGGCTTCGCCGGCGCCACCGCCGACGCCTTCACCCTGTTCGAGCGCCTGGAGAAGAAGCTCGAGCAATATCCCACCCAGTTGCTGCGCGCCTGCGTCGAACTCGCCAAGGACTGGCGCACGGACCGCTATCTGCGCCGGCTGGAGGCGATGCTGCTTGTCGCCGACAAGGAGGTCTCGCTCCTGATCTCCGGCACCGGCGACGTGCTCGAACCTGAGGCGAGCGAGCACGGCGCGGTGATGGCGATCGGTTCGGGCGGCAATTACGCCCTCTCGGCGGCCCGCGCCCTGATCGATGTCGAGCCCGATGCCGAGGCGATCGTGCGCAAGGCGATGAAGATCGCCGGCGACATCTGCGTCTACACCAACCATTCGCTCGTCATCGAGACGCTGGAGGCGGTGTGAGCGCAGAATTTTTTCGAGAGCTGGATAAAGCTGCACGCGAGCGCCAAGTGGCTGACGCCAAGTTCCAGCAAAATGGCGGAATACGGATGTGGCTTGGCTCGCTTGCTTCAGCGGCGGCCCTCTTTGCATTTGGAAAATCTGTGCTGGTTTTCGGCCTGGTGATCGGTGGTTTGAGTGTCATGTTTTTTACATGGCTGTGCGCCGAGCTCGTCAGCCGCCCCTTTCGACTGGCCTTGCCGAGCATCGTGCTTCTCATCGGTTTTTCCGCTGGAGCATTTTTCGCAAGCAGCGGGCTTTTAGACCCCTTGGTGAGACAAATCGCCCAAGAGCCCACCGCGCTAACCGCTTCGCTCAATTCGCATCAAGCGCTTAGGACCGGCGGCAGCTTGATCTTTGCGGCTTTTTTCGTAGGCCTTTACTACTGGCGCTTTAGGGTGCCGCTCGCTGTCTCGGTCGCGTCTGCGCTATTCTTCATTGGCGCATTCAGCCTCTTGTTCTACCAGTCGACCGAAGCCGCCAACCGCTGGGCCTTACCAATTACTCTCTCTTTTGGTCTCGTGATGGTGGCCTTGGCCGTCAGATACGATCTCACGGATCCGTCCCGTGCAACGCGGCGAAGCGATGTTGCTTATTGGCTGTATCTGCTTGCCGGCGTCGCTGGCTCACAAGCGATTCTGGGGAGCTTGGAATCGGAACCCGCCACAAGCGTGCACATGATCGGCTTATCTATACTTCTGCTCCTGTTTGGCGTCATTGGCTTGGTTCTGGAGCGGAATATTCTGTTCAGCGCAACCATTCTTTCTTCAGGGCTATCAGTCGCTTACTCAGCTTGGCGAAGTGCTGATTCTGGGCAATTGAGCCCCTTGTTGTGGTTGCTTTTGGCAGCGCTCGGAATCTTGGGCTCCGCGGTTTGCTGGCGACCCTTGCGCCTCGCGGTAGTCCCGCGTCTGCCATTGGGACGCTTGGCTGATAAATTGTCGCCGATACAACCTGAGAAGACGAGAGCCTGCCCGTGACGGCCAAACCGATTCACGGACATCTCTCCTGCACCGCTTCATGGTTCCCATGATGACTTCTTTATTCCCCCCGCGAGATCGTTCCCGAGCTCGATCGTTTCATCGCAAAGGCGAGCGGGAGCGAAGCCGTCCGATTTCCCAGTAAGACGATGAAGCCCAATAGCGAGTACCAGCAGTGACCAGCTTTTCCCCTCGTGAGATCGTCTCGGAGCTCGACCGTTTCATCGTCGGCCAGAGGGA
Organism: Allobosea sp. GW822-FHT05A11; assembly: GCF_058800455.1. Lineage (NCBI taxonomy): Bacteria > Pseudomonadati > Pseudomonadota > Alphaproteobacteria > Hyphomicrobiales > Alloboseaceae > Allobosea > Allobosea sp. GW822-FHT05A11. The sequence goes on along the minus strand of NZ_JBXAMI010000006.1, from coordinate 479,870 downwards.
CGCCAAGCGCGCCGTCGCCATCGCCCTGCGCAACCGCTGGCGCCGCCAGCAGCTCGAAGGGCCGCTGCGCGAGGAGGTCTCGCCGAAGAACATCCTGATGATCGGGCCGACCGGTTGCGGCAAGACCGAGATCGCCCGGCGCCTCGCCAAGCTTGCCAACGCGCCCTTCCTCAAGGTCGAGGCGACCAAGTTCACCGAGGTCGGCTATGTCGGCCGCGACGTCGAATCGATCGTGCGCGACCTGCTGGAGGTCGCGATCGCGCTGGTGCGCGACAGCCGGCGCAAGGATGTCCAGGCCAAGGCCCATGTCGCGGCCGAGGAGCGCGTGCTCGATGCGCTGGTGGGCGCCAATGCCAGCCAGGCGACGCGCGATTCCTTCCGCCGCAAGCTGCGCGCCAACGAGCTCGACGACAAGGAGATCGAGGTCGAGGTCGCGGCCGGCGCCGGAGCCTCCGCGCCGATGTTCGAGGTCCCCGGCATGCCTGGCGCCTCGATCGGCGCGATCAACCTCTCCGACATGCTCGGCAAGGCTTTTGGCCAGAAGGGCAAGCCCAAGCGCGTCCTGGTCAAGGACGCCTACCAGCCGCTGCTCGCCGAGGAGAGCGACAAGCTGATCGACCAGGATGCGATCATCCAGGCGGCGATCCGTGAGGTCGAGGAGAACGGCATCGTCTTCCTCGACGAGATCGACAAGATCTGCGCCCGCGAGGGCAAGGGCGGCGCAGACGTCTCCCGCGAGGGCGTGCAGCGCGACCTGCTGCCGCTGATCGAGGGCACCACCGTCGCGACCAAGCACGGCGCGGTGAAGAGCGACCACATCCTCTTCATCGCATCCGGCGCCTTCCACGTCTCGCGCCCCTCCGACCTGCTGCCGGAACTGCAGGGCCGCCTGCCGATCCGCGTCGAACTCAATCCGCTCGACATCGAGGATTTCAAGCGCATCCTGACCGACACGGAAGCAAGCCTGATCAAGCAATCCGTTGCGCTGATGGCGACAGAGGAGGTCTCCGTTACCTTCACGCCCGACGCGATCGACGCCATCGCCCGCATCGCCGTCGAGGTGAATTCCACGGTCGAGAACATTGGCGCCCGCCGGCTCCAGACCGTGATCGAGCGCATTCTGGACGAGATCTCGTTCACGGCACCGGACCGCTCGGGCGAAGCCGTGACGATCGATGCGGCCTATGTCGAGGCCCGCATCGGCGACCTTGCCAAGAATGCCGACCTGAGCCGGTTCATCCTCTGATGGAGAAACCGGCGGTATCAGCGCCGGAATCCTCCCGTCTCGCGCGCGATTCTGCCGTCGTCGGGGCGGCCACGGTCGCATCGCGCCTGCTCGGCTTCGCGCGCGACGTGCTGATCGCCCGCCTGCTCGGAGGCGGGCCGGTCGCGGATGCTTTCCTCGCGGCCTTGCGCCTGCCCAATCTCGTCCGGCGTGTGCTCGGCGAGGGCGGGCTCAATGCGCCCTTCGTGCCGCTCTATCTGGCGATCAAGGGCGAGCGCGGCGAGGCGGCGGCGCGCGACTTCGCCGGCGAGGCCGCTGCGCAGATCGGGTTCTTGTTGCTGGTGCTCGTCGGGTTGGGTGAGCTTTTCGCGCCCTGGCTCGTGCTGGGCCTGGCCGGCGGCTTCGCCGAGGCGCCTGAAACCCTGGCTCTGGCGGCGTCCTACACCCGGCTGATGCTGCCTTTCCTATTCCTGACGACGCTGGCCGCCATGCTGGCAGCACTGCTCAATGCCGAGAAGCGCTTCACCGTCGCGGCCCTGGCGCCGGCGCTGATGAACGCGATCCTGCTCGTCGTCCTGTTGCTGCTGCACGCCAGCGAGACGCAGCCGGAAGCGGGGGCGCGCTGGCTCGCGCTCTGCACCAGCCTGACCGGCCTCGCCCATCTCGTCATGATCCTCGCGGCGCTGCGTGGCCCCGGCCTGCCGCGCCCGAGCCTGCGCTGGTCGCCGGACATGACGCGGCTCGTTCGCACCGGCGGCGCGACCTTGCTCGCTGCTTCCGCCGCCCAGCTTGTCCTGCTGGTCGCGACGCAGATCGCCTCGACCGGGCCGGGCGCCGTCGCCGCGCTCTACTATGCCGACCGCGTCTTCCAATTGCCGCTCGGCTTCGTCGGGGTCGCGATGGGCACCGTCGTGCTCTCCGACATGGCGCTGGCAGCGAATCGCGAGGGTCCCGACGCCATGCTCGGGCAGGCTCTGGCGCTGGGCCTCGCGCTGGCCCTGCCCGCCGCGACGGCGCTCGTCGCCCTGGCCGAGCCGATTGTCTCGGCGCTGTTCGAGTATGGCCGCTTCGACGCCGGCGATCGCGCCCGCACGGCGGCGGCGCTGGCCATGTTCGGTTACGGCCTGCCCTTCGCCATCGCCGCCAAGGTTTTCGGCCAGGTCTATTTCGCGCGCCGGGCGCCGCGCCTGCCGCTGATCTCCGGCGGCGTCGCAGTGCTCGTCGCCGCCTTCGTCGGGTTCAGCCTGGCAGATCAGGGCAATGCGGCGGAAATGGCTGCGCTCGCAGCGACATGCGCCTTCGTGGCGCAGGCCTGCCTGCTCGGCGGAGCGTTGTTGCGGGACGGAATCTGGCGCCCGAGCATCGGCAGCTTGCGGCCGATCGCCGCCAGCCTCGGTGCCAGCGCGATCATGCTCGCCGTATTGGAGCTGTTGCTCAGGCTGCTGGCGCCGCTCCTGGCCTTCGATCAGCTGGCGCTGCATCGGGTCGGGGGGCTTGGTCTGCTCTGCCTCGGCGGGCTGGCGTCCTATGGCGCGGCGGGCCTGATGCTCGGGGCTTTCGGTGCTCTCCCCTTGCGCAAGCGGCGGGGTTGAGCCAGAAGCGCCGCTTCCCTTCTCCATCGTGACGACGGAGTGCCCCATGTCGGGTTTTCATCAGCGCGTATTCTCAGGCATGCAGCCGACCTCGACGCTGCATCTCGGCAATTATCTGGGCGCGCTGACCAATTGGGTCGCGATGCAGAAGACGCATGATTGCGTGTTTTGCGTCGTCGACATGCATGCGATCACGATGTGGCAGGACCCGGCCGACCTGAAGCGTGCCATCCGCGAAGTCACGGCCGCCTATATCGCGGCCGGCATCGATCCCAAGCGCAGCATCATCTTCAACCAGAGCCAGGTGCCCGGCCATGCCGAGCTTGCCTGGATCTGCAATTGCATCGCCCGGCTCGGCTGGATGAACCGCATGACCCAGTTCAAGGAGAAGGCCGGCAAGGATCGCGAGAACGCTTCTCTCGGCCTCTACGCCTATCCGAGCCTGATGGCGGCCGACATCCTGCTCTACAAGGCGACGCATGTCCCGGTCGGTGAGGACCAGAAGCAGCATCTCGAGCTGACCCGCGACATCGCCCAGAAATTCAACAATGATTTCGGGCCGCAGATCGCGGAGCGCGGTCTCGGCACCGGCGAGCTCGGCTTCTTCCCGCTGCCCGAGCCGATGATCATGGGCCCCGCCCAGCGCGTGATGAGCCTGCGCGACGGCACCAAGAAGATGTCGAAATCGGACGCTTCCGATTATTCGCGCATCAACCTGACCGATGATGCCGAGGCGATCGCCCAGAAAATCCGCAAGGCCAAGACCGATCCCGAGGCGCTTCCCTCCGAGGAGAAGGGGATGGAAGGCCGGCCGGAGGCCGAGAATCTCGTCGGCATCTATGCCGGGCTCTCCGGCACGTCGAAGCAGGCGGTTCTCACGCAGTTCGGCGGCGGTCAGTTCTCCGGCTTCAAGGCGGCGCTGGTCGATCTCGCGGTCGAGAAGCTCGCGCCCATCGCCGGCGAGATGCGCCGCCTGCTGGCGGAGCCGAAGCATATCGACGACATCCTCGGCGCGGGCGCCGATCGGGCCGAAGCGATCGCCGCGCCGATCATGCGCGAGGTCAAGGACATCGTCGGCTTCGTCCGGAGCCGGTGACGCTAGGTGGACTTGCGCCGGGGTGCCGGCACAGGCCACCATGCTCGTCCCTGAAGCGGCGGCAGGACAGTTCATGGTCAAGAGACGGCGGTCCTACGAGACGGGCCATCGCCCGAAATTCCTCGCCGTGGTCGATGGCAGCGAGGAATGCGGCAAGGCGATTCGCTTCGCCGCGCGCCGCTGCGCCCGTGTCGGCGCGGCGATCGTCCTGCTCGGCGTCGCCACACCGCCCGAGCACGAGACCTGGCTCGGCGTCGGTGAGGTCATGCAGGCCGAAGCCGAGGCCGAAGCCGAGAAGCGACTGGAGACGGCCGCCGCGGCCGTACGGACCCTTGCGGGACTCGAACCCGAGAAGGTCGTGCGCATCGGCAACAAGGCCGACGAACTGGTCAAGCTGATCGAGGAGGACGAGGATATCTCGTTGCTCGTGCTGGCGGCCGGCACGAGTAGCAAGGGGCCGGGCCCGCTCGTCAGCGCGCTCGCCGGCAAATCCTCGGCGAGCTTCCCGATCCCCGTCGCCATCGTGCCGGGCCATCTTGAGGACGAGGAGATCGACGCCCTCGCTTGAAGGCGTGCGACTGTGATTCCATGCCGCTGGAATGATTCCAGCCGGCGGCCTATATCGGAGCCAGGAACGGCGACCTTGAATCGCCGGTACCGGAGGTATCCATGTTCATCCAGACCGAAGCCACGCCGAATCCGGCAACCCTGAAGTTTCTTCCCGGCCGCGCCGTCATGCCCGACGGCACGCTCGATCTGCGCGATCTCACTGACGCCGAGCGTTCGCCGCTGGCGCAGCGCCTGTTCGGCGTCACCGGCGTTTCCGGCGTCTTCCTCGGCTCCGATTTCATCACCGTCACCAAGTCGGACGGCGAATGGCCGCATCTGAAGCCGGCGATCCTCGGCGCCATCATGGAGCATTTCATGTCGGGCGCCCCGGTCCTCGCAGCCGGCTCGGCAGCGGATGTGATCGAGGAGGGCGAGTTCTTCGACCCCGCCGATGCTGAGACCGTCGAGACGATCAAGGACCTGCTCGAAACCCGCATCCGCCCGGCGGTCGCCGGCGACGGCGGCGACATCACCTTCCGCGGCTATCGCGACGGCACGGTCTATCTCGCGATGAAGGGCTCCTGCTCGGGCTGCCCCTCTTCGACCGCGACGCTGAAGCACGGCATCCAGAACCTGCTGCGCCACTTCCTGCCGGATGTGCGCGAAGTCGAAGCCGTCTGAGCGGAACGGGATTGCTGGTGACGATGAGCGTGGCCTGTCGCGGAATGACATCCTGATGCGCATTCTCGCGATCGATACCGCGCTAGGCGCCTGCTCGGCCTGCGTGCTGGATACGGCCGACATGGTGAAGCCCCTGGCGATCGAGCAGATCGCCATGGAACGCGGTCATGCCGAAGCGCTGATGCCGCTTGTCGAGCGTGTCATGAAGGATGTCGAGGGCGGCTTCGGTTCGCTCTCGCGCGTCGCCGTGACCGTCGGTCCCGGCAGCTATACCGGCCTGCGCGTCGGTGTCAGCGCGGCGCGCGCCATCGCTTTTGCGGCCGGAATTCCCGCCGTCGGCGTCACCACCGTCGCGGCTTGCGCCGCGCCCCTGATCGGGCGCGAATCGGGCCGCGTCATTGCCGCCGCGCTCGATGCCAGGCACGGGCAGGTCTGGTTCCAGGCCCTGACGGCGGAGGGCAAGCCCCTGGTCTCGCTCCGGCAGGTCAGCTACCGCGACGCGGCCCGCGCCATCGGCGCCGGGCCGGTCAGCCTCGTCGGCTCCTCGGCGCTCGCCGTCGCCAACGAAGCCTGGGCGATCGGCCTCGATGCGCTGGTCATCGACGATGCCAGGGCGCCCGACATCGCCTGGGTCGCCCGGCTCGGCTTCATCGCCGATCCCGACAGCGCGCCGCCGCGGCCCCTCTACCTGAAGGCGCCGGAGACGACGCCGCAGGACAAAGCCCGCCTGCCGCGCCGGTGAGCGCATCCCCCAAATGGTGGTTGCCGCGGCGTCAGTCTGTGCGAACAGGCGGCATGGATTGGCTACGCAGATTGCTTCACCCTGATTCGGCTCCGCTGCGCACGATGCGGCTCGATGCCGGCCGCGCCCGTGATGTCGCGACCTTGCACCATCAGGGCGGTTTCGCCCGTGGCTGGGAGCCGGCCGAATGTGCGGCGCTGATTGCCGATTCGGCGGTGTCGACTGACGGCGTCTTCAGCGGCGGCAGCAGGCATCCAGAGGGTTTCGTCATCTCGCGCAAGGCCGCCGACGAGGCGGAAATCCTCAGCATCGTGGTTGCTCCTGCACGCCGCCGCGACGGTTTCGGCCGCGCGCTGCTGGCGTCGCATCTCGCCCGGCTGGCCGAAGAGGGCGTGGCCCATGTCTTCCTCGAGGTCGAGGATGGCAATCTTCCGGCCGAACGGCTCTATCGCCATTTCGGCTTTCGCGAGGTCGGGCGGCGCAAGGGTTACTACCCCAAGCCGGACGGCTCCCGCGCCACCGCGATAGCGATGCGGCTCGATCTTGCGTGACAAGCCGGCGCAATCGCGCCATTGACGGCATCTCGACCTCCCGATGGGATTGCCCGTTCCGCCGATGACCGGACCCGCCTGCGCATGAACGGCCTCCGCATCGGTGCGCTCGCCCGATTGGCGATGCTGTGTACCGGCACGCTCGGGCTTGTCCTCGCCCAGCTCGTCGTCATGCGTGTCGCACCGTCGCGGCGAGGCGCTTTGCCGCTGCGCTTCCATCGCCTGACCTGCTGGTGCCTTGGCGTGCGGCGGCAGGTACGCGGTGCGCCGCCGCCGGCCGGAACCGGTGCGCTGATCGTGTCCAACCACGTCTCCTGGCTCGATATCGGCGTGATCGGTGCCGAACGGGAACTCGCCTTCGTCGCCAAGAGCGAGGTCGGCCAATGGCCGGTGGTCGGCTTCCTCGCCAATCTCCAGCGCACCCTCTACATCGACCGGCAGCGCCGTAGTGCGACCGCCGGCATGGCCGCCACGATGGGCGCACGCATCGCCGGCGGCGAGGAGGTCGTGCTCTTTGCCGAGGGTACGACCGGCGACGGCACGCGCATCCTGCCCTTCCGCTCCTCCCTGCTCGGCGCCGCGCATCAGGCGATGGGCGACGCCACGGCGGATGTGACAGTCTATCCGCTGACCCTCACCTATACCGGCTGGCAGAACCTGCCGGGCGGCCGCGTCGGCCGCGCCGCGCTCGCCTGGTACGGCGATACTGAGCTCTGGCCGCATCTGAAGCATGTGCTGGAATGCGGCGCGATCGATGTCGAACTTGTCTGGGGCGATCCGATCGTGATGGGCCGTGCGACCTCCCGCAAGGAGGCGACGCGACTGGCCGAAGCCTCGGTCCGCAAGGCCCGTCGCCGGGCCGTCACCGGTCGCCCGGAAGCCTGAAGCTGCTGGTCCGCTGCTTGCTTCCCATCCGTTTGCATCCTGCGGCCGTTCCCAAGGCGCCCGATCCGCAGTAAAGGATGCGCTTTGGAGACCCGATCCGCGGCGATGAAGAAAGTCCATATCAAGTCCTTCGGCTGCCAGATGAACGTCTATGACGGGCAGCGCATGGCCGATATCCTGAGCCATCAGGGCTATGAGGAGACGGCGACGCCGGAGGGCGCGGACCTGATCCTGCTCAACACCTGCCATATCCGCGACCGGGCGGTGCAGAAGGTCTATACCGAGCTCGGCAAGCTGCGCGACATCAAGAAGGCGCAAGGCACTGAGGGCCAGGAGACGAAGATCGTCGTCGCCGGCTGCGTCGCCCAGGCCGAGGGCGGCGAGATCCAGCGCCGCCAGCCCGCGGTCGATCTCGTGGTCGGGCCGCAGGCCTATCACCGCCTGCCCGAGCTTCTGGCCGAGGCCGGCAAGCGCCGCGTCGTCGACACTGATCTGCCGGCCGAGGACAAGTTCGGCTTCCTCCCGGCGCCGAAGCGGCAGGCGATTCTGGCGCGCGGCGTCTCGGCCTTCGTTACGGTGCAGGAGGGCTGCGACAAGTTCTGCGCCTTCTGCGTCGTGCCCTATACGCGCGGCGCCGAGTTCTCGCGTCCCGTCGCGCAGATCATGGCCGAGGTCGAGCGCTTGGCCGAGGCCGGCGTGCGCGACGTCACCCTGATCGGCCAGAACGTCAACGCCTATCACGGCGAGGGGCCGGACGGCGCCGTCTGGAGCCTGGCGCGCCTGATGCACCGCGTCGCCGCGGTGCCGGGCATCGCCCGCATCCGTTATACAACCAGCCACCCCAGAGATATGGACAGCGACCTCATCGCCGCGCATCGCGACCTGCCGCAGGTGATGCCCTTCCTGCATCTGCCGGTGCAGGCGGGCTCGGACCGCATCCTCGCCGCGATGAACCGCAAGCATACCGGCGACGAGTATCGCCGCCTGATCGAGCGCATCCGCGAGGCTCGGCCCGACATCGCCTTGTCCTCGGATTTCATCGTCGGCTTCCCCGGCGAGACCGATGCCGATTTCGAGGAGACGATCCGCCTCGTCGACGAGATCGGCTTCGCGTCCAGCTATTCCTTCAACTATTCGCCGCGCCCCGGCACGCCGGCGGCCGAGCTCACGGCGCAGGTTCCGCGCGAACTGATGAACGAGCGGCTCTACCGCCTGCAGGCGCGCATCGAGCATCACCGGCAGGCCTTCAACGCCGCCATGGTCGGACGGACTGTGGATGTGCTCCTGGAAAGAGCGGGGCGGTATCCCGGACAGCTTGCCGGCAAGTCGCCCTATCTGCAGGCTGTGCAGATCGGGAGCGAAACGAATCAGATCGGCGATATCGTGCGCGTGATGATCGAGAGGACGAGCACCAATTCCCTGTTCGGCCGGCTGGTGGAGCCTGGCGACGCCAGTGGGAAGGGTCTGGCCGCTTGAGCGCGCCCCGCCTCGTCACCATTTGCCAGGGATGGGCGGTGGCCTGTCATCAGGCTGAAATTGTTGCGTCCGGTTATGCTGCGAGACGACCCGGCCGGGCGCTCCTGCCCGTCTGGAATAGGTACCGGGGCCGGACCATCCTCCGCCACCCCGGCCTGAAGCGAGGCGACGCATTTGGCACAGGCTGATTCGACGACGCAAAGACCCGACCGGAACCCGCGGCGCGATCTCGCGCCAGCCCGCCCCGAGGGCGGTGTGCGCGAAAGCGCGGGCCGTGACGGGCTGGCGGCGACGGAGGTCGTGCTCTCCTTCGACGACAACGGCCTGGCCAGCCTGGTCTTCGGTCAATACGACCAGAACCTCGCCCATCTCGAGCGCCGCCTCGGTGTCGTGGTCAGTCCGAACGGCAACCACGTCACCGTCAAGGGCCCGCGCGAGACGGCCGAGCAGGCCGGGCGCGTGCTGAAGACGCTCTATGCCCGTGCCAAGGCCGGCGCGCCCGTCACCCTCGGCGAGGTCGACGGCGCGATCGAGGAAAGCAACGTCCAGCGCTCGCTCTTCCCGACGGCCGATGCCGGCAAGACCTCCTTCGACGCGGTCGTGACGCGCAAGCGCGGACCTGTCAGGGCGCGCAATGCCGCGCAGGACGCCTATCTGCGCCAGCTCAAGCGCCATGAGCTCGTCCTCGCCGAAGGCCCGGCCGGCACCGGCAAGACCTGGCTCGCCGTTGGCCATGCCGTCTCTCTGATCGAGCAGGGCGTGGTCGAGCGCATGATCCTGTCGCGCCCGGCGGTGGAGGCCGGCGAGCGGCTCGGCTTCCTGCCCGGCGACATGCGCGAGAAGGTCGATCCCTATCTGCGCCCGATCTACGACGCCCTCAACGACTTCATGGAGGCACGCCATGTCGAGCGCGGCCTGCAGACCGGCATGATCGAGATCGCGCCGCTCGCCTTCATGCGCGGCCGCACCCTGACCAATGCGGTCGTGCTGCTCGACGAGGCGCAGAACACCACCTCGATGCAGATGAAGATGTTCCTCACCCGCCTGGGCGAGGGCTCGCGCATGATCATCACCGGCGATCCCTCGCAGATCGACCTGCCGCCGGGCCAGCGTTCCGGCCTGAACGAAGCGGTGAAGCTGCTCAAGGATGTCGAGGGCGTGGGCTATGCCCGCTTCGAGGAGGGCGATGTCGTCCGGCATGATCTGGTGCGACGCATCGTCATGGCCTATGAGAGCGCAGCGCGCCATGAGCGCGAGGAACGGGAGGAGCGCTTGCGCAATCCCGATGTGCCCCCGGATCTCAACCGGGAAGGCGACAGCGAAGGGCTGAAGCGGATGTTGGCGCGGGAGCGGCCGCGATGAACGATCGACCTCGCGGGCGGCGCCTGGCGCCGCCACCCGAGAAGACGTCTCCGGAAATCCATCTCGACCTCAGGGCGCAGTCGCGCCGCTGGCATGAGCTGGGCAAGCTGGCGAGCCTGCGTGCATTGCTGAACGAGGCGCTCGACGCCGGCATCGCGGTCGCGCCGCGCAAGCCCATGCCCGGCGCCGAGCTCAGCCTGCTGCTCACCGACGACAGGCGCATTCGCACCGTCAACCGCGACTGGCGCGGCTTCGACAAGGCGACGAACGTGCTCTCCTTCCCGACCGCTCCGCCGGAGCGCATCGCGCAGAGCCCGCTGCTCGGCGACATCGTCATCGCCTATGAGACCGTGCTGCGCGAGGCCGAGGCCGAATCCAAGAGCGTGAGCGACCATCTGCGCCACCTCGCCATCCACGGCCTGCTCCATCTCCTCGGCGAGGATCATGAGACCGAGGCCGAGGCGCGCCGCATGGAAGCGCTCGAAATCGCGGCGCTTGCTCGTCTCGGCGTGTCCGATCCCTATGCCGGTGCCGAACTCGTCACGGCGCTTAGCCCTTCTTCCCCGTAAGCCCCACGATCATGAGCGACGACAGTCGACAATCCCAGAACGAAACCGCCGGCCGTGGCCTCGGCCATTGGCTCGGACAATTCCTCGATCGGCTCGGCCTGCGCGGCGGCGGTACCGCCCGCGAGGAAATCGTCGAGGCCCTGGCCGAGGAGAATGGTGAGCTCGCCGATCTCTCCGCCCAGGAACGCGCGATGCTCACCAATGTGCTGAGCCTGCGCGAGCGCCGCGTCGACGACGTGATGATCCCGCGCGCCGATATCGTCGCCGTCCCGGCGGATGCGACGCTGGACGAGCTGCTCGCGCATTTCCGCACCGCCGGCCATTCGCGCCTGCCGGTCTTCGACGACACGCTCGATGATCCCCGCGGCATGGTCCATATCCGTGACTTCCTCGAATACATCGCCGAGAAGGCACGGCCCGGGGAGAACCGGCCGCCGGAAGAGAACGGCAAGCTCGCCATTCCGCATACGCTCTCGGCTGTCGACCTCTCGACGCGCCTGTCCGAGACGAAGCTGCTGCGCCCCGTCCTCTATGTTCCGCCCTCGATGCCGGCGGTCGACCTGCTCGTCCGCATGCAGTCGACCCGCACCCATATCGCGCTGGTCATCGACGAATATGGTGGCACCGACGGCCTCGTCTCGATCGAGGACCTGATCGAGATCGTCGTCGGCGATATCGAGGATGAGCATGATCTCGAGGAGACCCCGATCGTGCCCGCCGGCGAGAACCGCTTCACGGCGGATGCGCGCGCGACCCTCGCCGAGCTCAAGGAAGCGACCGGCGTGGACCTCTCCGGCAACGAAGTGGCGGATGACATCGATACGCTCGGCGGGTTGATCGTCACGCTGGCAGGCCGCGTGCCGACCCTTGGAGAGATGGTGAAGGGGCCGGATGGCCTCAGCTTCGAGATCCTCGATTCGGACCAGCGCCGCGTGAAGCGCCTGACCATCCATTGTCACGGCGAGCCCGCCACGGAGGAACCGGCGATGGAGCCGGGCTGATGGGGCTGTCGGGGGCAGCGGAGGCCGTCATCCTGGGCTGGGGCTGGCGGAAGCGCCTGGTCGCGCTCATCGCCGGGGCGAGCGGCGCGCTTGCCTTGCCGCCGCTCGACCTCTGGCCACTCGTCGTCGTGCCGATGACCATCGCGGTCTGGCTGATCGACGGCGCAGTGGGCACCAGCGCCTGGCGCCGCTTCCGGGCCGCTTTCTCGGTCGGCTGGTGGTGGGGCTTCGGCTTCTTCCTCGCCGGCCTGTGGTGGCTCGGCGCCGCCTTTCTCGTCGAGGCCGACAAGTTTGCCTGGGCGATGCCGCTCGGCGTCGTTGCCCTGCCCGCTTTCCTCGCGCTCTTCCCGGCCTGCGCCTTCGGCCTGGCGCGGCTGGCCTGGCCCAGGGGCGCCGGGCGCATCCTCGTGCTCGCGGCCATGCTCGGCATCAGCGAATGGCTGCGCGGCCATGTCCTGACCGGCTTTCCCTGGAACCTCTACGGCATGATGCTGGCAGGCGAGATCCATCTCGCGCAGGCCGCCTCGCTGGTGGGGCTCTACGGCCTGACCCTGTTCGCGGTGGCGATCGGCGCGGCCCCGGCCGTGCTCGGAACGGCCCGGACGCCGGCGGGGCGCAACCTGCCTCTGCTGCTGGCGGCGGTGGCCTTGGCCGGCCTCTTCGCCTTCGGATACTGGCGCCTGCCGTCCGGCCCGTCGCCGCTCGTGGCAGGGGTGAAGCTCAGGCTGATGCAGCCCAACCTGCCGCAGGATGCCAAGTTCAACGGCAATAACGGCGCGGCGATCCTCGAACGCTATCTGGAGCTGAGCGATCGGGCCACCAGCCCGACCACGCCGGGCCTCCAGAGCGTCACGCACCTGATCTGGCCGGAATCGGCCTTTCCCTTCCTGCTCGGCCGCACGCCCGGCGCCCTGTCGCGCATCGGCGCGGTCCTGCCGCCGGACGTGACGCTGATCACCGGTGCGGCGCGCGCCGGCGAGACGCTACCCGGCGAGAGCCGGCCGCCGATCTACAACGCGATCCAGGTGGTCAATGACGAGGGCGTCATCGTCGCCAGCTACGACAAGGTCCATCTCGTCCCCTTCGGCGAATACCTGCCGCCGTTCCTGGAGACGCTGATCCGCCGGGTCGGTCTCTCCGAGTTCGTTTCGATTCCCGGCGGCTTCGCTTCGGGCAGCGCGCGGATGCCGCTCGCGATCAAGGGGTTGCCGACGGCGGCGCCGCTGATCTGCTACGAGGCGGTGTTTCCGGGCGACGTCGCCGCCCGCGGCCCGCGGGCCGGCTTCTTCCTGAACCTGACCAATGACGGCTGGTTCGGCCAGACCAGCGGCCCTTACCAGCATTTCGCGCAGGCGCGTCTGCGCAGCATCGAGGAAGGCCTGCCGCTGGTGCGCGTTGCCAATACCGGGATTTCCGCGGTGGTCGATCCCTACGGCCGCACCGTGGCGAGCCTGCCGCTGGGCGTCGAGGGCGTGCTGGACTCGAGCCTGCCGCGCAGCGGCCCCGTCACGCTTTACGCCAGGGCGGGGGATATCGCCTTCGCGGGATTGCTGCTGCTTTTTCTCGCTTTTTCCCGGTTTCGGGCCCGGAATTAATCCCGATTGGAACTTTTTCGCGGCAAAGGGTGGATTAGCTGCGGCGCCTATAATAAAGGACGGCTACCGCGCCGACCAGGATGGCGGCTCCTGGTCATGACACTGATGCCTAAGCAGGGTGAATCATGATCAAGAAGGTCCCCAATCCGATCGACAAGCATGTCGGCAGCCGCGTCCGCATGCGTCGGATGCTCGCGGGCGTCAGCCAGGAGAAGCTGGGCGATGCACTCGGGCTGACCTTCCAGCAGGTGCAGAAATACGAGAAGGGCTCCAATCGCATCAGCGCGAGCCGCCTCCAGCAGATCGCCAAGATGCTGGATGTGCCGGTGGCCTTCTTCTTCGATGGCGCTCCGACCGGCGACCTGCCGGAGCCCGGCTTCGCCGATTCCGCCGCGACGACCTATATTTCCGAGTTTCTGGCGACCAGCGAGGGCGTGCAGCTCACCAAGGCCTTCACGCAGATCAAGAGCGGCCGGGTTCGCCGGCGCATCATCGATCTCGTCGAGGCGCTCGCGGAGGAAGACGCCGGAAAGGCGTGATATCGTCCTCGTTTCGTTCGATGTGACGAACGATCCTCCCGATAAGCGGACTTTTCCGCTTGACGACGAACGCGTCCGCTGTAATGACGGGTCCTCGTCGGGCTGGCGCCGCCGCGCCGGCCTTTTCCATGTGCCGATTCAGGGAAGCGCCGACCGTGTCACGCCAGAATTACCTGTTCACCAGCGAGTCCGTCTCGGAGGGGCATCCCGACAAGGTCTGCGACCGCATCTCCGATGAGATCGTCGATCTGTTCTTCAAGGAAGCGGCCAAGGCCGGCATGGATGCGAGCAAGGTCCGCGTCGCCTGCGAGACGCTGGCGACCACCAACCGCGTCGTCATCGCCGGCGAGGTTCGTACCTCGCTCGACGAGAAGGCGATGAAGAGCAAGGTCAAGTCGGCCGCGCGCAAGGCGATCAAGGCGATCGGCTACGAGCAGGACGGCTTCCACTGGAAGAAGTGCAAGATCGACGTGCTGCTGCATCCGCAATCCGCGGATATCGCCGTGGGCGTCGATGAGGCCGGCAACAAGGATGTCGGCGCCGGCGACCAGGGCATCATGTTCGGCTATGCCAGCCGCGAGACGCCCGAGCTGCTGCCCGCCCCGATCTATTACGCCCACAAGATCCTCGAGACGCTGACGCTCGCCCGCAAGAAGGGCGAGGGCGCGGCCGCCAAGCTCGGCCCCGACGCCAAGAGCCAGGTCACGGTCAAGTACGAGAACGGCAAGCCGGTCGGCGTCACCCAGATCGTGCTCTCGACCCAGCATCTCGACGAGTCGCTGACCTCCGCCGACGTCCGCAAGATCGTCGAGCCCTATATCCGCCAGGCGCTGCCGGATGGCTGGATTTCCAAGGACACGGTCTGGCACATCAATCCGACCGGGAAGTTCGTGATCGGTGGCCCGGACGGCGACGCCGGCCTGACCGGCCGCAAGATCATCGTCGACACCTATGGTGGTGCTGCTCCCCATGGCGGCGGCGCCTTCTCGGGCAAGGACCCGACCAAGGTCGACCGCTCGGCGGCCTATGCGGCGCGCTATCTCGCCAAGAACGTGGTCGCGGCCAAGCTCGCCGATCGCGCCACGATCCAGCTCTCCTACGCCATCGGCGTCGCCAAGCCGCTGTCGATCTATGTCGACCTGCACGGCACCGGCAAGGTCGACGAGGCCAAGCTCGAGGAGGTCCTCGGCAAGCTGGTCGATCTCTCGCCGAACGGCATCCGCAACCATCTCGGTCTCAACAAGCCGATCTATGCCAAGACCTCGGCCTATGGCCATTTCGGCCGCAAGGCCGGCCGCGA
Organism: Allobosea sp. GW822-FHT05A11; assembly: GCF_058800455.1. Taxonomy (NCBI): domain Bacteria; kingdom Pseudomonadati; phylum Pseudomonadota; class Alphaproteobacteria; order Hyphomicrobiales; family Alloboseaceae; genus Allobosea; species Allobosea sp. GW822-FHT05A11. The sequence goes on along the minus strand of NZ_JBXAMI010000006.1, from coordinate 464,707 downwards.
CGGCTCCTTCTCCTGGGAGAAGACCGATCTCGTCGACGCGCTGAAGAAGGCCGTCGCCTGAGACTGACCGTCGGGTCATGAATGGAAAGGCCGGGGTTCACCCGGCCTTTTTTCTTTGACTTGATGGATCAGGTCGCTGAAACACCGCCGTCGTTCCGGATCTCCACTGCGCTGCGCCCGGAATGACGACGCTCTATCGGACAAAGCGATACGAATACGATCATGACCCACGACCCCGATCATGACGACCGCGCCTTCTATGGTCGCCGCAAGGGCAAGGCCCTGCGCGACGGCCAGAGCCATCTGATCGAGCACACGCTGCCGCGCCTGCGCCTGCCGGAAGGCGAGATCGCCGATCTCAAGGCGCTGTTCCCGCAAGCTGTCGAGGCGGTCCGGCTGGAGATCGGCTTCGGTGGCGGCGAGCATCTCTTGATGCGGATGCGCGAGAGCCCGCAGATCGGCTTCATCGGCGTCGAGCCCTTCATCAACGGCATGGCCAAGTTCCTGGCCTTCGCCGAGCGCGAGGGGCTGACCAATATCCGCGTCTGGGACGACGATGCCGCCCTTCTGCTGCCGCGCTTCCCGGCCGGCAGCCTCGATGCGATCGATCTGCTCTATCCCGATCCCTGGCCCAAGCGCCGCCAGCGCAAGCGCCGCTTCGTCTCCGAGCATACGCTCGGCCTGTTCGCCCGCGCGCTCAAGGCCGGCGGGCGCTTCCGCTTCGCCAGCGATATCGACGACTATATCGGCTGGACGCTGTCGCGCCTGATGGCCTCGCCCGATTTCGACTGGACCGACGAGCGGCCGGGCGACTGGCGCACGCCCTATCCCGGCTGGATTCGCACCCGCTACGAGGCGAAGGCGGTCCGCGAGGGGCGCATCTCCAGCTATCTCACGGCTTTGCGTCGCGCATCCTGAGGAAGCCGAGCACGCGCTGGGCGGTCCCCTGGGCGAGGTTGCGGAAGCTTTCGCGGGCGCGGTCGACGGAGGCCTGTGACTTGCCGAAATCCTTGCGCAGCGAGATCAGCGCCGCTGTGGTCTCCCACGACCAGCCGAGCGCGCGCGCCACCAGCAGCACCGCTTCGCGGTCGCTGCCGAGAATGATCTGCTCGCTCGCCGGCAGGCCGAGCTGCGCCAGCACGGCGACGCCGCAGATCGCATGTTCGGCCGCGCCGTCGCGGGCGTAGTCACGGACCTTGGCCTCGTCGAGCAGGCCGGCTTCGTTCAGTTCGCGGATTTCGACGAGGGCGGCGCTGATGGCACCGAGCTCGCCGGGCATCTGGCCTCCGGCGGCGATCGCGTCCGCTCCGCGTTCGACCGCGCCGTCGACCTCGCCCGCCAGCACGGGTTCGAGGCTCTCGCTGAGCCGGCGCCGGGCGGAGTTCTTGGCGGCAGTCATGAGCTGGTCGACGAGTTCCGCCGGAATGTCGCGCCTCAAGCCCAGCGTATGCTGGAGCGCATCGTCTTGCGCCGCCCGCATCACCAGCACGCCCATGCCGTGGCGGGAGAAACGCGCGGTCTGGTTGGCCGCGACCGCATGGGTGACGACGCGCCCGCCGCGCAGGATCAGGAAATCGGTGACGGGCTCGCCGAGTTCGGGCCGTTCGGTGATCGCGAGCATATGGTCGCGCCCCTTGGCGGCGGAGATCGCCACGAGATCCTGGTCGTTCAGGCGCGGCGACTGCACCAGCACGGCGCGCGCCACGGCGATCTCGTCGAGGGCGAGCTGGCGCACGATGCCGCTCGGCGCATTCGGCACCGGCGCGAGCCGCTCCGACAGTTCGACGCGGGCACGCAGTTCGATGGCGCGCGACAGCCGCCCGATTACGACGTCGAAGACGCCGACCTGCTCCTCGTCCATATGGACGGCCGTGGCCAGGAACAGATCCGTCAGCCGCGACAGGACGTCGGCGCGCTCTTCGTTCGAGCCGCGCAGCATCGTGGATTCGAGATCTCGCAGCAGCGAGCCGACCGCACTCATACCTGATCCTCAACCGCTATCCCGTCATGCAGTCTGGCATGCGAAGGATGACCATCGGGTTAGCGCCGCCGTAACCGAGCTTGCATATCGGGGCGATGCGGACTAAATAGCGGGCAACAGCTCTGGTATCGGTTAACGCCGATGATCAAGAGCGGGCCCACCGGCCCGCTCTTTTTTATTGGCCGCGACCCGCCGGAGGCAGACGGAACGGTCCGGGCCATGAGTGAACCCACCCACGAGCCGACAACGGCACCCGATCAGGAACCCCGCCTCGTCGTCGAGGGTGGCGTCGCGGCGCGTGTCGCCGTGATCATCGAACCGGCGATCGTCGATCTCGGCTACCGGCTGGTGCGTGTGCGCGTCAGCGCCCAGAATGGCTGCACCGTGCAGATCATGGCCGAACGGCCGGACGGCACAATGAATGTCGAGGGCTGCGAGGCGATCAGCCAGGCGGTGTCGCCGGCGCTCGATGTCGACGACCCCATTCAGGCGGCCTATCATCTCGAGGTCTCGTCGCCGGGCATCGACCGGCCGCTGGTGCGCGCCAGCGATTTCGAGCGCTGGGCCGGCCATCTCGCCAAGATCGATACGAGCGAGCTGGTCGCCGGGCGCAAGCGCTTCCGTGGTATCCTGCGCGGTGTCGCGGGCCAGGACGCGCTGCTGACGCGCGACGACGCCAGGAGCGAGGAAGAGCGTGACGTCGCGATTCCGATGCGGGCGATCGCCGAGGCCCGCCTCGTCCTGACCGACGCGCTCGTCACCGAATCGCTGCGCCGCGGCAAGTCCGGCCTGCCGCCGGAGATGCCGGCCGCCGAAGAGATCGCCAGCCCTAGGAAGGGCCGAGGGAAATCGCTGGGACCGCGGCCGACGAAGGCCGGCGAGACGGCCCCGCCAGACAATAACGAAGAGGAGTGAGCGTCATGGTCGTCAGCGCCAACCGGCTCGAACTGCTGCAGATCGCCGACGCGGTCGCCCGCGAGAAGTCGATCGACCGCCAGATCGTCGTCGACGCCATGCAAGACGCCATCGCCAAGGCCGCCCGCTCGCGCTACGGCGCCGAGACCGACGTCCATGCCGAGATCAACACCAAGACCGGCGAACTGCGCCTCGCCCGCCATCTCCAGGTCGTCGACCTCGTCGAGAACCCGGCGATCGAGATCACGGTCGACGAGGCCAAGCGCCATAATCCGGCGGCCCAGGCCGGCGACGTCATCGCCGATCCGCTGCCGCCCTTCGATTTCGGCCGCATCGCCGCCCAGTCGGCCAAGCAGGTCATCGTCCAGAAGGTCCGCGAAGCCGAGCGGGACCGCCAGTACGACGAGTACAAGGATCGCATCGGCGAAATCGTCAACGGCGCGGTCAAGCGCGTCGAATACGGCAATGTCTTCGTCGATCTCGGCCGTGGCGAAGCCATCATCCGCCGCGACGAGATGATCCCGCGCGAGACCTTCAAGGTCGGCGACCGGGCCCGGGCCTATGTCTACGACGTGCGCCGCGAGCCGCGTGGCCCCCAGATTTTCCTGTCGCGCACCCATCCGCAGTTCATGGCCAAGCTGTTCGGCCAGGAAGTCCCCGAGATCTATGACGGGATTGTCGAAGTCAAAGCTGTCGCCCGCGACCCTGGCTCGCGCGCCAAGATCGCCGTCATCAGCCGCGATTCCTCGATCGACCCGGTCGGCGCCTGCGTCGGCATGCGCGGCTCGCGCGTGCAAGCCGTCGTCGGCGAATTGCAGGGCGAGAAGATCGACATCATCCCGTGGTCGCCGGATGTCGCGACCTTCGTCGTGAACGCCCTGCAGCCGGCGGAAGTCGCCAAGGTCGTGCTCGACGAGGAAGCCGACAAGATCGAGGTCGTGGTGCCCGACGAGCAGCTCTCGCTCGCCATCGGCCGCCGCGGCCAGAACGTCCGCCTCGCTTCGCAGCTCACCGGCTGGGACATCGACATCCTGACCGAAGCCGAGGAATCGGAGCGCCGCCAGAAGGAATTCGTGCAGCGCACCGACCTGTTCATGAACGCGCTGAACGTCGACGAGACGGTCGGCCAGCTCCTGGCCTCGGAAGGCTTCCGCAATGTCGAGGAGGTCGCCTATGTCGACCTCTCCGAGCTCGCCTCGATCGAGGGCTTCGACGAGGACACCGCCGGCGAGATTCAGAGCCGCGCCCAGGAGCATCTCGCCGCGGTCGAGGCAGAGTTCGACGAGAAGCGCCGGGCGCTCGGCGTCGAGGACGCCTTGCGCGAGGTCGAGGGCGTCACCACATCCATGATGGTCGCGCTCGGCGAGAACGACGTGAAGAGCGTCGAGGATCTCGCGGGTTGCGCCACCGACGATCTCGTCGGCTGGACCGAGCGCAAGGATGGCGAGACCACCCGCCACGCCGGCTATCTCGATGGGTTCGACCTGTCGCGCCAGGAGGCGGAAGCGATCATCATGGCCGCGCGTATCCACGCCGGCTGGATCGAGGCGCCGGCCGAGGAGCCTGAGGCGGAAGCCGACGAGGCGGCCGAGGCCTGAGCGGAGCCCGCGTAGTGAAAGCGGCGGCGCAGAAGGAATCGGAACGGAGTTGCGTGGTCACCCGTGCGGTGAAGGCGCCTGACGATCTGATCCGCTTCGTTGCCGGGCCGGACGGCACTTTGGTGCCGGATTTGCGGCGGAAACTGCCCGGACGTGGCGTCTGGGCCAGCCTCAGCCGCAAGACGGTCACCGAGGCGATCAAGCGCAAGGCCTTCGAGCGCTCGCTCAAGGCGAAGGTCGCGGTTCCCGCCGACCTTGCGGAGATGATCGATGCGCTGATGCTGCGCGATGCGCTCCAGGCGCTGTCGATGGCCAACAAGGCGGGGCTCGTGATCGCGGGCTTCGCCAAGGTCGAGGCCCTGATCGGCTCGGGCCGTTGTATCGGCGTCATCGCGGCCAGCGATGGGGCCGATGACGGCAAGCGCAAGATCGGCCAGGCCATCAGGCGGATCGGGGTGGCCCGTGAAGCCGAAGGGCTCAAGGCCCGTGAACTGCCCGTCGTCGCTATTTTCACGGCGGCGGATTTGGAATTGGCGTTGGGGCGGGCACATGTGATACATGCCGCCCTTGCTCCGGGACCAGCGGCCGAGGGCGTCCTCTCCCGCTGGCGTCGGCTCGTCCGCTACCGGACGGACGATGCCGCCGCATCCGACCAGAACGATACCGAAGACACGACCGAACCGGCAGGACCGAACGCGGAATGACCGATACCAAGACCCCGGGCGACAAGACGCTGACCGTCAACCCGCCCAAGACCCTGTCGCTGAAGCGGCCTGTCGAGCAGAGCACTGTTCGCCAGAGCTTCTCGCATGGGCGTACGAAGCAGGTCGTCGTCGAGGTGAAGCGCCGCGCCGCCGGGCACGAGGTCAAGGAGCCGGTCGCGCCGCGTGCGCCCCAGGCCCCGGCTCCCCAGGCGGCCCCGCCCCGCCCGGCCGCTCCGCAGCCGCCCCAGCGCCCGGCCAGCAGCATGCTGCTGCGCACCCTCTCCGATGAGGAGAAGGACGCCCGTCAGCGCGCCCTTTCGGAGGCCCGCAGCAGCGAGGCCGAGGCCCGCCGCATCGCCGAGGACGAGGCGCGCCAGCGTGCCGCCGCCGCCGAACGCGAGCGCCAGGAGCGTGAAGCCGCCGCCGCGCGTCAGCGCCAGGAGGAAGAGCGTCGCCGTCAGGAAGACGACCAGAAGCGCCGGGTCGAAACCGCCGCGCGTCAGCGCGACGACCAGCCCGCCCGTCCGGCTTCGCCGCCGCCGCCAGCCCGTGAGGATGCGCCTGCGTCCCAGGCGCCTGCGCCGCAGCCGACCCAGTATTTCGGCCGTCCGGCTCCCTCAGGTCCGCGCGAGTTCACCTCGCGTCCGCCGGTGCGCGATACCGGTGCGCGCCCGCCGCGGCTCGACAGCCGCCCGCCGCGTTCCGATGCGCCGCGCACGCCCCGCATCGACACGACGGCCCCGTCCGAGCCCGCGATCGCCCGGCCGGTGCGCCAGGCGCCTTCGGCCAACACGACCCGCAACCGCTCGGATGATGTCGACGTCAAGGCTGCGTTCCGCCGCCCCGGCCTGAGCGCCGGCGCCGGCCGTGGCCCGGCTCCCGCCGCGCCCAAGACGCCGAAGACCACGAATGACAAGCCGCGCGGCCGCCTGACGCTCTCGACCGCAACCGGGAGCGAGGACGAGCGGACACGTTCGGTCGCCTCGTTCCGCCGGCGCGTGCAGCGCATGACCGGCCATCGGGCTTCCGATGTCCAGAAAGAGCGCGTGATGCGCGAGGTGATCATCCCCGAGACGATCACCATCCAGGAACTCGCGAACCGCATGACGGAACGCGGCGTCGACGTCATCCGCCTGCTGATGAAGCAGGGCGCGATGCACAAGATCACCGACGTGATCGATGCCGACACCGCCCAGCTCATCGCCGAGGAAATGGGCCACACCGTCAAGCGCGTCGCCGAATCCGACGTCGAGGAAGGCCTGTTCGACACGCCGGATACCGACGAGACCCTGGCCTCCCGCCCGGCGGTCGTGACGATCATGGGCCATGTCGACCACGGCAAGACCTCGCTGCTCGACGCTATCCGCAAGACCAAGGTCGTCACCGGCGAAGCCGGCGGCATCACCCAGCATATCGGCGCCTATCAGGTGACGACCCCGCTCGGCACCCAGGTGACCTTCATCGATACCCCCGGCCACGCCGCCTTCACGGCGATGCGCGCCCGTGGCGCCAAGGTGACGGACGTCGTCGTGCTGGTCGTGGCCGCCGATGACGGCGTCATGCCGCAGACGGCCGAGGCGATCCATCATGCCAAGGCGGCCGGTGTGCCGCTGATCGTCGCGATCAACAAGGTCGACAAGGCCGATTCCAACCCGGATCGCGTGCGCGCCGAGTTGCTGCAATACGAGATCCAGGTCGAGACGCTCGGCGGCGAGACGCTGGAAGTCGAGGTCTCCGCCAAGACCGGTCACAACCTCGACAAGCTGCTGGAAGCGATCTCGCTTCAGGCCGAGCTGCTCGATCTCAAGGCCAATCCCGATCGCGCGGCCGAAGGTACGGTCATCGAGGCCAAGCTCGATCGTGGCCGCGGCCCGGTCGCCACCGTGCTCGTCCAGCGCGGCACCCTGCGCACCGGCGACATCATCGTGGCCGGCGCCGAATGGGGCCGTGTCCGCGCCCTGATCGCCGATACCGGCGCGCAGGTGAAGGAGGCTCCGCCCTCCATGCCGGTCGAGGTTCTCGGCTTCAACGGCACGCCCGAGGCCGGTGATCGCGTCGCGGTCGTCGAGTCCGAGGCCCGTGCCCGCGAGATCACCGATTACCGCGAGCGTCAGCGTCGCGACCGCCTCGCCGCCCGCGGCGCGGCCTCGGGCGCCGGCCGCTCGCTCGCCGAGATGATGCGCGAACTCAAGGAAGGCGCCGGCCGCAAGGAATTCCCGCTCGTCGTCAAGGGCGACGTGCAGGGTTCCGTCGAGGCCATCGTCGGCGCTCTTGAAAAGGTCGGCAACGAAGAGGTTCGCGCCCGCGTGCTCTCGTCGGGCGTCGGTGCCATCACCGAGTCGGATGTCACGCTCGCCCAGGCTTCGGGCGCGGTGGTCGTCGGCTTCAACGTGCGCGCCCACAAGGAAGCGCGCGAGGCGGCCGACCGGGCCGGCGTCGAGATCCGCTACTACAACATCATCTATAACCTCATGGATGACGTGAAGGACGCGATGTCGGGCCTGCTGGCGCCGACCTTGCGCGAGACCATGCTCGGCAACGCGACGATCCTCGAGATCTTCAACGTCTCGAAGGTCGGCAAGATCGCCGGCTGCCGCGTCACCGACGGCACGATCGAGCGCGGCGCCAATGTCCGCCTGATCCGCGACAACGTCGTGGTTCACGAGGGCAAGCTCGGCCAGCTCAAGCGCTTCAAGGACGATGCCAAGGAAGTCGTGGCCGGCCAGGAATGCGGCATGTCCTTCGAGAACTATCAGGACATGCGTGCCGGCGACGTGATCGAGTGCTATCGCGTCGAAGAGATCAAGCGCAGCCTCTAAAGGCCGCGCTTCCTGAAACAGCGCGTCATGGCCGGGTTGCAAGCCCGGCCATCTCGTGACGAGAAGAGCGCGTCCAGCGCCTTATCTTCCTGAGACGGCGGGCTCTGTCCCGCCGTGACGTTTGATCCGGTCCGATCCCGGAGAAACGAGAACCATGGCAAAACCTGCGAAACCCACCGGTCCTTCCCAGCGGCAGTTGCGCGTCGGCGAACTGATCCGCCACGCGCTCGCCGAGATGCTGGCGCGCGGCGACATCCATGACGATGTGCTGGCAAAGCACGTCATCACCGTGCCGGAGGTGCGCCTCTCGCCGGATCTCAAGCTCGCGACGGCCTACATCATGCCGCTCGGCGGGCAGGATATTAAGCCGGTGCTCAAGGCGCTCGAAGCCAACAAGCGCTATATGCGCGGTGAGATCGCGCATCGCGTAAACCTGAAATACGCGCCGGATATCCGCTTCCGTGCCGATGAGAGCTTCGCCGAGGCCGAGCGCATCGACGCGCTGCTCGATACCGACGAGGTGCGCCGCGATACGCAGGTCGAGCGCCTCAGGATCGACCAGGACCACGAAGACCAGGCTCCCGAAGAAGACCGCCGTGACGATGACCGCTGAGAATCCATCCGAAACCGTCCCGGACCAGGAAGCCACCCCGGCGCCGCGCCCGAAGAAGCGCGACGTCCATGGCTGGGTCATCCTCGACAAGCCGATCGGCATGACCTCGACCCATGCGGTCAGCGTCGTGAAGCGCGCTTTCGGCGCCAAGAAGGCGGGCCATGCCGGCACGCTCGATCCGCTGGCCTCGGGCCTGCTGCCGATCGCATTGGGCGAGGCGACCAAGACCGTTCCCTTCGTCATGGACGGCCGCAAGGCCTACCAGTTCACCGTCGCCTGGGGCTCTCAGACCAATACCGACGATACCGAGGGCAGCGTCATCGCGACCTCGGACAAGCGCCCCGACGAAGCCGCGATCACAGCCCTGCTGCCCCGCTTCACCGGCACGATCCTGCAGACGCCGCCCAAGTTCTCGGCGATCAAGATCGCCGGCGAGCGCGCCTACGATCTCGCCCGCGATGGCGAGGAGGTCGAATTGCAGGCGCGGCCCGTCGAGATCGACGCGCTCACCATCGTCAGCCATGACGGCGCCACCACGACCTTCGAGGCCGAATGCGGCAAGGGCACCTATGTCCGCGCCATCGCCCGCGATCTCGGCCTCGCGCTCGGCTGCCTCGGCCATGTCGCGCATCTGCGCCGCACCCGCGTCGGGCCGTTCACGGTGGCTGAGGCCGCAAGCGTCGAGACCCTGCGCGAGAGCCCTGAGAGCGCGCTCTCGGCCCTGCAGCCGGTCAAGGCGGCTCTGACGCTGATCCCCGAGATCGTGCTCCACCGTGATGCCGCCGCCCGCCTCAAGCGCGGCCAGAGCGCCCTGCTGCGTGGCGCCGGCGCCCCGATCGAGCTGGAGGCCGCCTACGCCACCTGCGCGGGCACGCTGGTGTCGACGGGCTCGGTCCAGAACGGCGAGTTCGTCCCCCACCGCGTCTTCAATCTCTGAGGGCGGATGGGCGAAAGCCGCAGGAAGCAGCAGTTCGGGGGCCCGGCCCAGGATGGCCGGCTCCTGTTCTGGCGCATCGGCTGCGTTTTCGGCATTGTCGCCGTCATCCTCACGACGGTCTGCTACTTCATCTACAGCCACAACCAGAAGCTGCTGGCGCGTGCCGACCGCGCCGCCGGGACCGTGGTCGAACTGCGGCACGGCGGCGGGGATTCCACCTATCGGCCGGTCGTGAGCTTTCAAACGGCGCAGGGACGGTCCGTCACCTTCGTGACCTCATGGGGCACGAGCCCGCCGGCCTATAGCAGGGGCGACCGGGTGACCGTCCTCTATGACGCTGCGACCCCGGAAAAGGCCGAGATCGAGGGCTTCCTGTCCCTGTGGATGGGAACCCTGATCCTCGGTGGACTGGCGACGGTCTTCGCGCTGCTTTCGGCTGTCCTGATGATCGTGGCGAAGCGGGGCTGAAAAGCCTCAGGCCGCCCGCTTCAGCCCGTCGCGCGCCCAGATCGCACTGAGCGCCGCCACCAGCGTGTCGATATCGGCGTCGGAATGGAACGGCGACGGCGTGATCCGCAGACGCTCCGTGCCGCGCGGCACGGTCGGGTAGTTGATCGGCTGGACATAGATGTCGAAACGATCGAGCAATTCGTCGCTGATCGCCTTGCAGGCCTTCGCCTCGCCGACCATCACCGGCACGATATGGCTGGGATTGGCGAGATGCGGGATGCCGGCCCGGTCGAGCTTGCGGCGCAGCGCCGCGACGCGGTCCTGCTGGCGCTCGCGCTCCGCGGAGCTTTCCTTGAGATGCCGGATCGCGGCGATGGCACCGGCCGCCACGGCCGGCGGCAGCGAGCTGGAGAAGATGAAGCCGGAGGCGAAGCTGCGGATGAAGTCGCAGAGCGCGGCCGAGCCGGTGATGTAGCCGCCGATCACGCCATAGGATTTCGCAAGGGTGCCCTGGATCAGGGTGAGCCGGTCGGTCAGGCCCTCGCGCTCCGAAATGCCGCCGCCGCGCGCGCCGTAAAGGCCGACGGCATGGACCTCGTCGATATAGGTCATCGCGCCGAACTCGTCGGCGATGTCGCAGAACTCGCGGACCGGCGCGATGTCGCCATCCATCGAGTAGATCGACTCGAAGGCGATCAGCTTCGGCCGGGCGGGATCGAGCGCCGCGAGCTTGCGGCGCAGGTCGGCCGGGTCGTTATGGGCGAAGATGTGCTTCTCGGCGCGCGAATGACGGATACCCTCGATCATCGAGGCATGGTTCAGCCCGTCGGTCAGCACGATGCAGCCGGGGATGCGCGCGGCCAGCGTCGAGAGCGAGGCCCAGTTCGAGACATAGCCGGAATTGAAGATCAGCGCGGCTTCCTTGCCGTGCAGATCGGCGAGCTCGCGCTCCAGCAGGACATGGTAATGGTTGGTGCCGCCGATATTGCGGGTGCCGCCGGCGCCGGCGCCACTGCCGTCGAGCGCCTGATGCATCGCGGCGAGCACCTTGGGATGCTGGCCCATGCCGAGATAGTCGTTCGAGCACCAGACGGTGACCTCGCGCGGGCCGCTCTCGCCATGATAGGTCGCGATCGGGAAGCGGCCTGCCTGGCGTTCCAGGTCGGCAAAGACGCGGTAGCGGCCCTCGCCGCGCAATCCGTCGAGTTCACGGCGGAAGAAATTCTCGAAATCCATGGCCAGCCTCCTGCGGCGCGCTTTTCCTAGGCCTTTCGGACGGCCTTCGGAATGGTGCGCGGTGTCGCGGCTGGAATTGTTCTACTTCGCCTGTTCGGCCAGCTCCAGAATCGTTTCGATGAGGACGCGGATGGCGATGCCGGCATCGGCCTCGGTCATGTTCTCCAGGGGCGAATGGCTGATGCCCTTTTCATTGCGCACGAAGAGCATGGCGACGGGCGCGACCGCCGCGATCGCCATCGCGTCATGCCCGGCGCCGGACGGCAGGCGGCGGCCGGCGAGGTTGCTGCCGCACCGGGCGATGCCGGCGGCGAGCGCATCCTGCAGCCTGGGCTCCATCGGCACGGCCGCAGCCCTGGCATAGGGGATGATCTCCAGCCCGACACCGCGCCGCTGTGCGATTTCGCCGAAGCGTTTGCGGATCTCCGCATCCATCGCCGCAAGGGTCGCATCCTTCGGGGCGCGAAAATCGATGGTGAATTCTGCCGAGCCGGGAACGACATTGGTCGCGCCGGGGTCAGGCCTGAACACGCCGACGGTGCCGACGGCGAGCTCGTGCGCAGCCGCGATCTGCTCGAGTGCCAGCGCCATCTCGGCGGCGGCGGTCAGCGCATCCTTGCGCAGCGCCATCGGCACGGTGCCGGCATGGCCCGCCACGCCGGTGACGCGCACCTGTGCCCGGCTCTGGGCATTGATGGCGGTGACGATGCCGACCGGCTCGTTCTCCGCCTCCAGCACCGGCCCCTGCTCGATATGGACTTCGAGATAGGCCTGGATCGAGCCGGGCTTGCGCGCGAGCGCTGCGATCCCTGCCGGATTGCCGCCGAAGGCGACGAGCGCATCGCCGAGCTTGACCCCTTCGCTGTCGCGCGCTTCCAGCCAGGCCGGATTATAGGCACCCGCCAGCGCTTCCGAGGTCGAGAGATGCGTCGGAAACCTGACGTTTTCCTCGTCGCCGAAGCCGACCACCTCGAGCGGGAAGGGTAGGCTGATCCCGGCGTCGCGCAAAGCCTGCGCTGCCAGGATGCCCGCGACGACGCCGAGATTGCCGTCGAAGCGTCCGCCATCCTTGACCGTGTCGATATGCGAGCCGATCAGCACGGCAGGCGCGCCCGGCACGGTGCCTTCGCGCCGTCCCTGCACCGAGCCCGCGGCATCGATGAAGGCGCTGAGCCCCGCCACCTCCATCGCGCCCTTGACCCACTCCGCCGCCTGCTTGTGCGCAGGCGAGAGATAGAGCCGCGTCAACTTGCCGGGCTCGTCGCTGAAGCGGTTGAGACCGGCCAGCGCCGCGAAGGCGCGGGCGCCGAGGACGGCGGCGGAGGGGAGCGTCTGCGTCATGCCGCCAAGCTAGATCAGGGTTTCGAAAACCGCGACCGGCAATTTCGCTAAGCAGCTTCTCCCCGGCGGCATGATCCGCCGCGCTCGCCCCGTCAGTACGTCGCGCGGCCGCCCGAGAGGTCGAACACGCCGGCCGTGGTGAAGCTGTTCTCGGCCGAGGCCAGGAAGGCGACCATGGAGGCCACCTCGTCCGGCAGCAGGAAGCGTCCGCGCGGAATCTTCGCCAGCATGTAGCCGATATGCTCCTCGCTCATCTGGTCGAAGATGCGGGTGCGCGCCGCCGCCGGCGTGATGCAGTTCACGGCGATGTCCTTGTCGGCGAGCTCCTTGCCGAGCGACTTCGTCAGCGCGATCACCGCCGCCTTCGAGGCGGAATAGGCGGAGGCATTGGGATTGCCCTCCTTGCCGGCGATCGAGGCGACCAGGACGATGCGCCCGTAATTGCGCTTGACCATGCCTGGGATCACCGACCGGCAGCAATGCAGCGTGCCGTCGACATTGAGCTTCATGACCTTGGCCCAGTCCTCCAGCGGATATTCCCAGGTCTTGTGATTGGGTCCGGCGATGCCGGCGCTGGTGACGAGGATGTCGATGCTGCCATGCTGGGCCTCCAGCGCGTCGCTCGCCTTCTGGACGGCAGCCGCATCGGTCACGTCCACGCCGACGCCGATCGCGCCATGGCCGATCTCGGCCGCGGCCTTGGCTGCGAGCGCGGCATCCACATCCCAGATCGCGACGGTCGCGCCGCTCTGGGCAAAACGTTCGGCGACGGCGCGGCCGATACCTTGCGCCCCGCCGGTCACGATGGCGACGCGCTTCTTTAAATCGATTTGGTTCATGCCCAGCCCTCCCGAACGTCTTATGCGAATCACCCTAGCCGGCCGGATTGGCACCGGCCAGAGGGCATCGCCGCTTCGGTGAAATGCGCAGGGCCGCTATGCATTTCGTTAAGGATGATCGCAAAAAGATCAGAGCCGAGGGTCTTCGCCGCGTGCCGGATCGGGGCAGCCGGGCCGGGCTCTGTTTCGGGGCGGCACGGCACCCGGAGGGGTGCGGCGGCGTGGCCCCGGTTATCGTTCCGGTTCGGTACAAGGCCTTGTTGCTGCAAGAGGATTGCCATTAACGCGCCTTCGCGGATCGCGGGAAGAAGCCGTTCACCTTTCAGCCGGCTTTGCCTTGACCCGAGGCCCGGAACGGCCAAGACATCGTGATGTTCGCAATGGGCCGCTGCGCCCCTGATCGAGAGCACCGTGTCCGCAACCGCCTCCATCACGATCGCTCGCGAAGCCGGAAGCCGAAAGCGACCGGGCTATGCCAAGCGCGATATCGGCGGGATCGGCATCGCCGTGATGGAGCGTGAGGCGGCGATCGCCGAGGTCACCGACGCGGTGCTGACAGGCGGCCACATGAAGCTCGCCTTCTGCAACGCCAATCTGGTGAATGTCGCGGCCGACAATGCCGCTCTGCAGCGCAGCCTCTCGACCTTCCTCGTGCTGGCCGATGGCATCGGCGTCGATCTCGGCAGCTGGATGCTCTACGGCAAGGCCTTCCCGGCCAATCTCAACGGCACGGATTTCTTCCCCACGCTCTTCGCCCGCTCCGAGCGGCCGATGCGGGTCGCCCTGCTCGGCGGCCGACCGGGCGTCGCCGACCGCGCGGTCGCCAATCTGGCGCAGCGCTATCCGGCACATCGCTTCAGCGTCGTCTCGCACGGCTATTTCACCGCCGACGAGGAAATCGTGCTTCTCGGCAAGCTGAAGGTCGAGCGTCCGGACCTGCTGCTGGTGGCCATGGGCAATCCGCTGCAGGAGCGCTTCATCGCCGACAAGCTCGGGCCGCAGCATGGCTCGGTCGCGGCCGCCGTCGGGGCGCTGTTCGACTTCTTCGCCGACGAAGTGCCACGTGCGCCCGAGCTGATGCGCCAGATCAGACTCGAATGGATCTACCGGCTCTGGCTCGAGCCGCGCCGGCTCTGGCGCCGCTACGTTCTCGGAAATCCCGCTTTCCTCCTGCGCATGGCCCGGCAATATGCCGTGGGGGGCCGACGGAGCGGGTGAGTCCAACCAATTGAATGAAACTTTTGCCCTGGCGACGCCGAGCTACAGGGGCGATATCGAGCGTTGCCGGCTGCTCTGCGCCAGCATCGATCGCTTCGTCACCGGCCATGCGGTCCATTATCTTCTGATCGAGGACCGCGACGTCCCGCTGTTTCGGGATCTCGAAGGGCCGCGTCGCCGCATCCTGCCGGAATCGCAATTATTGCCGGGCTGGCTGCAATCGCGGCCCGATCCGCTGAGCTTCGGCACGCGCCGGCTCTGGACCGGGTTTCAGGCGCTGGCGCGCGGCATCCCGCCGCTGCGCGGCTGGCATGCCCAGCAGCTCAGGAAATTCGCGGTCGCAAAAACCTGCGCCGAAGACGTCATCCTCTTCGCCGATTCCGACATGCTGTTCGTGCGGCCCTTCGACCTGACCAGCTTGTCGGATGACGGTGCGATCCGGCTCTATCGCAAGCCGGATGCGATCACGGCCGACATGGCGCGCCACATCCCCTGGTGTAACCATGCCAGCGCCCTGCTCGGGCTCGATGCGCCATCGTTCCCGAGCCCGGACTACATCAACAATCTGGTGAGCTGGCGCCGCGACCATGTGCTGGCCCTGCTCGACCATGTCGAGAGCGTCAGCGGGCGCGACTGGGTCTCCGCCATCGCGCGCGAGCGGCAGTTCTCGGAATATGTGATCTACGGCTATTTCGTCGAACGCGTGCTGGGGCTCGAGGCCGCCGGCCACTGGCCGGACGCGCGCGAGCTCTGCAAGGTCTACTGGTTCAGCGAGGATGTCGCCGGGATGGATCGGCTCGCCTCCTTCGAGGAGGTTCTGGAACCCTGGCAGGTCGCCATCGGCATCCAGTCCTTCATCGGCGAGCCGCTCGATCGCATCCGCGCCCTGTTCGAGCGGCAGGCCTCAGCGTAGCGGCCTGCGACCCTGCGCCAGCAGCGTGTAGGTGAAGCCGGCCGAGGCGAGATAGACCACGCCGAAGACGAGGTTCATTGAGGCGGCCCAGCTTCCGGCCTCCGGGAACCGCGTCATCACCACCGAGATCAACCCGGCCTTGATCGCGGTGAGCAGGCACAACAGAGCGATGCGCGAGCCGGTGCGCTCGCGGGCGTAGAGCAGTTCGGCGTGGTACTCGACGAGATTGCGGAAGGCCGGGACCAGCAGCATCGGTGCGAACAGATAGGCGGCTTCCGAGACGTTGCGGCCGAGCAAATGCGGGAAGGGCTTGAGTGCGATGATGACGGCGACGAGCCCGGCGACCGAGACGAGCGCGATTCCCGCTTCGTAAGCCGCAAGCCGCCTGAAGCCGCCGACGCCACGCTCCTGCATGATCTTCTGCACCAGCATCTGGTTGAAGCTGCGCACCGGCATCGCGGTGAGGTCGATCACCCGGAGCGCGATGGCATAGAGGCCGGCGGTGCGCTCGCCGGCGAGGCCGAGCACCAGGAGCTTGTCGAGTTCTGACTGGACGTAGAACACGATATCGGCCGCGCCGGCGAAGACGGCGTCCGCCATGCGGCGCGGATAGAGGCTGCGCACGAAGCGCCAGCGTGCCGCCGGCAGGAAGGCGAGGAGCGCAACAGCCGCGCTCGCCATCGTCGCCCCGCAATAGGCAAAGGCCCAGATCTCGAGGCTGGCATGGCCGAAACCGGCGAAGAGCAGGGCCGCGATCGTGCGCAAGCCCGAGCCGATGATCACGAGCAGGGCCGCCTGCCGGAAGCGCCTGAGTCCGTTATTGACGATGGCCACAACCTCGACGAGGCGCCAGCCCAGGACCTCCGCGACGATGATCGCCGCGAAGGGCAGGAGTGCGAGGCGCTCCGCGAAGAGCAGCAGATAGGCGGCGCCGGCGACCAGCGTGATCAGCGGCAGCGAGAATGCGGACAGGCCCGCGAAGCCGGACAGATAGGCACCGAGCAGGCGCGGCTTGACGGTGGCGACCCGGTAGAGCGGCGAGATGAAACCGAAGGCCAAGAGCCGTGACAGGATGAGCCCGGTCGAGGACGCCGTGGCGAACAGACCGAATTCGCCGAGGGTCAACGTATTCGCAACGATGAGGAAGTAGACAAGGGAGATCACGAGCCGGCCGGCGGAGCCGCTCAGGATGGTGAGGTAGGCGAAGATGGTGGCGCGATCCGGCAGCATGACCTGTTTCCGCGGCGGCTGGCCCGGCGCGTGCCTCAAGCGTTGCAATGTGACGAATCCCTCTTAGCCCAGAGGCGTTGAACGACCCTAAACGATACGGAAGCGTCCCGATTGACTGAGCAGCAACCCGAAACGGACCGGAATGAGGCGTCGCCGACGCGCCGCGACCTGCTGCGCGGAGCCGCGGCCGGCTTGATGGCGGGCAGCCTGGGAGGACCGGATTCCGCGCTTGCGGCCGCCCGGCCGATCCCGTTCGGCTCTGCGGCGGAGATCGACACCTTCCGCAAGGACGCGCGCTATCGCGAGGCGCTGAAGCGCTATTGCGACGTCATCGTGCCGATGAACGACCTGAAATGGGAGGCGCTGCGGCACGACCGGCCGCGCTTCGATTTCTCCGGTGCCGACGAACTCGTCGCCTTCGCCGAGGCGAACAGGAAGGTGCTGCGCGGCCACACGCTGCTCTGGGGCGAGGCCCTGCCCAACTGGGCCAGGGAGATGACGACGCGGGCCGAGGCCGAGCGCGAGCTCGTCAACCACATCGAGATCGTGGTCGATCGCTACAAGGGGCGGATCGCCACCTGGGACGTGGTCAACGAGGTCATCAAATACGATCCCACCGAGGGCGGCCCCTGGCGCGACACGATCTGGCAGCGCCTGCTCGGGCCGGAGCATGTCGACATCGCCTTCCGCACCGCGGCGCGGGTCGACCCGAAAGCCCGGCTCGTCCTCAACGATTTCCATTTCGAGGAGCCGGTCCCCGGCGCCGCTGCCCGTCGCAAGGTCGCGCTCGATATCTGCCGTCGCCTGAAGGACAAGGGCATCCCGGTGCATGGCGTCGGCATGCAGGCCCATCTCTATGCCGACAAGGGCATCGACGTGGACGGCCTGCAGCGCTTCATGCGCGATCTCGACGAACTCGGCCTCGATGTCGAGATCACCGAGCTCGACGTCATCGACTGGAAGCTGCCGGCCGACGCGGCGAAGCGCGACAAGACCGCCGCCGCCCTGGTCTCGACCTTCCTCGACGCTGTCGTCTCGGCCAAGCGGCCGAAGGCGATCGTCACCTGGGGGCTGACCGACCGCTATTCATGGGTTCACGAAACTTTCCCGCGCAAGGACAGCGCCCGCGCCCGGCCCCTGCCGCTTGATGCCGATTACCGGCAAAAGCCGATGATGGCCGTGCTCGAACGCTACCGGCGTGGCACAGTGTGATGCGGGACAGTGAAGCGTAGCGTCATGTTCACAACCGAGCCGGCTGCAAGCGAAGCACAGGACAGGCATGATCGCCACGGGCAAGACCGCCGCGAGCGGCCGGCTGTTGCCATGCCTGCCCAGCTTGCCCGTCTCGCTGATCCCGTCTGGATTATCGGGACGCTCTGGGCGCGGCGCGGGCTGATCCTGCTGATGGCCGTGCTCGGTCTTGCCCTGGCGATCCTCGCCGGGCTGCTGATGACGCCGAAATACGTCTCGACCGCGCAGCTCTTCATCGATCCGCGCGATCTGCGCGTGCTCCAGAACGACGTCTCGCCCAATACCGTCGGCAGCGACCCGACCTCGATCACCGGCTATCTCGAAAGCCAGGCGCGGGTGATCGCCTCCGACAGCATCAAGTCGCGGGTTGTCGAGCGGCTGAACCTCGATCGTGATCCCGATTTCGGCGGAGCCTCGGCCGGCTTCCTCTCCCGCCTGCTGGGTACTGACACCGGCCCGTCGCCGAAAGCGACGCTCTACGCGCTGGCGGCGCTCGACCGAACGGTCGGCGTCCGGCGCGGCGAGCGCACCTTCGTCATCGACATTTCCGCGACGGCGCAGGACCCGGACAAGGCGGCGAAGATCGCCAATGCGCTGGCCGAAGCCTATCTGGAGGACCAGACGGCGGTCCGATCCGAGGCGGCGCAGCGCGCGACCACGGCCTTGACCGGCCGGCTGGAGGAATTGCGCAACCGTCTGCGCATCGCCGAGGAAAAGGCGGAGAAATACAAGGAAGCCAACAACATCGTCGGTGTCGGCACCCGCTCGCTGAGCGAGGAGCAGTTGTCGCTCAACAACACGCAGCTCGTCGCGGCCCGGACCCGCGCAACCGAGGCCAAGGCCAAGTACGACCAGATCACGGCGACGCGTGCGACCAATATCGAGGCCGGCGCGATTCCCGAAGCCGTCGCCTCCAACACGATGACCGCGCTGCGCGCCCAGCTCGGCGCGGCGCTGGCGCGCGAGGCGGATCTCGTCTCATCGCTCGGCGCACGTCACCCGGCACTGGCAGCGTCGCAGTCGCAGGTGCGCGATGCCCGCCGCCAGATCGCCGACGAACTCTCCCGCATCGCCCGCGCCGCCAAGGCGGAATATGACCGCGCGGTCGAGGCCGAGCGCCAGCTCGCCCGCCGCGTCGACCAGCTCACGGCTGGGCAATACGCCGCCGGCCGCGCCTCCGTGCAGTTGCGCGAGCTCGAACGCGAGGTCGAATCCTCGCGTGCCATCTATGACGCCTTCCTCAAGCGCGCCCGCGAGACCGGCGAGCTCGGCGGCATCGATACCACCAATGCCCGCATCATCAGCCCGGCCATGCCGCCGCTCGAAAAGAGCGGCATGAGCCGGCGGACGCTCGCCATGCTCGGCGCCTTCGGCGGCGGCGGCGCAGGCGCCATGCTGGCGCTCGGCCTCGCCCTGTTCGCCGTGCCGCGACCTCCGGCCAGCAGAGAAACCCGCCCCCGCAAGCCGTTCTGGCGCCGTGCGCCGCGTCCCGTCGCGGCGGAGGCGGTTGCGGAGGAGCGGCCGATATCCGCGCCTCCCGCGCCCGCGGCTCCTCCCTCCCCTCCGCCGCAAGCCAAGCCGTTCTGGCGCCGCGCGCCGCGCCCCGTTGCCGCCGAAGCGGCCGAGGACGCGCGGCCAGCACCCAGGTCAGCCTCGCCAGCCGCTGCCTCGCCCCAGCCCGCGGCAATGCGGCCGGAGCCGTCGTCGCCGGCGGCTTCCACGGGGCTGGGGCCGGCGGGCTGGCGGCGTCTCATGGCGATTCAGGGTGGGCAGGCGGAGCACGCCGCGCGCCAATCCGCGCCGGTGGCCCAACCGATTCCCGAGCCGATACGCCGCTCCGTTCCCGCGAGGGTGCTCGAGGCAGCTCCCGAACCTGCCTCCCAGCCCGCTGCCCTGCCGACGCTGGGCACCATCCCATCCGTGCGCAACCGCCGCTGGCGGCGTGGTGTGGCGGAGGCGCGCTCGGTCTTCCAGGGACAGGCGCACCTGGTCGATGTCATCGACAAGCCGCAAGGCAGCTTCGCCGAGGCCGTCTCGGCCATTCGCCTCGCGCTGGCCGGAGCAGCGGGGGGCGAGCAGCGCCGCCGCGTCCTTGTTCTCGGCGTCGAGCCGCAGGCGGGGGCGACCACGCTCGCCCTTAATCTCGCGCTGGATGCGGCCCGGTCCGGTCTGCCGGCGCTGCTCGTCGATGCCGGCGACGGCGCTCACGGCCTGACCCCGGTTTTCGCCGCCGATGCGCCGCTTGGGCTTGGCGACGTGCTGGCAGGGCGTGCGGCCCTGGCGCGTGCGATCCTCAAAGACGAAGGCACCGGCCTAACCTTCCTGCCGCTTGCCGGAAACCCGGCGCCGGCAGGGCAGGGCTCGCTGCGGACCGGGCCGTTCGCGGCGGCGCATCGTTTCGGGCCGATGATCGTCGATGGCGGCAGCCTGCCGATCGCGGGGCTGATCGGGCGCTTTGCCGAGGCGGTCGACGATATCGTTCTGGTCGCGCGCGACGCTGGTTCCGCCAAGGCAGTGGCAGAAGGCTGGCAGAAGGCGCTCGGGCCCCACGCGAACAAGCTGCGCGGCCTCGTGATCAACGCGGCCTGAAGCGTCTGCCGCGGCGAAAGCCGGGTCAGTTCTTCTCGGGCTTGCGGTATTGCTCGTTGGCGACGCCGAATTCCGACATCAACCGGCCGATCGCGACCTGCGCATGGTAGAGCCCGATCAGCCCGGAACCGGTGCGGATGCCGAGCGCCAGCCCCCGCGGAACCGCCGCTGCGAGCAGGGCCAGGGATTTCGTCAGCACCCGCAGCCTGCCGGCGGTTCCAGGATTCTGCCGCCGCTCGATCGCCGCCGAGATCGCCCCGTTGCGCAGACCGCGCGCGTGGATCCAGGCGAATTCGCTGCGCCGTGCCGGCATGGTCTCGCACTGCGCCGCCTCCTGCACCCACCAGAAGCGGAAGCCGGCTGCCTTGGCGCGGGTGAAGAAATCGGTGTCGCCGCCGCCGGTGAAATCGAAGCTCTCGTCGAGGAAGGGGAAGCCGAGCCTCTCGAGCACGCTGCGCCGGATCAGGTAATTGGCGCTCGAATAGAGCATCGGCGCCGGCCCGGAGGCGCTGTAATGCGACCGGAACACCGGATGCGCCGACAACCAGGCGCGCGAGGCGTCAGTGAAGACCGGCGTGACCGAGCCGCCGAACAGCTCTGCCGGTGCGGTCCGGGCGGCCTTAACGAAGGCGTCGAGCCAGCCCGGCTCCGCCTCCTCGTCGTCATCGATGCCGAGGATCTGTTCCAGGGCCGGGAAGCGCGTCAGGGCGCAGCGCCAGGCGGCGTTATAGGCCTTGCAGTTGCCCTGGCGCGGCTCGACGAGAACGAAGCCCTTGAACAGCCCCGCCGCGAGCAGGGCACTGGCGCGGGCCGCCCCGGCGCGCTCGATGCCCTCGTTCTCGACCACGATCACCGCGAAATCATGTCCGCCCTTTTGGCTGGCGAGCGAGCGCAACGTCGCTTCCAGCATGTCCGGACGCTTGAAGGTCGGTACGCAGACGACGCTCGTCACGCCCGCCAGCGCTTCTGGCGCCGAACCGGCCACAACCGCGAAGCTTTCGGGCGTGCCGAAGACCGGCCCGGCGGGGTGGTCCGGCCCGCCTCCCGGCGTGCTCTGGGCTGTCTGGCTGGCCATGGTCATCGGCCCGCAAGCTAGGCTGCGGCAGCTTAAGGTTCGGTGTCCGCCTTCGCCGAAAGAGCGGCCGATCCCGCCAACTCCTATTGATCATAGCCGACGGCGCAGCTTGACCTGCCCGGCCAATGAGACGAGTGGAGTTACCACCTGTCGACGAGCTTTCCGCCTTGCGTCTTGCTTTCCTGACCTCGCTCATTCCCGTCGCCCGGCCGGATACCGGCTTCGAGATCGCCAATGCGGCGATCCTCTTGGCGTTGCGCGCGGCCGGGCACAAGGTCACGGCGATCGGCTTCCTGCGCCCCGGCGAGGTTCCGGCCGAGCCGGAGCAGGCGGTCGTGGTCGCCGAGGCCGATATCGAGAACGCGGTGGTGCCCACCGCCCAGAAGCTGCGCTGGCTGGCGGCTGCCGTGCGGCTCGGCTTGCCGGTTGCCTGCGCGAAGCTCAGGCTCGCCGGAGCGGGCCGCCTCGTCGAGGCCGTCCGGGCTCACGGGCCTTTCGACGCGCTGGTCCTGAATTCCGTCATGCTGCCGGGTGCTTTTCCGGAATTGCTGCGGCTCGCGCCCTGCATCCTCGTCGAGCACAATGTCGAGCATGTTTCGGCCGGCCAGAACGCCGATCATGCCGAAAGCCTGCTGTTACGCCGGCTCTACCGGCGCGAGGCGGGCTTGCTGGAGCGGCTGGAGCGACGGCTCTGGCACGAGGCGCGCTTCATCTGGACGCTGGCCGAGGAGGACCGGCAGGCGCTCGGCCTCGCCTATCGGGAGAAATCCTGCGCCCTGCCGCTGGTCTCCTCTCATAGCCCGGCCGCGTCGCCACCCGGTAATCCCGGCGAGGCCCCGGCCTTCGATGTCGGCCTGATCGGCACCTGGACCTGGGGCTCGAACCTGATCGGCCTGGAATGGTTCCTCAAGGAGGTCTGTCCACTCCTGCCGGACGACATCCGCATCGCTGTCGCCGGCCGGGTGCCGCCCGAATTGCGAACGCCGCTGAACGTGACGCTCGTCGGGCGCGTGCCCTCGGCCGAGCATTTCCTGCGCTCCTGCCGGCTGATTGCCCTGTCGAGCCGGGCGGGTACCGGCGTGCAGCTCAAGACGATCGAAGCGATGCAGCTCGGCCTGCCGGCGGTCGCGACCGCTCTGTCCTGTCGCGGCTTCACGACGTTGCCGGCCAACTTCACCTCTGCCGATACGGCGGCGGATTTCGCCCGGGCGGTGACGGAGCGCGTCGCCGCGATCCGTGCCGGCGATCGGCAGCGCATCGATGGCGCCGCCTTCATGGAGGGGCAGCGTCTGGCGCTGGCGGACGGGCTCGCGCGCGGGCTTGCCGTTGCCGCGGCGTAGATCATCGCGCGTCCGATAGGACGCGGTAACGATGATCTATCCGATGCTAAAGGGCGGCTATTCGGCTGCGGCTTTGCGGTCCCGGCGGCCGATCAGGCCGAAGATCGGCCCGGCCGAGACCATCACCAGGAAGACGCGGATGATGTGATGGGCCGCGACGAAGGCGACCTCCGTATGGAGCGCCAGCGCGATCAGGCTCATCTCGGCGAGGCCGCCCGGCGAATAGGCCAGGATCAGCGGGACATGGCCGTGCACGGACATCAGCGCGACGAGCCAGGCGAAGCCCAGCGTCAGCGCCAGCAGAATCATGGTCGAGCCGACCGAGAGCAGCAGCACCCGCAGGATGATGCGCGGCGCCGTGCCGACGAAGCGGCAGCCGATCGTCACGCCCAGAACGAGCTGCGCCGCATTGACGATCTCCGACGGCGGCATCGCGGCGCTCAGGCCGGTGACATGCACGATCGCGCTGACCAGCATCGGGCCGAGCAGGTATTTCGCGGGCATCCGCAGCCAGTGGCCGACGATGACGCCGGCGATGCCGCAGCCGATCAGCCAGAGCTCGGAACCGAGCGGCGTCTGTGTGATGGAAGGGCCGGCGACGCGCCCGCCGCTCAGCGTCACCCCGCCGATCCATTGCACGATGAAGGGCAGCGTCATCACCACGAGCAGGATGCGGGCCGAATGGATCAGCGCGATGATGCGGGCATCGCCGCCCTTTTCTTCGCCGACGGTGACCATCTCGATCAGGCCGCCGGGCATGCCCGAGAAGAAGGCGGTGACCGGGTCGAACCCGGCGACGCGGCGGAAATAACTGACGCAGCAGAGCCCGCAGGCGACCATGAACAGCACGAGCCCGGCGAGCGTCGGCAGCCAGTTCGGCATCTGCGAGACCACCTCCGGCTTGAACGAGGCGCCGAGCATCACCCCGATCACCGCCGTCATCGGCGGGCGGATCACCGCTGGCGCGGCGACCGGCAGGTTGACCAGCGCGGTGACGGTGCAGAACACCATCGAGCCCAGCATCCAGGGCAGGGGCAGCTTGGCCTGCACGAAAAGCCAGCCGCCGAGCCCGCCGAGCGCGAGCGCCAGCGCGAAACGGCGATAGGGGAAGCGGTTGGGGGCGAACGCCTTGAGGCCGTCCAGGAAATCGTCGAACACGGCCTTCATCGGCCGATGCCGCCGTGCCGGATCGGCCGGTCGGTTTCCAGGGCCGCCCGGAGGCGGGAAGAGGGGCGGTCTCGAAGCGTCAAGCGGCAGGTCCCTTTGAGGTTCCTCCTAGAGCCTGTTCGCCGCCTTGCACAGTCCGCGCCGGGTATGTCGCCCCTGCGCGTCGCGCGGCCGGAACAACGCGGCCATGTCGCATTGTCATTGGCCGAATTGCCGCGTTTCCTCAATGATTTGCGGCAAGGGATGAAATGCCGCGCCGGCCATCGGCCGCCGACCACTGGTTGAGGGTGATGAGCGAGGAACGGCAGTCCGGCCGGCAGGGTCGGCCGGGGTTCGAGGGCGATGCCCCCTGGCACGAGCCGGCGGCTTCCGCACCTCCCGGGCCCGGGTCTTCCGCCTCCGTTCCGATCGTCGAGGCCGAGCCATCGGGTGGCGTGAAGGCAGGCCGGTTCGGCTGGCTGGAAACCCGCAGGCAGCGCCTGCGCTACTGGTGGCGCGGCGCGAGCCCGAATCTGCGCGGTTCGGTCTTCATGCTCGCCGCCTTGCTTGTCTATGCGGTGATGGTCGCCGGCATCAAGCATGTCGGACAGGCCATCCCGCTCGCGCAGATCCTGCTGATCCGGCAGGTGATCATGACGGCGATCCTGCTGCTCTTCGCCGCCGGCAGCCTGCGGCGGGCGCTCCATACCGACCGGCTCGGCCTGCAGGTCTTCCGCAGCGTGGTCACGCTCCTGTCCATGCTGTGCGGCTTCACGGCGGTCGTCAAAATCCCGCTTGCCCAGGCGACCGCCATCGGTTTCAGCCAGGTGCTGTTCGTCACCATCGCGGCGGTCCTCGTTCTCAAGGAGGTCGTCGATATCAGGCGCTGGACGGCGACGGCGATCGGGTTCGTCGGCGTGCTGATCATGCTGCGGCCGAGCTCGGAGGGCCTGGATATCTATGCCATGCTCGCTGTCGCCGGTGCGATCTGCGGCGCCGCCATCACGGTCAGCGTCCGCAAGCTCGCCGCGAGCGAGCGCACCGATACGATCCTGCTCTATCAGGGCATCGTGCTGATCGTGCTGCTGGCGGTACCGACCTGGGCGTGGTGGCAGATGCCGACGCCCAATCAATGGTTCTGGCTGATCACGCTCAGCGTCTTCGGCACCGCCGGGCAATGGCTGATCACCCGCGCCTATCAGGTCGGCGAGGCGGCGGCGCTGGCGCCGCTCGATTTCAGCCGCCTGCTGCTGGCGAGCTTCACCGGCTTCGTCTTCTTTGCCGAGATTCCGGCGCTCACCACCTGGCTCGGCGCCGCTATCGTCATCGGCGCGACGCTCTATACGATCCGCAAGAACGCCCGCACGACGGCACCGCCGCCAGCCGCGGCCTGAGCGTCGGGATTGCGCCGCTCCCGCCCCAGGGGCTATGAATCGGCGCACGCCTCTCCGCGTGCGGCCGCCGGGCCTCGGCCCCGCGACAGCGAGATCCAGAGGCCCGATCATGCGCATCGAAAACGATCCGAAGCTCGATTTCCGCGACGTGCTGATCCGCCCGAAGCGCTCGACGCTGGGCAGCCGCGCCGAGGTCGATGTCGAGCGCTCGTTCCGCTTCGCCCATACCGGCAAGGAGTGGAAGGGTTTTCCGCTGATCGCCGCCAACATGGACGTCGTCGGCACCATGGCGATGGCCCGTGCGCTCCTGAAGCACGGCGCCATGGTCGCCCTGCACAAGCATTACAGCGCCGAGGAGCTGATCGCCTTCTTCCGCGAGCCGGGCTCGGCCAATGCCTTCTATTCGTTGGGCACGACCGATTCCGATCATGACAAGCTCAAGGCCGTCCATGCCCGCTCGCCGATCACCAAGATCTGCCTGGACGTCGCCAACGGCTACACCGAAAAATTCGTCGACACGGTCAAGGCGACGCGCGCAGACTTCCCGGATGCGGCGATCATGGCCGGCAATGTCGTCACCGGCGACATGACCGAGGCGCTGATCCTCGCCGGGGCCGATATCGTCAAGGTCGGCATCGGGCCGGGCTCGGTCTGCACCACCCGCAAGATGACCGGCGTCGGCTATCCCCAGCTCTCCGCCATCATCGAATGCGCGGACGCGGCCCATGGCCTGAAGGGCTTTGTCTGCGGCGATGGCGGGCTGACCGTGCCCGGCGACGTCGCCAAGGCCTATGGCGGCGGCTCCGATTTCGTGATGATGGGCGGCATGCTCGCCGGCCATGACGAATGCGAGGGCGAAATCCGCTACGAGGAGCGCGACGGCGAGACGGTGCCGGTCGCGATGACCTTCTACGGCATGTCCTCGGACACGGCGATGAACAAGTATTCCGGTGGCGTCGCCAAGTACCGGGCCTCCGAGGGCAAGACCGTCGAGGTGCCCTATCGCGGCCCGGTCGAGGGCACGATGCAGGAACTGATGGGCGGCGTGCGCTCGGCGATGACCTATATCGGCGCGGTGCGCCTGAAGGAGATGTCGAAGCGCACGACCTTCATCATGGTCGGCAGCCAGCTCAACACGATCTTCGGCAACTGACGCGGATTGGCATTTCCGCCGCTACCGCTTTCCTTGCTCCTGTTGCATAGTCGCTTTGCAACACAGAAGGCTGCTGACGGCCTCGGGGAGACGGATATGACGATCAGAATCTTGGGAGCGGCGTTTTTGCTGGCCGCGGGAACTTCGATGGCGCAGGCGCAGCAGCTCGCGCCGAGCCCGACGCTGGACGCCGTCAAGGCGCGCGGCAATCTCGAATGCGGCGTGCATCTCGGCCTGCCCGGCTTCTCCTTCGCCAATGACAAGGGCGAGTGGAGCGGGCTCGATGTCGATTACTGCAAGGCGCTGGCTGCTGCGGTGCTCGGCGATGCCAACAAGGTGAAATACACCCCGACCTCGGTGCAGCAGCGCTGGCCGATCCTGCAATCGGGCCAGGTCGATGTGCTCGCGCGCAACTCGACCATCACCTTCTCGCGCAACGCGACGCTCGGCCTCAACTTCCAGGGCATCAATTTCTACGAGGGCCAGACCTTCATCGTCCGCAAGTCGGCCAATGCCAAGACGGCGGCGGATCTCGACGGCGCCTCGGTCTGCGTCGCTGCCGGCTCGACCGAGGAGAAGAACGCCGCCGACTGGTTCCGCGAGCGCAACCTCAAGACCACCATCACCAATTTCCAGAAGAACGACGACGCCATCGCCGCCTATGACGCGGGCCGCTGCGACGCCTATACCGCCGGCGTCGGCGCGCTCGCCGGCCAGCGCGCCAAGCTCAAGAACCCCGAGGAGCACATCATCCTGACCCAGCCGATCTCGAACGATCCGCAGGGGCCGGTGACGCGCTGGGGCGACGAGCGCTGGCAGCTCATCGTGCGCTGGGTGCTGAACGGCACCATCGCGGCGGAGGCGCTCGGCGTCACCTCCAAGAACGTCGACGAGATGAAGGCGAACTCCAAGAATTCGGAAGTCCGCCGCCTGCTCGGCGCCGAGGGCGGCTTCGGCGCGATGATGGGGCTCTCGAACGACTGGATGTACAACGTCATCAAGCAGGTCGGTAACTACGGCGAGAGCTACGAGCGCACCGTCGGCATGGGCTCGAACCTGAAGATGGAGCGCGGCCAGAACCAGCTCTGGACCAAGGGCGGCCTGCTCTTCACCCCGCCCTTCCAGTGAGAACAGTGAAGGCTCGTCATGGCCGGGCTTGACCCGGCCATCTCGGAATTCAGCCCAAGCGTCACGAGATTCCCGGGTCAAGCCCGGGAATGACGTCCGCGAACCTCGATCGAGGTGGTCGTGAGCAGCTTCCTATCCTTCATCAACGACAAGCGCGTCCGGGACTGGTTCTACCAGATCGCCCTGATCCTGCTGCTCGTCGGCCTCGCCGTGTTCTTCGTGCGCAACGCCTCGGAGAACATGGTCAAGGCCGGCATCGCCTCGGGCTTCGACTTCCTCTGGCGCACCTCGGGCATCGAGGTGCCCTTCGTCCTGACCAACTATACGCAGGCCGACAACATCCTCGCCCTGTTCTGGGTTGGCGTCGCCAACACCATGCTGGTGACCGTGATCGCCATCGTGCTGGCGACGCTGCTCGGCTTCGCGCTCGGCATTGCCAGGCTGTCCTCGCACTGGCTGCTCTCGACCATCGCCGGCGCCTATGTCGAGTTCGTCCGCAATATCCCGCTGCTGTTCTTCGTGCTGTTCTGGTATTTCGGTGTCATCGCCGCCCTGCCGCAGCCGCGCCAGAGCATTGGCCTGTTCGGCGTCGCCTTCCTCAACAACCGCGGCATCACCATTCCGCTGCCGGATGCGCCCGACAATTTCCGCTGGGCGGCGCTGGCGGTCCTGGTCTCCTGGCTCTGCTACTGGCTGGCCAGCGCCTGGGCGCGCCGCCGCAAGGAGCGCACCGGGCAGGACGCGCCGCTTCTCGCCATCGGCATCGGGCTGATCGTGGTGGTGCCAGCGCTCGCGATCGCCTGGGCCAGCCTCGCCACGCGCTGGGACATTCCGGTGCTGCGCGGCTTCAACTATCGCGGCGGCTTCGTCGTGATCCCTGAATTCGTCGCGCTGCTCGCCGCGCTCGTCACCTATACCGCCGGCTTCATCGCCGAGATCGTGCGCGGCGGCATCGAATCCGTGGCGAAGGGCCAGAGCGAGGCGGCCTCGGCGCTGGGCCTGCGTCCCGGCCGCATCCTCAGCCTCGTCGTCATCCCGCAGGCGCTGCGGGTGATGACCCCGCCCCTGACCAACCAGTATCTCAACGTGCTCAAGAACTCGTCCTTCGGCGCGGCGATCGCCTATCCCGACGTGGTCAGCCTGTTCATGGGCTCGGCGCTCAACAATACCGGTCAGGCGATCGAGATCATCGCCATGACGCTCGCGGTCTATCTCGTCATCGGGCTCGCGGTGTCGGCGCTGATGAACTGGTACAACGCCCGCATCGCCCTGGTGACGCGATGACCCGCACCTCCTCCCTCTCCCTCTGGCGCGAGCGCCTGTTCGGCACGCCCTTCACTGGCTTCACCAGCGTGGTGCTGGTTGTGCTGATCGCCTGGATCGCGATACCGCTGATCCGCTGGGCGGTGATCGATGCGACCTGGGTCGGCTCGACGCGGGCCGATTGCGCGCCCGGCGGTGCCTGCTGGGTCTTCATCCGCGCCCGCTTCGGCCAGTTCATGTACGGGCTCTATCCGGTCGACCAGCGCTGGCGTGTCGACATCGCCGGGATCGCCTTCGTGCTGGGGATTGCGGCGGTGGTCCTGGCACCGCAGCGTCTCAGGCTGAAGCTCGGCCTCGCGATGCTCGTCGTCCTGCCGCCGCTCGGCATCTGGCTGCTCTCCGGCGGTTTCGGCTTGCGTGATATCGAGACGCGCGAATGGGGCGGTCTGATGCTGACCCTGTTCATCTCGATCTATGCGAGCCTGATCGCGATCCCGCTCGGCATCCTGTTCGCGCTCGGCCGACAATCGGAGCTCAGGATCATCCGGCTGATCAGCGTCATCTTCATCGAGTTCTGGCGCGGCGTGCCGATCATCGCGGTGATCTTCCTAGCGTCGCTGCTGCTGCCGCTGATCCTGCCCGGCGGCATCGGCATCGACCGGCTGGCGCGCGCCGTGATCGGGCTGGGCTTCGTCATCGCCGCCTATATGGCGGAAGCGGTGCGCGGCGGTCTGCAGGCCCTGCCCAGGGGCCAGCGCGAGGCGGCGACCGCGCTCGGCCTCAACTACTGGAAGGCGACGGGCCTGATCGTGCTGCCGCAGGCTCTACGCATCTCGCTGCCGGCGATGACCAACGAGTTCATCGCGCTGATCAAGAACACGACGCTGGTGCTGGTCGTCTCGATCCTCGACCTGCTCGGCATCGCCCAGGCCTCGCTTGCCGATCCCAACTGGGTCGGCATGAACATGGAGGCTTATGTCTTCTCGGGGGCGATCTACTGGCTGATCTGCTTCGCGCTCTCGCGCTGGAGCCGCTCGCTGGAGAAGAAACGGAGGTTGTGAGGAGTCTGGGCATGGGCCGTCTCGGGCGGAGCGAAGCGCAGGCCCGAGAATCTCTTCCCGGAAATGATACTGGAGCCTCTCTCGTCTCGAGATGCTCGGGACAAGCCCGAGCATGACGTACCCTTCCATCAGGCAATAAAAAAACCGGCCTCTCGGCCGGTTTTCTTTGTTCGACGCTCCGAATCCAGATCAGGCCCGGGCCTTGCTCCGGTCGCGCCGGCGGTCGGCGGCAGGCTGGTAGGCGATGCGGGCGTGGTGGCTGCAATAGGGCAGGCCGGTCTGCGAACGCGCGCCGCAGAAACGGAACTCCGGGGTCGTCGGGTCGCCCATCGGCCAGCGGCACATGTATTCGCGCAGGTCCATGATGGTGACGCGCTCCGAGAACGGGATCACCACGTCCTCGGAGGGCAGCGGCGACGCCTCGACCGCGCTCTCCACCTCGGCGGCGAAGTC
The DNA here is from genome assembly GCF_058800455.1 of Allobosea sp. GW822-FHT05A11. Classification (NCBI taxonomy): domain Bacteria; kingdom Pseudomonadati; phylum Pseudomonadota; class Alphaproteobacteria; order Hyphomicrobiales; family Alloboseaceae; genus Allobosea; species Allobosea sp. GW822-FHT05A11. The sequence continues at coordinate 434,060 of NZ_JBXAMI010000006.1, read as the reverse complement.
GGGCGCGAGCGCATGGGCGCCGCGCGTCGGCGTGGAGGCGGCTCCGGCCATCGGATGGCTCGGCGAGCGCGCCGGGGCCTTGCGGGGTGCGTTGCTGCGCGGCGCGGCCGGCTGTGCCGCGCTCTTGGCCCGGCCCGAAAGGCCCAGGCGGTGGACCTTGCCGATCACCGCGTTGCGCGTGACGCTGCCCAGCTCGGCGGCGATCTGGCTGGCGCTCAGCCCATCGCTCCAGAGCTTCTTGAGCAGCTCGACGCGCTCTTCCGTCCATGCTCCGGCTTCGTTCATCCGCATCACCTGTCTTGTCCGGCCGATCCCTTGCGGGTTCGGCCTTTAAGGGCGCTTCGTGACGGAATCCGGGACCGGCGGCTCTGTCACGGGGACAAGGCCGTTGCTGCCGCAACAGACGGTACAGGAGGCGCCGCACGAAATGTCGTATCTGACGAAGCCGACCATACAAGCTGCGGTGACTCGCGAACAAGAGTCGGCGAATCGGAATTCGGCTTTTCCCCAGGCGATTCGCGAATGCGCGGTCAAGCGAATCCTTTCGGCAACACTGTCCCCGCCGCATTGAATTGACAGCCGCGGCCTCCTTAAGCATATTTATCCACAAGGTGACGCCGCCCCGCTCGGGCGGCGCTTATGTTTGGCGGATCAAGGTTCCGACGATGCGGATGACGGCGCGACGAGAGATCGGGAGCTGGGCGCGACGATAACGTCGCCGCCGGGTCGTATCATGGCTGCATACTGCAGCATCCACCCCGGATCGTCGTTTTCCGTCCAGCGCCAATCCGTTTCTCACCCCGTCCCCTTCGCGAGGATCTTCGTCCCATGGCTCCCGCCCCTGTTTCCGCCAGCCAGTCCGTGCTTGTCCCGACCTATGCTCGCGCCCCCGTCGCCTTCGAGCGCGGCGAGGGTCCCTGGGCGATCACGGCCGATGGCACCCGCTATCTCGATTTCGGCGCGGGCATCGCGGTCAACGCGCTTGGCCACGCCCATCCGCATCTCGTCAAGACGCTGACCGAGCAGGCCGGCAAGATCTGGCACACCTCGAACCTCTATGGCGCGCCGGATGGCGAGCGCCTGGCCCGCCGCCTTTGCGAGGCGACCTTCGCCGAACGCGTCTTCTTCACCAATTCGGGCGCCGAAGCGAACGAGTGCGCCATCAAGATGGCGCGGAAATACCATGCCGCGAAGGGCCATCCCGAGCGCTACCGCATCATCACCTTCGAGGGCGCTTTCCATGGCCGGACGCTGGCGACCATCGCCGCCGGCGGCCAGCAGAAATATATCGACGGCTTCGGCCCCAAGGTCGACGGGTTCGACCAGGTGCCCTTCGATGACGAGAAGGCGCTGCGCGCCGCGATCACGCCCGAGACGGCCGCGCTGATGATCGAGCCGATCCAGGGCGAGGGCGGCCTGCGCTCGGTTCCGGCCCGCTTCCTCAAGCTGCTGCGCGATCTCTGCGACGAGCAGGGCCTGATGCTGATCTTCGACGAGATCCAGACCGGCGTCGGCCGCACCGGCAAGTTCTTCGCGCATGAGAAATACGGCGTCGCGCCGGACATCATGTCGATCGCCAAGGGCATCGGCGGCGGCTTTCCGATGGGCGCCTGTCTCGCGACCGAGGAAGCGGCATCCGGCATGACGCTCGGCACGCATGGCACCACCTTCGGCGGCAATCCGCTCGCCATGGCGGTCGGCAATGCCGTGCTCGACGTGGTGCTGGCGCCCGGTTTCATCGAGAATGTCGGCCAGATTTCGCTCCGGCTGAAGCAGTCGCTGGCCGAGCTCAAGGACAAGCATCCGGATGTGATCCAGGAGATCCGTGGCGAGGGCCTGATGCTCGGCCTGAAGCTGCACACGCTCAACACCGACTTCGTCAACGAAGCCCGCGCCCATGGCCTGCTCGTCGTCGGCGCCGGCGACAATGTCGTGCGCCTGCTGCCGCCGCTGATCATCACCGAGGCCGATGTCGCGGAAGCCGTCTCGCGTCTCGACAAGACGGCGGGCGCGATCGAAGCCGCGCTGAAGCGCCCGGCCGCCGAATAAGTTCACCCCCAGATCCCCACCAGCGAAGCGAAGGAAGCGCCCGTGACGCGCCATTTCCTCGATCTCTCCGATTTCTCCGGCAACGAGCTGCGCGCCATCCTGCGCACGGGCGAGGAGATCAAGGCGCGACGCCGTACGCCCGCAGCCGCCGGCGACCGCCTGCTCGAGGGCAAGGTCATCGCGACCATCTTCGAGCAGCCGTCCTTACGGACCCGCGTCTCCTTCGATGTCGGCATCCGCGAGCTCGGGGGCTCGCCGATGATGGTCGCCGGCCATGAGATCGAACTCGGCGAGCGCGAGACCATCGCGGACACCGCCCGCGTGCTCTCGCGCTATGTCGATGCGATCATGATCCGCATCCTGGATCACGATTCGCTGGTCGAGATGGCGAAATACGCCACGGTCCCGGTGATCAACGGCCTGACCAAGCGCCAGCATCCCTGCCAGGTCATGGCCGACGTCATGACCTTCGAGCAGCGCAAGGGCGCGATCGAGGGCAAGCGCATCGCCTGGACCGGCGACACCAACAACGTGCTGACCTCCTGGGTCCACGCGGCCGGCCGGCTCGATTTCGAACTGTCCGTCGCGACGCCGGAGGAGCTCAGCCCCCCGCCGGCCCTGATCGCCTGGGCCAAAAAACAGGGCGCCCGCATCAAGCTGACCAATCGCCCCGAGGAAGCGGTCGAGGGCGCCGATTGCGTCATCACCGATTGCTGGGTCTCGATGGGCGATGACAACGAAGGCACCCGCCACAACCTGCTGCGACCCTATCAGGTCGACGACAGGCTGATGGAGCGCGCCGAGAAGGACGCGATCTTCATGCATTGCCTTCCCGCCTCGCGCGGCGAGGAGGTCACGGACGCGATCATGGACGGCCCGCAATCGGCCGTCTTCGACGAGGCCGAGAACCGCCTGCACGCGCAGAAGGGCATCCTCGCCTGGTGCTTCGGCGGAGCGGCGGCCTGATGGCCGTCGACGACAGCATGAGCGCTGCCGGGCTCGACGACCGGGTCATCCCCTTCGCCGTGCCCGATCTCGACGTGCGCGGCCGCGTCGTGCGGCTGGGCCCGGCGATCGATGCGATCCTCGATCGCCATGGCTATCCGGAGCCGGTCTCGCGCGTGCTCGGCGAAGCCGCGGCGCTGACCGTCCTGCTCGGCACGGCGCTCAAGTTCGAGGGCCGCTTCCAGCTCCAGACCAAGAGCGACGGCGCCATCCCGATGATGGTCGTCGACTTCAATGCGCCCGACAATTTCCGGGCCGTCGCCCATATCGACGAGGCCAAGCTCGTCGAGGCGATCGCGCTCGGCAAGGTCTCGAGCGGTGAACTTCTCGGCGAGGGTCATCTCGCCATGACCGTCGACCAGGGCTCGGCCACGACCCGCTATCAGGGCATCGTCGCGCTGAAGGGCCAAAGCCTGGAAGAGGCCGCACACCAGTATTTCCGCCAGTCCGAGCAGATCCCGACGCATGTCCGGCTCGGCGTCGGCACCGTCACCACGGGCGGGCGGCCGCAATGGCGCGCCGGCGGCATCCTCGTCCAGTTCATGCCGCACTCGGCGGATCGCCTGCGCGCTGCGGACATGCACCCGGGCGATGCACCCGAGGGACACGACATCCTCGCCAAGGGCGATCCGGACGGCATCGCCGACGATGCCTGGATGGAGGCGCGCTCGCTGGTCGAGACGGTCGAGGATCACGAACTGCTCGACCCGACGCTGGAGAGCGAGCGCCTGCTCTATCGCCTCTTCCACGAGCGCGGCGCCCGCGTCTTCGAGCCGGTCGTCGTGCGCGAGGACTGCCGCTGCTCGCGCGAGCGCGTGCTCGCGATGCTGCGCGGCTTCGCCCCCGAGGATCGCAAGGCGATGATCGCCGATGACGGCAAGCTCGGCGTCACCTGCGAATTCTGCTCGCGGCGCTATTCGTTCGATCCGGCCGAGGTCGAGGACGGGCTGTCGGCGGGCGAGTAAGCCGCCCGTCATTCTCGGGCGTCGCGAAGCGACGACCCGAGAATCTCATGCCGAAAAAGTGCGGGAGGCTTCTTGTCTAGCGATGCTCGGGTCAAGCCCGAGCATGACGCGCCTCAGCTGGCCTGGCACTCCGCCATCAGCTTGCGCATGAAGGCCTCGCCGGCCGCCAGTTGCTCCAGCGTGATGTACTCGTCCGGCTGATGCGCCTGGTCGATCGAGCCGGGGCCGCAGACCACGGTCGGGAGCCCCGCCTGCTGGAAATGCCCGGCCTCGGTGGCATAGGCGACCGCGATCGTGTGGTTGCGGCCCGAAAGCCGCATGGCGAGCCGCTCGGCCTCGGAGCCCGGATCAGGCGCCAGCCCCGGCACGTCCGAGGTCATCTGCGTCTCGATCGCGGAACTTGGCGCGGTCGAGCGCATCCGCGCCAGCACCTTGTCGGCGGTCTTTGCGAAGCGGGCCGGGCCGGCCTCGGGATCGGAGCTCGGCACCGTCCGGATCTCCCAGAGGATCTCGCTGCGATCGGCGAGGATGTTGCGAGCGATGCCGCCGTGGAACGTGCCGATATGGATGGTGTCATAAGGCGGGTCGAAGCGGCCGCTCGTGTCTGGCCGCTGCCTGGCGTCCTCCGCCATCTGGTCGAGCTCGGCGGCGAGCAGGGCGCCGGCATGGACGGCGCTGGCGCCGAGCTGCGGCTTGGAGGAATGCGCTGCGAACCCCTTCACCACGGTCTGGAAGGTCCGCACGCCCTTATGCGCGTCGCAGATGTCGAGCATGGTCGGCTCGCCGACGATGACGGCGCGCGGCCGCGGCAGGCTCTTGCCCATGGCATTGATGCCGTCGACCACGCCGAGGCAGGTCACCTCCTCGTCATAGGACAGGAAGAGATGGATCGGCGTCTTGAGGTTCGCCGCCAAAAAGTCCGGCACCAGCGCCAGCCCCAGCGCGACGAAGGCCTTCATGTCGACGGCGCCGCGGCCATAGGCCTTGCCATCCTCGACATGCAGCGTGAACGGGTCGCGGCTCCAGGCCTGGCCGGCCACCGGCACCACGTCGGTATGGCCGGAGAGGACGACGCCGCCGCGATCCTGCGGGCCCACGGTCGCGAACAGCGCCGTCTTGTCGCCGGTCTCATTGGGGAAGCGCACGCTGGAGACGCCCCAGCCGGCGAGGTAATCCTCGACGAAATCGATCAGCGGCAGGTTGGACTTGTCGCTCACCGTGTCGAAGGCGACGAGGCGGGCGAGCATTTCGAGCGGCGTGTAGCGCTGCCCGGCTTGAGCGGAGGCGGTCAATGCAGAACCTTCTTCACATAAGGGGAATCGAGCGGGAAGAGCGGCACCTCGACATCGAAGATCGTGCCGTTCTCATCCTGCATGGCGTAGAAACCGTGCATCGAACCGTCAGGCGTCGTCAGCGGGCAACCCGAGGTGTAGTTGAAACTCTCGCCCGGCCGCAGCACCGGCTGCTTGCCGACCACGCCCTCGCCGCGGACTTCATGGACCTCGCCGCGTCCGTCGGTGATGAACCAGTGCCGGGTCATCAACTGCACGGTCAGCGTCGAGAGGTTCACGATCTCGATCGCATAGGCCCAGAAATACCGGCCCTGCGCATGCGAGGATTCTCCATCCATGAAGCTTGGCGCCGCGCTCACACGCACGCCATGCGTCTGTGCCTGATACATGGAAAGGCTCCGCCTCGGCCGGTCGCGGCTCTATCGTGTTGATGTGTTACCGGCCGGCCGGCGCCAGCGTCAATGCGGGCGAGCCGCGATTCTGGCGTGGACAACCCGCTGGCCTATGCATGGCCCGCCCCCGTCATGCTTGGCCTTCAGGGCCTGCTTCGCTAGCTATGACCGATTGTCCCCTGCGGAACGCGCATGCTGACCTTCAAGCCCGGCATCCAGCCCGACAGCTCCATCCGCGCCTTCATCGAGGCGGGTGCGATCACCCTCGCCCGGCCACCGGCCGAGGGGCAGATCCAGCCCGCGAGCCTCGACCTGCGGCTGGGCGAGCGGGCCTATCGCGTCCGCGCCTCGTTCCTGCCGGGCCCGCAGCGCACGGTGCGCAGCCGGATCGAGGATCTCTCGCTGCACGAGATCGACCTGACGCAAGGCGCGGTCCTGGAGACCGATTGCGTCTATATCGCCGAACTGATGGAAGGCCTGCGCCTGCCGAAGGGTCTGCGCGCCGCTGCCAATCCGAAGAGTTCGACCGGCCGGCTCGACGTCTTCACCCGTGTCATCACCGACCGCGCCCGCGAGTTCGATCTGGTCGAGGACGGCTATGAAGGGCCGCTCTTCATCGAGATCTCGCCGCGCACCTTCCCGGTGCTGGTCCGCTCCGGCTCGCGTCTCTCGCAGATCCGTTTCCGCGCCGGCGAGACCCGCCTCGACGACCGGGCGCTGGGCGAGATCCACGCCCGCGAGACGCTGGTCAGCGCCGCCGAGCCGTCTTTCCAGGGCGGTGTCGCCGTCAGCGTCGATCTCTCGGGCTTCGATGGCTTGCTCGGCTATCGCGGCAAGCATCACACGGCGCTGATCGATGTCGACCGCGTCGGGGCTTATCGGTCCGCCGATTTCTGGGAGCCGATCCACGATGACGGCTCGGGCAGCATGATCCTCGACCCCGGCCAGTTCTACATCCTCGCCTCGAAGGAGGCGGTGCATGTCCCGCCCGACTATGCCGCGGAGATGACGCCCTTCGACGCGCTCGTCGGCGAGTTCCGGGTGCATTATGCCGGCTTCTTCGACCCCGGCTTCGGCCACCGCGCCGCCGGCGGCCAGGGTGCGCGGGCGGTGCTCGAAGTCCGCTCCCGCGACGTGCCCTTCATCATCGAGGACGGCCAGATCGTCGGCCGTTTGGTCTATGAGAGCATGGCGGCCCGGCCGGAGGCGCTCTACGGCGCCGATCTGAAGTCGAACTACCAGGGCCAGGCCCTGAAGCTCTCCAAGCATTTCAAGGGCTGAGGCGCCGCCTGATGCGCTCCGCGCAATTGGAGCTGCGTGCGGCGATTCCCGGATGACACTGGGGCTCGGACCCGCTATGAACGCGGGCCTGCCGTGCGCTGCTTCGCCAGCGTGAAGGGCATGCGGGCGTAGTTCAGTGGTAGAACGTCAGCTTCCCAAGCTGAATGTCGTCGGTTCGATCCCGATCGCCCGCTCCAAAATCCCGATGGGCCAGGCCCCTTCTCGAAAATTTTCAGATGACCGCAGTTCCGGGCTGCGAGGTTTTGCCGTTCAACAGGCGGCGAAAGTGGTCGGCCTGCTGATAGAAGCGTTCTGCGGCGACCTTGTCGCCCGCCGCTTCAAACCCTCGGGCGAGGGCCGCGGCGCGGTCATGGCGTGCCTGCAGGTCGGAACCTGTCGGCTTCTCCGTTCGATTGCGCCGGCGGGGTGCCGGCAGCCGGGGATGTTCGAGGTGCATGGCTTTCTCCTCAGCCCATGATCCGGGCGACGATCCTGCGCAACTCCTCGCGGGACAGGCCGCAGGGTTCGGGTTTCCAGTTCGGGGCGGATTTCGGCAGCGAAGGTCCCGAGACCGATGGGCCAGGGGGCTGTGTCTTGTTGTGGTCGTGTCGGATTTTGCTTTTCATGTCGTTCCAGTGGCGCGCGGCGGAGCCGCGCTGCCTGTAAAGCTGCCGGGCGGAATGCCGGCGGCAGCGTGCCGCGAAGCGGCGTTCGATTGTCGAAGAGGTGGAAAGTCGGGCAACGCGCCTGTTGCGGCGGGCCAGTCGAATCACGCGATCGATCGGGCATTGTTAGCGCCTCATTGTGGCCTTTTGACGTTGCAGCCTTGACGCTCTGCCGTGACCTGGCGGCACGCAGGCCGGCGCTGCGCCGCGGTTCTCCGTCCGCGATTCCGATCCGCTGCAATCTCGCTCCCATCGCGGGATCGAATCGTCGTTTCGCGGGTTGGTCTGCCAGATCATCGAACCGAATATCGTATTTGGTCCGATGCTTTGAGCCGCCGGTTCGGCGCAAGGAGCAGGATATGATGACGATCAGGCAGACAACTACCACCCTCGCCGCCGTTCTGATGCTGGCTTCGCCGGCCATGGCGCAGCAGCGCTCGCTCGGGCCGGCGACGGGAACCGTGCGTCTCGAACAGGTTCAGGCGGGCTTCATCGCCTCCGGCGAAGCCGGCGGCGGGACGCTGCGTTTCCAGGGTCGCTCCTACCCGATCACGGTGGGCGGGCTCGGCATCGGCTCGATCGGCGCTTCGCGCTCGGTCGCCTCGGGCACGGTCTACGGGTTGCACCGCAGGTCCGACTTCGCGGGGGCCTATGTCCAGCTCAAGGAGGGCTGGGCCGTCGGCGCCGCCGGCCGTGGAACCACCTGGCTGCGCAACGATAAGGGCGTGACGCTCAAGCTCGCGACGCGTCGTCAGGGGCTGCAGCTCCAACTTGGCGCCGACGGCGTTCTGATCGGCTTCAGGCAGTAGGACTGGAGCCGCTTCACACGGATAGGGCGGCGCGCCCTCTAGGCTTTTGCGCCGCCTCGACTATGGTGCGGGCACTTTGGAAAGCGTGCTTCGCCCTCTGTTGATCTGTGCTGCCGCCGCCGTTCTGGCGGCGGTCTTGTGCGTGGCGCTGCGCCCGCTTCTGCTGCGCTATGCGCTGGCGCGGCCGAATGCCAGGTCCAGCCACAAGATCCCGACCCCTCAGGGCGGCGGCATCGCCGTTCTCGCCGGCGCCTTCCTCGCACTGGGAGCGGCACTCTGGCTGGCGCCGGTCGAGGGTGAAGCAACCCGCTCGGTCTTAGTGCTGGCTGTTGCCGTGACCGGCCTCGGCATCGTCGGCGCCTGGGACGATATCCGCCCGCTGCCGGCGAGCGTCAGGCTTGTTCTGCAGGCGGTCTGCGTCGGTTTCGTGCTGCTTCGCGCCGCGCCGGAGCTGCGCCTGTTTCCCGAATTCCTGTCGCTGCCGGTCGAGCGCGCCCTTGCGCTCCTGGCGGGTGTCTGGTTCGTCAACCTCGTCAATTTCATGGACGGGCTCGACTGGATCACGGCGGCCGGCATGGTGCCGCTGGCGGCGGCGCTCGCGCTTGCCGGCATGGCCGGCACGATCGATCCAGTGACCGGCTGGCTCGCCGCCGCGCTCTGCGGCGGGCTGCTTGGCTTCGCGCCGTTCAACCGGCCGGTGGCGCGGCTGTTCCTCGGCGATGTCGGCTCGCTGCCGATCGGCCTGCTCACCGCCTATCTACTCTATCGGCTGGCCGGCACCGGCGCTTTCGCCGCCGCGTTGATCCTGCCGCTCTACCACATCACTGACGCCACGATCACGCTGCTGCGGCGCCTCGCTCGCGGCGAGAAGGTCTGGGAGGCGCATCGCTCGCATTTCTACCAGCAGGCGACGACGAACGGCTTCAGCGTGCTGGGCGTGGTCGGCCGGGTCGGCCTGCTCAACCTCGCGCTTGCCGCCATCGCGGGCGTTTCGTTGATCTGGCCTGCCCTCCCGGTCCAGTTCGCCTGCCTGGCCGTCGCCGCTGTGCTCACCGGCCTGCTGCTGCGTCGCTTCGCGACAGGCCCGCGGCATGGCTGACGAGCGAGTCCTCGTCACCGGCGCGAGCGGTTTCGTCGGGCCGCATGTCGTCGCGGCGCTGATTCGGGCCGGGTATCGCCCGCGTCTGGCCCAGCGCAGCCAGAAACCGGTTCCTGCGGGCGCGGAAGCGATCGTGACCGGCGATCTGATGTCTCCGGTCGACTGGCGCACGGCCCTGGAGGGCATCGACCATGTCGTGCACATGGCCGGCCTCGCCCATGCCGGGCCGGGGCTCGACGAGGCGCTCTACCGCCGCCTCAATACCGAGGCGACGCTGGAGCTCGCCCGCGCCGCCCAGGCCGCCGGGGTGCAGCGCTTCGTCTACCTCTCCTCGATCAAGGCGCTGACCGATGCCGTCGACGGCCCGCCCCTGCGGGAGGACAGGCAGCCCGCACCCGGCGACGCCTACGGCCGCTCCAAGCTCGCGGCGGAACGGGGCCTTGCCGCGCTCGATCTCGATTGGGTCGCCCTGCGTCCGGTCCTGATCTATGGGCCGGGCGTGAAGGCCAATATGGCGGCGCTGCTCAAGCTGGCTCGCTTGCCAGTGCCGCTGCCCTTCGGTGGCTTGAAGGCGCCGCGCTCTCTGCTCGCCGTCGAGAACCTGGCCAGCGCCATCCTGTTCGCGCTGACGCCGGCCTGCCCGGCACGGCAGAACTATGCGCTGTCCGACCCGGACCCGATCAGCGTCTCCGACATGCTGGCCGCGATGCGCGCCGGGCTCGGGCGCGGCCGGGGTCTCCTGCCCATGCCCGAAGCCTGGTTGCGCCGGCTGGCGCGTCTTGCCGGCCGCGAGGACACCTTCCTCAAGCTGGCGGGCAGCCTTGTCGCCCGGCCCGAGCGCCTGCTCAGTGCCGGCTGGCGGCCGCAGGTTGAGACGAAGGCGGCGCTGGCGCGTCTGGCCGCTTCGAGTCGCGCCGGCTGAAATCCGGGATCGCCTCGTCGAGCACCGCATGGGCCGCGGCCTGGTCATTGGCTTTCACGGCCGCCTGGAGCTGTGCCAGCCAGGCCTCGATCCTGGCGCGGCCGGCGAAGATCGGCTTGGCCGCCATCACGCCGTCGAGCCCGGTTTCCGCCATCGGCTCGTCGCGGGCGAACAGGATCTCGTTCAGCCGCTCGCCGGGCCTGACGCCGGAGACGATGATCTCGATATCCTCGCCCGGCTCGAAGCCGGCGAGGCGGATCATCCGCTCGGCCAGATCCATGATCCGCATCGGCTGGCCCATCTTGAGCACGTAGACGGCGGCACGCTCCGCTTGCGTCTCTCCGGAGCGGGCATGGGAGGCGGCGGTCAGCACGAGATCGCAGGCCTCGCGGATCGTCATGAAATACCGGATCATCTCCGGGCTGGTGACGGTGACCGGTCCGCCCCGGGCGATCTGCGCCTTGAATTTCGGCACCACCGAGCCGGCCGAGCCCAGCACGTTGCCGAAGCGCACCGCGACCAGTCTGATTCCGGAATCCGCGGCGAGTTCGGCATCACGCGACTGCGCGTAGATCTCGGCGAAGCGCTTGGTCGCGCCGAGCATCGAGACGGGCTCGATCGCCTTGTCGGTCGAGATCAGCACGAAGGTCCGGGCGCCGGCGGCGACGGTCGCGTCGGTGACGTTCACCGAGCCGAAGATATTGGTCTTGATGCCCTCGCTCCAGTCGGCCTCCAGATAGGGCACGTGCTTGAGCGCGGCGGCATGGATGACGATATCGGGCCGGAAACCGGCGAAGAGCGGCATGATCCGCTCGCGGTCGCGGACATCGGCCAGCACGCCGGAGATGGCGGTGTCGGGCGCCTGCACCGAAAGCTGTTCGGTGATCTGGAACAGCGCGGGTTCCGAGCTTTCGACGACGAGCAGTTCGGCCGCGCCGAAGGCAGCGCAGCGCAGGCAGATCTCGGAACCGATCGAGCCGCCGCCGCCGGTCACGATGACGCGCTTGCCCTTCAGGAACGAGCCCAGCCTTTCACGGTCGATCGCGACGGTGGAGCGGACCAGCAGGTCCTCGATCTCCAGCGGAGCGACCTCCGTATCGCGCACGCCCTCGCCGAGGCTGTCGATGCGCGAGATCGGCAGGGCGAGCTTGCGGGTTCGCGCCAGCCATTTTTCAGGATGTGCCTCAGGCAACAGGGCGGAAGGGGTCGCGACGATCCGGCGGTAGGCTTCGCCGTGCTCGATCGCTTCGCCCGCGACCCGCTCGATATCGCCGAGCAGCCCGAGCACCGGCACGCCGCGGATCGACTGGCCGAGATCGTCGGGGCGGGGCGACAGGATGCCGGCCGGCCGGAGGCGCCGCATCGTGCCGGCTTCCATCGCGCGGATCACCATTTCGATCTCGACGCCGCGCCCGAGCAGCAGCGCCGGCAGGCTCGCCTCGCGCACGGCTGAGGTCCGCGACCGCGCATATTTGAAATAGCGATAGGCGAGGCGCGGGCCGCCGAGCAGCGCGACCTGCACCAGCCAGTACAGCGCGATCGAGATCTTGCCGAAATAGAAGGCGCCGTAGAAATTCGGCGCTACCAGCACATAATCGACCACCAGCAGCGTCACGGTCAGGACGGAAACCGCCTTGACGATGTTCGAGAGGTCCGGCAGCGAGGCGAAGCGCCATTTCGAGCGGTAGAGCGAGAACAGCCAGTAGACCAGCCCGGCATAGGCCGCGAAGAAGGGCAGGAAGCGCGGCAGGTAGCGCAGGTGCTCGATGAGCTGCGCCCCTTCGAAGCGGACGACGAAGACGAGCCAGATCGCCAGCGCCGTGACCGCGAGGTCATGCAGGATGACGGCGAGCTTCTTGAGATTCTGTTTGGGCAGGATGGCCATGTCCGGGCGGTATCCCGCTCCCTCGGCGGCTTGTCAACGCGTTGGGGCATCGGCCCGAAAAGTGGGGCGCGGTTTTCGGGAAAGCCGATGCGAAATCAAAAACTAGACGATCCCTCAGCGGCCTTGGGGTCTCGCTTCCAGCGCGCTGAGCACGAAGGCGATCATCTCATCCGCGTTCGGGCCGGGAATGCACTCGCATTGCGTGATCAGCAATGGGTGCATGAAGCGGATCATCGCCGTGCGGATGCAGCCCGTGGCATGGGCCGGCTCCATCGGCCGGAACTCGCCGCGGGCGATGCCGTCGGCGACGACACGGCGCAGCACCACGTCGAAGCGCTCGATATGGGCGATGATCGCATCCCAGCTCTCCTCCATCGCGGCGCAGACCATTTCCTGCATCCGGGCATGGCCGGCGAAGCGGGCCGCGTTCAGGCGATAGGAGGTCGCCAGGATGTCGCGCAGGCGCTCTGCGGCGGAGCGATCCTCGGCGGCGATCGTCGCGATGGCCTCTTCCTGTTCGCGCTTGTAGCGCTCGAGCACGGCCTCGTTGATCGACTTCTTGGAGTCGAAGAAGCGATAGACGTTGGCGGGGCTCATCCGCAGGGATTTGGCGATGTCCGCCACGGTCGTCTTCTGGTACCCGATATCGCGGAAGAAGCGCTCGGCGGTGTCGACGATGATCTGCCTGGTATCGCGTTCGGGGTTACTCACAGCGTCGCCGGCTGGGTTGTTTCAAACGAAGGCGGTGAAGAATTGATCGTTATGACGAATTTCATCATTCGTCAACATAATGGCGAATAAAGACTTTTGCCTTGATGTGCATCAATCCTCCCGCGAAGCTGTGCCGGGAGAACAGGCGAAGGCAGCCGAAGTTCCCGAATTCGCTTACCCAGCGGAAATACGCGTCCGGGCGAGCTTGAGCAGGGTTTCCGTGTCGAAATGGCGATCCAGATGCGTTGCGAGCGCATCGAGCGTCGCTTCGACCTCATCTTCATAGAGCAGCGCCGACGCACCTCGCTCCTTGTCGACGGCTGCCAGCCAGGCGCTGCGCACCGCGTCCGAAGCAAAGATGCCATGCAGGTAGCTGCCGACGACCCGCCCGTCCGCGCTCGCGGCACCCTCCGCGCGGCCCTCGATCCGGAAGGGCGCGCGGGCCGTGTCGATGCCCTCGGTCCGGCCGAGATGGATCTCGTAGGCCCGGCCGTCGGTCGCGCCCGCGGCATCGACGAAATCGACTTCGCGGACGGTCTTGTCGGCGTCGAGCGTGGTTTCGACGTCGAGTAGCCCGAGGCCGGGCGCTTCTCCGGGCGGCCCTTCCAGCCCGAGCGGATCGCGCACGACGCGCCCGAGCATCTGGTAACCGCCGCAGAGTCCGAGCACGCGTCCGCCGCGGCGGCGATGCGCGAGGATATCGATGTCCCAGCCTTCCCGGCGCAGCGCCGCGAGATCGCGCAGCGTGGTCTTGGAGCCCGGCAGGATGATGAGATCGGCATCTCCCGGCAAAGGCTGGCCAGGCCCGATCATGGCGAGGTCGACATCCGCCTCCAGCTTGAGCGGGTCGAGATCGTCGAAATTGGCGATGCCCGGCAAGACCGGCACGGCGATCCTGATCCGGGCTCCCGCTTTCCGGCCCGAGCGGATGTCGAGCCCGTCCTCGGCCGGCAGCCGGGCGGCATCGGCGAACCAGGGCACGATGCCGAGGCTGGGCCAGCCCGTGGCCCGCTCGATCGTCGCGACGCCGGGCGTGAACAGTTCGACGGCGCCCCGGAAGCGGTTGATCGCAAAAGCGCGGATCATCGCCCTGTCTTCGGCATCGAGAACCGCATGGGTCCCGATCAGGCTCGCGATGACGCCGCCGCGGTCGATATCGCCGATCAGCACGGCCGGGACGTCGGCAGCGCGGGCGAAGCCGAGATTGGCGATATCGCGGGCGCGCAGGTTCGTCTCGGCCGGCGATCCCGCGCCTTCGACGATGACGAGATCGGCCCCGTCGCTCAAGCGCGCAAAACTGTCGAGCACCTGCGGCATGAAATCCCCGCGCCGCCCGAAATCGCGCGAGGAGAGGCGGCCGGCGACGCGGCCTTGCAGGATGATCTGGCTGCCCCGCTCGCCTTCCGGCTTGAGCAGAACCGGGTTCATGTCGGGATGCGGCGCGATCCGGGCAGCGCGCGCCTGCAAGGCCTGCGCCCGGCCGATCTCGCCGGCGCCGGTCGCTGCGGCATTGTTCGACATGTTCTGCGGCTTGAACGGTCGCACCTTCAGCCCGCGATTGGCGAAGAGCCGGCACAAGCCGGCGACGATCAGCGACTTCCCGACATTGGAGCCGGTGCCGAGGATCATGATCGCGGGAGCGGGGGAGAGGGCCATGCGTCTGCTTAGCGCGGTTTGCACACGTGCGGAAAGCAGCGGCGGCGAGCGCCGCGGGAGGCGCTTGCATCCTCCTGACAAGGTTCGCCGGTCTTCTGCGGCATCCTGCTGCGCCAAAGGGGCGAAGTCGCAACAGGCGTCCGCCGAAGACCGGCTGAAACCCAATAGACACTGATCACTGACGAATGTCAACATTCATCATTCGCTATTTTTCGCCGGACCTTTGAAGCCGGCTGCCGACTGGATGCACGGCCCTTTACGGCGTGCTACAGCCAAGGCTCCTGCCCTTGCCGAGCCGATCCGACCGCGATGAATCCGATCCTCTCCGCCCTCCCCACCACCGTTTTCGAGGTGATGTCGCAGCTCGCCCGCGAGACCGGCGCGGTCAATCTCGGACAGGGCTTCCCGGACGATCCGGGCCCGCTCGATGTCCGCCAGAAGGCGGCTGAAGCAGTCGTCGACGGCTGGAACCAGTATCCGCCGATGATGGGCCTGCCCGAACTGCGCGAAGCGGCGGCAAAGCATTACAAGCATTGGCAGGGGCTCGATCTCGATCCGAACAGCGAGATCATGGTGACCTCGGGCGCGACCGAGGCGATCGCCGGCGCATTGATGGCTCTGATCACGCCGGGCGACGAGGTCGTGCTGTTCGAGCCGATGTACGACGCCTATCTGCCGCTGGTGCGGCGCGCCGGCGGCATCCCCAAATTCGTGACGCTGACCCCGCCGCGTTTCGGCCTGACCGAGGAAGCACTGGCCAGGGCCTTCTCGCCGAAGACCAGGGTCGTGCTGTTCAACAATCCGCTGAACCCGACGGCGACGATCTTCGGCAAGGCCGATCTCGACCTGCTCGCCGATTTCTGCGTCCGCCATGACGCGATCGCGATCTGCGACGAGGTCTGGGAGCATGTCGTCTTCGACGGATACCGCCATGCCTCGGTGCTCGGACGGGCGGACATGCGAGAGCGCACCGTCAAGATCTCGTCTGCCGGCAAGATCTTCTCGCTGACCGGCTGGAAGGTCGGGCTCGTCATGGCGGCGCCGGCGATCATGCGCGTGCTGTCCAAGGCGCATCAGTTTCTCACCTTCACGACGCCGCCGAACCTGCAGGCCGCGGTGGCCTTCGGTCTCGGCAAGGATGACGGCTATTACGAGGGCATGCGCGCCGATTTCCAGCGCTCGCGCGACCGCTTCGCGGCGGGCCTGCGCGATCTCGGCTTCGCGGTGCTGCCGAGCGCCGGCACCTATTTCCTCAATGTCGACATCGCCCCGCTCGGCGAAAGCGACGACGTCGATTTCTGCCGCCGTCTGGTGACCGAGAATGGCGTCGCCGCGATTCCGGTCAGCGCCTTCTATGCGGAGGGGGCGGTGAAGAACGTCGTCCGCTTCTGCTTCGCCAAGCGCGACGCGACGCTCGATGCCGCGCTGGAGCGGCTGGCGGCGCGCCGCCCGCGCTGAGGCAGAAGATCGGCTGAATCAGCCGGCGATCAGTTTGGTCGCGAGCGCGCCGGCGGCCCCGAGCCGCTTCTGCAGATCGGCGGCGACCACGGTGCCGTTCGCGGCCTGTCGAGCGGCTTCGGTTGCCGCCATCAACTGGGCGAGCGCCTGCTGGGCCAGGGGCTTGTCCTTGTTGCGGCGCGCGAGCTGGAGCATGGCTTCGGCCTGGCTGGCCCGTGTCTGCGCCCAGAGCAGCGGCGCGCGCTCCTGGCGATATTCCTCCAGCGCGGCGGCGAAGGCGGCGATCGCCTCCTCGATCACGACGGGCTCGCTGTAGCGCTCGCCCATCGAGGCCAGCACGCCGCCCATCTGGTTCTGGAGCTCGGCCCAGCGCATGGGATCGCGGCTGCGATCGATCGCCTGGGAGACGCGGTTGAGCCCGTTGAAGGCGCGTTCGAGCAGGGCGAGGTCGCTGCGGCGTCCGCCGAGCGTGGCGCGCGCACGCGAAATCATGTGCTCCGCTTCGAGCCAGCGGGCCTCGTCGTCGCTGCGCTTCCAGACCGCGAGCGCCGTGGCGTAGGTCGCGACCGCCTCCTCCAGCAGGTTGTCGTCCTTCTGTGAAATGCCGAGATTCACGGCGAGCCGGCCGAAACGCAGCTTCAGGGCGCGCCAGAGCGCCGGCGCCTCGTCATGGCGCAGATCCTCCAGCCCGGCCCGGCAATGGACGAGAGCCTCGTTGAGCAGCTTGCTGTCGCCACTGAGTCCGGCGAGCCTGTCGAGCGCGGTGGCCAGCGCTTCCTGAGCTCCGGCGAAGGCGACGGTATCGCTCAGGCTGTCCAGCCCTTCGAGCAATCGGCGCAGGGCGGCTATGGCGGCGTCATAGCCCTCGCGTCCGCCGAAATCCTCGCTAATCCGGGCCATGGCCTTCGCCTGGTCCAGTGCGGCGTCGCGGCTGCGGTCGATAGCGGCGAGGCCGATCAGGGCGGAGGCCTCGCCATAGCGGGCGGCGGCTTCGCGATAGGCCTCGGCCGTCGTGCGCAGGAAGCTGAGCGCGGCCCGGTCGGCGCGGTTCTCGCCGATCAGCAGCCGGCGTTCGAGCGGCAGAGTCGACAGGTCGGTGGAGCCGCCGATGGCATGCAGTTCGGCTTCGGCGAGGCTCTTGTCGGCTTCGGCGAAGCGGCCCGCGGCGATGGTGCCTGCCGCCTCGCTCCGCAGCCGCCTGATCTCCGCGTCGCCCAGCGGCGTCGCGAGGCGCTTCGCCAACGCAGCAAAGTCGGCTGCCTTGCGGTCGAGCAGGTTTTCGCTCGGCGGGCTGGAGCCGGGACGGCGCAGCCAATCCGCGATCATCGCTGCCAGAGCCATTGGCGCGATGCCGCTGCGCCCGGCGACGCGGGCGAGAAGCGGAGCGATCTGGTCGGTCTGGCTGATGGTTGCCTCCCCGCTCCGGTCCGGTGAAAGGGAACGCCGCGCGCCCGGATGGGCGCGCGGCGTTCCGGGATGGCTTACTTGGCGGCGATGACCGCGATCTCGACCGTGAACTGCGGCGCGGCGAGCTTGGCCTCGACGGTGGCGCGGCCCGGCGTGGAGCCGGCGACGACCCACTTGTCCCAGACGGCGTTCATCTCGGCGAAGGTCGAGATGTCGGAGAGCCAGATGTTGACCATCAGCAGCTTCGTCTTGTCGGTGCCGGCCTCGGCCAGGAGGCCGTCGATGATGCCGAGGATTTCCTGGGTCTGCTCGCCGACGCTCTTGCCCGCTGCCTTGTCGCAGACCTGGCCGGCCAGATAGACGGTGTTGCCATGCACGACGGCCTTGGACATACGCGGGCCGACGCCGATACGCTGAATGCTCATAGTCAAATCTCCTTGAACGGACGTCTTCGCTGGTAGCCCGGCCCGGCTGGTTTCGCAAATGCCGGCTGTGCGCCTCCGGGATGGCGGAGCCACATGCCGGAGGCGTCTTCGAGGTGGCGCCCGGTTCAGGCGAGACTGGCCCAACCCGCCCAGAGTGCCGCGTAGCGCCCGGCCTTGCCGATCAGGACGAGGACGGTGAAACGCCAGAACGGATAGTTCAGGGTGCCCGCCGCGAAGGTCAGGGGGTCGCCGACCAGCGGCAGCCAGGCGAATAACAGGGACGGCCAGCCGAAGCGGGCGAACAGGTCCTGCGCCTGGACGAAGCGCTTCGGATCGGGCCGCAGGCGCGCCGGCAACCTGTCGACGCCATGGCGCGCGATCAATCGGCCGAGCCACCAGTTCAGGATCGAACCGGCGGTGTTCGCGAGACTCGCGGTCAGGAACAACGCGAGCGGATCGACGCTTTTCGCCGCGAGCAGCCCGACGAAGACCGCTTCCGATTGCGCCGGCAGCAGGGTCGCGGCGACGAAGGCCGCGCCCGCCATGGCGGCGAGCGCGCCGAAGGCTTCCATCAAAGCCGTCGCAGCGCGACCTGCTGGATGCGATGGCTCGCGCCCTTGGTCAGGATCAGGCTGGCGCGCTGGCGGGTCGGCAGGATGTTGTCCTGGAGGTTCGGCAGGTTGATCCCGGTCCAGAGCTTCTCGGCGATGGCGAGCGCCTCCTCCTCGCCGATCTCCGCATATTTGCGGAAGAACGAGCGCGGGTCGCGGAAGGCCGTCTGGCGCAGCGTCATGAAGCGGTTGACATACCAGCGATGCAGGTCGTTCTCGTCGGCATCGAGATAGACCGAGAAGTCGAAATAATCGGAGACGAAGGGGATCACCGTGCCGTCCTTCGGCATCCGGCTCGGCTGCAGCACGTTCAGCCCTTCGAGGATCAGGATGTCCGGTCGCTCGACCGTCACCGTCTCCCCTGGCACGACGTCGTAGACGAGGTGCGAATAGACGGGTGCGCTCACCCGCGGCTTGCCGGCCTTGACGTCCGAGAGGAAGCGCAGGATCGCCGCGCCGTCATAGCTCTCCGGGAAGCCCTTGCGCTGCATCAGTCCGCGCCGCTCGAGCTCGGCATTGGGCAGGAGGAAACCGTCGGTAGTGACGAGTTCGACCTTCGGCGTGTTCGGCCAGCGCGAGAGCAGCGCCTTGAGCACGCGCGCCGTGGTCGACTTGCCGACCGCGACCGAGCCGGCGACGCCGATGACATAGGGTACCTTCGGCTCGGACTCGGCCATCAGGAAGCGCTGCGTCGCCTTGAACAGCCCTTGCGTCGCTGCGACATAGAGCGAGAGCAGCCGCGACAGCGGCAGGTAGATCGCGACGATCTCGTCGAGCGAGATCGGATCGTTGATCGATTGCAGCTTGGTCAGGTCGTCGACCGAAAGCGTCAGCGGCTGGTCGGCGCGCAGATGCGCCCACTCGTCGCGCGAGAACAGCCGATAGGGCGAGACCAGGTCGCGCTCCGGTGTCGGGATGAGGCGCTGGTCCATGACGCGGCCCGCAATCCAGGCTTCGAGGTTCAAGGGAGGGTCATCCTGCCAGGTCCGTCCTCACGCAACTTAAACCGGCTGATTACCGGGGTCTGGCCGCCTTTTCCGCCAGTCCGGAGCGGGCCGTGCGAGTTTCAAGCTGGCTCAAGACGTCCCGCAATGCAACATCGCGCGACTTGAGCACGACCAAAAGATGATAGAGCACGTCGGCGCTTTCGGCGATCAGCTCGACGCGGTTGCCCTTCACGGCGGCGATGACGGCCTCGACCGCCTCTTCGCCGAATTTCTTGGCCGCGCGCTCGGGCCCGGCGGCGAGCAGCTTCGCCGTCCAGGATTCCTCGGGCGAGGCGCTCGCGCGCTCGGCGATGCGGGCTTCGAGATCGGAGAGGGTGAAGCCAGCCATCTCAATCCTGCCTCATCCTGAGGCCGGCTTCCGCCATATGCGCCTTGGCCTGGCCGATCGTGTAGGTGCCGAAATGGAAGATCGAGGCGGCGAGCACGGCCGAGGCATGGCCTTGCGCGACGCCGGCGACGAGATCGTCGAGATCGCCGACGCCGCCTGACGCGATCACCGGGACCGGGACCGCATCCGCGATCGCCCGCGTCAGGCCGAGATCGTAGCCGACCTTGGTGCCGTCGCGGTCCATCGAGGTGACCAGCAACTCTCCGGCACCGAGCGAGACGACCTCGCGGGCGAAGGCGACGGCCTCGATGCCGGTGGCGTTGCGCCCGCCATGGGTGAAGATCTCCCAGCGGCCGGGCGTGACCTGCTTGGCGTCGATCGCGACCGTGATGCACTGCGCGCCGAATTTCTCGGCCGCTTCCCTGACGAACTGGCGGTTGGTCACGGCTGCCGTGTTGATCGAGACCTTGTCGGCGCCGGCGAGGAGCAGTGCCCGGATATCCTCGACCTTGCGCACGCCGCCGCCGACGGTGAGCGGCATGAAGCAGGCTTCGGCCGTGCGGGTGACCACGTCGAACAGGATGCCGCGATCCTCGTGGCTCGCGGTGATGTCGAGGAAGCAGAGCTCGTCGGCGCCGGCCGCGTCATAGGCTTTGGCAGCCTCGACGGGATCGCCGGCATCGACGAGGTCGAGGAACTTGACGCCCTTGACGACGCGGCCGTCCTTGACGTCGAGGCAGGGGATGATGCGGGTCTTCAGGGTCATCGGCGGCAACGCTGTCCTGCGGGCGCAGGGTGGATTGATCGCAAACCGCAACCCTGCTCTGCTGGCGGCGACTGATAGCAGTCCAAAGAGGGGAGTTCCATGGCTATTGCATCGATGATCCGCCGAGCCGGAATTGCCGCCGGCCTGGCTTTCGCAGCCATTACGGGCGCGCAGGCGCAGACGGCGCCGAGCCTGCTCGACACCGTCCAGAGCCGCGGCGCTCTGCAGGTCTGCACCACCGGCGACTACAAGCCCTTCACCCTGGCGAAGGACGGCTCCTTCGAGGGCATCGACATCGAGCTGGCGAAATCGCTCGCCAAGGCGCTCGGCGTCGAGGCCAAGTTCGTCCAGACGAAATGGGCCGATCTCCTCACCGATATGGGCTCGGGCAAATGCGACGTCGCGATGGGCGGCATCTCGGTGACGCTCGACCGGCAGAAGAAGGTGTTCTTCTCCTCGCCCTATCTCGTCAACGGCAAGGCGCCGATCGTGCGCTGTGCGGACAAGGCGAAATTCCAGACGGTCGCCGATATCGACAAGCCGGAGACCCGCGTCATCGTCAATCCCGGCGGCACCAACGAGCGTTTCGTGCGCGCCAATTTCAAGCATGCCAAGATCGAGGTCTTCCCGGACAACGTCACGATCTTCAACGAGATCCTCGCGGGCAAGGCCGACCTGATGATCGCCGAGTCGATCGAGGTGAAGGTGCAGGAGAAGGCCAAGCCCGGCCTCTGCGCCGTCAATCCCGACGAGCCTCTGCAATATGGCGAGATGGGCTACATGCTTCCGCGTGGCGACGCGACCTTCAAGGGCTTCGTCGACCAGTGGCTGCACCTCGCCAAGGCCACCGGCGAATTCGCGAAGATCTACGACCAGTTCGTGCGCTGAGCGCAAGAGCGATTGCCGCTGCCGTCATTCTCGGGCGCCGCAGAGCGGCGACCCGGGAATCTCTTGCAGGATGAGACACCCTTCCGTCCTGAGATGCTCGGGTCAAGCCCGAGCATGACGGGGTGCTTACGCCGCCAGCCGCTTCAGCGCCGCCGCCGGATCGATGCGCCCGTCATAGAGCGCCCGGCCCGTGATCGCACCTTCGAGGATCGCGGCATCATCGGCGCAGAGGCGCTCGATATCGGCCATCGAAGCCAGTCCGCCGGAGGCGATCACTGGAATCGAGACGGCCTGCGCGAGCGCGATCGTACCCTCCCAGTTGATGCCCTGCAGCATGCCGTCACGGGCGATGTCGGTGTAGACGATCGCGGCGACGCCGGCATCCTCGAAGCGCTTGCCGAGATCGGCCGCCGCCAGCGAGGAGGTCTCGGCCCAGCCTTCCACGGCCACGAAGCCGTCGCGCGCATCGATTCCAACCGCGACCTGCCCTGGAAATGCCTTCGCCGCCTCGCGCACGAAGCCGGGATCGCGCACCGCCGCCGTACCGATGATGACGCGGCGGATGCCCTTATCGAGCCAGCCCGCGACCGTCTTCATGTCGCGGATGCCGCCGCCGAGCTGCACCGGAAACGCCACGCGCTTGAGGATCGCCTCGACCGCGGCCGCGTTCATCGGCTTGCCGGCGAAGGCGCCGTCGAGATCGACGACATGCAGCCACTGGAAGCCCTGGGACTCGAACTCGGCCGCCTGCGCGGCCGGGTCGTCGTTGAAGACCGTGGCTTGCGCCATGTCGCCCTGCTTCAGCCGGACGCAGCGGCCTTCCTTCAGGTCGATCGCGGGGAAGAGGATCATGGTGCCCAGCTCAGGAAATTCGTGATGAGCTTCAGCCCCAGCTTCTGGCTCTTCTCGGGGTGGAATTGCGTGCCGGCGACATTGCCATGCGCGACCATCGCGGTCACCGGCCCGCCATGCTCGGTCAGAGCCAGCACGTCCTGCGGGCGTTCAGCCGCCAGTGCATAGGAATGCACGAAATAGGCGTGCAGCCCCTGCGGGCCGGTCTCGATGCCGTCCAGCAGCGGATGCTCGTCCTGCTTGTGCAGGGTGTTCCAGCCCATATGCGGGATCTTGAGGGCGTCGTCCGTCGGCTTGATCAGCGTGACGTCGCCCGGAATCCAGCCGAGGCCCTCCGTCACCGTGTATTCCAGCCCGCGCGAGGCGAGGAGCTGCATGCCGACGCAGATGCCGAGAAAGGGCCGGCCCTTGCCCCGCACCACCTCCTCCAGCGTCTCGACCATGCCGGGCACGGCATCGAGCCCGCGCCGGCAATCGGCGAAGGCGCCGACGCCCGGCAGCACGATCCGGTCGGCCGCGCGCACGATGTCGGTGTCGCTGGTGACATGGATGGTCGAGGGAATCCCGGCTTCCGCCGCAGCCCGCTCGAAGGCCTTCGCGGCCGAGTGCAGGTTGCCCGAGCCGTAATCGATGATCGCGACGCTCTGGCTCATCGGCCCCGGGCCTCCGGGAACAGGCCGATGATCGGCAGCGGCCCGCTTGGCCGCGCTATAGCGGCGGGAGTAGCGGCCTCGACGCGCGGCAGCGTGGTTTCGCCGGCGAGCGCCCGCTCGAAATAGCGGCGCTCGGCCTCGGCCAGGTTGCGGGCCTCGACGACATCGGTGAGCCGCCAGCCCTGGCGGGTCAGCTTGCGAAGGACGAGGTTATGGCCCTCGATGCCGAGGAACAGCGCGATCGACCAGTAGATCAGCGAGAGCGCGCTGGCATGCAGGCCGAAGCGGCTGTTCAGCCAGATCAACAGGCCCCAGACCAGCACGAACAGCAGCGTCGCCAGCCAGAGCCGCTTGCCCAGCAGCCAGAGGCCGGTGAACAGGAAGGCGCCCCAGGCGAAACGCTCGGGGACGAGCCGTGCCCGTTCGATCTCCTCGCGCCGGTCGCTTCCGTCGGGCGGCGGCGTCATGACGGTGTAGAATGCCATCGAGACCTCCTACAGCGCGCCCTTGGTCGAGGGCACGCGGTCGCCCTCGCGCGGATCGACATCGAGCGCCTGCCGCAGCGCCCGCGCCAGCCCCTTGAAGCAGCTCTCGGCGATATGGTGGGCGTTGTCGCCGTAGAGCGTCTCGACATGGAGCGTGATGCCGGCATTGATCGCGAAGGCCTGGAAGAACTCGCGCACTAGCTCGGTGTCGAAGGTGCCGATCTTCTGCGCCTTGAATTCCGTACGGAAGACCAGGAACGGCCGGCCGGAGACGTCGACGGCGACGCGCGTCAGTGTCTCGTCCATCGGCAGATGCACGTCGGCATAGCGGCGGATGCCTTTCTTGGTGCCGAGCGCCTGTCTCAGCGCCTCGCCCATGGCGATGCCGGCATCCTCGACCGAATGGTGGTCGTCGATATGGGTGTCGCCCTTCACCTTGACCGTGAGGTCGATCAGCGAATGGCGGGCGAAGAGGTCGAGCATATGGTCGAAGAAGCCGACGCCGGTGGCGATCTCGGCCTTGCCGGTGCCGTCGATCAGGAGCGAGACCGCGATATCGGTCTCGTTGGTGCGGCGCTTCACTTCGCCCGAACGCATGCTGGCCTCTCAAGCCTTGGCGGGAAAGGCCCCGCTTTAGCAGGGGCGGGCGGGGATGGCCACTGGTGAAGGCCCGAACCAGCCCCGCGGCCGGCTCAAACCTTCGCCAGCGCCTGTTCCAGGTCAGCGATCAGGTCGTCATGGTGCTCCAGCCCGATCGAGAGGCGGATCAGCCCGTCGCTGACGCCCATCGCGGCGCGCACCTCCGGCGTGAAGCGCTGATGCGTCGTCGTCGCCGGGTGGACGATCAGGCTCTTGGCGTCGCCGAGATTGTTCGAGATGCGGATCAGCTTGCAGGCGTCGAGCAGGCGATAGGCGCCGGCCTTGCCGCCGGGAACCTCGAAGGCGATCATGGTCGAGGGGCCGCTCATCTGGCGCTTGATGATCTCGGCCTGCGGATGGCTCTTGTGGCCGGGGAAGATCACCTTGGTCGGCTTGCTCTGCGCCGCCAGCCAGTCGGCGACCTTGGTCGCGTTCTCAGCCTGCTTGCCGACGCGCAAAGGCAGCGTCTCCAGCGCCTTCAGCATCACCCAGGCATTGAAGGGCGAGAGCACCGGGCCGGTCTGGCGCAGGAAATTCTGGATATCGGCCTCGATCAATTCCTTCGAGCCGAGGATCAGCCCGCCGAGGCAGCGGCCCTGGCCGTCGATATGCTTGGTCGCGGAATAGACGACGATGTCGGCGCCGAGCTCGAGCGGGCGCTGGAAGAGCGGCGTGGCGAAGACATTGTCGACGACGAGCCTGGCGCCGGCCTGTTTCGCCACCTCTGCGATGGCTGCGATGTCGAGCACTTCGAGCGTTGGGTTGGCCGGTGATTCCAGGAAGAACAGCTTGGTATTGGGCCGCACAGCCTTGCGCCAGGCCTCGATATCGGAGCCCTCGACCAGCGTGGTCTCGACGCCGTAGCGCGGCAGGTGATCCTCGATGATGTAGCGACAGGAGCCGAACAGCGCGCTTGCCGCGACCACGTGGTCGCCGGCCCGCACCGGCGCCATCATCGCCGCTGTCACGGCTGCCATGCCGGTCGCGGTGGCGCGGCAGGCCTCGGCGCCCTCGAAGGAGGCCATGCGCTCCTCCAGCATCGCCGTCGTCGGGTTGCCGAGCCGGCCGTACTGAAAACCGGGATCGGTGTTCAGGAAGCGGCCCTCGGCCTGCGCGGCGTTGTCGTAGACATGGCCCTGCGTCAGGAACAGCGCTTCCGACGTCTCGCCGAACTGCGATCGCAGGATGCCGTCATGGACGAGGCGGGTCTCGGGGTGCAGCTTGGCTGCGGCTTTGTCCGGTGCCGGCATGGAACTCTCGATCCGTTCTTTATAACGGACAGGAGCAGTATCAGCTCGCAGAGGGTTCGTAAAGAAGAACGAAATTTCCTTTGGAAGGAACCTGAGCCGGAGGAAATGCCTCTCGCTCAGCCGTGCCCGTCGCCGAGGCGTCCGAGCGGCCTGAGGAAGCCGGTGAGATCGGCCGTGACATGGTGGACATGCCCGGCATCGATGGCGGCCTGCTCCCAGGCTTCCCGGAACGGATCGGGCGTCTTGGGGATGATCAGCACGGTCTTCATGCCCAATGCGCTCGGCACGATCAGGTTCTTCTCGATATCCTCGAACATCGCCGCGCGGCCGGGATCGACGGAGTGCTTGGCGAGAAAATTCTCATAGGTCGCGCGCTCGGGCTTCGGCAGGAATCCGGCATGGACGATGTCGAAGATATCCTCGAACTGGTCGAGGATGCCGAGCTTTCCGGCGACATTCTTTGCGTGGCCGACGGAACCGTTGGTCAGGATCAGCTTGCGGCCCGGCAGCGCCGCGAGCGCCGCCCCGAGGGCCGGGTCCGGCTCGAGCAGCGTCAGGTCGATATCATGGGCGAAATCGAGGAATCGGTCGGGGTCGATCTGATGCTCTTCCATCAGCCCCTTCAGGGTCGTGCCGTAGCGATGGTAATAATACTGCCGCAGCGCGTGCGAGGACAGGCCGTCGAGCCCGAAAAGGTCCTGCAGGAACAGCGTGATGCGCTCGTTGACCTGCGGCCAGACGCGGCTCTCATGCGAGTACAGCGTATTGTCGAGATCGAAGATCCAGTGATCGACATGGGCGAAGCCTTCCGCCGTCAGGGGCGGGGTCGCGGCAGGGGTATCGGCAAGAATTGTCATTGGACTCCGTGATGTGGCGAGCCGGAGTCTGCCTCGCAAGTCCTTGGTGGGGTCTTAATCGCGGGCGCGCTTGCTCCCGTCATGGTCGGGCTTGACCCGGCCATCTCGGAAACCAGCATGCTCTGGTCATGAGGTTCTCGGGTCGAAGCTGAAGCTTCGCCCGAGAATGACGTCTCTCAACGCCGGATGATGGTGCCGGCGCCGGTATCGGTGAAGAGCTCGATCAGCGCCGCATGCGGCACCTTGCCGTCGAGGATGACGACCGCTTCCACGCCCTTCTCCAGCGCGTAGATGCAGGTCTCGATCTTCGGGATCATGCCGCCCGAGATCGTGCCGTCGGCGATCAGGTGGCGGCATTCCTCGACCGTGAGCTCGGGGATGAGCTGCTTGTCCTTGTTCAGGACGCCCGGCACGTCGGTGAGCAGCAGCAGGCGCTTGGCGTTGAGCGCGCCCGCGATGGCGCCGGCGAAGGTGTCGGCATTGACGTTGTAGGTCTGGCCGTCGGCGGCGGCGCAGACCGGCGCCAGCACCGGGATCAATTCGGCCTTCAGCACCGCGTCGAGCACGGTGGTGTTGACCTTCTCGGGCTCGCCGACGAAGCCGAGGTCGAGGATTTCCTCGATCTTGGAATCGGGATCGACGACGGTGCGGGTCACCTTGCGGGCGGTGACCATGTTGCCATCCTTGCCGCAGAGCCCGATGGCGCGCCCGCCCTCGCGGGTGATGTAGCCGACGATCTCCTTGTTGACCGAGCCGGCCAGCACCATCTCGACGACCTCGACGGTCGCCTCGTCGGTGACGCGCAGGCCCTGCTTGAACTCGGACTGAATGCCTAGCTTCTTCAGCATCGCCGCGATCTGCGGGCCGCCGCCATGGCAGACGACCGGCTTCAGGCCGGACTGCTCGAGCAGCACGATGTCCTCGGCGAAATCCTCGGCGGTCGCGGCATCGCCCATGGCGTTGCCGCCATACTTGATGACGATGATCTCCTGGTCGTAGCGCTGCATATGCGGCAGGGCTTGGACCAGCAATTCGGCGGATTGCGACGGCGTCAGATGGGGATGGTCGGTCATTCGGGCAGGCTCCGCGCGGCCGCAAGGACAGATGCGGGGCGCTTCTAGCTCAAGATCGACCGAGGCGGAAGAACGCTGACGCCGTTCAGCTGCGCTTCGCCGTCACGGCAGCGACCGCAAGCCCGAGCCAGCCAGCGAGCATGAACCAGCCGCCTGTCGGCGCCGCGCGCGGAAACAGCGCTTCGCCGCCAAAACCGCGCCGGGCGAGATCGGTCGCGAACAGGGCGGCGCCGACCATGATCGCCGAGAGTGCGATCCGCGCCAGCAGGTCATGGAGATGCCCGCCCTTGCGCGCCGCGGTGGCGCCGATGACGACGGAGGCATGGAACAGCAGCATCTGGCCGGCGGTCTGGACATGACCGGGATCGACGGCGACATGGGCCGCTGCCGCCAGCAAGGCGACGCCGGCGAAGCCCATCAGCGCGGCGAGAGCCAGATGAAGGCGGGTCGCGGTCATGGCGCTCAGGCGCGCTCCGCCAGAACCCGGCCGATCGCGGCGCGGAATTCCGGCATGCCGGCGCCCGTCTCGCTGGAGGTCAGCAGCACCTCGGGGAAGGCGGCCGGGCGGCGCTTGATCTCGTCGAACGTGGCTTCGGTCATGAATGTCTGGTCGGCCGGCTTCAGGGCGTCGCCCTTGGTCAGCACGACCTGGTAGGACACGGCGGCCTTGTCGAGCGTCTCCAGCACGGCGCCGTCGACATCCTTGATGCCGTGGCGGGCGTCGATCAGCACATAGACGCGCATCAGGTTGGCGCGGCCGCGCAGATAGTCGTGGATCAGCCGGGTCCAGGCCGCGACCTTCTCCTTGCCGACGGCGGCATAGCCGTAGCCGGGCATGTCGACGATGGTCGGCGCATGGAGCGAATAAACCGGAACCGGCTTTTCGCGCGAGCGCTTGCTGCCTTGAGATCCCGCCCCGACGGGCTCCTCGTGCTCGACCTGCCGGAAGAAGTTGAGTTGCTGCGTCCGGCCGGGCGTATGCGAGGTCCGCGCCAGCGCGTTGCGCCGCGTCAGCGCGTTGATCAGGCTCGACTTGCCGACATTGGAGCGCCCGGCGAAGGCGATCTCCTGGCCGACCATCGGCGGCAGATCGTCGATCTTGGTCGAGGCCCAGACGAAATCCCACGGCCCTTCGAAGAGCTTGCGGGCGGCCTCGATCTCCTCGGCGTCATAGGGCTTGGTCGTCGATGTGGTCATGTTTCCCTGCCTACACGGCCCGGCGCAGCGCGTCGATATCGGCGCCCTGGATCGCGTCGATATGGCGCGCGATCTTGTCGGCGTCCCAGTCCCACCAGCGGATCGCCAGCAGCTCGGTCACGATCTCGGGCGGAAAGCGCATCTTCACGACGCGGCCGGGATTGCCGGCGACGACCGCATAGGGTGGCACGTCCTTGGTCACCTGCGCCCGCGTGCCGATGATCGCGCCGTCGCCGATCGTCACGCCCGGCATGATCACCGCCTCGCGCCCGATCCAGACATCGTTGCCGATCACCATGTCGCCGCGGTTGTTCGGGCCGGGCCGCTTCAGGCTCTCGGGATCGCCGAGGCCGAACATCTGGAAGGGAAAGGTCGAGAAGCCGCCGATCGGATGGTTGGCACCATTCATGATGAACTGTGCCGCCTGCGCGATCGCGACGAATTTCCCGATGACCAGGCGGTCGCCGATGAAGTCGAAATGGTAGCGCACGCAGCGGGCGACGAAATGCTCCGGCCCGCGCGAGTCATCATAGTAGCTGTAGTCGCCGACCGCGATCAGCGGATGGTCGACCACCGCCTTCAGGAAGGCCGTGCCCTTCCAGCCGGGGATCGGATGGCGCGTGCTCGGATCGGGCAATGGCATCGGGGCGATGGCCTTCAAAAGCGAAGGGCGGGAAACCCCGCCCTTCGATCTCTCACTTCTTGTTGGTATTGGCGGGGCTGGGCGCGCCGCCGGCAGTCGCCGGCTTCTTCTTGCCGAACATGCCCTTGAGGTTGTCGAACAGCTCGATCTTCACCCCGTTCTTTCGCATGATGAAGCCCTGCTGGGTCACCGAGAGCAGGTTGTTCCAGCTCCAGTAGATCACCAGGCCGGCCGGGAACGAGCCGAGCAGGAAGGTGAAGAACACCGGCATCCAGGTGAACATCATCTTCTGCACCGGGTCCGGCGGCTCCGGGTTCATCTTCATCTGGATGAACATCGTGATGCCCATGATGATCGGCCACAGGCCGAGATGCAGCATGGCCGGCGGGGTGAAGGGCAAGAGCCCGAACAGGTTGAACAGGTTCGTCGGGTCCGGCGCGGCGAGATCGTGGATCCAGCCGAAGAACGGCGCGTGCCGCATCTCGATGGTGATGAACAGGATCTTGTAGAGCGCGAAGAACACCGGAATCTGCAGCAGCACCGGCCAGCAGCCGGCGACCGGGTTGATCTTCTGCGTCTTGTACAGCTCCATCAGAGCCTGCTGCTGCTTCATCTTGTCGTCGGCATAGCGCTCGCGGATCGCCGTCATTTCCGGCTGGAGCGCCTTCATCTTCGCCATCGAGGCGTAGGATTTGTTGGCGAGCGGGAAGAACAGGCCCTTGAGCAGCACCGTGACGATCAGGATCGCGACGCCGAAATTGCCGACATGCTTGTAGATCCAGTCGAGCACGAAGAAGAGCGGCTTGGTGAAGAAATAGAACCAGCCCCAGTCGATCAGCAGGTCGAAGCGCTTGATCTGTTGGCTTTCCTCATAGCCGTTGATCGCCGCGACCTCCTTGGCGCCGGCGAACAGCCGGGCGTTGGAGGAGGCGGTGGCACCCGGCGCGACCGCGACGCTCTCGCCGAGGAAATCGGCCTGGTAGGTATGGCCGGTACTGGTCTGGACCGAGGAATAACGGCCTTCGTATTTGCGCTGCTGGTCGGGGACGACCGCGGCGGCCCAGTATTTGTCGGTGATCCCGACGAAGCCGCCGACCGCATCCTTCCAGGTCTTGCCTGTCGTGCCCGGCGAGAGCAGCGGTTCCTTGTCGAGCTTGTCGTAGGTGTATTCCTGCAGGCCCTGCTCGCCGAGATAGCCGACCAGGCCCTCATGCAGGACGTAGTAGCCGAGCGTATGCGGCTTGCCGTGGCGGACGATCTGGCCGTACGGGAACAGGGTCACGGCGGCGCTGCCCTTGTTCTCGACCTCGTCGCGGATCGTGAACATGGCGTTGTCGTCGACGCTGATGATGCGCTTGAAGGTCAGGCCCTGGCCATTGTCCCAGCTCAGCGTCACCGGCTTGGCCGCGTTCAGCACCTGGTTGTCGGCGGTCCAGACCGTCGTGGCGTTCGGAAGCGCCACCGTCGTCCCGGGGGGCGCGACCCAGCCGAAATCGGAATAGTAGGCGTCCGGGCCGCCGAGCGGCGAGAGCAGCACGATGTTCGCGCTCTTCGGGTCGACGGTCTCGTGATAGGCCTTGAGCGAGACGTCGTCGATGCGTGCGCCGGTCAGCGAGAGCGAGCCGGCGATCTTGGGCGTATCGATCTTGACGCGCGGGCCTGCCGCCAGCGCCTGCTCGCGGGTGCCGATCTGCTGCGGGGCAGCGGTGCCGGGCGCGGCCGAGCCAGCGGGCTGGCCGGGCGTGGAAGGAGCCGGAGTGGAGCCGGCCGCTGGCGCCTGCTGGCTCTGGGCCTGCTGGGTCTGCTGCGCGATCTGCTTCTGCTTTTCCATCTGCGGCACGCCGTAGAAGAACTGCCAGCCGAGCAGCACGACCACGGACATGACGATCGCGAGAAGCAGATTGCGGTTGTCTTCTTTCATCATGGTCGGAAACAGATCTCGCTTGGTCCGGCAGGAGCGCGGCGGGGTCAGGCTTGCGAAGGCGCCCCGCGCTTGGGAAGCGGGCGGCGCCTGTCGGCAAAGGTTGCTTCACGCGGCTTGTGAGGCTTTGCCCGATCGATGGCAATCGAAAGATCGGCGACGAGCGTCTTAAATTGCGCGGTCAGCACGTCGGAGCGTGCGACGACCACGATGTCGCAGGGGCGTTCGGACTGGCTGGCGAGGGCCTGTTTGGCCGCTTCGCGCAGGCGCCGGCGGATGCGGTTGCGCTTTACGGCATTGCCGGTCTTGCGCGAGGCGGTCAGGCCGAGCCTCAAGGCCACGGGTCCGCCGTCCTTGCGGGGCTCATCGGGCGCGGCGTCGCGCACCTGGGCCATGAAGGCGGACGAACGAAAGCGGCGGCCGTGTTCGGCCGCCGCCAGAAATTCTTTGCGTTGTGTCAGGCGGGCGAGGCGCATGGCGATTGGCCCGTCTTCCCGAACCGGCGCGCTGTCGTCACGCGCCAGGGCTCGTCAGGCCGACAGGCGCTTGCGGCCGTGAGCGCGGCGAGCGGCGATGACCTTGCGGCCACCCTTGGTCGCCATGCGAGCGCGATAGCCGTGGCGGCGCTTGCGAACCAGCTTGCTGGGTTGATAGGTTCTTTTCACGGTCCGTCTCCGGGGCCTTTATGAGCACGACGGCCGCGGCTTTCCCAGGGAAAGCATGGCCAACCGAGCCTGTCATGCGATAAGGGTCGGCGCCGCCTTTCGGCTGCGCAGGTGGCGGGCTTATGACGGATGGACGACACCAAGTCAACGCCAAACTGGCAAGCTTGGCGCCGACTGCGACGAAGCTTCGCGCCGCTGCGATGCCGGCTTGCGATTCTCGAAGACATCCCCGATATAGCGGGCGGGAGGTTGGCGAGGGACGTCTCACTCGCCAACCGGGTCAGGTCCGGAAGGAAGCAGCCCTAACGAGACCGAACGGGTCTTCGTCCAGCCTCCCACCTTATGCGCGTATGAAAGCGCCGGACCGAAGCACGGGACCGGCGCTGCGCCATTGACCCTCGCCTCCCGATTGGCGAAACCAGTTTCCATGACCGATCAGATCGACGCCGCCTCTGCTGACGAACCGGGATTCGCCGGGTTCGATCCGGCGCCTGCGCCGCAAGCCGCCGCACCCTATCGCGTGCTCGCGCGAAAATACCGCCCGGCGCATTTCGGTGACCTGATCGGCCAGGAAGCGATGGTGCGCACGCTGACCAACGCCTTCGCGGCCGGCCGCATCCCGCAGGCCTGGATGCTGACCGGCGTGCGCGGCGTCGGCAAGACCACGACCGCCCGCATCCTGGCGCGCGCGCTCAACTTCCAGACGCCCGACGGGCAGGGCGCCCCGACCACCGATCTCCGCGATTTCGGCATCCACTGCCGCGAGATCATCGAGGGGCGCCATATCGACGTGATGGAGATCGACGCCGCCTCCAACAACAGCGTCGACAACATCCGCCAGATCAACGACGCCGTGCGCTATGCGCCGGTTTCGGCGCGCTACAAGGTCTATATCGTCGACGAGGTGCATATGCTCTCGACCGGCGCCTTCAACGCCTTCCTGAAGACGCTGGAGGAGCCGCCGCCGCATGCGAAGTTCATCTTCGCGACGACGGAGATCCGCAAGGTGCCGATCACGGTGCTCTCGCGCTGCCAGCGCTTCGACCTGCGCCGTGTCGAAGCCGATATGCTGGTCGATCATCTCGCGAATATCTGCCGGGCCGAGAGCGTCGATGCCGAGCAGGAGGCGCTCGCGGCGATCGCCCGCGCCGCCGAGGGCTCGGTGCGCGACTCGCTCTCGATCCTCGACCAGGCCATCGCGCATGCGGCCGGCCGGATCACGCTCGATGATATCCGTTCCATGCTCGGCCTCGCCGACAGGGCCCGCGTCATCGATCTCTTCGAGGCCGTGATGAAGGGCGATATCGCCGCGGCGCTCGGCGAATTACGGGCGCAATACGATGCCGGTGCCGATCCGGTCGTGGTGCTGAACGACCTCGCCGAATTCACCCATCTCGTCACCCGCCTGAAGCTCGTGCCCGAGGCGGTGAAGGATAACAGCCTCGCCCAGGCCGAGCGCGTGCGTGGCGGCGATTTCGCCCAGCGCCTCTCGGTCCGCATCCTCGCCCGGACCTGGCAGATGCTGCTCAAGGGCTTGGCCGAGGTGAAGCAGGCCGACCGGCCGGTGATGGCGGCCGAGATGGTGCTCGTCCGCCTCGCGCACGCCGCCGACCTGCCGACGCCGGACGAGGCGCTCAAGATGCTGCGCGACGGCATGGGCTCCGTCCCCGCCGGCAACGGTAATGGCGGCGGCGGCATGTCCCGCCCGCCCTCCGGCGGCGGCAATACCGCGCTCGCCGCCCGTCCGATCCTCGCCAGCGCCAATCCCGCGCCTGCGCCGGTCGCGCGTGCTGTCGCCGCACCGATGGCGATCGTCGCCACGCTGGAGGATGTCGTTGCGCTCGCCTCGCAGCATCGCGACATCACCCTCAAGATCGCGCTGGAGCGCGATATCCGGCCCGTGCGCTTCGAGCCCGGCCGCATCGAATTCTCGCTGGCCGAGGGCGCCTCGCGCACCCTCGCGCAGGACCTGTCGCGCCGCCTCAAGGAATGGACCGGTCAGACCTGGATGGTCGCCGTCGTCAATGGCGAGGGCGGGGCCACCATGCGCGAGCAGGCCGCAGCCGCGAAGGACCAGCGCGAGAACGACGCGGCGGCCCATCCGTCGGTCAAGGCGGTGCTGGAGCGCTTCCCCGGCGCGCGCATCGTCGATGTCCGCGATCCCCGCGCCATCGCCGCCGCCGAAATGGCGGCCGCGACGCCGTCCGAGGACGAATACCTGCCCGATGCCGAGCCGCTGTTCGACGATTCCGAACCGGATTTCGACGGCATCGATTTCTGACGCTTTCGAGGAGGATTTCCGATGCGCGACATGATGGGCCTGATGAAGCAGGCACAGCAGATGCAGCAGAAGATGGCCGACATGCAGGCCGAGCTCGACTTGATCGAGGTCGAGGGCGCTGCCGGCGGCGGCATGGTCACGGTCACGATGACGGCCAAGGGCGCGCTCAAGGGCGTGAAGATCGATCCGAGCCTGATGGTGCCGGACGAGCGCGAGATCCTCGAGGATCTGATCGTCGCCGCGGCCAACGACGCCCGCACCCGCGGCGAACGCGTCATGCAGGAGCGGATGGCCGAGGTCACCAAGGGCCTGCCGATCCCGCCCGGCATGAAGCTGTTTTGAGCATGGCGCGAGCCATCCGGAATGACGGGGTAGCGTGATGTCCCGCGCCATTGCCGGTCCCGAGATCGAAAGGCTGATCCAGCTCCTGGCCAAGCTTCCGGGGCTCGGGCCGCGCTCGGCAAGGCGCGCTGCGCTGCATCTCGTCAAGAAGCGCGAGCAGTTGCTCGGCCCGCTCTCCGAGGCGATGGCGGTGGCGCGCGAACGCATCGTCGTCTGCGCCCGCTGCGGCAATGTCGATACCAGCGACCCCTGCGGCCTCTGCACCGATCCGCGCCGCGACGATGGGCTGATCGTCGTCGTCGCCGATATCTCCGATCTCTGGGCGCTGGAGCGCTCGGGCGCGGTGTCCGGCCGCTATCACGTGCTCGGCGGCGTGCTCTCGGCGCTCGACGGCGTCCGGCCCGAGCATCTCTCGCTCGACGCGCTGGTGGAGCGCGCCTCCGATCCGGCGGTGAAGGAGCTCATCCTCGCGCTCAGCGCCACGGTCGACGGCCAGACCACGGCGCATTTCATCACCGATCTCCTGGCGCATCTGCCGGTCAAGGTGACCAGGCTCGCCCATGGCGTGCCCGTCGGCGGCGAGCTCGACTATCTCGACGACGGCACGCTCGCCGCCGCCATCCGCCAGCGCACGGGGTTCTGAGAGCCCCCGTCATTCTCGGGTGAAGCGAAGCGCAGACCCGAGAATCTCAGGCCGAAAGAGACGCGGGAGCTTTCTTGTCACGAGATGCTCGGGTGAAGCCCGAGCATGACGGCCAAGCTGAAGCGCCCTCAGAACTTGTAGGCGACGCTGGCGCGGGCGCTGTGGCTCGACAGTTCCTGCGATCCGCTCAGGCCCGGGAAGGCGCCGGAGCTGGCGAAGCGGTTCCGGCCGAAATCGGTGTAGCGGTATTCGGCGCCGAGGATCAGATGGTCGGTGAAGGCGAAATTGACGCCGGCGCCGACATTCCAGCCGGTGCGGGCGCTGGTCAGCCGCTCGCCGAAGCCTGCGCCGGGCGCGAAGATGCGCCGCTCGTATTCCGTGAAAGAGACACCGCCGGTGCCGTAGACCATCCAGCGGTCGAACGCGAGACCGAGACGGGCGCGGGCCGAGCCCTGCCAGTCCTGGCTGACGCGGGCGGAGAGGCCGATTCCGTCGAACCGGCTGCGGCTGTTCAGCGCTTCGACATCGCCCTCGACGCCGAGCACGATGCCGCCGAGCTGGTAGTTGAAGCCGGCATGGGCGCCGCCGAAGGCAGAATCCGCGCCGACGCGGAAGCTGACGGGTGCGAAGGCCCCTCCGGGCGCACTCATCCGCACGCGGCTGTCGCCCCAGGCATAGCCACCCTGGAGGCCCGCATAGAACCCGGTCCAGGAATAGAGCGCCGGCAGGTCCGGGGCCGGCGGCAGCGCGACCTTGCTCAGGTCGGCTGCTCCGGCCGCGCCCGACAGCAGGATCGCGAGGGCCGTCAGGCCGGTTCTGAAGAGCTTCGTCATCGGGCTTTCCGCTGGATGGAACAGCGTCGGCCGCTCGCGGCCGCGCCCCGTCATAACGAAGCATTAAGGTTAACAATCGGCTAAGCCGCCCCTTGACCGGCCTGTTGCCGGAACGATTGCGGACGCGGCCGGTTGCCCTCAAGCTGCGATGGCAACACTGGCGGAGCGTGAATCCCGACATGGCTTTCCTCAAACGGATCACGGGCGCGGCCGGGATCGGGGTCGCGCTCGGCTATCTGTCGGGCGTGGTGGCCGACAAGCTCGGGCGTCGTCGGGAGGAAGCGGTGCGCGGCCGGCTGGCGAAGACGCCGCTGCAGATGACCTGGCTCGGCTGGAAGGACGTGCTCCTGCGCTTCATCGGCAATGTCGCCGAGAACCGCCTCTCGTCGCTTGCGGGCGCGGTCGCCTTCTTCACCCTGCTCTCGCTCGTGCCGGCCTTGTCGCTGCTGGTCACGATCTACCGCTATTTCACCGACCCCGCGACCATCGCCGAGCAGCTCGACGCGGTCACGACGATGTTCCCGCAGGCCGCGCGCGAACTGATCCACGAGCAGGCGACGCGGCTCTCGACCCAGTCCGGCTTCGGTCTGTCGCTGACCTTCTATGTCAGCCTGGGCGTCGCGACCTGGTCGGCCAATGCCGCGGTGAAGGCGCTCTTCGATGCGTTGAACATCATCTATCGCGAGGCCGAGAAGCGCAGCTTCCTCAAGCTCAACGCGATCTCGCTGTTCACCACGGTCAGCGGCGTCGTCCTGCTCACGGCCGCCCTGATCGCCATCGCCAGCCTGCCGCTGGTGACCGCGCTCTTCCCCTTCCACTCCGAGCTCGAACGGCTGATCCGGCTCGTCCGCTGGCCGTCCTTCTTCGTCATGGCGACGCTCTCGATCGCGGTTCTCTACTGGATCGGCCCGAGCCGCGAGCGCATGCGCTTCATCTGGGTCATGCCCGGCGCCATCGCCGCGGCCTTGTTCTGGGGCGCAGCCTCCTACCTGTTCTCCTGGTATGTCTCGACGCTCGGCAACTACACGGCGGCCTATGGCTCGCTTGCGACCGTCGTGGTGTTCATGACCTGGCTCTGGCTTTCGGCGACGATCGTGCTGGCGGGGGCCGAGCTCAATGCCGAGCTCGAACACCAGACGGAGCATGACACCACCACGGGTCGGCCGAAGCCGCTCGGCCAGCGCGGCGCCACGATGGCCGACCGGGTCGGCCCGGCAAGGGCGGAGTGATGCTCGATCCCCAGACCACGCGCCAGGATGATCTGCGCACCGGCACGGGGCCCTGGCGCCCGCTTCTGCAACGCCCCGTGGGACGAGAGCTTGAAGCGGATACGCGCTGCGATGTCGCGATCACCGGCAGCGGCATTACGGGCGCGCTGGCCGCCGAGCACCTCACGGCGATGGGCCGCGATGTCGTCTTGATCGACCGCGAGCGCGAAGGTTTTGGCAGCACGGCAGCCTCGACCGCGATGCTGCAATGGGAGATCGATCTCAAACTGTCCGAACTTGCGGCGCTCTACGGCTTTACCGCCGCCGCCGAGGTCTATCGCTTGAGCTTCCAGGCCGTCGAGGGCTTGCGCAATCTGGTCGGCGAACTCGCGCTGCCCTGTGGCTTCGCGCCCCGCCAGACCGTCTACCTCGCGGCGGGCGAGAGCGGCCCGCGCGAGTTGCTGGATGAGATGACGGCACGCGAGCGCGCCGGCCTTCCGGGCAGCTTCCTCGAGCACGCCGCTTTGCGCGCGGCCTTCGGCTTCGACCGGGCGGCGGCCATCGTCTCGCCGGGCTCGGCCGAGGCCGATCCGCTCAGCCTCTGCCACGGACTCCTCGCGACAGCCGTGCGGCGCGGGGCGAGGCTCATCCGCGACGAGGCGGTGGGCTTCGACGGCGCCGGTCGTTCGGCGGCGGTCTCCCTCGCCAGTGGGCGGGTCGTCGAGGCCGACCGGATCGTGCTCGCCACCGGCTATGTCATGCCCGATATCGTCAGCGACGACCTGCACCGTGTCGCGTCGAGCTGGGCGATCGCGACGCTGCCGCAAGCGCCGCAGGCGCTCTGGCCCGGCCCGGCGCTCGTCTGGGAGGCATCGGAGGATTACTGCTACTGCCGCACGACCACCGACGGCCGCATCGTCTTCGGCGGCGAGGATGAGGATTTCGACGATCCCGACCGGCGGGAAGCCCTCGGCCCGGAAAAGGCGAAGGCGCTGCAGGCGCGGCTGCACGCTCTCGTTCCGCAGGCCAGCCTCGATCTCGACCAGGCCTGGTCGGGAGCCTTCGGCCAGACCGAGGATGGTTTGCCCTTGATCGGGCGGGTGCCCGGCCATCCGCGCCTGCTCGCAGCCTATGGCTATGGCGGGAACGGCATCACCTTCAGTTTCTTGGCCTCGCGCCTGATCGGCGCGCTGGTCGAGGGGCGCGAGGAAGGCTGGTTCCGCCATTTCGCCATCGATCGGCCGCGCCCCGGCTGAGCGCGCATCATTGCAGCCTTGCAATCACGGCCTTGCCGGCCGGGTGGGCGACAAGGCGCGGGAGAAGCGCCATTTTAAGGATGCGGCCGGCATGGCCGCCGCGAAAGGATTTTCCCATGGTCGCAACGATCGAGCGGACGGCCTCCGCCACCACCCTCGAAGCGCACAAGGCGCCGGTCTTCATCGGTGCGGTGACGCTGCGGGTGCACGATCTCCCGGCTCTCACAGCCTATTACCGCGATGCGATCGGCCTCGGCCTGATCCGCCAGGATGCGACGAGCGCTGAACTCGGCACGGGCGGGCGCGTGCTCGTCCGTCTGGAAGCGGGCGCGGCCCGGCCGACCTCGGCCGCCGGCCTGTTCCATCTCGCCATCCTGCTGCCATCGCGGCGCGATCTCGCCAACTGGCTGAAGCATGCCGCGGTCACGCGCATCCCGCTCGAAGGCGCCTCCGACCATCTCGTCAGCGAGGCGCTCTATCTCTCCGATCCCGAGGGCAACGGCATCGAGATCTATCGCGACCGCAAGCGCGCGGAATGGCCGCGCAAGCCCGATGGCGGTATCGCCATGGCGACAGAGCGGCTCGATCTCGACAAGCTGCTGAGCGAGGCCGACGAGGCGGCCTATGCCGGCATGCCGGCGGGTACCGGGATGGGCCATATCCATCTGCGCGTCGGCGACACGGCTGCGGCGGAAGCCTTCTATCGCGACCTGCTCGGCTTCGACCTGATGGTGCATTATCCCGGTGCGAGCTTCCTCGCCAGCGGCGGCTATCACCATCATATCGCCGGCAATATCTGGGGCAGCCGCGGTGCCGGTCCGCGCCAGCCGGGCGAGGCAGGGCTCGATCGCTTCGAACTGATCGCGCGCGATGAGACCGATTTCGCGGCGATGCGGCAGCGTATCCTGGCGGCCGGGGGCAGCGAGGCCGACGGCGTGCCGACGGTCACCGACCCCTGGAACAACCGGCTGGTTCTGGTGCGCTGAAGAGCGCCTAGCGCGTCAGCAGATGCGAGCGGCGCGTTCCGCTCGTATCCGGCTTGAAGCCGTTCGCCTCCCAGAAGGCGTTCGCGCGCGGATCGGCGGCGCGCAGCGAAAGCCGCGGCGCGAGGTCCAGTCCCTGCTGAATCAGAGCCCCGGCCAGCACGCGCCCGATGCCGGCGCCGCGATGCAGCGGCCGGACATAGACATGCCGGACGCGCAGCAGATCGGGCGCGGGATCGTAAGGGTCGGGCGTCAGCGCGCCGATGCCGGCGAGTTCGCTTTCGTGGAAGGCGGCGAAGGTGACGAAACGCTCGTCTCCGTCATCATAATGGCCGGCGAGCCATTCCTCGTGCAGTCCCTCGACGAAGCGGTAGCTTTCCGCGCTTGCTTCCTGACGCAGGGCCTCGAAATCGTCCGGCAGGCTCTCCGCCAGCCGGACGATCTGGATGGTTGTTGCAGTCACAGACCCTCGAACAGGGCGCTGGAGATGTAGCGCTCGGCGAAGGAGGGGATGATCACCACGATGGTCTTGCCGGCATTCTCCGGCTTGGCGCCGATTTCGAGCGCTGCAGCGACGGCTGCGCCGGACGAGATGCCGGCCGGGATGCCCTCGCTCTTGGCGAGCGCGCGGGCCGTCTCGAAGGCGGTCTGGTTGCCGACGGTGACGACCTCGTCGATGATCCCCCGGTCGAGGATGCCCGGCACGAAGCCGGCGCCGAGGCCCTGGATCTTGTGCGGGCCGGCCTGGCCGCCCGACAGGACGGGCGAATCCTCCGGCTCGACCGCGACCATTCTGAGGCCGGGCTTGCGCGGCTTCAGCACCTGGCCGACGCCGGTGATGGTGCCGCCGGTGCCGACGCCGGAGACGATGATGTCGACGCCGCCATCGGTGTCGTTCCAGATCTCCTCGGCGGTGGTCTTGCGGTGGATTTCGGGGTTGTGCGGGTTCTCGAACTGCTGCGGGATGATCGCGCCCGGGATCTCGTTCCTGAGCTCCTCGGCCTTGGCGATGGCGCCGCGCATGCCGCCGGGACCGGGCGTCAGCACGAGCTCGGCGCCGAGCAGGAGCAGCATCTTGCGCCGCTCCAGCGACATCGTCTCCGGCATCACCAGGATCAGGCGGTAGCCGCGCGCGGCG
The DNA here is from genome assembly GCF_058800455.1 of Allobosea sp. GW822-FHT05A11. Lineage (NCBI taxonomy): Bacteria > Pseudomonadati > Pseudomonadota > Alphaproteobacteria > Hyphomicrobiales > Alloboseaceae > Allobosea > Allobosea sp. GW822-FHT05A11. The sequence continues at coordinate 393,520 of NZ_JBXAMI010000006.1, read as the reverse complement.
GCGACGAAGGCGAGCGCGATGCCGGTATTGCCGGAGGTCGGCTCGATCAGCGTGCCGCCGGGCTTGAGCGCGCCGGAGGCCTCCAGCGCATCGATCATGTTGACGCCGATGCGGTCCTTCACGCTCGAGATCGGGTTGAAGAACTCGAGCTTGGCCAGGATCGTCGCCTTGACGCCACGCTCGGCCGGCAAGCGGTTGAGCCTGACCAGCGGCGTATCGCCGATCGTGTCGGTGATCGAGTCGTAGATGCGTCCGCGTCCGGGCGCCTTCGTCGATTTCTGTGCTTCGGCCATGACATGACTCCTCTGGACGAGAGAACGTTCGATCCGACGCTAGATCAATTCACAAAATCTGTCGATTAAAGAAATAAATAACATGATTAAATTGTAAAATCAGATCTCTTGCCGGGCTCGCCGAAGACGGCCTTCGCCTGCGCACGCTGGCACAGTTCTTCGACCGTGACCGTGTCCAGTGCGGCCAGGAAGGCGGCCGAGGCCTGCTCCACCTCCGGCCCGATGACCTCGTCGACCAATCGCGATTGCGGTTCCGGCCCGAGCCCTTCCTCGATGGCTTCCTGCATCGCGGCCCGGGCGATGTCGCCGGCCGTGATCTTGCGCCGCTCGCGGGCGAGCTCGTAGCCGCCGCGCGGGCCGCGCACGCCCTTGAGGATGCCGACGCGCACCAGCGTCTGCAGCAGGGTTTCGAGATGGCGCGGCGGCAGCGCATGCCGGGCCGCGAGCAGCTTGGCCGCGACCGGCTGCGGCCTTGCATGCAAGGCGATATCGACCACGGCGGCGATGGCGAGCAGGCTGCGGCGCGAGAGCAGGATCACGGGCGGCCTCCCGCGTTCGCGCCGCCGCTGACGCCGGTCGAGCCGTAGCCGCCGGCGCCGCGCGCGGTCTCATCGAGCATCTCGACTTCCGAAAGCCGGGCATGGCTGACCGGAGCGATGACGAGCTGGGCGATCCGATCGCCGCGCGTGACCGTGAAAGGCTCGCTGCCATGGTTGATCAGCACGACCGAGACCTCGCCGCGATAGTCGCTGTCGACTGTTCCGGGCGCGTTCAGGACAGTGACGCCGTGGCGCAGAGCCAGCCCCGAGCGCGGCCGCACCTGCCCTTCGAAACCCGCGGGCAGTTGCATCGCGAGCCCGGTCGCAACGAGCGTCCGCATGCCGGGCGCGAGCGTGACGGGCTCGCCAATGGCGGCGCGCAGATCGAGCCCCGCCGCGCCTGCCGTCTCATAGGCGGGCAAGGGCAGGTCAGCGCCATGCGGTAGCCGTTGCAGCAGGACAGTGACCATCGTCACTCCGCCTGCCGGGCCGGCGCGAGCCCGGCGATATGGTCGATCAGCCGCGTAGCGACCTCCCCCTTCGGCAGGGTCGGCCAGGTCTCGACGCCGCTCGTCGTGACGAGATGCACGGTATTGGCGTCGCCGCCCATCACGCCGGTGCCGCCGACATCATTGGCGACGATCAGGTCGCAGCCCTTCTTGACGAGCTTGGCGCGGGCATAGTCGATCACGTTCTGCGTCTCGGCGGCAAAACCGACGACCAGCGGCGGGCGCCCGCTCTTGCGATGCGCGACGGTGGCGAGGATGTCGGGGTTCTCGACCAGCGACAGCGGCGGCAGCGCCTTGCCGTCCTTCTTCAGCTTGTCGGAGGCGGCATCCGCCACGCGCCAGTCGGCGACGGCGGCGGCAAAGATCGCGATATCGGCCGGCAGCGCCGTCTCGACGGCGTTGAGCATCTCGCGGGCCGATTCGACATGGATGGTCTCGACCCCGGCCGGATCGGGCAGGCTGACCGGCCCGCTGACCAGCGTGACCCGCGCGCCGGCTGCGGCTGCCGCGGCAGCGATGGCATGGCCCTGCTTCCCGGAGGAGCGGTTGGCGATGTAGCGCACGGGGTCGATCGGCTCATGCGTCGGCCCCGAGGTGATCAGCACATGCCGCCCGGCGAGTGCGCCGGTCGCATGCTCGCCGCCCGGCAGCCGGCCGAGGAAGCCGATGGCGCGCTGCGCATTGGGCTTCTCGCCGGCGAGCGCTAGCTCGATCGCAGCGAGGATTTCCGGCGGCTCGGCCATGCGGCCCGGCCCGCTCTCGCCGCGCTCGGCCATCGCCCCGACATTCGGGCCGACGACCAGAATGCCGTCCTTTTCGAGCTGCGCCATGTTCCGCCGCGTCGCCGGGTGCTGCCACATGCGCGGGTTCATCGCCGGCGCGATCAGCACGCGCTTGTCGGTGGCGAGCAGCGCCGTCGAGGCGAGGTCGTCGGCGAGCCCGTTCGCCATCTTGGCGATCAGGTCGGCGGTGGCGGGCGCGACCACGACGAGGTCGGTCGAGCGCGAGAGCTGGATATGGCCGATATCGGCCTCATCCGTCAGCGAGAACATGTCGGTGAAGCAGCGCTCGCCCGCCAGCGACGAGACGGTGAGCGGCGTCACGAACTGCTCGCCGGCCTTGGTCACGATGCAGCGCGAGGCGATGCCGCGATCCTTCAATCGGCGGATGACCTCCAGCATCTTGTAGGCGGCGATGCCGCCGCCGATGATCAGGAGAACGGAGCGGGAAGCGGACAAAACGGCTCCTCGGGCAGCGCGAATGGCGAACTGTCCGTTACGTAGCACCAGCCGCGCCGCGCTGTCATGCGCCGCGCGTTGTCCGGTCTTCCTCAGGTGCGGGGCAGATCGGGCACCTTGTAGGCTGTCGTCGCCTTGATCCGCTCCATCGCGAAGCGCGAGGTCACGTTCTTGAGCGGGATCGTCTCGATCAGCTTCTTGTAGAAGCCGTCATAGGCGGCCATGTCGGCGACGACGACGCGCAGCATGTAATCGACATCGCCCGCCATCCGGTAGAACTCCATCACCTCCGGCATCGCCGCGACCATCTGGGCGAACTTGTCCAGCCACGGGCCGGAATGGTCCGCCGTCTCGATTTGGACGAAGACGGTGAGCCCGAGCCCGATCTTCTCGGGTGCCACCAGGGCGACGCGCTTCAGGATCACGCCGGCCTGTTCGAGCTTCTGGATGCGCTTCCAGCATGGGGTCTGCGAGAGCCCGACGCGGTCGGCAAGCTCCGCGATCGAGATATTCGCGTCCGCCTGGAGCACGGTGAGGATCTTGCGGTCTATGGCGTCCATTCTCTCAAGCTCGCTATCTGGAGAAATTCAGTTCGCAGATTTCGCAAGAAAGAGATGAAATATCTTTTTCCAGCTGATCTATTGCATCCAGATAGAAAATCCTTTTCTCAATCTGTCAATGGGGGCTCGTTCGGGCCTGTTTTCGAGAAGGATTTGAACGATGGATCGCCGCCAGTTCCTCATCGCCGGGTCGAGCCTCGCGGCGGCCATGCCCTTCGCCGGCCCGGCCCGTGCCCAGAGCGTCGCCGCGCGTGTCGGCTACATCCCCGTCGTCGGTACGGCGCCGTTCTTCGTCGCCAATGGCGAGGGCTGGCTCAAGCAGGGCGGCATCGACGTCGCGGTCACCGTCTTCGAATCCGGCCCGAACATGATCCAGGCGCTCGCGTCGGGCACGATCGATGTCTACGTCGCCGGCGTTGCGCCGCTCGCCGTCGCCCGCTCGCGCGGCATCGACATCCGCGTCGTCGCCTCGACCGCGATCGGTGAGAACGTGGTCGTCAGCGCGCCCTCCCTGACCAAGTTCTTCACGGCCGGCACCAGTGCCGCCGCGGCCTTCAAGGCCTTCCGCGCCGCCACCGGCAAGGCGGCGCGCCTCGCCACCCAGCCGGCGGGCTCGGTGCCGAACACGACGCTGCAATACTGGCTCTGGGAGGTCGCGAAGGTCGACAAGGCCGATGTCGAGATCGTGCCGATGGGCATCGACGCGACCCAGCAGGCGATCCTGGCCGGCGCGGTCGATGGCGGCTCCGTCCGCGAGCCGGCGCTGACGATCCTCCAGACCCGCAACCCGCAGATCAAGCTGATTGCCGGCGGCGAGGAGGTCTTCCCGGGCCAGCCCGGCACGGTCGTCGCCGTCTCCGGCGCCTTCGCCACCAAGAATCCGCAGGCCGTGCAGAACCTCGTCTCCGGCCTCGTCAAGGCGGCCGCGCTGATCAAGGCCGATCCGACGAAGGCTGCGCCCCATGTCGGCGCGGCGCTCGGCAAGGGCATCGTCGATCCCGAGCTGATCCAGAAGGCGCTGGTTTCGCCGGCGAGCCGCTTCGAGATCGACCCGCGCAAGATCATCGAGCCCGCCCGCGCCATGCAGGCCTACCAGGTCAAGCTCGGCTCGCTGGAGAAGGAACTCCCCTTCGACGGATTGTTCGAGACCCAGTACTACGAGCGTGCGGTCAAGGCGGGCGGCTGAGATCGTGACTGCGCTACGGGCCCCGGCCCTCGCCCTTCTGGGCCTCGTCGCCTTCCTCCTGCTCTGGGAGGCGATGCCCTTCTTCGGATGGGTGAATCCGGCCTTCCTGCCGGGGCCGAGCGCCCTGCCGAAGGCCTTCATGCGGGAGCTCTCCTCCGGCGCCTGGCTCTCGGCCATACTGGGTTCGCTCTGGCACTACTTTGTTGGACTCTTCGTCGGCGCCGGTCTCGGCATCGCATTCGGCGTGGCTGTCGGCATGTCCCGGATCGCCGAGGAGGCGACGGCCTGGGTCGTCCGGGTCCTACGCCCGATTCCCGGCCTCGCCTGGGTGCCCTTCGCCATCATCTGGTTCGGCGTCACGCCGGGCGCGGCGGTCTTCATCATCGCCATCGGCGTGTTCTGGATCGTCTTCTTCGCGGCGCAGGGCGCGATCCGCGGCGTCGACCGCGATCTCATCGAGGTCGCCGATGCCTTCGGCTTCCGGTCTCCCTGGCAGCGCCTGTTCAAGATCCTGCTGCCGGCGGCCTTGCCGGGCATCCTCGTCGGCATCAGGACGGCGCTCGGCCAGGCCTGGATGGCGGTGGTCGCGGCCGAGATCTTCGGCGTCGCGGGTGTCGGCCAGCGCATGATGCAGGCGTCGAGCCTGCTCGCGACCGATATCGTCGTGGTCTACATGCTGACGATGGCGGCGCTCTACGGCCTGCTCGACACCGGCTTCGTCGCCTTCCAGAAATGGGTGCTGCGTTGGAAAGCGTGATCGAAATCAAAGGCCTGTCGCTGACCTTCAGGCGCGACGGCGAGGACACCGAAGTCCTGCGCAAGCTCGACCTTTCGGTCGGGCGCGGCGAGTTTTTGGCCATCGTCGGCCCCTCCGGCGTCGGCAAGTCGACCTTGCTGCGCGTCATCGCCGGCCTCGCCAAGCCGAGCGGCGGCGAGGTCGTCATCAACGCGAAGGACAAGGCGCGCCGGCCGGTCGCTCTGGTCTTCCAGGATTCGCGGCTGCTGCCCTGGCGCAAGGTCGTCTCCAATGTCGGCTTCGGGCTCGAAGGCCGAGCGCCCCGTGCCGAGCGTCTCGCCAAGGCGGCGGCGATGCTCGACCTCGTCGGTCTCGCGCCACTCGCTCAGCGCTGGCCGCATCAGCTCTCGGGCGGCCAGCGCCAGCGCGTCTCACTCGCCCGCGCGCTCGCCGTCGAGCCCGAGATTCTGCTGATGGACGAGCCCTTCTCGGCGCTGGACGCCCTGACGCGCGAAAACCTGCAGGACGAGCTGATCCGTGTCTGGCAGCGTACCAGCAAGACCGTGCTCTTCGTCACCCATGATATCGACGAGGCCGCCTATCTCGCCGATCGCGTCGTCGTTCTGTCAGGTGCCCCCGGCCAGATCATCGCCGAACACCGCATCGACGCGAGCCGTCCGCGCAAACGGGGTGCCGCGGCGGAAGCCGGGATCGTGCGCGCGGTCCGCCAGGGCCTCGGCGCCGACATCGTCACGGACGGCGCCGCGATCTGAACGGCCTCGCCTCCCCGTCACCGGGGCGGCGACACCATGGCACGCTGCCTCCCGAAGGCGGATCGCCCAGAATGCCCGCGACCCCGCCTCACTGCCTTGTCATTGGCAGGTGAGGGCGGAATGAGGCATGGGGTCGGGATGTTCAGGGATGGCGACGGCATCATGCGGCGATATCTAGGCAAGCGTTTCCTGCGCGGAGCAGCGCTGGCGCTGGGACTGCTGGTTCCCGGCCTGGCGGTTGCCGCCGAATCCGCTGCCGTCACCTCGCCGCGCGTCACCGCGACCCTTCTTTCGAGCCGCGATGCGGTTGCGCCGGGCGAGCGCTTCAAGCTCGCGCTCGTCCAGAAGCTCGCGCCGCACTGGCATACCTATTGGCTGAACCCCGGCGATTCCGGCGAGCCGACCCAGATCAAATGGGACCTGCCGACCGGCGCCTCCGCCGGCGAGATCCAGTGGCCGGCACCCAAGGCGATCCGGGTCGAGCCTCTCGTCAATTTCGGCTTCGAAGGCACGGTCCTGCTGCCGCTCGAGATCACCGTGCCGGCGGATGCCAGGCCCGGCGAGAATTTTGCCCTGAAGGCTGAGGCGACCTGGCTCGTCTGCGAAAAGATCTGCATTCCCGAGGAAGGCTCCTTCTCGCTGGAGCTCCCGATCGCCGCCGCAAGCGCGGTCGATCAGGCCGCCGAAGGGCGGATCGATGCCGCCGTCGCGGCGCTGCCGAAACCGGCCTCCTTCCGCGGCAAGCTGCGTGATGACGCCGGCAAGCTCGCCCTCGACCTGCCCGGATTGCCGGCCGGCACCGCCGATCTGCGTTTCTTCCCGGTTTCAGACACGCTGATCGAGCATGCCGCCGATCAGCTCCTCGTTGCTGGCGACAAGCCCACCCTGACGCTGACCCGTTCCACCGCCTTCAAGCTCGCGAAGCCGGAAATATCCGGCGTCCTCACCTTTACCGAGGAGGGGACGCCGCGGGCTGTGACGCTGCTCGCCGATGCCGATCCGGCTCTGATGGCGGCAGGTGTGGCAGCGGCGCCTGAAGCGCGCCCGGCCGTGGTGCGGATTCCGATGCCGGCCGAGGGCGCCGACCTGACGCTCTGGGCGGCGCTGGCTTTCGCTTTTGCCGGCGGCCTGATCCTCAACCTGATGCCCTGCGTCCTGCCGGTGCTCTTCATCAAGGCGCTCGGCTTCGCGCAGCTCGCGCATCGCAGCCGTTCGGAGGTCCGGGAGCAGGGCCTGCTCTTCATGGGCGGCGTGCTCATCACCTTCATGGTGCTGGCCGGTGCGGTGATCGCGCTGGGCAGCCTCGGCAGCAGCGTCGGCTGGGGTTTCCAGCTCCAGTCGCCGCCGCTCGTCATCGCGCTGGCGGTGGTGATGGTCCTGATCGGCCTCAACCTGCTCGGCGCCTTCGAGATCGGCACCTCCGTCACCGGCCTCGGCGACGGCCTCGTCAGCCGGGGCGGGCGCCTCGGTGCCTTCATGACCGGTGTGCTCGCGGTCGTGGTCGCGACGCCCTGCACGGCGCCCTTCATGGGGGCGGCTATGGGCTACGCGGTCACGCAGCCGCCGGCCGTCGCCCTCTCCGTCTTCCTCGCACTGGCGGTCGGCTTCGCCCTGCCGGTGGTCGCGCTCTCCTTCGCTCCGGGCCTGCTGCGCCTGCTGCCGAAGCCCGGCCGCTGGATGCTGGTGCTGAAACAGGCCTTCGCCTTCCCGATGTTCGCGACCGCGATCTGGCTGATCTGGGTCGCCTCGGTGCAGAGCGGCCCGCAGGGCGTGCTCGCGGCGCTCGTCGCGGTGCTGGCGGCGGGTTTCGCCGTCTGGCTTATCGGCGTGACGCGCGGATCGTTCGCGCGACGCGCCTTCGGCTCGGTTCTGGCGGCGCTGGTCATGCTCGGCGCCGGCTGGTTCACTGTGCAGAATGCCGTTCCCGGTGCGGCAACCGAGGCGCGGGCCGGCGATGTCGAGGCCTGGTCGCCGGAGCGTGTCGCGGCCCTGCAGGCACAGGGCAAGCCGGTTTTCGTCAACTTCACGGCGGCCTGGTGCATCACCTGCATCGCCAATGAGCGCGTCGCGCTCTCCCGGCAGGAGGTAAAGGACGCCTTCGCCAAGCTCGGCGTCGTCTATCTCAAGGCCGACTGGACCAATCGCGACAGCCGCATCGCCAAGGCGCTGGCCGAGCAGGGCCGCGCCGGCGTGCCGCTCTATCTGTTCTACCCCGCCCGCAAGGAGGCGCAGGCCGAGATCCTGCCGCAGCTCCTGACCGTGGACGGGCTGATCGCCGCGGCCGAGCGTGCGGCCGGGCGCACCACGAAGATGGCAGCGCTGCCATAGGTTTTCGACATCAACCCAGGGAGACAGACATGCAAAGCCTGACCAGACAGACTTTCATCGCCGGCCTCACCCTTGCGGGCCTCGCCTTCCCGGCCGCCGGTTTCGCCCAGGGCGCGGCCAAGGTCGGCGCGCCCGCCCCCGCCTTCCAGGCGGTCGATGTCGAGGGCAAGACGCGCAACCTTTCGGAATTCGCGGGCAAGACGGTGATCCTCGAATGGACCAACCACGACTGCCCCTATGTCCGGAAGCACTACAACAGCGCGACCATGCAGAATCTGCAGAAGGACATGGCCAGGGAGGGCGTGGTCTGGCTCTCGGTGATCTCCTCGCCGCAGGGCGAGCAGGGTCATGTCGATGCCGCCAAGGCGAAGGAACTCACGGTCCAGCGCAACGCCGCGCCGGCCGGGATCCTGCTCGACCCGAACAGCAAGGTCGCGCGGGCCTATGGCGCCCAGACCACCCCGCATATGTACATCATCGATCCCAAGGGCACGCTCGCCTATATGGGCGCGATCGACGACAAGCCGACCTCGGCGGCATCGAGCCTCCAAGGCGCCAAGAGCTATGTCCGCCAGGCCGTCGCCGAGCTCAAGGCCGGCAAGCCGGTCTCGGAAGCCAGCACCAAGGCCTATGGCTGCGTCGTGAAATACGCGCCGCTGAGCTGAGGCCCGTCACCCATCGTGATGAGGAAGCGGCCGGGCCTTGCCCGGCCGTTTTCGTTGGGCGTCTTATTGCGAGCGCGGGCCGAGATCGCGCGGCGCGGCGTTGATCGTGACGATCTGGCCGTTGCGCAGTTCCAGCACGGCGAGCCCGCGTTCGACCTGCCCGTCCGGGCGGAAGCGGAAGACGCCGTCCGCCCCGGCGAAGCCGGAACCGTTGGTCAGCACGGCTTCCGAGAAGCGCTGCGAGCCTTGCGTGCGCGCCAGTGCCGCCGCCAGCGAGACCGCGTCATAGGCCAGCGTCGCGGTGCGGGTCGGCGCGCCGTTGAAGCGCTGCTGATAGCGCCCGGCGAAGGCGTTGAAGCCGGCGGTGTCGGGCGAGGCGAACCAGCCGCCCTGGATCGCCGGCACGCGCGCGATGCCCGCATCGTTCCAGACGCCGGTGCCGAGCGGCTTGACCTTGGCGGGGTTGTAGCCGGCCTCCTGCAGGAGCTGGCCGAGCGTCGGCATGGCGTCGGCGGCGGCCGGCACGAACAGTGCATCGGCCTGGGCGAGCGAGGGCATCAGGCGCTGGATCGCGGCCTTCATCGCAGCCGGGTCCGAGCTGAAGCGCTCGATCGCGGCGACGCGTGCGCCGCGATTGGCGACGGCCTGCTGGAAGGCGGCCTCGACCACCTTGCCATAGGCGGTGTCCGGCACCAGCGCCGCGAAGGACTTGCGGCCCTGCTGGGCGGCATAGCTGATCACGCGGTTGACGTCGTTCTCGGGCGGGAAGGAGAGTAGGTAGACGCCGCGCGAGGCGACGTTGGAATCGCTGGAGAAGGCGATCACCGGCTTGTTGGCGCCGCGTGCCACCTGTCCCGCAGCCTGGACCGAGGGCGCGAAGAGCGGGCCGACGATCAGCTCGGCCCCTTCCGACAGGGCTTCCTGCGCGGCGGCGCGGGCGCCGTCCGGCGTGCCGCGATCGTCCTTGACCAGCAGGGTCAGGTCGGCATTCGGGAATTCGGCCAGCGCCATCTCGGCGGCGTTCTTGAGCGAATTGCCGACGACCGCGCCCTGGCCCTCGGCGGTCAGCGGCAGGATCAGGCCGACCTTGACCTTGCCGGTGCCGATGGTCTGCCCGGTCGGCGCGGCGCCGCCGGCTGCGGGCGTGCCCGAATCGAAGCCCGGCAGGCCCGAGGTGCCGCCGCCGCAGGCGGCGAGCGCAAGCGGCAGCAGGACCGCAAAGGCCCGTGTCTTGAACCGCAGGATCGGTGCGAGGTGCCGATGATACAACACGGGCGATCTCCAGTCGTGACCGGGCCGGCGAAACGCGGCCCGGCGATGGGTCCTGTGGAACCGATATGCCCCCGGACCTCTCGTGCCAGTCCGGAAGCCTATTTTCAAGTTGTTAACTATGGGTTGCACCGGTGCGGGCGTTCCCCGCCATGGCGCCGCTGCGGCGGCTGTGGCAGCGTGATCGGATGTCGAACACTGCCGCCCCCCCCCGCGCTCCCAGCTATACCGCTTTCGGCCTGAGGGCCGAGGCCGAGCCGCTGGCGCCGGGCCTCCACATCGTCGCAACGCCGATCGGCAACCTCCGCGACATCTCGTTCAGGGCGCTGGCGACGCTCGCCGCCGCCGATGCGATCCTGGCCGAGGACACCCGGACGTCGAAGACGCTGCTGGCGCATTACGGGATATCGACGCCGCTCCTGCCCTACCACGAGCACAATGCCGCGCAGATGCGTCCGAAGGTGCTGGCGAAGCTGCGCGAGGGCGGCAAGCTCGCCCTGATCTCGGATGCCGGCACGCCGCTGGTCTCGGACCCCGGCTACAAGCTCGTCGCCGAACTGGTGGCCGAGGGCCTGCCCGTCACCGGCATTCCCGGCCCCTCCGCCGTGCTGGCGGCGCTGGTGCTGGCCGGCCTGCCGACCGACCGCTTCTTCTTCGAGGGTTTTTTGCCACCGAAATCGGGTGGGCGTCGCACGCGATTGACCGAACTCGCCGCCATTCCCGGCACGCTGGTCTTCTTCGAATCGCCCCGCCGCCTCGCCGAGATGCTGGCTGACGCCGCCGCCGTGCTCGGCGCGAGGCCCGGCGCCGTCGCGCGTGAGCTCACCAAGTTCTACGAGACGGTCCGGCGCGGCACGCTTCCCGAACTCGCCGCCCATTACGATGGCGAAGAGGAGGCGCGCGGCGAGATCGTCGTGATCATCGGTCCGCCCGGCGCCGCCGATCTCGTTCCAACCGACGAGGCGATCGACGAGCGTTTGCGCGCGGCACTGGCGAAGGTCTCGCTGAAGGAAGCCGTGGCGCAGGTCGCCGCCGAGACCGGTCAGCCCCGCCGCAAGGTCTATGCCCGCGCGCTCGAACTGACCCGCGACGATCCGTGACCAGGGCCGGCACCGATCCGGGCGGGCGCAGCCATAAGGCAAAGCGCTCCGGCCTGACCGGACGCCGCGCCGAATGGCTCGCCATCCTCTGGCTGACGGCGAAGGGCTATCGCCTGCTGGAGCGCCGTTTCGGCGGCAAGGGCGGCGAGATCGACCTCGTCATGAAGCGCGGCCGCACCATCGCCTTCGTCGAGGTCAAGGCGCGTAGGCACCTCGATGACGCCATGATCGCGATCACCCCGGAAAAGCAGCGCCTCGTCGAGCGGCGCATAAGGCATTGGCTTTCGCGCAATGCCTGGGCCGCCAACCATCATCTGCGCGCCGACGCGGTGTTCCTGGCGCCCTGGCGCCGGCCGCGCCATGTGCCGGCCGCCTTCGCGCTTGTCCTCTGACGCAAGGCCACCCACTTGCAGGAACCCGGTCCGCGGTCCGATAAGAACCGCCTGCCTGCAACAGGAAGCCTGTCATGAGCCTCAACGTCGCCATCCAGATGGACCCGATCGAGCGCATCCGGATCGCCGGGGATACCGGCTTCGCGCTGATGCTGGAAGCGCAGGCGCGCGGCCATACGCTCTATACCTACACCCCCGACAAGCTCTCGATGCGCGACGGCAAGGTCACCGCGCCGATGCGCCCGGTGAAGGTGCGCGACGTCGAAGGCGATTATTTCACCGCCGGCACGGAGGAAAAGGTCGATCTCTCCGGGCTCGACGTCGTGCTGCTCCGGCAGGACCCGCCCTTCGACATGGCCTATGTCACGACCACCCATATGCTGGAGCGCATCCACCCCAAGACGCTGGTGGTCAACGACCCGACTTCCGTGCGCAACGCGCCCGAAAAGATCCTCGTCACCCATTTCCCGGAATTGATGCCGCCGACCCTGATCACCCGCGACAGGGCGGAGATCGAGGCCTTCCGCGACGAGCATGGCGAGATCGTCATGAAGCCGCTCTACGGCCATGGCGGCGCGACCGTGTTCAAGACCAGCAAGACCGACCCGAATTTCGGCTCGCTCTTCGACCTGTTCAGCAACCTCTTCCGCGAGCCCTGGGTGGTGCAGGGCTTCATCAAGGAGGTCACCGAGGGTGACAAGCGCATCATCCTGATCGACGGCAAGGCGGCGGGCGCGGTCAACCGCGTCCCGGCGGTCGGCGACCTGCGCGCCAACATGGTGCGCGGCGGCGCGGCCCGCCCGACCGACCTGTCGAAGCAGGAGCTGGCGATCTGCGAGGCGATCGGCCCGACCTTGCGCGAGCGCGGCCTGCTGCTGGTCGGCATCGACGTGATCCACGGCAAGCTCACCGAGATCAACGTCACCGCGCCGACCGGCGTGCGCGCGATCAAGAAGCTCGGCGGTCCGGACCTGGCGGCGCAGCTCTTCGACGTGATCGAGACGAAGCGCGGCCGCTAGCCCGCGCTGACATAACCCTTCCAGCAGCGTCCGAGCGCGATCTCCCGCCGGCCCGTCAGGACCGGCGCGTAGATCTTGCGCAGGGCCTCGTTCGCGACGGTGACCGGGCAGAGCGGATAGAGCACGAGATCCGCCTCGCGGGCGAGCGTGATCTCGGCATCGTCCGGCTTCGGCACGGCCCGGAACGGGTCGGCGCCGATGGCGATGCCGCGCGGCGCGCTGCGGCCCATCACGGCGGGGAACGGGTTGACGAAGTTGAGGCTCATGATCGTCTCGAAGCGGCGCCCGCTCGCCTGCTCATGCGCCAGGATCGCCGCGACCCCCTCGTCGACTGCCATCAGCCAGGACGCCTGGAAATCGAGCTCCGAATAGAGCTGCGGTGACGGCAGCATCTCCCGTGCGGTGAATTCCCGGAAGGTCGCGGGATGAGCCGCGTAGATGTCGAGCATCGCGCTCGCGCGGTTCATGACGTCGGCATGTTGCGAGACCTGGCCGAGCCGGCCGAGATGCTGGTTCGGCAGGGCGGCATAGCCCGCCTGCGCCATCAGCGCCCGTGCCCCGCGCTGGAGCACGGTTTCGGCCGGCGGGATGGCGGTGGCGGCGACGAGGCCGCAGACAACGAGCGCGCCGCGCCGGCCGCTGCCGAGCCAGCGCGACAGGATCATCAGCAGCACCGGCCAGATGAAGATGAAAGCCTGCCCGCCGGTATTCTGGGTCTCGAAGAACAGCCCCGCGGCGAGGACGACCGCGAGCCAGGCGACGTCGCGGTCGAGCAGGCGGACGAAGCCGGCGGCGGAAGGCTGGCGGCGCAGCGCGAGCGCAGCATCAGTGATGTCGCGCCGGTCCAGCCAGAACAGGGCGAGCCCGAGCGCCGTTCCCGCGCCGACGATGTCGAGATGCAGCGAGGCCGCCTGGACGAAGCGGGGCAGGATGCCGCCGGCATTGATCGCGATCAGCGCGAGGATGCTGCCGAGATAGGCGCTGACGAGGCCGGTTGCGAGTTCGAAGCCGATCAACGCCAGCCCTGCGGCGGCTGCGATCAGGAGGCTGTCGCGCAGGCTGATCCGCCCGGCGGCGAACGCGAAGGCCGTGATCAGGCCACCGGCGAGGAAGCCGGTGATCTTGATCATGAACAGCGCGGTGAGCGTCCAGCCGATGATGGCACCGAGCGCCGGGCCGCGCAGGAAGATGAGGCCGCAGACCAGCACGTAGAGCACGATGCTGACATGCCGGTTGTAGATGCCGAAGCCGTCGGTGCCGGGGAAGAAGGAGTAGTGCTCGACATTGATCGGCAGGATCTGGAAGACGAGATAGGGCAGGAGCAGCGCCATCGCCCTGGCGCGTGATTGCCGGCCGACCGTGTGAAGGATGACCGCCATCGCCGGAGCCGTCACTGCGAACAGGCACCATTGCGCCGTGAGCAGCGGATGCGCCCGCGGAAACAGCGCATCGAACCCGGCGAAGAGCCAGTAGCCGAGCGGCCCGACCGGTGCGATGAAATCGATCAGCGGCACCTGGCCGTCGCCGATCCGGTTGGCGGCGTCGAGGTAGAGGACGAGGTCCCAGTACATCGGTCCGAGCGGCAGCGTCAGGGGCTGCGTCAGCAGCAGGGCGCAGATCAGGACGGCAGCGCCAAGCAGGACGAGCGGCAGACTCGGAAGCCACCGCGCCTCGGTCGTAACTCCCGCCTCGATCGTGCCGTCGGCCTGCATTATGCCCTTCCCCGTGCTTTCGACGGGGATTGGCTAGCAGATACGGGTTAAGATCGGCCTTCGGCCAGGATTTGCCCGTTCAGCGGATTGGCCTCGTCCCAGCCATAGCGCAGCGTCTCGAAGCGCATCGTCAGGGAATCGACCAGCAGGAGCTTTCCGACGAGCGGCTCGCCGAAGCCGGTGATGGCGCGCACGACCTCCAGCGCCATCAGCGAGCCGATCACGCCCGGCAGGGCGCCGAGCACGCCGGCCTCCGCGCAGGTCGGGATCGCGCCGGGCGGCGGCGCGTCCGGAAAGAGGCAGCGCCAGGTCGGGTTCGGTTTGCCGTCCGGCCCGGCCTCATGGGCGCGGATCGTGGTCAGCGAACCGTCGAAGCGCCCGAGCGCGCCCATCACCACCGGCTTGCGCTCGTGGAAGCAGGCATCGGACACGGCATAGCGCGTCGCGAAATTGTCGGAGCCTTCGGCGACGACGTCGTAGAAGGCGATCAGCGCGCGGGCATTATGCGGATCGAGCCGCGTGACATGCTCCTCGACCACGACATTCGGGTTGAGGTTGCGCACGAAGCGCGCCGCGACCACCGCCTTGTGCGCTCCGATATCCTCGTTCGTGAAGATGGTCTGGCGCTGCAGGTTCGAGAGCGAGACGATGTCGTCGTCGACGATGCCGATCTTCCCCACCCCCGCGGCCGCCAGGTACTGGAGCAGCGGCGCGCCGAGCCCGCCGGCCCCGACCACCAGCACGCGCGCGTTCTTCAGCCGCTGCTGGCCCGGCCCGCCGATCTCCGGCAGGACGATATGGCGCGCATAGCGCTCGATCTCGTCGTCGTTCAGCATCATGGGCGACAGCCTAAGGCCGGTGGCGGCTCCAGGGCAATCGCCCTGCGGCGCGGCCGCGCGGTCGTGATGAACATGACCTTTCGCCAGCTTGGCCGCGTCGCGCAGCCATGTCATCGTGCCGCGATCGAGGGCCGGACAACGGCGCCCGGCTGCAACAGGGGATCGCTTCCATGCGTTTGGGTTCTTTCGCGGCGGCGTTTGCCGGCGTCGTGCTTTCGACTGTCGCGGCACTGGCGCAGCCCCAGCCGATCAAGCCGGCAGTCGTCTACGACAAGGGCGGCAAGTTCGACAAATCCTTCAACGAGGGCGTCTTCATCGGCGCCGAGAAGTTCAAGAAGGAGACGAATGTCGAGTTCCGCGATTTCGAGCCGACCAACGACGCCCAGATCGAGCAGGCGCTGCGCCGCTTCGCCCGCGACGGCCATTCGCCGATCATCGCGGTCGGCTTCTCGCAGGCGACCGCCCTGCAGAAGGTCGCGGCCGAGTTCCCGAACCTGAAATTCACGATCATCGACATGGTCGTCGACCTCCCGAACGTGCAGTCGATCGTCTTCAAGGAGCATGAAGGCTCCTATCTCGTCGGACTGCTCGCGGCGATGGCCTCGAAATCCGGCAAGGTCGGCTTCGTCGGCGGCATGGATATCCCGCTGATCCGCAAATTCGCCTGCGGCTATGTCCAGGGCGTCAAGGCCGGCAAGGCCGATGCCGAGATCTTCCAGAACATGACCGGCTCGACCCCGGCGGCCTGGAACGACCCGGTCAAGGGTGGCGAGCTCGCCAAGTCGCAGATCGATCGCGGCGCCGACGTGGTCTATCACGCTGCCGGCGGCACCGGCATCGGCGTGCTCCGCGCGGTGGCGGATGCCGGCAAGCTCGGCATCGGCGTCGATTCCAACCAGAATGCCTTGCATCCCGGCAAGGTGCTGACCTCGATGCTGAAGCGCGTCGACATCGCCGCCTACAATTCCTTCAAGGCAGCTCAGGACGGCTCCTGGAAGCCGGGCATCTCCGTGCTCGGCCTCAAGGAAGGCGGCATCGACTGGGCGCTGGACGACAACAACCGGAGCCTGATCACGCCCGAGATGAAGGCCGCCGCCGACAGGGCCAAGGCCGACATCATCGCCGGCACCGTCAAGGTCCACGACTACATGTCCGACCAGAAATGCACGATGTGAGGCGCGGGCGACTCACTTGAGTTCCGCGCCCGCCATCGCGCTTGTCGGCATCTCCAAGCACTTCGGCCCGGTCGCGGCCAACAGGGACGTGTCCCTCTCGGTTGCGGCCGGCTCGATCCACGGCATCGTCGGCGAGAACGGTGCCGGCAAGTCGACGCTGATGTCGATCCTCTACGGCTTCTACGAGGCCGATGCCGGCGAGATCAGGATCGCGGGCGCGCCGCGCCGCATCCGCTCCCCGGCCGATGCGATCGCTGCCGGGATCGGCATGGTCCATCAGCACTTCATGCTGGTGGAGACGCTGAGCGTCGTCGAGAACGTCGTGCTCGGCGCCGAAGGCGGAGCTTTCCTGAAAGGCGGCATCGGCAAGGCGCGGACCGCGCTTGCCCGGCTCTCGCGGGACTACGGTCTCGCGATTGATCCCGATGCCATCGTCGGAGAACTCTCCGTCGGCCTGCAGCAGCGCGTCGAGATCCTCAAGGCGCTCTATCGCGGCGCCGAGATCCTGATCCTCGACGAGCCGACCGCGGTGCTGACCCCGGCCGAGGCCGACCAGCTCTTCGCCCTGCTTCGCGCCTTGAAGGCGCAGGGCAAGACGGTGATCCTGATCACCCACAAGCTGCGCGAGATCATGGAGGTGACCGACCGGGTCTCGGTGATGCGCCGTGGCGAGATGGTCGCCCATGTCGCGACCGCCGAAACCTCGCCGCCGGCCCTGGCCGAGGCGATGGTCGGAAGGCGCGTGCTGTTGCGCGTCGAGAAGGGGCCGCACCAGCGCGGCGCACCGGTGCTCGAAGCGGTCGGCCTTTCCTGCCGCGACGGGCGCGGCACCGAGACCCTGAAGGACGTCAATCTCACGCTCCATGAAGGCGAGATCGTCGGCATCGCCGGTGTCGCGGGCAATGGCCAGAGCGAATTGCTGGAGGTGCTGGCGGGCCTGATCCAGCCAAGCCGCGGCGTGATCCGGCTGGGCGGCCAGATTCTCGCGGCGGCGGATCGCCATCCGGCGCGGCTGCGCGAACGCGGCCTGATGCATATTCCCGAGGATCGCCAGCGCAGCGGCCTCGTCACTGCCTTCTCCGCCGCCGAGAATGCCATTCTCGGCTACCAGCACGACCCAGCCTTCGGCTCCGGCCCCTTGCTCTCGCCCGCCCGTATCGAGGCCCATGCCCGCGAGGCCTTCGCGGCCTATGACGTGCGCCCGCCCGACCCCGCGCTGAAGACCGCGAAATTCTCCGGCGGCAACCAGCAGAAGATCGTGCTCGCTCGCGAGATCGAGCGCGGCCCAAAGGTCCTGCTCGTCGGCCAGCCGACGCGCGGCGTCGATATCGGCGCGATCGAGTTCATCCATCGCCGGCTGGTGGCGCTGCGCGATCAGGGCGTCGCGATCCTGCTCGTCTCGGTCGAGCTCGAGGAGGTGATGGCGCTCTCCGACCGGATCATCGCCCTATGCGGCGGCCGGATCACCGGCGAGCGGGCAGCGGAGACCGCGGATGAGCGCGATCTCGGCCTGCTGATGGCTGGCGTCGAGGAGGCCGCATAATGGACCAGAGATTGACATTGGTGACACTTGGCGTCGGCGATCTCAGCCGATCACGGCGTTTCTATGCCACGTTGGGCTGGCACGAGATCGAACCGCGCCAGGAGAGCATCGCCTTCTTCCAGTTGAACGGCATCGGCCTGTCGCTGTTTCCGCGCACCGAATTGGCGAAAGATGCCGAGATCGCGGATAGCGCAGCCGGCTTTTCCGGTATCACCCTCGCGCATAACCTGCGCAGCGAGGCGGAGGTCGATGCGCTGTTCGCGGAGATGGTCGCGGCGGGTGCGGCGGCAGTGAAATCACCCCGAAAGGTCTTCTGGGGCGGCTATTCCGGCTATGTCGCCGATCCCGACGGCCATCTCTGGGAACTCGCGCATAATCCCTTCTTCCCGCTCGACGCCGTCGGCAACGTGACGCTCGCCGGATGAGCGCCGTCCCCGTCGACCTCCCGCGCTGGGCCGATGTCGCGCTGGTGCCGCTGGTCTCGGTCGCCGCGGCACTCCTCGTCGCCGGGCTCGTGGTCGTCGGCATCGGCGAGAACCCGCTGGAGGCGACGGCGCTGCTGCTGCGCGGCGCGCTCGGCAGTACGGAGAGCATCGGCTTCACGCTCTATTACGCGACGAATTTCATCTTCACCGGGCTCGCGGTCGCCGTCGCCTTCCATGCCGGCCTGTTCAATATCGGCGGCGAGGGGCAGGCGACGGTGGCCGGCATCGCCATGGCGATCGCCTGCCTCGCGGTCCCCGCCTTGCCAGGATTCCTTGCGGCGCCCTTCGCAATCCTCGCGGCGGCGGCGGGCGGCGCGGCTTACGCCTTCATTCCCGGCTGGCTCCAGGCGAAGCGCGGCAGCCATGTCGTGATCACCACGATCATGCTGAACTTCGTCGCGGCGACGCTGATCGTCTATCTCCTGCGCGAGGTGATCGGCAGGCCTGGCTCGATGCAGCCGGAAACACCGGATTTCCCGGTGCAGGCCGTGCTGATGCCGATGCACCAATTGCTGGCGCCCTTTGGTTTCACTTTGCCCGCGACGCCGCTGAACAGCGCCTTCTTCCCGGCCCTGATGGCGCTCTTCGCCGTCTGGCTGCTGATCTGGCGGACGCGATTGGGCTATGCGATCCGTACCGTCGGCGCCAATCCGCGTGCCGCCGCCTATGCCGGCATCTCGCCTGCTGCGGTGACCATGATCGCCATGGCGATCTCGGGCGCGCTCGCCGGTGGGCTCGCGGTCAACGAGGCGCTCGGCGTCCAGCACCGGCTCGTGCTCGACTTCACCGCCGGCTACGGCTTCGTCGGCATCGCGGTCGCGCTGATGGGCCGTGGCCACCCGGCCGGCGTCGGACTCGCTGCCCTGCTCTTCGGCGTGCTCTACCAGGGTGGTGCCGAGCTCTCCTTTGACAAGCCGGCCATCACTCGCGACATGGTCGTGGTCATCGGCGGCGTGCTCGTGCTCTTCGCCGGCGCATTGGACGGGCTGTTCCGCCGGGCCATTGCGACCGTGCTGCGCATTGGCCGGGGAGCGGCCTGATGGACCTGCTCCAGCTCCTCGCTGTCATCCTCGATTCGATGATCCGTTTGTCGATTCCGCTGATCTGCGCGGCGATGGCGGGCTTGTGGTCGGAGCGGGCCGGCGTCGTCGATATCGGCCTGGAGGGCAAGATGCTGGTCGCCGCCTTCGCCTCGGCGGTCGCGGCCTTCGCCACCGGCTCGGCCTGGATCGGGCTTGGCGCCGGCATTCTGGCATCGCTGGCGCTGGCGCTGGTCCATGGCTTCGCCGCGATCACCTGGCGCGGCAACCAGATCGTCTCTGGCGTCGCCATCAACATGCTGGCGGCGGGGCTGACGGTCGTGCTCGGCAATGCCTGGTACGGGCAAGGCGGGCGCACCCCCTCGCTCGAAGGTGCGGCCCGCTTCGGCGACCTCACCTTGCCCTTCGCCCGCTGGGCGCGCGAGCACGTCCCCGGGTTCGGCCTGATCTATGATGAGGTCGTCTCCGGCCATGCCGCCCCGGCCTATCTCGCCTTCCTTTGCGTGGTCGTCACGGCCTTCGTCCTGAAGCGCACGCGCTTCGGCCTGCGCATCCGCGCCGTCGGCGAGAATCCGGCGGCGGTCGATACCGCCGGCCTTTCGGTCGCGGGCCTGCGCTATGGCGCCGTTGCGATCTGCGGCCTGCTCTGCGGCATCGGCGGCACCTATCTCGCCGTGGCGCAATCTGCCGGGTTTCTGCCGCATATGACGGCGGGGCGTGGTTTCATCGCGCTCGCAGCCGTGATCTTCGCCAATTGGCGGCCTTGGCCTGCGCTCGGCGCCTGCCTGCTCTTCGGCCTGCTGGACGCGGTTGCGATCAGGCTTCAGGGCGTGACATTGCCCGGTATCGGCCTCGTGCCGGTGGAAGCGATCCAGGCCTTGCCGTATCTGATGACCATCATCCTGCTCGCCGGCTTCATCGGCAGGGCGACACCGCCGAAAGCCTCTGGCCTGCCCTATGTCAAGGAACGCTGATTTGCCGGCCGATATCGATTTCGAGGCCCTGTTCGCCGCTGCCGCCGCCATCCAGCCGCGCGCCTACGCGCCCTATTCGCGCTTCAAGGTCGGGGCTGCATTGCTGGCCGATGACGGCGCCGTCCATGCCGGCTGCAATGTCGAGAACGCCGCCTATCCCGTCGGCTCCTGTGCCGAGGCCGGGGCGATCGCGGCGATGGTCGCGGCCGGCGGGAAGGCGATCCGGGCGGTGCTCGTCTTCGGCGAGGGTGCCGAGCTGGTCACGCCCTGCGGCGCCTGCCGCCAGCGCATCCGTGAATTCGCCGCGCCGGAGACGCCGGTTGCGATCGCCGGCCCCGAAGGCATCCGGGCGCGCTTCACGCTGGAGGAACTGTTGCCAGCCTCCTTCGGACCGGCCAATTTGCCGCGGTGATTTGGGCCGCGTCGCGGGGCCAGAGGAGAGCGTACGATGGCGGCCGATCCGGCCTTCGACGAGGTGGCATCCATCCTGGCGGACCGGGGTATCGATGCGATCGACTGCGCGATCGTGCTCGGCACCGGCCTTGGCGCCGTCGCCGAGGATATCGAGAACGCGATCCGCATTCCCTATGCCGATCTGCCCGGCTTCCCGCGCGGCGAGGTCTCCGGCCATGCCCGCCAGCTCTGCTATGGCACGCTGCATGGCCGCAAGGTCCTGATTTACCAGGGGCGCGCCCATTATTACGAGGGCGGCGATTCCACGGTGATGCGCGTGCCTCTCGGCGTACTCACCGCCTTCGGCTCGCCGCCGCTGGTCCTGACCAACGCGGCGGGCTCGCTCTCGGCGGAGATGCGTCCGGGCAGCCTTGCTCTCATCACCGACCATATCAACCTGAACGGCCCCAATCCGCTGATCGGCGACAGGGGCGACGGCCGCTTCGTGCCCATGGTCGATGCCTATGACCCGCATCTGCGCGGCCGCTTCAAGCGCGCGGCCGAAAAGGCGGCGCTGTCGCTCGGCGAAGGCGTCTACATGTGGTTCACCGGGCCGAGCTTCGAGACGCCGGCCGAGATCCGCATGGCGAAGGTGCTGGGCGCCGATCTCGTGGGCATGTCGACTGTGCCGGAGGTCATCCTGGCGCGGCGCTGCGGCTTGCGCGTCGCCGGCCTGTCCATCGTCACCAATATGGGTGCAGGCCTTCATGGCGGCACACCGCATCATGCCGAGACGCGCGATGTCGCCGCCATGGCTTCGCGCTCGCTGCGGCGCCTGATGGGCGCCTTTCTGTCGGAGTTGTAAGCCATGTCCGATGCCGATCTCGCCCGGCGGGCGCTCACCCTGCTCGATCTCACCGATCTTGCCGACGATGCCACGGACGAAGGCACCCGCGACCTCTGCCGACGCGCCGTGTCGGGCCCGGTGCCGGTCGCTGCGATCTGCCTGTGGCCGCGCTTCGTCGCGACGGCACGCGCTGAACTGGGAGACGGCCCCGTCCGCATCGCGACCGTGGTGAATTTTCCCGATGGCGACACGCCGATCGCCCCGGCCATGCGCGAGACGGAAGAGGCGCTCGCCGCCGGTGCCGACGAGATCGACCTCGTCCTGCCCTGGCGGGCGGTTCTCGCTGGCCATGTCACCTCGGCGGCCGCAATGGTCCGCAACGTCAAGGGACTTTGCGACGAGCGGCGGCTGAAGGTGATCCTTGAGACCGGCGAATATCCCAATCTCGACAAGGTCAGGACCACCTCCGAGCTCGCCATCGCGGCCGGCGCCGATTTCGTCAAGACCTCGACCGGCAAGACTGCGAACGCGGCCAGCATCCCCGCCGCGCGCGTGGTGCTGAACGTCATTGCGGAGGCAGGCCGCCCCGTCGGGCTGAAGCCGTCCGGCGGCATCAGGACGCTGGTCGATGCCACGCGCTATCTCGATCTCGCCGACGCGATCATGGGTGAGGATTGGGCGACGCCCATGACCTTCCGCTTCGGCGCCAGCGGCCTCTATGGCGCGCTCGTCGAGGCCATCGATGGCGCCGCGCCCGATGCCGCGCCGCGTGGGGGCTATTGATGCGCCTGACCCAGGAGATCATCGCTGCCAAGCGCGACGGTGCGGAACTGTCCGATGCCGATATTCGCCAGCTCATCGCCGGATTGCCCGATGGCTCTGTCAGCGAAGGGCAGGCAGCCGCCTTCGCCATGGCGGTCTATTTCAACGGCATGAACGAGCGCGAGCGCGTGGCGCTGACGCTGGCCATGCGCGATTCCGGCACTGTGCTGCGCTGGGACGACCTGCCCGGCCCCGCTCTCGACAAGCACTCGACCGGCGGCGTCGGCGATACGGTGAGCCTGCCATTGGCGGCGGCGGTCGCGGCCTGCGGCGGTCATGTCCCGATGATCTCCGGCCGCGGCCTCGGCCATACCGGTGGCACGCTCGACAAGCTCGACGCGGTGCCGGGTTACGTCACGCAGCCCGGCATCACCCTGTTTCGCAAGGTGGTGCGGGAAGCCGGCTGCGCCATCATCGGCCAGACCGCCGATCTCGCGCCGGCCGACAAGCGCCTCTATGCCATCCGCGACGTCACCGCGACGGTCGAGACCATTCCCTTGCTGGTCTCCTCGATCCTGTCGAAGAAGCTCGCCGCCGGCCTGCACGGCCTCGCCATGGACGTGAAGTTCGGCTCCGGCGCCTTCCTGCCCGACTACGGTAAGGCGCAGGCGCTGGCACAGGCGCTGGTCGGCGTCGCCAACGGCGCCGGCCTGCCGACCAACGCGCTCCTGACCGATATGAGCGAGCCGCTCGCCTCGGCCGCGGGCAATGCGCTCGAGGTCGCCTATGCGCTCGACCATTTGACGGGGCGGCGCCGCGAGCCGCGCTTCCACGAGGTCACGGTCGCGCTCGCCGCCGAGATGCTGTTGCTCGGCAAGCTCGCCCCGGATCTCGACACCGCCCGTGCGAAGATCGAGCAGGCCTTCGCCTCGGGCGCCGCGGCGGAGCGCTTCGCCCGCATGATCGTGGCGCTGGGCGGCCCGGTCGATTTGCTGGAGGCGCCGCAGAAGCATCTCGCCGCCGCGCCGGTCGTGAAGCCGGTCTATCCCGAAACGGCCGGGACCGTCGCTTCCGTCGATACGCGCGCGGTCGGGCTTGCCGTCGTCGCGCTCGGCGGCGGCCGGGTGCGGCCGCAGGACCCGATCGACCATGCCGTCGGCATCGTCGCGCTGGCAGGCATCGGCGACGGCGTCGGGCCCGACCGGCCGCTCGGCATCGTCCATGCCCGCAACGACGCCGGCTACGCTGCGGCAAGCGAGCGCTTGCGCAAGGCCTACCGGATCGGAGAGGGTGCGGCGCGCGGCCCGCTGGTCGCGGAACGGATTACGGAGAGGGTGTCGGGATGAGTTTGCTTCTGGCCATGACCGGCTGGCATATCGAGGACTGGCGGGCGCGCTTCCAGGCGCTGCTGCCGGATATGCCTGTCGTCGTCCTCGGCGAGCCCTTCGACCGTCGCGCCGTGCATTACGTCGCGAGCTGGAAGCACCCGCCCGGCAGCCTGACCGGCCTGCCCAATCTCGCCGCGATCTTCTCGCTCGGCGCCGGCGTCGATTTCCTCTTCGCCGACGACAAGCTCCCGGCGGCGCCGATCGCACGCATCGTCGATCCCGATCTGACGACCCGGATGAGCGAATATATCGTCCTGCATTGCCTGATCTACCTGCGCCAGCAGCGCCGCTACGACCGCCAGCAGCGCGAGGCGCTCTGGGACGACGACCGCAACCAGCCGGCCGCCCGCGCGGTCCGCGTCGGCGTCATGGGGCTGGGCGAACTCGGTCAGGATGCGGCGCGCAAGCTCGCCATCATCGGCTTCGACGTCGCCGGCTGGAGCCGTTCGCCCAAGACCATCGAGGGTCTCCAGACCTTCTCCGGCGAGGACGGCATGAAGGCGTTCCTCGGCCGTACCGACATCCTCGTCAGCCTGCTGCCGCTGACGCCGGATACGCGCGGCATCATCAATGCCGAGCTGCTTTCGGGCCTCGCGCAGGACGGGCGCCTCGGCGGGCCGTTCCTGATCAATGCCGGGCGCGGCGGCTTGCAGGTCGCGGACGACATCCTCGCCGCGCTTGACGCCGGCACGTTGAAGGGCGCGACGCTCGATGTCTTCGAGACCGAGCCGCTGCCTGTGGACTCAGCCCTCTGGAGCCATCCGGGCGTGACGGTGACGCCGCATAATTCGGCGATGTCGGAACCCGAAGCGATCGCCACGGCGGTTGCCCAGCAGATCGGCCGGCTGGAGGCGGGCGAGCCCTTGCTCAACCTGGTTGACCCGGCGCGAGGCTACTGAGCCTCAGGCGATCCGCTTGTCCGCGGAATCGCAGAGGTCGTTCTGGATGCAGCGCAGGCATTCGGGGCGCAGCGCCTTGCAGGTATAGCGCCCGTGCAGGATGAGCCAGTGATGGGCGTGTCGGCCGAATTCGGGCGGTACCGCCTTCTCAAGCCCGAGTTCGACCTGCACCACGTTCTTGCCGGGCGCGATGCGCAGGCGGTTGGCGATGCGGAAGACATGGGTGTCGACCGCATGGGTGACCTCGCCGAAGGCGATGTTGAGGACGACATTGGCGGTCTTGCGGCCGACGCCGGGCAGGCTCTCCAATGCCTCGCGCGTCGCCGGCACCTCGCCGCCGAATTCGGCGATCAGCCGCTCGCAGAGCGCGATCACGTTCTTCGCCTTGGTGCGGTAGAGCCCGATCGTCCTGATGTAGTCGCGCACGGTTTCCTCGCCGAGCGCGAGCATCTTCTCAGGGCTGTCGGCAATGGCGAAGAGCGGGCGCGTCGCCTTGTTCACACCGGCATCGGTCGCCTGCGCCGACAACACGACCGCAACCAGCAGCGTGAAGGCGTTCACCGATTCCAGCTCGCCCTTGGGCTCGGGATTGGCGGCCTGGAAGCGGGTGAAGATCTCGCGGATCTCCGCCGGCTTGCGCGCGCGCGGCAACGTGATGCGCTTTGCCGGCGCAGCCGTGCGAGGGGGCCTGTTCCGCTGATCCATGACGGCGTTATAATCGTCGCATGACCTCCGGCAATAGCCCTGGCAGTGATAGCTTTGGCAGCGAGATCGCGGACGCGTCGCAGCGGCCGGTCTTCGATGCCACGATTACGCCGCATCGATCGCTCGGCCAGAACGGCTTCCGCATCGTGATGACGCTGGTCTGCCTCGCCAGCGTGATTTCCTCGCTTCCCTTCGTCCTGCTCGGTGCCTGGCCCGTCGCGGGCTTCTTCGGGCTCGACATCGTCGCGCTCTTCGTCGCCTTCCACGTCAATTTCCGGCATGCGCGCGCCTTCGAGCGCATCGTGGTGACGCCGCTGGAGGTTTTTCTGCGCAAGGTCTCGCATCACGGGCGCGAGGCGGTCTGGCGCTTCAATCCGGCCTGGACCCGGCTCGAACGCCAGACGGACGAGGATTACGGCCTGCTCGCCCTGACGCTGGTCTCGCGCGGGCAGAGCGTCGCGATCGCCTCCGCGCTCTCGCCGCAGGAGCGTTCCGGCTTCGCCGATGCGCTGGGCTCGGCCCTGTCGAGCGCCCGCCGCGGGCCGGATTACGGCACGCCTTGAGCCGCTGCGGCGAGCCAGATCGTATGGCCGCCGCAGCTTGGGTCCTCGACGATATGGTCGATGACGGCGAAACCGCTCTCCGCCAGCAGGGTCCGGTATTCCCCGGGATCGAGGCTGCCATGATAGAGCGCCTCGCCTTCGAAGCTGCCGATCGCCTCGCCATGCGCCGGGCCGCTGGTGAACAGCAGGGCTGCGCCCGGCGCGGCATGGCTCGCAAAGACCTTGAACATGCCGCGCTGGTCCTCCGGCGTCAGGTGGAAGAACGAATCCCAGGCGATCAGCCCGTCGAAGCGGCGGCCAAGGGCGAGGCGGCGCATGTCGGCGACCTGCCAGTCGCCCTCGGGAAAGCGCGTCCGGCACAGCGCGATCATCGCCGGGGCGGAATCGACGCCGGTGACGGCATGGCCGTGTTCGATGAAATGGCGGGCGATCGGCTGCCCGGTGCCGCAGCCGATATCGAGGATCGTGGCGCCGGGCGCGAGCAGGTCCCGGAAACGCGCGAGCCACGGGCCTTCCATAAGCGTCTTGCCGCGCAGGCCGTCATAGGTGGCGGCGTGGCGCTGGTAGAGATCGATGATGGCATCGGCGGGAGAGGTCATGACCCTATGAGCCCTCATCCTGAGGAGGCCCGCAAGGGCCGTCTCGAAGGATGCTCCAGGAAGCTCCGGAACCATCTGGAACATCCTTCGAGACGCCGCTAACGCGGCTCCTCAGGATGAGGGCTGAGGATGGGGACGATGCGGGGGGCAACCCCGCCCTTGCCAGCTTTCGGGTGGGAACGGCATGGTGGGCACCCTAGATTCGCATCATGACGAACGATGCGAGGTTCCAATGAACGCTCATGCTCCCATGAAAACGGCGATGACCCCGACGCGCTTCTCCAATGCGGTGCTGGCGCGCGCCACCGATGCGATGCCAAGCGAGGCCGATTTCCCGGCGGTCGCCCCCGGTTCGGACTACGACACCGTCCGGCGCATCCTCTCCTTCATCACCCATAACTGGCGCGAGCAGCCGACGATCGAGGCGATCGCCGAAGCCGCCGGCGCGACCCCGACCGATGTCCATCACCTCTTCCGGCGCTGGTGCGGCCTGACGCCGAAGGCTTTCCTGCAGGCGATCACGCTCGACCATGCCAAGGGGCTGCTGTCGTCCTCGGCCAGCATTCTCGACACGGCGCTTGAGGTCGGCCTCTCCGGTCCCGGCCGCCTGCACGATCTCTTCGTGACGCATGAGGCGATGTCGCCCGGCGAATGGAAGACCGGCGGCGAAGGTCTCAAGCTCTCCTATGGCTTCCACGCATCGCCTTTCGGCGAGGCGCTGGTGGTGATCACGGAGCGGGGCCTGGCCGGCCTCGGTTGGGTCTCGAACAGCGCCGATGGCGGCAAGGTCGTCGGCGGGCGGGCCGAAGCGCTGGCCGACATGATGCGGCGCTGGCCCCATGCCGATTATCACTACGACCCGGTGCTGACGGCGCCTTATGCCGGCCGCATCTTCGAGCCCAAGGCCTGGTCGGCGGAGACGCCTTTGCGTGTCGTCCTGATCGGCACCGATTTCGAGGTGCGGGTCTGGGAGACGCTGTTGCGGATCCCCGTCGGCTGCGCCACGACCTATGGCGAGGTCGCCAACCATATCGGCAAGCCCAGCGCGGCGCGGGCCGTCGGCATGGCGGTCGGCAAGAACCCGATCTCCTTCGTGGTGCCCTGCCACCGCGTCATCGGCAAGTCCGGCGCGCTGACCGGCTACCATTGGGGCCTGACGCGCAAGCGCGCCATCCTCGGCTGGGAAGCCGGCCAGACGGCGGCCGGCTGATCCCGGTCACTTCCGCAAATACATGTCCCAGCAGGGCGCGAGCGCGATCCGCTCGCGCCCTTCGAGCGCTGCGGCGAAATGGCTGCGGATCATCTCGCGCGGCGTCGTCACCGGGCATTTCGGCATCAGCATCGCGTCGGTCTGCCTGAGCGCCTCGATGGTGCCCGGCTGCAGGTCCGGCGTGCTGCGGCCGGGATCGACTCCGACCGGCACGACGCGCGGCGGCATGCGCTGCAGCAGATAGTTCAGCGGATCGACGAAATCGAAGGTGAAGAAGCCGTTGAGCTCGCGCTTGTTGGCGGCTTCCCAGGCCTTGATCGCGGTCACCGCCTGCTGGATCTCGAGCATCCAGGTCGCCTGGTAGTCGATCTCCGAATAGAGGATATAGGACGGCAGGATGTCGCGCCGGATCAGGTCGCGATAGCCTTCGGGCTGCGTGGCGTAGTGGTCGAGCATCGCGGCGGCGCGTGCGGCGATGTCCGGCTTCACGCTGATCCGGCCGAGCGGCCCGAGATCGGGCACGTCGAGTGCGACATAGGTCGCCCCGCCCATCACCGCGCGCATCCCGCGCTCCATGCAGATGACGGCGCTCGGCAGCGAGACCGCGAGCGTCAGTACGAGGACCACCGGCCGCATGCGGTCGTTGCGCCGCTCCCACCAGTCGAGGATAAGCGGCAGGAGGATTGGCCACAGGCCGATGAATTCGAGCGAGCCGGTATTTTGCGTCTCGAACAGGGCAAGCGCGAACAGGCCTGCTGCGAACCAGCCGATCGGCGCATCCGCGAGCGCCCGCCAGCCGGCCAGCGTCGCCGGCAAACCGTCGCGCCAGGAGGCGTAGGCGAGAACGGCGAGCAGGACCAGCGACGGGCCGATCACGTTGAACTTGACCGAGGCCACGGTCAGGAAGCGCGGCAGCAGCGTACCGGTGTTGAGGCCGAGAAGGGTCAGGATATCGATGATGTAGGCGGAGCTGAGCCCGGTCGCGAGTTCCAGCACGCCCAGTGCGAGGATGACGAGCCCGGCGGCGATGATCGCATCGCGGAAGCGCATCCGGCCGCTCAGCGCGGCGTAGCCGACGAGGAGCGTGCCGGAGACGGCGCCCGTGACCTTCGTCAGGAAGAGCGTCAGCATCAGCACGGCCACGAGCGCGATCTGCAAGCTGCGCCATGGCACGAACAATAGGGCTGCGATCAGCAGGTAGAGCTGCAAGGCGACATGGCGGTTGTAGAAGCCGTATCCGTCGAAGCCGGGCGATGGGTAGAGCCCGTGCAGGTTGATCGGCAGCGCCGCGAACAGCAGGAAGGGCAGCACCAGCGCCAAAGCCTGCGGGCGGGAGCGCCGGGCGACCTCGCCGGCAAGCAGCGCCAGCACCGGCAGCATGACCGGCAGCAGTGCCCAGTTGATCAGCAGCATCGGCTGCGCATCGGGGAAAACGGCGTCGAGCCCGGCGGCAAAATAGAAGCCGAGCGGACCGATCGGCGCGAAGAAATCGATGGTCGGGACCTGACCGAGGCCGATGCGCTGGATCGCGTCGAGATAGACCACCGTATCCCAGGCATTGGGCCCGAGCGGCAGGCGCAGCGGCAGGATCAGCGCCGCGACGGCCAATGCGGCGAAAGCCACGATCCAGGCGAGGGGCGAGCCGGCCAAGCGCATCGCTGCTCCCTTGCCGATGAAATCCTTGCCGTCGATTTGGGAGTTTTCTGTCCCGATTTCGCTCATCGCCACGCCGAACCCTCCTGGTCCAGCCCGCTCTGTGGCAGAAAAAACTTACCAGCTGCCTGACGGAAAGGCAGGTTCTCGCCGAATTTCGGTAAGAACCCGCGGTTTCGCTGCTGCCTTGCTGTCAGTTCGCCCGTTCCGGTGCCGGGTCAGAGCAGCCCGCGCCCAGCCAGGTAACGCATCAGATGCGAGGCGCCATAGGTCCAGGCTGCGCATTCATCGGTGCGCTTCATCCGGTTGACTAGGCTGCCGAGCTCGGGTGCGGCGATGGTGACGATGTCCCCGTATTTATGGGTGAAGCCGCCGCCGGGCGCATCGCGATCCTTGATCGGCGCGAACATGGTGCCGAGATAGAGCGCCGCCCCGTCCGGATATTGATGATGCGGGCCGATCATCTGGGCCGCGAGATCGGCGGGGTCGCGGCTGATCTTCCCGATCGAGGAGGAGCCCTCCAGCCGGAAGCCGTCCTGCCCCTCGACCGTCAGCGTCACCGTCGTTCGGCGGACATGATCGAGCGTGAAACCGGCATCGAACAAGCGGATGAAGGGGCCGACCGCCGCGGCGGCGTTGTTGTCCTTGGCCTTGCCGAGCAGCAGGGCCGAGCGGCCCTCGACATCGCGCAGGTTGACGTCGTTGCCGAGCGTGGCGCCGACGATCCGCCCATCCGAGGCGACGATCAGCACGATCTCCGGCTCGGGGTTGTTCCAGCTCGAGGCCGGATGCAGGCCGGCATCCGCGCCGGTGCCGACCGTCGACATCGGCGGCGCCTTGGTGAAGATCTCGGCATCCGGCCCGATGCCGACTTCGAGATACTGGCTCCAGGCGCCCTGCTTGATCAGCACCTCCTTGAGATGCATCGCCTCGGGTGAGCCGGGCTTCAGCTTGGAAAGATCGTCGCCGATGAGTTTGCCGATCTCCTCGCGGATCGTCGCTGCGGCGGCCGGGTTGCCGCGCGCCTTCTCCTCGATCACGCGCTCCAGCATCGAGACCGCGAAGGTGACGCCGGCCGCCTTCACCGCCTGCAGGTCGAGCGGCGAGAGCAGCCAGGGCCGCGTCGGGTCGCGGCCGTCCACAGGCGTGTTGGCGAGGATGTCGGTGAGCGAACCGATCGCCTCGCCTTGCGCCGCGCGCAACGCAGCCGCCGGATCGGCGGTCTCGCAGAGGTCGCGGCTGGTCGCGAAGCTCTGGGTGACGTCGATCACCTGCCCGCCGCGCAGCGTCACCACGGCGGGTCCGCCGAGATCGGGACGCCAGACGCGGCCCGCGAGCGCGGCGGCCTCGGCATCCGCGGGCAGGGTCGTGGTCACGGCAAGGTCGAGGCTGGGCATGGTGGCATCCACAGGCGGATTCGGATCGGGGAGCGCAGATCAGCCGGTTCTGCCGGAATGTGCAAGCGAGAGGCCGTCACGGTCGATGCCGGACCTCCGACCCAGACCATAGGCTGATTGCGCTGGTCGTCATCGATTTGTCATTGAAATGTCGCCTGCGCTTCATGCTAGCTTGCGCACCAACGACAAGAACCGCGGCGGCGCCCGCCCGCGGAAGGGAGACATTCCATGAGCATCAAATCGCGCATCCTGATGTCGGTCGCGGCCTTTGCGCTGGCCGGCGCCTCGCCTGCCCTCGCGCAGACCGAGATCCAGTGGTGGCACGCGCTGACCGGCGCCAATAACGACGTCGTCGTCAAGCTCTCCGAGGATTTCAACGCCTCGCAGAAGGACTACAAGGTCGTTCCGGTCTACAAGGGCTCCTATCCCGACACGCTGAACGCCGGCATCGCCGCCTTCCGCGCCGGCCAGGCGCCGCACATCCTGCAGGTCTTCGAGGTCGGCACCGGCACGATGATGTCGGCCAAGGGCGCGATCAAGCCGGTCCACGAGATGATGAAGGAAGCCGGCGAGAAATTCGATCCGGCGGCCTATCTGCCGGCGATCAGCGGTTATTACTCGACGGCCAAGGGCGAGATGCTCTCGATGCCGTTCAACTCCTCGTCGATGGTGATGTGGTACAACAAGGACGCCTTCAAGAAGGCGGGCCTCGACCCCGAGAAGCCGCCGAAGACCTGGCCCGAGACCTTCGAGGCCGCCAAGAAACTGAAGGCCGCCGGCTATGACAAATGCGGCGTCTCGAACGCCTGGGCGCCCTGGGCCAATATCGAGCAGTTCGGGGCCTGGCACAACATCGCGCTCTCGACCAAGGTCAACGGCATGGCCGGCGCCGACGCCGTGCTGAACTTCAACAAGAGCCCGGCCTTCCTGAAGCACTGGACCAACCTGGTCGAGCTGCAGAAGGACAAGACCTATGACTATTCCGGCCGCACCAATAATGGCGAAGGCCGCTTCACCTCGGGCGAATGCCCGATCTTCCTGACCTCCTCTGGCTTCTTCGGAAACGTCAAGGCGAACGCCAAGTTCGACTGGGCCAACGCCGCGATGCCGTACTATGCCGACGTGCAGGGCGCTCCGCAGAACTCGATCATCGGTGGCGCTTCGCTCTGGGTTATGGGCGGCAAGAAGGCGAACGAATACAAGGGCGTCGCCAAATTCTTCACCTTCCTCTCGAATGTCGACCGCCAGGTGAAGCTGCATACCGAGTCGGGCTATCTGCCGATCACCAAGGCAGCCTATGAGAAGGTCAAGGCGTCCGGCTTCTACAAGGACAAGCCCTATCTCGAGACCCCGATCCTCGAGCTGACCAACAAGGCCCCGACCGACAACTCGAAGGGCCTGCGCTACGGCAGCCTCGTCCAGATCCGCGACATCTGGTCGGAGGAGCTGGAGGCGGCGCTGAACGGCCAGAAGTCGCCGCAGGCGGCGCTGGATGCGGCGGTCGATCGCGGCAACCAGATGCTGCGCCAGTTCGAGCGTACTGCAGCCCGCTGAGCATTTCGCTCTTGCATAGCTGAGGCCATCCCGGGCAATTGCGCCCGGGATGGCCGTCTCGTTCCAAGGAAGCCGATGCAGAAGAACGCATATTTCAAGGGGCTGACGATCCCCTTCCTGCTGCTTCTGCCGCAGCTCGCGATCACCATCGTGTTCTTCTACTGGCCGGCGAGCCAGGCGGTCTGGCAGAGCTTCCTGCTCGAGGATGCCTTCGGCATCTCGACGCAGTTCGTCTGGTTCGAGAACTACCAGGCGCTCTTTGCCGATCCCGGCTATCTCAAGGCCTTCGTCAACACCGCCATCTTTTCCACTTTCGTCTGCGTTCTCTCGCTCTCGATCGCGCTGCTCTTCGCCGTGATGGCGGACCGGCAGATCCGCGGTGCCGAGATCTACAAGACCCTGCTGATCTGGCCCTATGCAGTGGCGCCCGCCATCGCGGGCGTGCTCTGGCTGTTCATGTTCGATCCCTCGCTCGGCATGCTCGCGCGGGGCCTGCAATCGCTGGGCATCCCGTGGAATCCGCGTCTCAACGGCAACCACGCCATGTTGCTGGTCATCCTCGCCGCGACCTGGAAGCAGATCAGCTACAATTTCCTGTTCTTCCTCGCCGGCCTGCAATCGATCCCCAAGAGCGTGATCGAGGCGGCGGTGATCGACGGCGCCCGGCCGATGCGCCGGTTCTGGACCATCGTCTTCCCGCTGCTCTCGCCGACGACCTTCTTCCTGCTCGTCGTCAACATCGTCTACGTCTTCTTCGACACCTTCGGCATCATCGACACGGTGACCGGGGGCGGCCCCTCGGGCGCGACCGAGACGCTGGTCTACAAGGTCTTCTCCGACGGCAAGGGCGGCTCCAATCTCGGCGGTTCGGCGGCGCAATCGGTGCTGCTGCTGATCATGGTGATCGGACTGACCGCGGTGCAGTTCCGCTTCATCGAGCGCAAGGTGAGCTACTGATGGCCTCCGTACTCTGGCAGGACCTGACCGCCGAGGAACTGCGGGTCAAGGCGGCGGCGGACGCGATCGTCGTCCTTCCCGTCGCCTCGATCGAGCAGCACGGCCCGCATCTGCCCGTCGGTGTCGACACCATCCTGTGCGGCGGCGTCTGCAAGGCGGCGGCCGAGCGGGCCGATGATGTCGACGTCGTCGTGGCGCCGACGCTCTGGTGCGGCATGGCCGAGCACCACATGGCCTTCGGCGGCACCTTTACCTTCGACATCCCGACTTACCGTGCGGTGCTGCTGTCTTTCCTGAAGAGCATCGAGCGCCACGGCTTCCACCGCGTGCTGATCGTCAACGGCCATGGCGGCAACATTGCTGCGCTCACCGCCTTCCTGCCCGATTTCGCCCGCGAGACGCGGCTGCATGTCGAGGCGACCACCTATTTCATGCTGGCCGAACAGGCGCTCGGCCCTCTCCTGGAGGACCAGAAGGGCGTTCAGCATGCCTGCGAGGTCGAGACCTCGATGATGATGGTGCTGGCGCCGGGCTCGGTCCGCGAGCCGCGCCTGTCCGAAGCCTTCGGCGCGCTGGACCGTGCGCCCCGCCGGCAGGTCGTTTCGCGCCACCGCTCCTTCCGGGAGATGACCGAGACCGGCGTGGTCGGCGATGCCCGCCGCGCCACGCCGCAGAAGGGCCAGGCCTGTCTCGATGCCTGCGCCGATGCGCTGGCCGATCTGCTGCGTGCGATGGAGAGGGCCGCCTGATGGTCGAGGACCGCCGCCTGGGCGACCTGATCGCCTATGTCATCCTGACGATCGGCGTGCTGATCGTCGCCTTCCCGGTCTGGCTGACCTTCGTCGCCTCGACCTGGGACGCCGCGACCGTGATCAACGGCCAGATGCCGCTCTATCCCGGCCCGTACTTCTTCGAGAACTACAACCGCATCCTGTTCGTGGGCACGTCGAGCACGACGCGCGAGCCGGTCATCCACATGATGCTGAATTCCTTCATCATGGCGATGGCGATCGCGCTCGGAAAGATCTTCATCTCCGTGCTTTCGGCCTATGCGGTGGTCTATTACCGCTTCCCGTTCCGCATGGCGGCGTTCTGGATCATCTTCATCACGCTGATGCTCCCGGTCGAGGTCCGCATCTTCCCGACCTTCAAGATCGTCTCCGATCTCAACATGCTCGACACCTATCAGGGCCTCGCCATCCCGCTGATCGCCTCGGCGACCGGCACGCTGCTCTTTCGCCAGTTCTTCATGACGATCCCGGACGAATTGCTTGAGGCCTCGAAGATCGATGGCGCCGGCCCGTTCAGGTTCTTCAAGGACACGCTGCTCCCGCTCTCGATGACGACGATCGCGGCGCTCTTCGTCATCCAGTTCATCTATGGCTGGAACCAGTATCTCTGGCCGCTCCTGGTGACGACGAAGGACTCGATGCAGACCATCGTCATCGCCATCAAGAAGATGATCGTCACCGCCGACGCCCTGACGGAATGGCAGCTCGCCATGGCCACCGCCATGCTGGCCATGCTGCCGCCCGTCCTCGTCGTCATCGCCATGCAGAGGCTCTTCGTAAAGGGCCTGGTCGAAACCGAGAAGTAACCCGCGAATGGCTCAGGTCACCCTCACCAACGTCAAGAAGGTCTATGCCGGCGGCGTCGAGGCCGTGAAGGGCGTCTCGTTCGACATCCCCGACGGCGGCTTCTGCGTGCTCGTCGGCCCCTCCGGCTGCGGCAAGTCCACGCTGCTGCGCATGGTCGCCGGACTGGAGACGATCTCGTCGGGCGAGGTGTCGATCGGCAGCCGCGTCGTCAATGAGATCGAGCCGGCCGACCGCGACATCGCCA
Organism: Allobosea sp. GW822-FHT05A11; assembly: GCF_058800455.1. Classification (NCBI taxonomy): domain Bacteria; kingdom Pseudomonadati; phylum Pseudomonadota; class Alphaproteobacteria; order Hyphomicrobiales; family Alloboseaceae; genus Allobosea; species Allobosea sp. GW822-FHT05A11. The sequence goes on along the minus strand of NZ_JBXAMI010000006.1, from coordinate 358,376 downwards.
TGGTGTTCCAGAACTATGCGCTCTACCCGCATATGAACATCTACGACAACATGGCCTATGGCCTGCGCAATCGCGGCACGCCGAAGGACGAGATCGACAAGCGGGTGCGGGAAGCCGCCCGCATCCTGGCGATCGAGCCCTTCCTGGAGCGCCGGCCGCGCCAGCTCTCCGGCGGCCAGCGCCAGCGCGTCGCGATGGGCCGCGCCATCGTGCGCAAGCCGCAGGTCTTCCTCTTCGACGAGCCGCTCTCCAACCTCGACGCCAAGCTGCGCGTGCAGATGCGCGTCGAGATCAAGAAGCTGCAGCGCGCGCTGGGCGTCACCGCGATCTACGTCACGCACGACCAGGTCGAGGCGATGACGCTCTCCGACAAGCTCGTGGTGATGAATGCCGGCCAGGTCGAGCAGATCGGCCTGCCGGCCGAGGTCTACCGCAAGCCGGCGAGCAAGTTCGTCGCGACCTTCATCGGCTCGCCGCCGATGAACATCCTGCCCGGCATGGTCGACGGCCCCGGCATCGTCGCGCTCGGCGACGCGATCATCGAGGTGCGCGATCTGCGCGAGGATCTCGCGGCGCAGGCCCCGGTCGAGGTGGGCTTACGCCCCGAGGATGTCGAGATCGCCTCCGAAGGCCAGGCCGGTTCGCTGCCCTTCGACGTCGAGTTCATCGAGGAGCTCGGTGCGACCCAGCTCTTCCACGGCAAGCTCGCCGGCCAGCCGTTCGTGATGCAGGCGGCGACGGGCGAGGTCGCGGCGCAGGAAGGCCGGCTCTGGATCACCGTCGATCCCGACAAGATCCACATCTTCGATCCGAAGACGGGCGTGCGGCTGGGGAAGGGCTGAGCCTGCAAGGGTGCCGTCATGCTCGGGCTTGACCCGAGCATCTTGGAAACCGGCTACTTCTCGTCATGAGATTCTCGGGTCTGCGCTTCGCTCTGCCCGAGAATGACGGCAAGCTTCAAGCCGCCAGATCGGCCACCAGCGCATCGAGCAGCAGCGCGCCATCAGGCGTTGCCGCGAGCCGCCCGCCTGCGCGTTCCATCAGCAGTTTCTGCTCGATCAGGCTGCCGACGCGCCTGGCGTTGAGCGCGCGCCCCGACAGCGCCTTGAACACCTGCGGATCGATGCCCTCGACGAGGCGCAAGCCCATCAGCAGATATTCGTCGCCCTGGGCTTCCTCGCTGAGCCGGTCGTTCTCGACCAGCGCATGGCCCTCTGCTTCGACGCGTTCCAGCCAGACTTCCGGCCGCTTCTCCGTGGAATGCGCCATGCGGCCCTTAGCCGTCACCAACCGGCCATGGGCGCCGGGGCCGATGCCGGCATATTCGCCATAGTGCCAGTAGACCAGATTGTGCCGGCATTCGGCGCCGGTTCGCGCGTGGTTCGAGATCTCGTAGACCGGCAGGCCGTGCCTGGCGGTGATCTCCTGCGTCGTCTCGTAGAGCGCCGCACCCGCATCGTGATCGGGGATGGCGAGCTTGCCGGCGCGGAACAGCCGCTCGAAGGCGGTGCCGGGCTCGATGGTGAGCTGGTAGAGCGAGAGATGCTCGGCCGCATGGCTGATCGCCAGCTCCAGCTCGGCGCGCCACAAGGCCGGCGTCTGCAAGGGTGAGCGGGCATAGATCAGGTCGAAGGAATAGCGCTCGAAATATTGCCGCGCGATCGCGACGGCTGCCAGCGCCTCCTCGGCCGAATGCATCCGGCCCAACGCCTTGAGATCGGTATCGTTCAGGGCCTGCACACCGAGCGAGACGCGGTTGACGCCCGCAGCCCGGAAATCGCGGAAGCGCCCGGCCTCGACGCTGGTCGGGTTGGCCTCCAGCGAGACCTCGCAATTGGGATCGACGGCCCAGTGCTCGCCGATCGCGTCGAGAATCGCGCCGACCGTGCGGCCTTCCATCAGCGAGGGCGTGCCGCCGCCGAAGAAGATCGAGGAGACCGTGCGGCCGGGCACCAGCGCCGCCCGGTGCGCGATCTCGCGCCGGAAGGCGGCGATATAGCGTTGCTGGTCCGGCGGCTGCAGCCGCACATGCGAGTTAAAGTCGCAATAGGGGCATTTGGCCAGGCAGAACGGCCAATGCACATAAACGGCGAAGCCCGCATCCGCGGTCGGATGCGAGGTGGAAGGCCGCTCAGTGAGGGCGGCCGGGGCGCTCACGCCGGCTTCCTCAGACAAGCGGCAGCGAGGACATGGAAGGCTCGCGCGCGATGCGACAGCCCGGGCGAGCCATCGGCCGGAATGCCGTGCTTCTCCTGCGCCGTCATCTCGCCGAAGGTCTTGTCATGCCCGTCGGGCAGGAAGATGGGATCGTAGCCGAAGCCGCCCAGGCCGCGCGCCTGCTCGGTCACCGTGCCGAAGACGCGGCCTTCGAACAGCTCCTGATGTCCGTCCGGCCAGGTGATGACCAGCGCCGAGACGAAATGCGCTTTGCGCGTCTCGGGCGTGGTGGCGCCGCGCTTCGCCAGTTCCATCTGCACCCGCCCGATCGCCGGGGCGAAATCCTTGCCCGGCCCGGCCCAGTTGGCCGAGAACAGGCCGGGCGCGCCGTCGAGCGCGTCGATGCAGATGCCGGAATCGTCGGAGAGCGCCGGCAAACCGCTGGCGTTCGCCGCGGCGACGGCCTTGATCGCCGCATTCTCCGAGAACATGTAGCCATCCTCGACCGGCTCGGGCAGGCCGAGCTCCCCGGCCGAGACGAGCTCGATGCCATAGGGCGCCAGCAACTCGCGCATTTCGCGCAACTTGCCCTGGTTATGGGTCGCGATCACGACCTTGCCGGTGAGGAGGCGATGCGGGCTCATGCTCAGGCCACCGCCGCCTTCTGCAGCGTGACGAGCTTGGCGACACCGCCCTTGGCGAGCTTGAGCAGCGCGAGCAGCTCTTCTTCCGAGAAGGGCGCGCCTTCGGCCGTGCCCTGAACCTCGACAATGCCCCCGGAGCCCGTGATGACGAAATTCGCGTCGGTCTGCGCGCCGGAATCCTCGACATAGTCGAGATCGATCACCGGGTTGCCGGCGACGATGCCGCAGGAGATCGCGGCGACATGGTCCTTGAGCGGGTTGGTGCCCTTGAGCAGGCCGCGCCCTTCCATCCATTTCAGCGCGTCATGCAGCGCGACCCAGGCGCCGGTGATCGAAGCCGTGCGCGTGCCGCCATCGGCCTGCAGCACGTCGCAATCGACGACGATCTGGCGCTCGCCGATCGCGGTCAGGTCGACAACGGCGCGCAAGGAACGGCCGATCAGGCGCTGGATTTCCTGCGTACGGCCCGAAGGCTTGCCGGAGGTGACCTCGCGGCGCGTCCGCTCATGCGTGGCGCGCGGCAGCATCGAATATTCGGCGGTGACCCAGCCCTTGCCGGTGCCGCGCAGCCACGGCGGCCCCTTTTCCTCGACGGTCGCGGCGCAGAGCACCTTGGTCTCGCCGAACGTCACCATGCAGGACCCCTCGGCATAGCGCACCACGCCGCGTTCGAGCGTGACCTTGCGCATCTCGTCGGCGGCGCGTTTGGAGGGTCGCATGAAACTGTCCTGTCTTGCGGGGAAGTGGCGGCTTGTAGGCGCTTGCGCCGCGCACGGCAAGGCGCGGGCGGGGCTTGCCCCTTGATCCGCGCCTCCGTCGTGACGACAATAGGACGAGACCGACATTTCGCCTGAAAAAGGTTCATGAGCGCCCATACGCCCCGCCCCGAGACGATCAGCGGCCTGGTCGAGACCGACCAGCGCTCGCGCGAGATCTTTCGCCAGATCGTCGACGGCTATCTGACGACGGGCGAGCCCGTCGGCTCGCGCAACATCGCCCGCCTGCTGCCGATGGCGCTCTCGCCAGCGACGGTGCGCAATGTCATGACCGATCTGGAGCTGGCTGGGTTGATCTATGCGCCGCACACCTCGGCCGGTCGCCTGCCAACCGAGCGGGGCCTGCGCTTCTTCGTCGACGCGATGATGGAGGTCGGCAATCTCACCGCCGACGAACGCTCGCGCATCGAGGCCCAGATCAGGGTCGCCGCCAGCAACCGCAATCTCGACCAGACCCTGACGGAGGCCTCTGCGCTGCTCTCCGGCCTGTCGCGCGGCGCCGGCGTCGTCGTCACCACCAAGGCCGATGTCCGGCTGAAGCATATCGAGTTCGTGCGGCTCGATCCGCTGCGCGCCCTCGTCGTGCTCGTCTCGGAGGACGGCACGGTCGAGAACCGCCTGCTGGCGCTCCCGCCCGGGCTGCCGGCCTCGGCGCTGAGCGAGGCCGCGAATTTCCTGAACGCCCGCATCCTCGGCAAGACGCTCGCCGAACTGCGCGGCGAGATCGGCGGGCAGCACGCCTTGATGGAGCGCGAGCTCGACGTGCTGACGGCCAGGCTCGTCGAAAGCGGCATCGCGACCCAGGCCGGCCCCGGCAGCGACCGCCATCTCATTGTGCGCGGCCAGGCCAACCTGCTCGACGATCTCCGGGCGCAGGAGGATCTCGAGCGCATCCGCATGCTGTTCGGCGATCTGGAGACGCAGACCGATGTCATCGATCTCCTGACCCGCGCCGAGCAGGGGGACGGCGTGCGCATCTTCATCGGCTCGGAGAACAAGCTGTTCTCGATGTCGGGTTCGTCGATGGTCGCCGCGCCCTTCCGCGACGCCGAGCAGCGCATCGTCGGCGTGGTCGGCATTATCGGGCCGACGCGCCTGAACTACGCCCGCATCGTTCCGATGGTCGATTATACCGCCAAGGTCGTCGGGCGGCTGCTCGACGGCAGCCGCTAAGCCAGCCTCAAGTCCCTGAGTTGGCTTTGCGGGCGGAAGCGGTTATCGAGCGGGCAAAGCAACAGTTTCCGCAATTCAGGTGCGAGACCCATGTCCGAGCAGCTTCCCGACCGTCTCTCCGTCAACCCGGACAGCCCCTTCTATAACGAAGAGGTGCTGGCGCGCGATATCGGCATCCGCTTCAAGGGCGTCGAGAAGACCAATGTCGAGGAATATTGCGTCTCCGAGGGCTGGGTGAAGGTCTCTGCCGGCAATGCCAAGGACCGCTTCGGCCGGCCGATGACGATCACGCTCAAGGGCCCTGTCGAGCCCTACATCCGCGGCAGCGCCGAAGGCTGAGCCTCAGGCGAGGCTCTTGTAGAAAAACGTCGAGCCGCAATCGGCGCCATCCGGCATCAGCGCATAGCGCGGGATGGTGCCGGCCTCGATCCAGCCGAGTCGATTGTAGAGCCGGCGCGCGGCGCCGTGCTCGTCGGTGTCGAGCACCAGCAGGTCGCGACCCTTCTCCCGCGCGATCGCCTCGGCGCGCTGCATCAGCGCCTCGCCGATGCCCTGCCGCCGCGCGCGCGAATGCACCAGCACCTTGGCGATCTCGGCCCGGTGCGGCTGGTTCGATTTGCCGATCAGGTGAAGCTGTGCCGTGCCGACGATGCCGTCCTCGTTTCGGGCAATCAGCAGGATGACTTGTCCGCCCGCGACGCCCGCCGCGACATCGCGCCAGAAGCGTTCGTAGTCGGCGGCGGTGTTCCAGCTCATGAAGCCGACCGAAGCACCGTTGGCGACGCTGTCGTGCAGGATCTTGGCCAGCGCCGGGGTGGCGGCCAGGGCCGCCTCTCCATCGAGTGTCTCGATGGCAACGGTGAAAGCGCACGCGTTCATGCGATATGTCCCGGAAAGGCGCCGCTTCCCGCGACGAGGATGACGGCGTAGCGGACGGGCGCGGTGCCCGGATTGCGGTAGATGATCGCGCCGCGCAGGTGCATCTGCAGGCAGTCGCCCTCGGCCAGTTCGTGGCGGATGCCTTCAACGGTGAGGTCGAGTTGTCCGCGCAGCACCCAGATCTGCTGGTCGAGCGCCGCCGCACCGGTCGCGTTGTCGAGCCGCACTTCCGCTCCGCCGGGCAATTCGACCTCGACGATCTCGAAGCCCGACCCTGTCCCGCGTGGCGAGACGTTGCGGCGCAGATAGCCGCTCGCTGGATCGCGCCAGACCGGTTGCGCGTCGCGGCGCGCCAGCGGCCCGCTTCCTGCATCCTCTTCCAGCAGCGCCGAGAGCGAGAGGCCGAGTCCCGAGCCGAGCCGGACCAGCAGTGCCGCCGTCGGACTCGATTCGCCGCGCTCGACGCGGGAGATCATGGCGCGGCTGACGCCGCTGCGCTCGGCCAGCGCATCGAGCGTCAGGCCATGGCGCTGGCGGGCCGCCTTGAGGCGCTGCCCGAGCAGCCGGTCGATCTCGGTGTTGTGGTCGATCTCCATCAACTGAGAATAATTCTTAGATATTGGAATTGCAAGTGCGGCCATAGAAGGAGCCTTTTGCGGCCAGCCGCTTGGCGCCACGCAGCATCACTGCTATGGCGCGCGCATGAGCACCCGTTCCATCGACAATATCCGCAACTTCTCGATCGTGGCCCATATCGACCACGGCAAGTCGACGCTGGCCGACCGTCTGATCCAGCAGACCGGCACCGTCGCGGCCCGCGACATGAGCGACCAGATCCTCGACTCGATGGATATCGAGAAGGAGCGCGGCATCACCATCAAGGCGCAGACGGTGCGGCTGGATTACCGGGCCAAGGACGGCAAGGACTATGTCCTGAACCTGATGGACACCCCCGGCCATGTCGACTTCGCCTATGAGGTCTCGCGCTCGCTCGCGGCCTGCGAGGGGTCGCTGCTGGTGGTCGACGCCTCGCAGGGCGTCGAGGCACAGACGCTTGCCAACGTCTACCAGGCGCTCGACGCCAACCACGAGATCGTCACCGTCCTCAACAAGATCGACCTGCCGGCCGCCGAACCGGAGCGCATCAAGCAGCAGATCGAGGACGTGATCGGGCTCGATGCGTCCGAGGCCGTGCCGATCTCGGCCAAGACCGGCCTCAATATCGAGGGCGTGCTGGAGGCGATCGTCGAGAAGCTGCCGGCGCCGAAGGGCGATCCCGATGCGCCGCTCAAGTGCCTTCTGGTCGACTCATGGTACGACGCCTATCTCGGCGTCGTCGTGCTCGTGCGCGTCATCGATGGCGTGCTCAAGAAGGGCATGACGATCCGGATGATGCGGGCCAACGCCTCCTATGGCGTCGATCGCGTCGGCGTGTTCAAGCCCAAGATGACCGAGGTCAAGCAGCTCGGCCCCGGCGAGGTCGGCTTCTTCACCGCCTCGATCAAGGAAGTCGCGGATACCGCCGTCGGCGACACCATCACCGACGAGAAGAAGCCGATCGCCGAACCGCTGCCGGGCTTCAAGCCGGTGCAGCCGGTGGTGTTCTGCGGCATCTTCCCGGTCGACGCCGCCGATTTCGAGGTGCTGCGCGCCGCGATGAGCCGGCTGCGGCTGAACGACGCCTCGTTCTCCTACGAGATGGAGACTTCGGCCGCGCTCGGCTTCGGCTTCCGCTGCGGCTTCCTCGGGCTGCTGCATCTGGAGATCATCCAGGAGCGGCTGGAGCGCGAGTTCAATCTCAACCTGATCTCGACCGCGCCGTCGGTGGTCTACCACCTCAAGCTGCGCGACGGCTCGACGCTCGAACTGCACAACCCGGCCGACATGCCGGACGTGATGAAGATCGAATTCATCGAGGAGCCCTGGATCAAGGCGACGATCTTCACGCCCGACGAGTATCTCGGTTCCGTGCTGAAACTCTGCCAGGACCGCCGCGGCATCCAGACCGACCTGTCCTATGTCGGCTCGCGCGCCAAGGTCGTCTACGACCTGCCGCTCAACGAGGTCGTGTTCGATTTCTACGACCGGCTCAAGTCGATTTCGAAGGGCTACGCCTCCTTCGACTATGCGATCACCGATTATCGCGAGGGAGACCTCGTGCGCATGTCGATCCTGGTCAATGCCGAGCCGGTCGACGCGCTCTCGATGCTGGTCCATCGCTCGCGCGCCGATGCCCGTGGCCGTGCCATGTGCGAGAAGCTCAAGGACCTGATCCCGCCGCACATGTTCCAGATCCCGGTCCAGGCGGCGATCGGCGGCAAGATCATTGCCCGCGAGACCATCCGCGCCCTGCGCAAGGACGTGACCGCCAAGTGCTATGGCGGCGACGCCACCCGAAAGCGCAAGCTTCTGGAGAAGCAGAAGGAAGGCAAGAAGAAGATGCGGCAGTTCGGCAAGGTCGAAATCCCGCAGGAAGCCTTCATCGCCGCCCTCAAGATGGACGATTGAGCGGCGCGCCAGCGCCGCTTCATACTGTTGCTTAAAGCGCCTCGGCGCCGAGCTTCGCCTGCCAATGGGCGAGGCGCTCCTTCAGCACGCGATCCAGCACATAGGCGATGTCCTCGTCTTCCAGCCTTTCGAGCGCCTCGAAGCGGAAGGCGTGGGCGCCATGCGCATTCCAGGCGGTCTGCAGGCTGCGCTGGCGGTGGCTGCCATGACGCAGCGTGAAGCGCAGCCGGTTCTCGATGGTTGAAAGATCGGGCGCGCGGCCGACCCAGGTCAGCCCGGCCGCCTCGCAATGGAAGGCGAAGATGCCCGCCACCGTCTTCCGTCCCTTGTAGGCGGCCGTGGCCGCCTTCCTGTTCGCGATCTGCATCGGTGCAACCCATCCTGTTCGATGGGCGCTCAATAATGCCCGGGTTTTAATAAGGCAAGATTTTTATCCGGGTATTTATAAGTTGCGGCCTTAACGCAGAAAGTTCGGCACCTTCTCGCCTTGCGGGCCGTACAGCTTCCGCCCGAGATCACAGGCCGCCTGCTGATCGAGCGCGGCGATCTCGCGGGCGTAGTCCGCGCCCTTGGCGACGATGATGTCGCTATAGGGCGCACGGTTCATGGCGATGCCGTGCTGGCGCGTCACCATCCCGATGATCAGGTTGTTCGGCTTCAGCGCCGGGCACTTGTTGTTGAGCGCCACGGCGCGGCCGATATGGGTCATGACGTTCTGCTGCTGCTGGGATTGAGCTGCGGCCGGGCCGAGACCGCCTGCAAGCGTCGCGATCAGCGATATCAGGACGAGGAAGCGCATGGATCATCTCCTTCGCTTCATCATCGATCGCGTCCGGATTGCCGCGCATCCGCCGTTCTGATGAGGCGGTCAGTGAACAATCCAGCCACTGGGGCGTTGTTTCCCTGAATCCACACTCGCATGAGGAGGTCCTGATGGACTGGAACCGCGTCGAAGGAAACTGGAAGCAGCTCAAGGGCAAGGTCAAGGAGCAGTGGGGCAAGCTGACCGATGACGATCTCGACGTCATTGCCGGCAAGCGCGACCAGCTCGAAGGCAAGATCCAGGAGCGCTACGGCCTCGCCAAGGACAAGGCCCGCAGCGATGTCGACGACTGGTACGGCCGTCAGACCTGGCAGTAACGGGGCGGCCGTCGATCGGCCGTCATGAATTGGCAGAAGCCCGGCGCGATGCGTCGGGCTTTTTGCATGGCGGGCGCCTTGATCGCGGCCGACAACCGGCCGACAGTTACGGCTGTTCGAAGCGGGATGCCTGATGTTCGAGGATCTTTCGGGGAAGACGGCCCTAGTGACAGGTGCGTCCGGTGGGCTGGGGCTGCATTTCGCCAGGCTGCTCGCGCATCATGGTGTGGAGGTCACGCTGGCGGCCCGCAGACAATCCGCCCTGGATGAGGCGGGCGCGGAGATCGCCAGGGCGGGCGGCAGCGCGAAAGGCCTTGTGCTTGACGTGGCTGACGCAGCCTCGGTCGCGGGGGCGCTCGCGGGCCGGCATTTCGACATCCTGATCAACAATGCCGGCGTCAGCGGTGCCGGGCCGGCCGCTGATCTCTCCGAAGCGGCGTGGGACGCGGTGCTCGACACCAATCTGAAGGGCGTCTTCCTCGTCGCTCAGGCGGTGGCGCGCGGCATGAGCGAGAGCGGCACCGGTGGCACAATCGTCAATATCGCCTCGATCCTCGGCCATCGCGTCGCTGGCGGCGTCAGCGCCTATGCGGCCTCGAAGGCAGGCGTGATCCAGTTGACCAAGGCGCTCGCGCTCGAATGGGCGCGCGATCGTATTCGCGTCAACGCGCTCTGCCCCGGCTATATCGAGACCGACATCAACCGCGATTTCTTCGCGACCGAAGCCGGGCTGCAGCTGATCAAGCGCATCCCGCAGCGCAGACTTGGACAGCCGGAGGAACTCGACGGCGCCCTGCTGCTGCTTGCGTCGAGCGCCGGCAGCTACATCACCGGCTCCACCATCGAGGTCGATGGCGGCCACCTCGTTTCGTCCTTGTGAGCACCGCCATGGATTTCGAGATTTCCCCCCGCATCGAGGATTATCGCGCGCGCATCGCCGCCTTCGTCGAGCGCGAGATCCTGCCGCTCGAAGCGGATCAAACCTCCTACGACGCCCATGGCAACATCGCGTTGCCTTTGCTCGACACGATGCGGGCCAAGGCCCGTGCCGCGGGCCTCTGGTGCCTGCAGCTCAAGCCGGAGACCGGCGGTGCCGGCCTCGGCAAGATGGGCATGGCGGTCGCTTACGAGGAGATGAACCGCTCGATCTTCGGTCCGGTCGTGTTCAATTCGGCCGCGCCCGACGACGGCAACATGATGGTGCTGGAGGCGCTCGGCACGCCCGAGCAGAAAGAGCGCTGGCTGAAGCCGATCGTCGAGGGCAGGGTCCGCTCTGCCTTCGCCATGACCGAGCCGCATCCGGGCGGCGGCTCCGATCCCTCGATGATCCTGACGAAGGCCGAGCGGTGCGGCGACAAGTATGTGGTCAGCGGCCGCAAATGGTTCATCACCGGCGCGGAGGAAGCGAAGCACTTCATCCTCATCGCCCGCACCTCGGACGATCCGCGCAACGGCCTCACCGCCTTCCTCTTCCATGCCGACCAGCCGGGCTGGCGCATCCTGCGCCGCATCGAGATCATGGGCCCGGAGGAGCATGGCGGCCATTGCGAGATCGAATTCGACGGGCTCGAAATTCCGGTCGAGAACGTGCTGGCCGGCGAGGGCAAGGGCATGAAGGTGACGCAGGTCCGCCTCGGCCCGGCACGCCTGACCCATTGCATGCGCTGGCTCGGCCTCTCCAAGCGCTGCATCGAGATCGCGCAGGCCTATGCTGCCGAGCGCCATGGCTTCGGCCAGCGCCTCGCCGATCGCGAGAGCATCCAGCTCAAGCTCGGCGACCTCGCGATGCGCATCGAGATCGGCCGCCTCTTGGTGATGAAGGCGGCCTGGGAGCTCGATCGCGGCGGCTTCGCCCGCAAGGAGGTCTCGATGGCCAAGGTCCAGGTCGCCAATGTCCTGCACGATGCCGCCGATGTCGCGATCCAGGTCAATGGCGCGCGCGGCTACTCGAAGGACACTGTCCTCGAATGGATCTACCGCTATGCCCGGCAGGCACGATTGGTCGATGGCGCCGACGAGGTCCACAAGATGGTGTTGAACCGCTTCCTTACGCAGGAGGGCCGGGATTTCTGGCATTGGCCCGTGGCCGGACAGCCGCAGGGCTGAGGCGATGGCAGCGCCGGCGCTTTCCACTGTCGATTTTGATCCGGCCGCCCTGGAGAATCTCCTGCGGGAGCGCTTCGGGGCTGGCGAGCTTGCCCTCGAACGCATCGGCGGCGGCCAGTCCAACCCGACCTATTTCGTCGGTTGGGGGGGCCGCCGCCTCGTGCTGCGCAAGCAGCCGGCCGGGCCGATCTTGCGCGGTGCCCATGCGATCGACCGCGAGTTTCGCGTGCTCGAAGCGTTGTCGAAGACGAATGTGCCGGTGCCGCGCGCCGTGCTGTTCCATGCCGATCCCGAGCCGCTCGGCACGCCCTTCTACCTGATGGAGCGATTGGAAGGCCGGGTTTTCCATGATTGCGCGCTGCCGGGGCTGGAGCCGGCCGAGCGGCGCGGTCTCTATCTCGGCATGGCCGAGGCGCTGGCGAAGCTGCATGCGGTGCGCCCCGACGCGGTAGGCCTCGGTGATTTCGGTCGGCCGGGCAATTATTTCGAGCGCCAGATCGCGCGGTGGACCAAGCAGCTCCGGGAATCGCCGGGCGATCCGATCCCGGAATTGGAGGCGGTCGCCGACTGGCTGCCGGCGCATCTGCCCGATGATGACGGCCAGGTCTCGATCGCCCATGGCGATTTCAGGCTCGGCAACCTGCTCTTCCATCCGGACAAGCCCGAAGTGATCGGCATCCTCGACTGGGAACTGTCGACGCTTGGTCACCCGCTCGCCGATCTCGGTTACTGCGCCATGCCCTGGCACACCGCGCCCGACGAATACGGCGGCATTCTCGGCCTCGACCGGGCCGCGCTCGGCATTCCCACGGAGGCCGAGTTCCTCGCGCATTACTATGCTCATGCCGTGCCGACGGCGCCGCTGCTGCGCTTCCATCTCGTCTTCGCGCTGTTCCGCTTCGCGGTGATCTTCGTCGGCATCGCCGACCGGGTCCGCGCCGGCACGGCTTCGGCCGCCAACGCGGCCGAGGTCGCGCCGCTCGCCCGGCGTTTCGCCGTGCGGGCGCGCGAGGCGATGGAGGGCCGGAACGCCTCGGTTGAGTAAGACGATGATAGGATTCGCAAGAGAGTCGTCTTCAAGGCTCGATGTCACTCTCAATGAATTCTAGAATAGATCTAATTTAGATCGATTCAAAACAAGCAGAATTACTTTGCCGTCCCAAGACGGGCTGTGTTAGCGCGAGGGCATCTTTCCCGGCAGGATGCTCTTCCGATGCCCGCTCCCCTTTGGCTTGCCCGTCTGTCTTCCGCCGTCCTGTTCGGCGCGTCCGTGTTGTTTGCGGGTGCCGCCGCTGCCGAAACGATCGAAGTCACCGATCTCGCCGGTCGCGTCGTCAACGTCACCCGCGATCCCCAGAAGATCGTGCTGAGCGAGGGCCGCCAGCTTTATACGCTCGCGATGCTCGACCGCGAGGACCCGTTCAAGCGCGTCGTCGGCTGGGGCAACGACCTGATCGAGAACGATCCGGGCGCCTGGCAGAAATATCTCGCCAAGTTCCCGAAGGCCAAGGACATCGCCAACATGGGCAACCCCTATGCCGCCGATGTCAGCATGGAGAAGATCGCCTCGCTCGGCACCGAGGTCTACATTCTCGACCTCTCAAACTACTTCAAGGCGCAGGAGACGGGGCTGCTCGCCAAGCTCGAGAAGGCCGGCATCACCACCGTCTTCGTCGATTTCCGCCAGGACCCGACCCAGAACGTCCTGCCGAGCGTGCAGCTGCTGGGCCGCATCCTCGGCCGCGAGAAGGAGGCGAACGCCTTCGCTGATTACTATCTGCGCCAGACCCGCAGCATCTACGCCCGCGTCGGTTCGATCCCCGACAAGCAGAAGCCGATGGTCTTCGTCGAGCGCGCCGCCGGCCTGCTGCCGTGTTGCGCCACCTTCGGCCCCTTCAATTTCGGTCGCTATATCGAGGAGGCCGGCGGCCGCAACTGGGGCAGCCAGTTCTTCTCCGCCTTCCAGGCGCAGGCCGCGCAGGAAAAGGTGCTCGCCGATAATCCGGACGTCTATTTCCTCACCGGCGCCAACTGGTACGGCAGCAATCCCGGCAGCAGCGCGGTCGCTCTCGGCTATGACGCGACGCCGGAGCAGGTGCAGAAGCAGCTGGTGGCGCTGATGAACCGCCCGGGCTTCCAGCAGCTCAAGGCGGTGCAGGGCAAGAAGGTGATGGCCTTCTACCATCAGTTCTACGACATGCCCTATTACTTCATCGCCGAGCTCGCTATGGCGAAGGAGTTCTATCCGGACCGGTTCAAGGACGTCGATCCGGAGGCGGTCTTCAAGGAATTCCACGAAAAATTCCTGCCGATCTCCTATTCCGGCGTGTTCTGGGCCAGGCTCCAGTGACGGCGGCCTGAGCGACGATGGCCGCGACCCTGCCCATGACGGCAACCGCCACCGGGGACTATCGCCGGCGCAATGCGCGCCGGCTGAAGCTCGTCCTCATCGGCGTCGTCGCGCTCGCCGTCGCGCTGGCGCTCGACGTCTCGATCGGGCCGGGCAATCTCCCGCTCGGCGATGTCCTGCGCACGCTGGTGGATCCGCAATCGGCGGCGCCGCGGCTCTCCGTCATCGTCTGGGATTTGCGCCTGCCGATCGCGCTGATGGCGATGGCGGTCGGCGCCATGCTGGGGCTCAGTGGCGCGGGCATGCAGACCATCCTTGCCAACCCGTTGGCCGATCCCTTCACGCTCGGCGTCTCCGCCGCTGCGACGGTCGGCGCCTCCGTCGCGATCGTCTTCGGCTGGAGCGTCATCCCCGGCGCCGGTCCTTATATCGTGACCGCCAATGCCTTCATCTTCGCGCTGTCGGCCTCGCTCGTGCTGTTCTTCATGACCAAGCTGCGCGGCGTCAGCCCCGAGACGATGATCCTCGTCGGCATCGCCCTGCTCTTCACCTGCAACGCCATCACCGCTTTGCTGCAATACCGCTCCAACGAGGTGCAGCTCACCCAGATCGTGTTCTGGACGCTGGGCAGCCTCGCCCGCGCGAGCTGGGAGAAGGTCGGCGTCGCCGCTCTCCTGATCGCGCTCGCCTTGCCGTTCTTCCTGATGCGCGGCTGGGCGCTGACAGCCTTGCGCCTCGGCGACGAGCGGGCCGAGAGCCTCGGCGTCCGTGTCGATCGCCTGCGGCTGGAAATCCTGATCGCGACCTCGCTGCTGGCGGCGGTCTCGGTCTCCTTCGTCGGCGGCATCGGCTTCATCGGCCTCGTCGGCCCGCATATCGCGCGGCTGCTCGTCGGCGAGGACCAGCGCTTCTTCCTGCCGACGGCGACGATCGCCAGCGCCGTGCTGCTCTCGCTCGCCTCGACCGTCTCGAAGGTGATCACGCCGGGCGTGATCTATCCGATCGGCATCATCACCGCGCTGATCGGCGTGCCCTTCTTCATCAGCCTGGTGATGTCGATCCGCGGCAGGGGAGTCTGAGCCATGGCTTTGCAGATTCGCGACCTCGATTTCCGCTATGGTGCGACACCGATCCTGCAGGGGCTGGGCACGCAGGCCTTGCCGCGCGGCGAGCTCGCTGCGCTGGTCGGCCCCAACGGCTCCGGCAAGTCGACCCTGTTCCGTTGTGCCGCCGGCCTGCTGCGGGCCGAGCGCGGCACGGTCGCGCTCGACGGCCATGACCTCTCGCAGCTCTCGCAGCGTGAGCGGGCGCGCAAGGTCTTCTATCTCGCGCAGGATACCGGCGCGCGCGTCGCGCTCTCGGTCTTCGACATCATCCTGCTGGCCCGCAAAAGCCTGCATCGCGGCTATGCGCTTGCGGCCTCGCCCGAGGATACCCGCGCCGTCGAGGCGGTGATCGAGGAGCTCGGCTTGGCCCCCTTCGCCTCGCGCGATATCGCCACGCTCTCGGGCGGCCAGCGCCAGCTTGCCGCGATCGGCCAGGCGCTGGTGCGCGAGCCCGACGTGCTCCTGCTCGACGAACCCACCAGTGCCCTCGACGTCCGCCGCCAGCTCGACGTCATGGCGACGATCCGCGAGGCGACGCGCCGGCGCGACATCGTCACGGTTGTCGCGATCCACGATCTCTCGCTCGCGGCGCGCTTCGCCGACCGGGTGCTGGTGATGAATGCCGGGCGCATCGCGCAGGCCGGCGCGCCCGCCGAGGTGCTTGCGCATGAGGCGGTCTCGGAGACATATGCCGTCGGCGTGCATCTGGAGCATTCGGCCCGGGGCACGCTTCTGGTCGAGCCCTATATCCAGGTTCACTGAAGCATTTTCGAGCGAAGTGGGTACCGGTTCGCGTGAAGAAAATGCGAGAAAGCCTCTAAAGCCATGTCCGCTCCCTCAACGCACGACAATTTCACCCTGAAGGAAGAGATCCGCGCCTACTGGTCGGCGCGGGCCGAGAGCTTCGATCTCTCCTTCGGTCACGCGATCAAGTCGGATCGCGAACTGAAGGCCTTCCAGCGCCTGATCGGCGATTCCTTCGGTCGCGAGCCGCTCGACGTGCTCGACCTCGCCTGCGGCACCGGCGAGATCACCCGCGCCTTGCTCTCGCTGAAGCACCGCGTCACCGCGCTCGATTTCTCCGAGGCGATGCTGGAGCGCGCCCGCGCCAAGCACGGCAAGGCCGCGCGCTTCCGCCTCGGCGACGCCGAGCGCCTGCTCGATGAAGACGCGAGCTATGATGCGGCGATCACCCGCCACCTCGTCTGGACCCTGACGGATCCGGAAGCGGCGCTCAGTGAGTGGTTCCGCGTCCTGCGCCCCGGCGGGCGCCTGCTGATCATCGACGGCGACTGGGTCAACCGCACGCGCTGGCAGGCGCTGGTCAATCGCTTCGGCAGCTGGCTGCGCGCGAAGCGCGGCGCGGCCGTCCACCAGATCGACGCCGATACCCATGCCTCGATCACCAGCCGCTTCTACTTCAAGGACGGCTTGAGCCGGCAGCAGCTCGAAGCGATGCTGACGGCAGCCGGCTTCACCGACATCGTCTCGGCCGATTACCATCAGGTCGTGCGCGAGCAGCAGCGCGCTGCGCCCCTGCAT
Organism: Allobosea sp. GW822-FHT05A11; assembly: GCF_058800455.1. NCBI lineage: Bacteria > Pseudomonadati > Pseudomonadota > Alphaproteobacteria > Hyphomicrobiales > Alloboseaceae > Allobosea > Allobosea sp. GW822-FHT05A11. The sequence goes on along the minus strand of NZ_JBXAMI010000006.1, from coordinate 341,995 downwards.
GACGCGATCAGGCTGGCCTCGTCGACCCGCTTCGCCCTTCTGGCGCGCAAGCCTGCCGACGCCGCCGTTTCGCGCTAGAAGAAGCGGAGCGCGCCGCTTCTTCAGGCAGTGCGCCGCGACAGGAGCAAGCGATGAACGCCAAGCCGGATTGGGACGCCGCGCAATATCTGCGCTTCGAGGACGAGCGGACCCGCCCGCCCGCCGATCTTCTTGCCCGCGTGCCGCTGAGCGAGCCCAGGCGCTGCATCGATCTCGGCTGCGGCCCCGGCAACAGCACGGAATTGGTCGCCGCACGCTTCCCCGGCGCCATCAATGAGGGCCTCGATTCCTCGCCGGACATGCTGGAGAAGGCGCGCAAGCGCCTGCCGAACCTCTCCTTCGTCCTCGGAGACGTGAACAGCTGGTCGGATGCGGCGGGCTATGACCTGATCTTCGCCAATGCCGTGCTGCAATGGCTGCCCGATCACGCGGCTCTGTTCCCGCGTCTGGCGCGCTCGCTGACATCAGGCGGCTGCCTCGCCGTGCAGATGCCGAACAATCTCCACGAGCCCTCCCATGTCGCGATGCGCGAGGTCGCGGCCGATGGCCCTTGGGCGGAGAAGCTCGCCAATGCCAAGGCCGAGCGCGCCACGATCGGCTCCTTCGGCGACTATCGGCGCTGGCTCGGTGAAGCGGGCTGCCGCGTCGATATCTGGCAGACGACCTATGTCCATGCGCTCGCCAATCGCGAAGCCATCGCCGAATGGTTCAAAAGCACGGGCCTGAAGCCCTATCTCGACCGCCTGTCGGCCGAGGAGCAGCAGGGGTTCATCGCGCGTTATCTCGAGCGCATCGCGCCGCATTACCCCGTCGAGAGCGACGGCAAGGTGCTGCTGCGCTTCCCGCGCCTGTTTATCGTCGCGGTGCGGGAGGGCTGATCAGCCCTTCGCGGCTTCAGCCTTCTTCGCAGCGACATGCTCCTCGTCGGAAGCCCCGGCGCGCCAGTAGCTGACGACGAGGTTCTGGTCGCGCTCCGGCCTGAGCTTGCCGCGAGAGGCCGCCCGGATCGCCTTGAACGTCGCATGCTCGGCGGCAGCCCAGAGATAGGCCGAGGGCCCGTCGGCCGGCCAGTCGATGGTCGCGAAAGCATCCTGCAGCAGCGGCAGGCTGCCCGGCGCGGCGTCCCCGCGATGCAGCCAGGTCAGCGCCATGCCGGCCGGATGGCGCAGGGGCTGTTCCTCGCCGGCATCGGCGACTTCGATGAAGACCTGCCCCTTGGCCTGCGCCGGCAGGTTCTCCAGCATGCGTGCGACGGCGGGCAAACCGGTCTCGTCGGCGAGGAAGACATAGCGTTCGGCCGGTTTGAGGCCGCGCCCGCCCGGTCCCGCCATGCCGATCCGGTCGCCGGGCTTGGCGCGGAAGGCGAAGGCCGAGCCCGGCCCGGCATCCTCATGCAGCACGAAATCGAGGGCGAGCGTGCCGGCAGCGACGTCGATCTCGCGGATCATGTACTTGCGCACCAGCGGCTTGGTTTCGGCTGGCGAGGGCAGCAGCAGGCCGTCATCGCCGACCATCGGCCAGCTCGGCTCGTTCACGCCGACCGGCGGGATGAACAGGCGCACATGCAGCGCGTCGATCTGGTCGTAGCGGGCGAGATTTTCGCCCGTGAACCGAATCCGGGCCATATGCGGCGTGATCCGTTCGACGCCGGTGACGGTCAGGATGCGGAATTCTGGCGGCAGGGCGGGGCCGGTGCCGTCGCCGGTCCAGCGCATCTCCGGCGTGGTGTCCTTCGGGGCGAATTCGATGACATGGCTGGCGATGGCGCGTTTCATCCCGAGCAGCGTGGAGAGGTCCGGCGCCTCGACATGGACATCGAGCGCGGCTGTCGTGAGTTCGATCCGCGCGTGGCTGCCGTCCAGCGCGATGAGCGTCGTGTCGCCCTGTTCCGTGATGACGGCCTCATGCTCGACGAGATGCTCGCAGAGCGGCTTCAGGACGCCCGCCGGGTTGGCGAGCGCGATCCGGGTCGAGGTGGCCAGCATGGTCGTCTCCGTCAGGGCTTGGGCGCCGCCGCGATCCAGAGCGTCCCGTCGAGCGGGATCGCCGAGAAGCGGGCGCCCTCGGCAAGCGTCGCGGCCGGGTCGATATCGGCGAAGCGCTCCGGATGGAGCCATTTCGCGAGGACCTCGATCGCGACGACATGCAGCGGGGTGTCGTTGAACAGGTGCCAGAAGCCGAAGGCGCGGCGCTTCTCGATGGCGCTGAGCATCTTGAGCGAGGGCGTGCCCAGCAGCTTGGCGAAGCTCTCGGCCGCATCGGTCTCGCTGACGCCGAGGCCGAGCACGAGCCCGCCGAGCTTGGCCAGATGCGTGCCACCGGTCGCGATATAGACGTCCGGATCGGCGCCGATGAGCTGTTCCAGCCCGATCTGCCCGGTCGCGCCCGGCAGCATCGCGGCGGCGATGTTGCGCCCGCCCGCGGCCTGGATGAATTCGTTGAACGTGCCTTGTCCGGCCGTCATGCAGCAATCGTAGCCGCCGGCATGGGCATGGATGAAGACGGACGGGCGCTTCGCGTCCGCGACCCGGCTGGCGATCCGCTTCATCCGCTCTTCATAGAAGGCGATCAGCTTTTCCGCCTGCTCTTGCTGCCCGGTGAGGATGCCGAGCGCCCTGAGGCTCGGCACGGTGTCGCGCAGCGGCTCCAGGAAGAAATCGACGACTGCCACGGGAATGCCGGCGGCTTCCAGCTTCTCGACGAGATCGCCGGGGCCGCGGCGCGTTCCGGCGAGCGATTTGCTGACCACGACGAGATCCGGCCCGAGCGCGATCGCCTTTTCCAGCGAAAACCCGGCAGCCGTCCCGCCGTCGCCGACGAGGGGAAGCGCATTGATCGCCGGGAAGCGCGCCCGGTAGCGGGCAAGACCGTCCGGGTTCTGCCGTTCGAGATCGCTGCCCCAGCCGGCGAGGATGCTGACGGGATCGGGATGGATCAGGCCGAGCGCGTTGAGCTGGCGGCCCTGCGCCAGCACGATGCGCTTCGCCGGCGCGGCGAGCCTGACGGTGCGGCCGAGGACATCGGTGGCGACGACCGGCGCGGCGGCCATGGCGGGCAGCACCGGCAGGCTCAAGCCGCCCAGGATCAGCGAGCGTCTGTCGAGCATCATGCTGCCGCCGCCTTGTCCTGGGCCGTGCCGGCGAGCGCGAAGGCCACAGTGCGCGAGAGCATCGATGGGATCACCGAGACATGGTTCTCGCCGGGGAATTCGGTGAAGCTGCAATCGACGCAGCCGGACGCGCTCAGGCGTTCCGCCATCTCGGCGGCATTGTCGCGCATCCGTGCGCGTGCGAGCCGCTCGGCCCGCTGCAGGGTAACGGCGAGGGCGGGCGCCTGCTCATGGCTGCCGATCGTGATCAGAAGCCGCCCGGCAGGGCCGGAGTCGCCACGGCGGAAGGCTTCCTCGCTCGCGAGGATGGCGCGGTCCTGCCACCAGATCGAGGGACTGCCGGCGACATGGGCCTCGAACAGGCCGGGCTGGGTGAACAGTGCATGCAGCACGAACAGCCCGCCATAGGAATGGCCGGCCAGTGCCCGCCGGGCCGGGTCGAGCGGCGCGATCCGTGCGACGGCAGGCAGGATTTCGTCGATGATCACGTCGAGAAAGCGGTCGGCGCCGCCGGGGACGGGCAGGAGGTCGCGCTGGCGCCGCTCCGCATCGAAGGGCCGTTCATCGGGATAGCCGATGCCGATGACGACGGCCGGGCCGACGCCGGTCGCTTCCGGGCGCTGCGCCTGCAGGCGGGCGGCCGTGGCGGCCACCGGGAACAGTGCATGGCCGTCGACCAGCACGAGGCTTGGAAAACCGCGTGCCGGTGCAGGGCCTTCCGGCACGGAGATCAGCAGCCGGTAGCGCGACCCGTCCCGGGCCGCGAAGTCGCACTGCCAGGCCTGCGGCAGCGTGACGGGAGCGAGGCCGATATCGGGAGGGCTGTCCGGCTGCATCGGCGACCTCACCAGCGGTAGGACAGTGTCGCGAGGACCGTGCGGCGCAGGCCGAAGGAGCACTGCGTCGTGCCGTAGCAGCCGGAGATATACTCCTTGTCGAACAGGTTCTGGGCGTTGACCTGCACCTTCCAGCCTTTGAGCGCCGGGCTGGCCGCGGCGAGGTCGTAGCTGATGGCGGCATCGACCAGCGTGTAGGCCGATGTGGAGAAGGTGTTGGCGGGGTCGCCGGCGCCGCTGCCGACATAGCGGACGCCCGCGCCGAGACCGAGGCCCGAGAGCAGGCCCGTCCGGAAGGTGTAATGCCCCCAGAGCGCTGCGGTATGGCGCGGCACGACGGTCGGGCGCTTGTGCAAGTCGACGCCGCTGCTCTTGGTCACCTCGGCATCGGTATAGGTATAGGCCGCGACGAGATCGAGATTGTCGAACACGGTCGCACGGGCCTCGACCTCGATGCCCCGCGCGCGGACCTCGCCGGTCTGGATCTGGAAGGTCGGATGGGCGAGGTCGGTCGTCGGAACGTTGGTCTGAGTCAATTGGTAGACCGAGGCCTGCAGGAAAGCGTTCATGCCCGGCGGCTCGTATTTGAAGCCGGCCTCGAACTGCTCTCCCTCGGTCGGCTTGAACGGCGTCCCAGTGAAGGTCGTGCCCGCCTGCGGATCGAACGAGGTCGAATAGCTGGCATAGGGCGCGAAGCCGTTGTCGAAATTGTACATCAGCGCGACGCGGCCGGTGCGCGCGGTATCGTCCTGCTTGGTCAGCACGCCCGTGTTCATCGCCCGGGTGCGGGCCTCGGCCCGGTCGAAGCGTCCGCCGACGACCAGCGAGAGCCGGTCGAGCTTGATCTGGTCCTGCAGGTAGATGCCGTACTGGGCCGTGGTCTGCTTTGTGCCGGCCAGTGCGGGCAGGGCGAAGGGCAGGCGGCCGTAGACCGGGTTGGTGAAGTCGAGCGTCTGCACCGTGCCGCCGGCGCCGGTAAAGGCGGTGCCGTCGGTCCAGTATCCGTCGACGCCGAACAGCACCTTGTGGGTCAGCGGGCCCGTGCGGAAATCGGCCTGGAGCTGGTTGTCGATGCCGGCGGTGCGCGCCTTCTCGTTCGACATCGTGACGCGGCGGGTCAGCGTCTTCTGGTCGGCCGCGATGCCGCCGACAGCCACCGTCCGGAAGCGCGATTCGAGATCGGAGAGCCGGACGTTCTGGTGGAAGGTGAAGATGTCGTTGAAGCGATGCTCGAAGGCCCAGCCGAGATTGGCCTGGTTGCGGCTGTAGCCCTCGAAACGCGGCTCGCCGGGGAAGAACTCGCTGCGAATGCGGCCGGCGCGGCTCGGCAGGACGGTGCCGACCGCGGGGATGAAGCCGTAGAAGCCGGTCTCAGGGTCGCGCTGGAACGACGCCATCAGCGTGAAGGTCGTCGCGCCGTTCGGCCGATAGGTGACGGAGGGCGCGATGAAGATGCGCTGGTCCTGCGTGTAGTCGACCTGGGTATCGGCCGTCCGGCCGAGGCCGACCACGCGATAGAGCCAGGTCTTCTGCGGATCGATCGGTCCGCCGACATCGAAGGCCATCTCGGCCCGCTGCCTTTCGCCGATGCGGAGCTGGATCTCGCCGTGCTTTTCGTCGCGCGGGCGCTTGCTGACCATGTTGACCAGGCCGCCGGGCTTGACCTGCCCGAACACCACCGAGGACGGGCCACGCAGCACCTCGACCCGCTCCAGACCCCAGGGCTCGAAGGAGGGCACGAGGAAGTTGACGCCGCGCAGGTAGCGCAGGCCGTCGAGATTGTTGACGAAGCCGGCGCCGGTTCCGGCGCCACCGAAGCCGCGGATGAAGACGCTGTCATAGCGGCCGCCCGAGGACAGGCGCGTCTCGCCGAGCACGCCGGCGCTGTAGCGCAGGGCCTGGCTGACCGTGGTCGCGCCCTGGTCGTCCATCTGGTCGCGGGTGACGACCGTGATCGATTGCGGCGTCTCCATGATCGGCGTGTCGGTCTTCGTCGCGGTGTCGCTGCGGCGGGCGACATAGCCGTTGACCGGGCCGCTGGCGCGCTCGCCCTGGACCTCGATGGTGTCGAGGCCGATCGCCGTGCCGGCCTGGGTCGCCCCGGCGCCCTGCGCCAGCGCCGTGCCCGCCCCGCCGACGAGGAGAGCGGCCAGCGCCACACCGGCCCGCCCCATCGCGCGATTGCTGCTGTTGATCCCGGTCATGCCTGTATTCCTGCCCCTGGCGCTTCTGGCGCCGCGTCTCCGGGGTTCTTTCAGGAAGGCTGCCAGGGCGGCAACGCGCTTGGCTTTCGATCGCGGCAGTATTTCTTTCGGTCGCGTTTCGAACGCGTCCAAGCAAGAGCGGGACGGCGGATTCATCGCTGGAATCAGCGCAGCGCGCTGGGCGCGATGCCGAAACGCTTGCGGAACAGCCCGGAGAAATGGGCCGGGCTGTAGCCGACCTGGAAGGCGGCGACGGCGATGCTGGTCTCTCCGCTCGCGATCATCGCATAGGCCTGCTGCAGGCGCTGCTCCTGCAGGTACTCGAAGACGCTGGCGCCGAATTCCGCCCGGAAGGCCGAGGTCAGCTTGGTCGGGTTGAGGCCGCTTTCGCGCGCCAGCTCCGCCAGGCCGGGCGGCTCGCGCAGGGCTTCGAGCAGGCGGTCGCGGGCGGCATGGACCTGCTCGCGCAGGCGCGGGTTGAGCCGGGCCGGGCGGGTGGGGCGCTCGCCGAGCATCCGATCCAGCACAAGCGCGCCGAGCTCCAGCGCCTTGCCGGCAAGATAGAGGGGGCGGAGCGCCTCCCCGACCTGGCATTCCGCCATCTGCAGCGCCAGCGACCGGATCGGAGCATCGGCCGGACGCACCCAGAAACCCGCCCCGTCGGAGCAGGCAAGGCGCGCGGCCTTTGCGACGTCGGGGCCGAATTCACGCGCGACGAAGTCGAAGTCGAACTGTATCAGCGCGCAGCGCAGGGTGCCGTCTGCAAGGCCGGTGCGCTGCTGCATGTGCTCGCCGCCATTGGCGGCGATGAGGATGGCCGGTCCGTCGAGGACGACGGCCGGGCGATCGTCGAGTTCGAGCGCCTGACGCCCTTCGAGCATGACGGCGACCTTCAGCCCCGGCCGCATCGGGCCCACGATCCGCTCGCCCTCCTGGATCAGGAAGGTGCCGGCCGAGAGCGAGAGATTGCGCGAGAACAGCTCCAGGCTCGTGGCCGATCTCTGTGCGGAGCTGGAACCGATATGCATCTCGACCTCTGGAAAGAGGCGAGCCTTATCCGAATCGGGGAGTAAAATCAAATAATATCAATAGTTTAAATGGATTCTAAGGTTGCTGCGGCGAGGCGGTGCAGGCTGATCGCGCCGCAGATTCCTGTCGTCTCAAAGATAGGGCGGTGTGCAGGCGCTGACCACGATGCAGCGTTCCGTCCCGATATTGCGGTAGCGATGCGGAATGCGGCTGTCGAAGAGATAGGCATCGCCCGGCTTGAGCACCCTGATCTGGTCGCCGACCGTGACCTCCAGTTCGCCCGACAGCACCACCCCCCCTTCATGGGAATCGTGCTTGAGCATGGCGATGCCGGTATCGGCGCCGGGATCGTAGGATTCGTGCAGGATCTGCAGGTTATGCGCCTGCGCATCCCCGACCTGGCGGAACGACATCTGTCCCCGGCTCTCGCCGCCATTGACCTGGTGCAGGCGCGAGGTCAGGTCGAGCAGGTCCGGCGCCTCGAAGAAGACCTTGTCGCGCGGCGCTCGCGCCTCGTCAAAAAAATTGACCATGGTCATCGGGATGCCGTCGAGGATCTTGCGCAGCGACGCGACCGACGGGCTGTTGCGATTCTGCTCGATCAGCGAGATCAGGCTATGGGTCACGCCAGAGCGCGCCGCGAGCTCGCGTTGGGAAAGTCCGGCCGCCAGCCTGATTTCCTTCAGCCTTCCGCCGACATCAAAGCTCATGGTCGCTCCGTTTCCCCATTCTGCGCGCCTTGTCTTTCCTGCGCGTCATGCAGGGCCCGCCTGTGCGCGGCCCTTGCCATGTTCAATATTCTGAGCAATGCTGCCGGAAAGCCATAAGAAAATAGTGTCATGGGGAACAGGCGGAGTGGCATAGTTTTAGCGTCAAAAGCACACCGTCCAGACTAAATCCCCCATTCGATACGATAGGGCCGCATGGGCGCGCATTGTCGCGTTCATGGCACGGGAGATGCTTGCCGAAGACTATCGCCTCGCCAATGCCTCGCGGCGAGAATTCAACAGGGAAAGCAGGGTAATCCGGGCGATGACGCAAGCCGAGACCGTTTTGTTGAATGGCCGCATCTTCTGCGGCTTGGCGGAAGGCTTCGCGGAAGCCCTGGCGATCGGCGGAGGCAAGGTGCTGGCTGCGGGTTCGGCCGCCGAGATCGCCGCACTCCAGGGACCGGATACCCAGGTCGTCGATCTCGCCGGCCGCGTCGCCATTCCCGGCCTCAACGACGCGCATATGCATCTGCTGCCGCTCGGTCTCGCCATGAGCGAGGTCAATCTGCGCCCCGAGGAAGGCGTCAACAGCATCGACGAGGTCCTGCGTCGCATCGCCGTGGCGGTCAAGGGCAAGAAGCCCGGCGAATGGGTCACCGGTCGTGGCTACGACCATAACGAACTCACTGAGGCCCGCCACCCGACGGCGGAGGAACTCGACCGCGTTTCGCCCGACAATCCCGTCTATATCAAGCGCACCTGCGGCCATGTCGGCGTCGTCAACAGCCGGGCCATGGCGGCGGCCGGCATCGGCCACAACACGCCGAGCCCCGATGGCGGCCTGATCGAGCGTCGCGACAACAAGCTCACCGGCCTGCTGGCAGAGAGCGCCATGCGCCTGATCGTCCAGGCGATGCCGCGCCCGAGCGCCGCCGAGCTCAAGGCCGCGATCGAGAAGGCCGGGCACTACATGCTGGCGCAGGGCTTCACCAGCGTGATGGATGCCGGCGTCGGCATGGGCGCCGGTATGGCCGAGATCGAGGCCTATGAGGAGGTCGCGCGCGCCGGCACGCTGCCGGTCCGCACCTGGGTCTGCATCTACGGCAACGCCGACGGCATCGGTGACGAGGCCCATGCGGCGGGCTACCGCTTCGGCCGCGAAACCGGCCTTTTGCGCTATGGCGCGATGAAGGTCTTCGGTGACGGTAGTGCCGGCGGCCTGACTGCCGCGATGAGCGAGCCCTACCTCGTCGGCGACCCCGATAATCGCGGCATCTTCATCTATTCCGACGCGGCGATGCACGGCTATCTCCGGCACTACCATGAGCTCGGCTACCAGCTCGCCATCCACGCGATCGGCGATGCCGCCATCGAGCAGGTGCTCTCCGGCATGGAGAAGGCCGACAGCCCCGAGCACCCGATCAAGGGGCGCCGCCACCGCATCGAGCATTGCGGCTTCCTCACCGACGGTCAGCTCGCCCGCATGGCCGCTGCCGGCATCGACCCGGTGCCGCAGCCGGCCTTCATCTACGAATTCGGCGATCTCTACGTGATCAATCTTGGCGAGGAGCGTGCCGGCGCTTCCTATCCGATGCGCAAATGGCTCGATGGCGGCCTGCATGCGGCGGCGAGCTCGGATGCGCCGGTCTGCGCCACCGATCCGTTCAAGAACCTCTTCACCATGGTCACCCGCCAGACCAAGCGCCATACCGAGATCGGCGGTGCCGAGAAGCTGAGCATGGAGGAGGCGGTGCACGCCTATACGCTGCTCGGCGCCTATACCCAGTTCGCCGAGGACAGGGTCGGCCGGCTCGTTCCGGGCCAGCTCGCCGACATCGCCGTGCTCTCGCACGACATCTTCGCGATCCCTGTCGGTGAGGTCGAGAACGACGTGCGTTGCGACCTGACCCTGCTTGGCGGCGCGGTGGTCTTCGACCGCCACGGCCAGCTCGCAGCCGCCGCGCAATAGGGAGGCGCCCTTCATGCTGCGGCATACGCTGCAAAGGCTGCTTCTCGTCCTGCCGGTGCTGTTCGGCGTGCTGCTGATCGGCTTCCTGCTGATGCAAGTGGTGCCGACGGACCCGGCCCAGGTCCGGGCCGGCCCGATGGCGACGCAGGATGTGGTCGAGGCCATTCGCCAGGAGCTTGGGCTCAACCAGCCGCTCTGGAAGCAGTTCGCCATCTATATCGGGCGCCTGGCCCAGGGCGATCTCGGCGTCTCCATCATCAACAATGTCCCGGTCACGCAGGAACTCGGCAACACCATCGGCCCGACGCTCGAATTGATGCTGGCCTCGCTGGTCTGGGCGATCCCGCTCGGCATGTTCCTCGGCACGGTCGGCGCCTATTATCGGGGCTCGCTGATCGACCGCGCGATCATGGCGGTCTCGGTCGCCGGTGTCTCACTGCCGGTCTTCTTCCTCGGCCTCGGGCTGATCTGGCTCTTCGGCTTCTATTATCCGATCCTGCCCTTCACCGGCCGCACCGGCCCGCTCTGGACCTGGGAGGGCATCCAGGGGATCATTCTGCCCGCGATCACGCTCGGCGGCGTCTTCGTCGGCCCGGTCGCCCGCATGACCCGCACCTCGGTGCTCGACGAACTCGGCGCCGACCATGTACGCACCGCCCGTGCCAAGGGCCTCGGTGAGATCACGGTCGTGCTGCGCCACACTCTGCGCAATGCGCTGGTCCCGGTCGTCACGCTGATCGGCCTGCAGATCGGCTTCCTGCTCGGCGGCGCCGTCGTCACCGAAACCGTGTTTTCCTGGCCGGGCATCGGCCGGCTCGCGGTCGGCGCCATCCTGTCCAGCGACCTGCCGATGGCGCAGGGCACGATCATCATGCTCTCGCTCGGCTTCATCCTGGTCAATCTCGCGGTGGACGTCCTCTATGCCGTGCTCGACCCGCGCGTGAGGGGCACCTGATGGGCTCTCCCATGAAGCTCGAACGCGATGCGCTCCAGCCCGGCGCCAAGACGGTCGAAGCTGCCGTCAGCGTTGCCGCCGCCGCGCCCGTCCGCCGGAAGACCGTGTTCCGGATGCTGCTCTCCGATGCAGGCTCCTGCGTCGCGCTGGCGCTCGTCGTCCTCGCCATCCTCTGCGCGGCCTTCGCGCCCTGGCTCGCGCCGACCGACCCCTTCGGCAACGACCTCGCCAACACGCTGAAGCCGCCGGGCGAGATGGGCCTGCTCGGCACCGACGGGCAGGGCCGCAACATGATCACGCGCCTGCTCTTCGGACTGCGCACGAGCTTGCTGATGGGCCTCGCCTCCGTCGTCTTCGGCTGCACGATCGGCGGCATCATCGGCTTCTCCGCCGCCTATTATCCGAAGGCTTCGGGCGTGCTGATGCGGTTCATGGATATCCTGCTGTCCTTCCCCGCGATCCTGTTCGGCCTGGCCATCGCCGCGATCTTCGGGCCGGGCCTGCCGGCGGTGATCATCGCGCTCACGATCGCGACTGTGCCGCTGATGGCGCGCGTGGTCCGCGGGTCGGCGCTGGTCGTGCTGCAGCAGGGCTATATCGAGGCGGCGCGCTCGCTCGGTCTCAGCGATCTGCGCATCATCCTGGGCTATGTCCTGCCGAACTGCCTCTCGGCGATGTTCGTCTTCATCACCCTGCGCTTCGGCCAGGTCATCCTGCTCGGTGCGGCGCTGTCCTTCCTGGGCCTGGGCGCCCAGCCGCCGACGGCGGAGCTTGGAGCCATGGCGGCGGACGGGCGGAACTTCCTGTTCTTCGCGCCGCATGTCTCGGTTCTGCCGAGCCTGGTGATCTTCGCGGTGGTGCTCGCCTTCAACGTGCTCGGCGATTCCCTGCGGGACGCCCTCGATCCGAAGCTGCGCAAATAGCAGCGGATATCAACCAAGAAGCGACAAAGGGGATTTGCTCGATGCTGAAACTGTCAACTCTGCTTCTCGCGGGTGCGGCCGCCGCGGCCTTCGCGGCTGTGCCGGCTGTCGCCCAGCAGAAGGCGCCGCTCACGATCCTGCGCGTCATCGACGCCGACAACTACGATCCGATCCGGACCACCGCGACGGCGGCGGCCGAGGTCATGTACATGCTCGCCGACACGCTGGTGACGGTCGATTTCGACATGAAGACGATCAAGCCCGGCCTCGCCGAGAGCTGGACGATCTCGCCGGATGGCCTGACCTACACCTTCAAGATCCGCAAGGACGTGAAGTTCTGCGACGGTAGGCCGATGACGATCGACGACGTCGTCTATTCACTGAAGCGCTGGATCGACCCGGCCAACAAGTCGCCGGTCTCCTTCCGCGCCGGCCCGGTCAAGGACATCCGTGCCGACGGCGATTCCACGCTGATCTACGAACTGAAAGAGCCCTATAGCGACCTGATGTTCCAGCTCGCGCTCTCCTTCGCCTCGGTGGTCGACAAGGCGACCGTCGAGAAGCTCGGTCCGAATTTCGGCGTGCAGGGCTTCAACGGCACCGGCCCCTATTGCTGGTCGAAATGGACCCCGCGCCAGGAGCTCGTGCTCAAGAAGAACCCGCATTATTCCTGGGGCCCGCCGATCTACAAGGATCCGAAGCCGCAGGTTGACGACATCGTCTGGAAGGTCATTCCCGAGACCAACACGCTGATGGCCGCGATCCAGGCCAAGCAGGCCGACGTGACTTATTACATGCCCTATATCGCGCTCGACACGATGCAGCGTATCCCCGGCATGACGGTGCAGCGGCAGGACAACTACATCTACGACGTCTTCATGGGCTTCAAGGTCGACAAGCCGGTGGTAAAGGACAAGGCGATCCGCGAGGCCGCCAATATGGCGGTCGACAAGGAAGCGATCGCCAAGGCGATCTATTTCGGCAAAGGCAGGAGCCTCCCCTCCCTGCTCAATCCCGCCGTGGTCGACTACGATAAAGATTCGGCCAAGATAATGCCGAAGCACGATCCGAAAGCGGCCGCCAAGCTGCTGGAAGACGCCGGCTGGAAGATGGGCGCCGACGGCATCCGGGAGAAGGATGGCGAGAAGGCGAGCTTCACCGTCTACGGCATCCGCAACAGCGACAACCCGCGCATCTCCGAGGCGATGCAGGCCGATCTGCGAAAAGTCGGCATCGACATGAAGATCCAGCTCTGGGACGCCACCGTCGCCTGGGGCAAGCTGGCGACACAGGAATTCGACGCCTTCCTGATGTCCTATCCTTATGTGACCGCGACGGAGGCGATGAGCCTCTATTTCCGCAGCCAGCAGGCCCCGACCCCGAACCGGATGAACTGGAAGAATCCCAAGACGGACGAACTGCTCAAGGCTGCGTCGATGGCCACCGACGCCGACAAGCGCAAGCAGGCACTGGCCGAGGTCCAGACCCAGCTCACCGAGGCGAATGTCTGGGTGCCGCTGTCTTCGCAGCCGCTCTGGGTCGTCGCGACCGACCGGGTTGAGGGCGTACGTGCCCACGGCCTGTATGGAGCCGGCCTCTACAAGGGGCTCGATCTCAAGCTGAAGCGCTGAGTTTCTTGGGCGCCGCGCGGTGTGAGCCGCGCGGCGCTTTTTCTATGCCTGTGGGAGGAAGGGAAACATCATGACGATCACGGTCATCAAGAATGCCGACATCGTTGTCGCCTGGGATGCCGAGGCCGGCCAGCACGTCTATCTGCATGGTGCCGATGTCGCCTTCGAGGACGGCACGCTGCTTTATGTCGGGCCGCGCTACGAGGGCCAGGCTGACGAGACCGTCGACGGCAGCGGCCGCATGGTCATGCCCGGCCTCGTCAACATCCATTCGCATCCCTCGAGCGAGGCGCTGAACAAGGGCTTCCTCGACGAGCTCGGCTCGCCCGCGCTCTATAATTCCTCGCTCTACGAGTTCATGCCGATCCTGCGGCCCGATGCCGAGGCGGTGCCGGACTGCGTGCAGGTCGCCTATTCGGAACTGCTGCTCTCCGGCGTGACCACGCTCGCCGATCTCTCGGTCGCCCATCCCGGCTGGCTCGATCTCGCCGCCAATAGCGGTCTGCGCGTCTGCGTCTCGCCGATGTTCCGCTCGGCCCGCTGGTACACGAAGAACGGCCATGTCGTCGAATACGAGTGGGACGAGAAGGCTGGCGCCGTGGCCATGGCGACCGCATTCGACGTCATCGAGCAGGCGCAGAAGCATCCGTCAGGCCGTCTCTTCGGCATGGTCTGCCCCGCGCAGATCGACACCTGCAGCGAAGGCCTCATCAAGGACAGCTTTGCCGAAGCCAAGCGCCGTGGCCTGCCCTGGCAGATCCATGCGGCCCAGTCGACGGTCGAGTTCCACGAGATCACCCGCCGTCATGGCGTGACGCCGATCCAGTGGCTGGAGAAGCTCGGCGTGCTCGGCGCGACCAGCATCGTCGGTCACGGCATCTTCCTCGACGACTACCCGCGCGTCGCCTGGCACAGCCGCCGCGATCTTGCGCTGCTGGCCGAGACCGACACGATCGTCGCCCATTGTCCGACGGTCTTCATGCGCCGGGGCATCGCGCTCGACGATTTCGGGCGCTATCGCCGCGCCGGCGTCCGGATCGGCATGGGCACCGACACCTATCCGCACAACATGCTCGAGGAGATGCGCCATGTCGGCTACGTCGCCCGGATGATGGCGGAGAACCCGCGCACGCTCACCACCACCGACATCTTCGAGGCCGCGACCACGGCCGGCGCCGCTGCGCTCGGCCGCGACGATATCGGGCGGCTGGAAGCAGGCTGCAAGGCCGACCTCGTCATGGTCGACCTCAAGCACCCGATGATGCAGCCGCGCCGCGACCCCGTCCGCAGCATGGTCTATGCCGCCGCCGAACGGGCCGTCGACCGCGTCTATGTCGACGGCAGGCTCGTGGTCCGTGACGGCACCGTCCTGACCATGGACTATCCGGCGGCCGCGCTGCGCCTCCACGAAGGCCAGAAGCGGACGGAAGCCGCAGCGCCCGGCAATGACTGGATCAAGCGCCCGGTTACTGATTATTCGCCGCTGACCTTCCCGGTGAAGTGAGTCTGGGGCACCGGCCAATTCCGTGATGTGCCCAACCCGGGGCGCATCGCTGCATCGTGAGACCCTGCGTCACGGCGCCCGCTTCCGGGCGGCGTGATCTGGCGATAGGTTGGCCTCATGTCGCAGGCAGACGAGACAACGCAGAAGGAGGCCGGCTCTTCGAGCCGTCTCGGCCTCATGCTGATCGGCGGAGGCTTCTTCGCCCTGTTCCTCACCGGCCTGCTGCTCTGGTGGCGCGAGGGAGACCGGCTCTTCACCGACGGCCTGATCGCCGCCATCGTCGCTTGCTTCTAGCGGCTGCGGCCGCCTGCCCGGGAAGTCTTTCGTGAACCGCCGACTCGTTCTCCCCCTCGTCGTCTTCCTCGTCGGCGCGCTCGCGCTGGCTGCGGCCGCGATCCTGACCTTCTCGCCGGGCCGCCAGGGCAGTGGCAGCGGCACGGCCAGCGTCGGCGGCCCGTTCACGCTGACGACGCAGGAGGGCAAGCCGCTCTCCGACACCGACCTGAAGGGCTCGCCCTTCCTGGTCTTCTTCGGTTTCACCCATTGCCCCGACATCTGCCCGACCAAGCTTTTCGAGATATCGGAAGCACTGCGGGCGGCCGGTGACGGCGCCAAGGCGAAGGGGCTCAAGGCCCTGTTCATCACGGTCGATCCCGAGCGCGACACGCCGGACGCGATGAAGAGCTATCTCGGCTCCTTCGATCCCCGCATCGTCGGGCTGAGCGGCGATCGTCCCGCCATCGATGCCGTGATCAAGGCCTATCGCGCCTATGCCAAGAAGGTGCCGCTCAAGGATGGCGACTACACGATGGACCATACCGCCCTGGTCTATCTGATGGGCAAGGACGGCAGTTTCGTCGGTGCCTTCAATATCGAGCAGCCTCCGGCGCAGGCGGCGGCGGAATGGCTGCGTCACTCCTGATTGGCTTCGATGGGCGCCGGTCGGTGCGCCAGCCCGTGCTCCGTCTTGTTCCAGGCGAAACGTTGGTTGAAATACTCGTAGAGCGCCATCCAGGCCGCCGCCGAGACCAGCGCGTAATAGAGCGGCAGCAGCGGCACGAGCAGCAATAGGCCCGGAGCGCCCCGGCGCAGGGCGCCGACGATCGGCGGCATGAACAGCGCGACGCTGCCCAGAATCCAGATGCCGAGCGCGATGGTCGAAGTCAGGGTGGCGACGGTGCCCACCGGCTCGAACAGGGAGCCGTCCCAATAGGCGATCAGCGCGGCGACGGCGAAGGCGGGATAGCCGAGCGCCGTGGCGACGGTGCCGAAGACCAGCGACAGGAAGGCGAAGGTCGCAGCCATCCCGGCTTCGCGCATCAGGCGCAAAGGGGCGCGGGAATGCGTCACCAGCGTCTGGATATAGCCCTTGATCCAGCGCGAGCGCTGCTTGAGCCAGGCCGGGATGGTGATGGGCGCCTCCTCGCGGGTGTTCGAGGGCAGGTCGCCGATGCGGTAGCCGGCGCGCACCAGCCTGAAGCCGAGATCGGCGTCCTCCGTCACGTTCCAGGCATCCCAGCCGCCGACCGCGCGCAGCGCCTCGGTGCGGAAATGGTTCGAGGTCCCACCCAGCATGATCGGCAACCGGAATTGCAGCAGGCCGGGATTGAGCACATCGAACAACCCCGCATATTCCAGCGCGAACAGGGCGGGAAGCACGCCTTCCTCGGCATGGTCGATCACGAGTCTGGCCTGCAGGCAGCCGAGCTCCTGCGGACCACCGAGGAAGCGCGCCGCCGCCATGCGCAGTTGCTGCGGATCGGGAATGTCCTCGGCGTCGAAGATCGTGAAGAACGTGCCGCGTGCCTCGAGCAGCGCCAGGTTGAGCGCACGCGGCTTGGTGCGCGGAAAGCCCGGCGGAACGACCGTCACGGAAAAATGCGGCGGCAGCGCCATCCGCGCCAGCGTGCTGCGCATCCCGATATCGTCGGCTTCGATCATCAGGCGGATATCGAGCTTGGCCGGGGGATAGTCGAGGGCGCCGAGCGCATCCGTCAATTGCCGGAGCACAGGGAGCTCGCGGTAGAGCGGTACCGCGACGGTGTAGGCGGGCAGGCGGGATTCGTCGATCCGCCAGCGATGGCTGTGCCAGAGATCGGGCGCCGAGCGTTCGATCGCCGCCGCAAGACGCAGCAGGATGAGCCCGAGGAAGAACGGGCCGAGCAGGAGCGCAAGCGCGAAGAAGGTTTGGAGCGGGGCGAAGACGCCGCCGAGTGCGGCAGCGGCGACACCGCCGCCGGCTGCGATCACCTGGCCGCGGCTGGCGCCGGTGCGGGCGCTCTCCCGCGCGAGACCGGCAGGGTCGAGCCCGGCCGTATGCTCCGCCAGGGTCTCGGCATTGCTCTGGCGCAGGGCTCCGGCGAAGCGGCGCGGTGTCGTCACCGCGATATCGCCGCGATGGCGCGGCCCGGCTTCGAGCATCCGCCGCAGCGCCGGGCCCTCGGGCGCGAGGATGAAGCGAAAGCGCCTGTCGTCGACGGTCGGCGCGATGCCTTGCCGCAGGATCGCATCATGCCCGCCGCCGGGTCGCAGGGGCGGCGGCTGCGGCAGGAAGGCGAGGCCCAGCTCGGCCGCGAGCGCGCGATAAAGCTCGGCTTCGCCGATCAGACCGAGCGCGATCGCTTCGCGGGCGGGCTCGCTGCGGTTGCGGCGGGATGTTTCGGCCGCACGCGCGAGAAGCGAGGGCGCCAGGCCATGCCGCGTCAGGAAGGCGAGTTCGATCGGCAGGCCGGCTGAGGCCGACCCGCGCCCGATCGGACGGTCGTCGTTACCGCTGCCCCCCATTGGCCCCGGTCCCGCTCCACGCGACGATGCCCGGCGCGGAGGCGCCGGAAGCAACCCATGGTTGCTGCTATGGAGCAGAGAGTCGAGAGCCGCGTGCCTGGAACTTTAGGTGTCCATGCGAGCGTCAGCGCGCCGCCAGGATCTCCGCGACCTGCGGGATGTCCTTGTCGCCGCGGCCGGAGAGATTGACCACCATCAGATGGTCCTTCGGCTTCTGCGGGGCGAGCTCGGCGACGCGGGCGAGCGCATGCGCGCTTTCCAGCGCCGGGATAATCCCTTCCAACTTTGAGATGAGCTGGAACGCCTCCAGCGCCTCCTCGTCGGTGGCCGAGAGATAGGTCGCCCGGCCGACATCGTGCAGCCAGGAATGCTCCGGGCCGATGCCGGGATAGTCGAGCCCGGCCGAGATCGAATGGGCGTCCTTGATCTGGCCGTCGTCGTCCATCAGCAGGAAGGTGCGGTTGCCGTGCAGCACGCCGGGGCGTCCGCCGGTCAGCGAGGCCGCATGCTGGCCGCTCGGGATGCCGTGGCCGGCGGCCTCGACGCCGTAGATCTCGACGGATGCGTCGTCGAGGAAGGGATGGAACAGCCCCATCGCGTTCGAGCCGCCGCCGATGCAGGCGATCAGCGAATCGGGAAGGCGGCCTTCGGCCTCCTGCATCTGCTCGCGGGTTTCCTTGCCGATGATCGACTGGAAGTCGCGCACCATCGCCGGATAGGGATGCGGGCCGGCGACCGTGCCGATGCAGTAGAAGGTCGTCGCGACATTGGTCACCCAGTCGCGCAGGGCCTCGTTCATCGCATCCTTCAGCGTCTTGGTGCCGGATTCGACCGGGACGACGGTGGCGCCGAGCATCTGCATGCGGAAGACGTTGGGCGCCTGCCGGGCGACGTCGACCGCGCCCATGTAGACGATGCACTCCAGCCCGTAGCGGGCGCAGAGCGTCGCGGTGGCGACGCCGTGCTGGCCGGCGCCGGTCTCGGCGATGATGCGCTTCTTGCCCATGCGCCGTGCCAGCAGGATCTGGCCGAGCACGTTGTTCACCTTGTGGGAGCCGGTATGGTTCAGCTCCTCGCGCTTCAGGTAGACCTTGGCGCCGCCGAAATGGTCTGTCAGCCGCTCGGCGAGATAGAGCGGCGAGGGCCGGCCGACATAATGCTTCAGCCCGGCGGTCATCTCGGCGTGATAGGCCGGGTCGGCCTTGGCCGCGTTATAGGCCTCCTCCAACTCCAGGATCAGCGGCATCAGCGTTTCCGCGACGAAGCGGCCGCCGAACAGGCCGAAGCGGCCGTTCTCGTCGGGGCCGTTGCGATAGCTGTTCGGGGTCGAGGGGGCGTTCATGCCGTCAAACCTTCTTGCAGTGCCGCCGCGGCCTTGCGGGCCGATGCGATGAATTTCGCGATCCGGTCGGGATCCTTGATCCCCGGCGCACTTTCGACGCCCGAGGAGACATCGACGCCCGCCGGCCGGGTTATGCCGATGGCATGAGCGACATTGGCCGGATCGAGCCCGCCCGATAGCATGAAGCGCTGGGAAGGGTCGAGGCCGGCGAGCAGCGCCCAGTCGAAGGGCTTGCCATGCCCGCCGGGGAAGGCCGCGTCCTTCGGCGGCTTGGCGTCGAGCAGGATGAGATCGGCGGCATCGCGATAACCGGCGACGGCCTTCAGGTCTTCCGCCGTGGCGATGCCGAGCGCCTTCATCACCGGCCGGCCGACGGCGCGGCGCAGCGCGGCGGTCTGTTCGAGCGTCTCGCGACCGTGGAACTGGAACCACTCGGGCTTCAGCGCCTCGGCGAGCTCCGCTGCCTGCCCTTCGCTCCAGTCGACGACGAGCGCGACGATTTCCGTCTTGCCGCGGGCGATCGCCGCCAGTTCTTTCGCGCGCTCCAGCGTGACGTAGCGCGGACTTTTCGGATGGAAGTTGAGCCCGATCATGTCGGCGCCGGCCGCGAGCGCAGCCTCCAGCGTCTCGGGCGTCGAGAGACCGCAGATCTTGATCAGGAAGGGCGAACCATTGGACATGGCCCGGCGTTTAGCACGGTCCGTTCGCCGGTGCATGCCGTACTTGCGACATGATGGCGAAGGAAGCCATGCTGGCATGGACGAACAAGGGGGCTGTTGATTGATCCGGCTTGGCATGGGCAGGCGCGGGCTGGCGATGGTGGCGGGGCTGCTCGCCGTCTCCGGCCTCGTCGCGGCGGCGTTCTATTATGTCGGCCAGCCGCGGACCTTGCGCCTCGCCGTCGGGCCGCTCGGCTCCGAGGATGCGCGCATGGCCGCGGCCTTCGTGCAGGGCCTGAACCGCGACAAGGCCTCCGTGCGCCTGCGGCTCGTCCTGACGGAAGGTTCCGAGGACAGCGCCAAGCGGATCGATGCCGGGCAGGCTGATCTCGCCATGCTGCGCGCCGACATCGCCATGCCCTCGACCGCCGATACGGTTCTGATCACCCGCCGGACCTATCCCTTCTTCATCACCAGGGCCGAGACCGCGATCACCCGTATCGCCGATCTGCGCGGCCGCAGGGTCGGCGTCGCCCGCAATCCTGCCGGCAACGTCGCGCTGCTGAAACGGGTGCTGGCGCAATACGAGGTCCGGCCAGACGAGGTCGAGATTCTCGGCCTGACCCAGGAGGAGATCGTGCCGGTGGCGAGAGAGAAGCGCATCGACGTCTTCTTCTCGATCGGCGCCGTCGGCTCCCATACCAATAATGGCGGCCTGCGCCGTTTGCGCGAAGCCTGGGGCAACGATCCCGTCCTGATCCCGGTTCGCGAGGCCGATGCGCTCGCCTTGCATTACCGTGCGATCGAATCCGGCGAGATCGTGCGTGGCGCGCTCGGCGGCGACCCGCCGCGCCCGGCCGAGAGCCTGCCGACCATCGCGATCACCTCGCGCCTCGTCGCAGCGCAGAGCCTGGACGACAATCTCGTCGGTGAGCTGACCAAGGACATCCTCGGCCTGCGCCTGACGCTGGCGGCGGAACTGCCCGCCGTGCAGGCGCTGGAGACGCCCTCGACCGACAAGGACGCGCCGCTGCCGGTCCATTCGGGCGCCGCCGCCTATATCGATGGCGAGCAGGAGACCTTCTTCGATCGCTATGGCGACTGGTTCTATATCGGGGCCATGGCGCTCTCGGCGGTGGGCACGGGCGGCGCCGCGCTGCTCGGGCGCGAGAGCGCCAACCGGCGCCGGCGCGCCATGTCGGGCCTCGACGAATTGCTGGCGCTTCTGGCCGTGATCCGCGCCTGCGAGGACGAGGCCGAACTGACCCGGCTCGGCCGCGAGGCCGACCAGATCCTGACGCGCGTATTGGCCGACTATGCCAAGGGTGACCTCGATACGGCGGCGCTCGCAGCCTATCGCCTCGTCATCGATCAGGTCGGCCGGGCCGTCGCCGAACGGCAGCGGGCGCTGGCGGAAGCTTGAACGCATTTACTTTTCGGCAGCGTCTGCGGTTGCCGAAAAGCCCGCCAGCGTTTATGTGCAGCGCAACGAATTCCAGATTCACGTGAAACAGGCTGCGCCGGCGGGGCATCGCTCCAGACCGGCTCGTGGCCTTGAAAGCAAGGCCCAGACCCGCATGTCCATGCGCAACATCGCCATCATCGCGCACGTCGACCATGGCAAGACCACGCTCGTCGACAAGCTTTTGCAGCAGTCCGGCACTTACCGCGACAACCAGCGCGTCATCGAGCGTGTGATGGATTCCAACGACCTCGAGAAGGAGCGCGGCATCACCATCCTGGCCAAGGCGACCTCGGTCGTCTGGAAGGATACGCGCATCAACATCGTCGACACCCCAGGCCACGCCGATTTCGGCGGCGAGGTCGAGCGCATCCTGAACATGGTCGACTCGGCCATCGTGCTGGTCGATGCGGCCGAGGGCCCGATGCCGCAGACCAAGTTCGTGGTCTCCAAGGCGCTGAAGCTCGGCCTTCGTCCGATCGTGGCGATCAACAAGGTCGACAAGCCCGACGCCCGCACCACCGAGGTCATCAACGAGGTCTTCGACCTCTTCGCCGCGCTCGACGCCACCGACGAGCAGCTCGACTTCCCGATCCTCTACGGCTCGGGCAAGCAGGGCTGGATGGCCCATTCGCCGGAAGGTCCGCAGGATAACGGCCTCGCGCCGATGTACGATCTCATCCTCTCCCATGTGCCGGAGCCCAAGGTCGAGGAAGGCCCGTTCCGCATGATCGGCACGCTGCTGGAGGCCAATCCCTATCTCGGCCGCATCATCACCGGCCGCGTCACCTCGGGCACGGCCAAGCCGAACCAGACGATCAAGGTGCTCTCCGGCGACGGCTCGACCGTCGAGACCGGCCGCATCTCGAAGATCCTGGCCTTCCGCGGCCTCGAGCGTCAGCCGATCGAGGAAGCGGTCGCCGGCGACATCGTCTCGATCGCGGGCCTCGTGAAGGGTTCCGTCGCCGATACCTTCTGCGACCCCTCGGTCGACACCCCGATCAAGGCGCAGCCGATCGATCCGCCGACGGTGTCGATGACCTTCATGGTCAATGATTCCCCGCTCGCCGGCACCGAGGGCGACAAGGTCACCACCCGCGTCATCCGCGACCGCCTGTTCAAGGAGGCCGAGGGTAATGTCGCGCTGAAGATCGAGGAAGCCTCCGACAAGGACAGCTACATCGTCTCCGGCCGTGGCGAATTGCAGCTCGCGATCCTGATCGAGACGATGCGCCGCGAGGGCTTCGAGCTTGGCGTCTCCCGCCCCCGCGTCGTGCTGAAGCGCGGCGAGGACGGCCAGCTGCTGGAGCCGATCGAGGAGGTCGTGATCGACGTCGACGAGGAGCATTCCGGCGTCGTCGTGCAGAAGATGTCAGAGCGCAAGGCCGACATGCTGGAGATGCGTCCGTCCGGCGGCAATCGCCTGCGCCTGGTCTTCCACGCTCCGACCCGCGGCCTGATCGGCTATCAGGGCGAGTTGCTGACCGACACGCGCGGCACCGCGATCATGAACCGGCTGTTCCATGACTACCTGCCCTACAAGGGCGAGATCGGTGGGCGTCGCAACGGCGTGTTGATCGCGATGGAGACCGGCGAAGCCGTGGCCTACGCTCTCTGGAATCTGGAAGACCGCGGCCCGATGATGATCGAGCCGGGCTGGAAGGTCTATCAGGGCATGATCGTCGGCGAGCACACCCGCGAGAACGATCTCGAGGTGAACGTGCTCAAGGGCAAGAAGCTCACCAACATCCGCACGACCTCGAAGGACGAGGCGGTGCGCCTGACCCCGCCGATCCGGATGACGCTGGAGCGTTCGCTCGCCTGGATCGACGACGACGAGCTCGTCGAGGTCACGCCGAAGTCGATCCGCCTGCGCAAGGGCATCCTCGACCCGAACGAGCGCAAGCGCTCGCAGAAGCAGAAGGCCGAAGTGGCCTGAGTTCAGATGCCCGGGCGAGAGCCCGGGCATTTTCGTTTCGGGTCTGCGCTGAGCGCAGCCCGCGGATGACGCACTGGGCGATTGCCCTCGACCGTTCGCTCTGATCCTCTGCCCGCCTCTCGATCATCGCGCGTCCGGCCGGACGCGGTCACGATGATCGATCAAAATGTTGTCGCATCGGATTTTTCCGAAAAGTGGGGCCACTTTTCGGTCCGATGCGAAAGGGGAAGGATCACCACCATGCAATTCCGCAATCTCGGCCGCTCCGGCCTGCGCGTCTCGCTCGTCGGGCTCGGCTGCAACAATTTCGGTGGCCGCATCGATCTCGACGCGACGCGCAAGGTCGTCGATGCCGCGATCGAGCATGGCATCACCCTGTTCGATACCGCCGACATCTATGGCGAGCGCGGCGGCTCCGAGACGGCTTTGGGCGAGGTGCTGGGCGCGCGCCGCAAGCAGATCGTGCTCGCCAGCAAGTTCGGCATGGACATGGATACTGAGGGCGTGATGAAGGGCGGTTCGCGCCGCTACATCATGAACGCGGTCGAGGATTCGCTCCGGCGCCTCAAGACCGACTGGCTCGATCTCTATCAGCTCCACCGGCCGGACCCGCTGACGCCGATCGAGGAGACCCTGCGCGCCATGGACGACCTCGTCCGCCAGGGCAAGGTCCGCTATATCGGCTGCTCGAACGTCGTCGCCTGGCAGGTCGCGGATGCGCAGTGGACGGCGCGCGATCTCGGCATTCCCGGCTTCGCCTCGGCGCAAGACGAGTACAGCCTGCTGAAGCGCGGCGCCGAGGCGGACCTGATCCCGGCCATCGCGCATTACGGCATGGGCCTGCTGCCCTATTTCCCGCTCGCCAACGGCGCTCTCACCGGCAAGTACAAGCGCGGCGCGGCGATGCCGGAAGGCGCGCGCCTGAGCAAGCTGCCGCAGCGCGCCGACGAGATCTTCAGCGCGGATAACTGGCGCCGGATCGAGGGGCTGACCGCCTTCGCCGAGCAGCGCGGCCATACGCTGGTCGAACTGGCCTTCTCCTGGCTGGCGGCGCGACCGGTGGTGTCGAGCGTCATCGCCGGCGCGACCAAGCCGGAGCAGGTCGCCGCCAACGTCAAGGCCGCCGACTGGGCGCTGACGGCAGAGGATCTGGCGGAGATCGATACGATCACGAAGTAGTCGGAAGCGCAGCCATTGCCATCATGGCCGGGCTTGTCCCGGCCATCCACGTCTTCGCGGGTCAAGTGCGCGTGTTCAAGACGCGGATGCTCGCCACAAGGGCGCGCATGACGCCGCGATTCCGGCGGGGCCTCTCATTCCTGACAGCTTTGAGCACCCGCCGCCGCGCAGCCCATGGACCGCTCGCGCCCGCCCGCTTATGGTCCGCGCCATGAGCGAGACAACCACGACCGCCCCCGCCCTGAAGCCCGGCGACCACCTCTTCCTGGTCGACGGCTCGAACTTCATCTTCCGGGCCTATTTCCAGTCGATCAACCAGGACCGGAAATACAATGCCCGCTCGGACGGGCTGCCCTCGGGTGCGGTTCGGCTGTTCGCGACGAAGCTCTTCCAGTTCGTGCGCGAGGGCGTGCTCGGCGTCCGGCCGACCCATCTCGCCATCGTCTTCGACAAGTCGGAGAACTCGTTCCGCAAGGCGATCTATCCGGCCTACAAGGGCAACCGCTCCGATCCGCCGCCCGATCTCATTCCCCAGTTCCCGCTGATGCGCGAGGCGGTGCGCGCCTTCGGCCTGATCCCGGTCGAGCAGGATGTCTACGAGGCCGACGACCTGATCGCGACCTATGCGAAACAGGCCCGCGAGGCCGGCGCCGACGTGCTGATCGTTTCCGCCGACAAGGACCTGATGCAGCTCGTCAAGCCGGGCGTCGCGATGTACGATCCCGCCTCCGGCGACCAGAAGAAGGGCGCCGGCTTCCGGGCCGAGCGCCGCATCGGCGAGCCCGAGGTCGTCGAGTATTTCGGCGTCATGCCCGAGAAGGTCACCGACGTGCAGGCGCTGGCCGGCGACGCCACCGACAACGTGCCGGGCGCGCCGGGCATCGGCATCAAGACGGCGGCCCAGCTCATCGGCGAATACGGCGATCTCGAAACCCTGCTGGCGCGCGCCGGCGAGATCAAGCAGCCGAAGCGCCGGGAGACGCTGACCAATCCCGAGGTGATCGAGAAGGTCCGCATCTCCCACAAGCTCGTCAGCCTCGTCGACGACGTGAAGGTCGAGACGCCGCTGGAGAACCTGACGCTGGAGCAGCCCGATCCGGCGAAGCTTATCGCCTTCCTCAAGGCGATGGAGTTCACCACCATCACCAAGCGCGTCGCCGAGGCCTATGAGGCCGATGTCGGCGCCGTCGATGCCGATCCGGAGCTGGCTCCGGGCGGCGCGCGCGCGGCGGAGCTGAAGGCGCTCTATGTCGGTGCCGATGCCGCCGAGGATGCGGCTCCCGGCTTGGCTCTTGCGACATCTCCTGCGCCTGCTGCCGCTGTTGCAGGCGCCCCTGCTGGCGAAGACGGCTGGCTGAAGCCGGCCGATCTCGCTGGCGCCCGCAAGAACGAGGCGATCGCCGGCAAGATCGATCGCTCGAAATACGAATGCGTGCGCACGCTCGCCGATCTCGAGCGCTGGATCGGCTGGGCTTCCGAGGTCGGCCATGTCGCTCTCGACACCGAGACCAACTCGCTCGACGCCATGCAGGCCGATCTCGTCGGCATCTCGCTCGCGGTCGCGCCCGGCCGGGCCTGCTACATCCCGCTGCAGCATCGCGCCGGCGATGGCGGGCTCTTCGACGAAGGCCTGCTGGCCGACCAGATTCCGCTGACGCAGGCGGTCGCCGCCCTGAAGCCGCTGCTCGCCGATGCCGGCGTGCTCAAGATCGGCCAGAACCTGAAATACGACCTGCTGGTACTGGAGCGCCATGGCCTGAGCGTGTCCCCGGTCGAGGACACCATGCTGATCTCCTACGCGCTCGATGCCGGCAGCAACAGCCACGGCATGGACAAGCTCTCGGAACTGCATCTCGGCCACGAGACGATTCCGTATGCGCAGGTCGCCGGCACCGGCAAGAACCAGATCACCTTCGACAAGGTGCCGCTCGACAAGGCGACCGACTACGCCGCCGAGGATGCCGACGTCACGCTCCGGCTCTGGCTTACGCTGAAGCCACGCCTCGCCGCCGAGAAGAAGACCGCGGTCTACGAGGTGCTGGAACGGCCGATGGTCGAGGTCCTGGCGCGGATGGAGCGGCGCGGCATCGCCATCGACCGGCAGATCCTCTCCCGCCTCTCCGGCGATTTCGCGCAGGGGCTGGCCCGGCTGGAGGACGAGATCTACGAGCTCGCCGGCGAGAAATTCACCATCGGCAGCCCGAAGCAGCTCGGCGACATCCTGTTCGGCAAGATGGGGCTCGAAGGCGCCAAGAAGACCGCGACCGGGCAATGGGCGACGGGTGCCGGCGTGCTCGAAGAGCTCGCCGAGCAGGGCCACGCGCTGCCATCCAAGATTCTGGAATGGCGCCAGCTCGCCAAGCTGAAATCGACCTATACCGATTCACTGCCGGGCTACGTGAATCCGCAGACGAACCGGGTCCACACCTCCTATGCGCTGGCGGCGACGACGACGGGCCGGCTCTCCTCCTCCGAGCCCAACCTCCAGAACATCCCGATCCGCACCGAGGCTGGCCGCAAGATCCGCACCGCCTTCGTGCCCGAGAAGGGCTTCAAGCTGGTCTCGGCCGATTACAGCCAGATCGAATTGCGCCTGCTCGCCCATATCGCCGAGATCCCGCAGCTCCGGCAGGCCTTTGCCGATGGTATCGACATCCATGCAATGACGGCGTCCGAGATGTTCGGGGTGCCGGTCCAGGGCATGCCGAGCGAGGTGCGCCGCCGCGCCAAGGCGATCAATTTCGGCATCATCTATGGCATTTCGGCCTTCGGCCTCGCCAACCAGCTCGGCATCGGCCGCGAGGAGGCCAGCGCCTATATCCGCAAGTATTTCGAGCGCTTCCCCGGTATCCGTGACTACATGGACCAGACCAAGACCCATGTGCGCGCCCATGCTCAGGTCACCACGATCTTCGGCCGCGTCTGCCATTTCCCCGCGGTCGCCTCGAAGAATCCGTCCGAGCGCGCCTTCGTCGAGCGCCAGGCGATAAACGCACCGATCCAGGGCTCGGCCGCCGACATCATCCGCCGGGCGATGACCCGCATGGATGCGGCGCTCGCCGCCAATCGACTGGGCGCCCGCATGCTGCTGCAGGTCCATGACGAGCTCGTCTTCGAAGTGCCGGAGGCCGAGGTCGAGAAGACCCTGCCGATCATCGAGAAGGTCATGGTGGAGGCACCGCACCCGGCCGTGCAGCTCAGGGTGCCGCTCGCGGTCGAAGCCCGCGCCGCCGGCAACTGGGACGAGGCTCACTAGTAGCCTCTGACCAACCGGAACCCGGCCGATCCTTCCCGCGTTGATCCTGCCGACGCGCCAGGGGGGCGCGGTTCGCGCGTTGGATGCATCCCATGCTCAGCTCATCGGCCTGGCGGCCGTTTCCGCGCTACATGGCGGAGCCTGAATCGGTCGAGGACGGGGCAGAGGTCACGGCCCATGAGCATGACCTCATCGTCCGCTACGCCATCGTCGGCATTTTCGTCATCCTGGCGACGACTGCGCTCTCCCTGACCAAGGTCATCGCCATGCCGGTCACGGCAGGCGTCATCTTCGGGCTCGTGCTCGGGCCGCTCGTCGACGTTCTGGCGCGCCACCGGGTGCCGCAGCACGCGGCGGCGGCGCTGGTGGTGCTGCTCTTCATCGGCCTGCTCTTCGGCGCGATCGCGATCCTCGCCGTGCCCGTTGCCGGCTGGAGCGATCAGGCTCCGGCGATGATGGCGGCCCTGCAGGGCAAGCTCGCCGGCGTCTTCGCCTTCATGGACGAGTTCAAGCGCGGCATCGCCTCGATCACCGGCAAGGGCGCCGAACTCAGCGTTTCCCAGGGCAATCCGCTCTTCGACATCGCTCTGACCTCCTCGGCGGCTGCGGGCGGCATGCTGATCTTCGTCGCGACGATCTATTTCTGGCTGGCGACGCGCCGTCATCTCAAGGCGCGGGTGCTCCGGCTCTGCCTCGGCCGCGGCGCGCGCCGCTCGGCCGGCTCCTTCTTCGAGGAGATCGAGTCGCGGGTGGCGCGCTATTTCGCGCTGGTGACGATGATCAATTTCGGCATGGGCGTTCTCACCATGGCGATCGCCTGGGTCGCCGGCCTGCCCTTCCCGGTGTTCTGGGGGGCGCTCGCCTTCCTGCTCAACTATCTCGCCTTCATCGGTCCGATCATCGTCGCGATCATGCTTCTGGCCGGCGCGCTGCTCGATGCGCCCTCGATCCTCGCGGCGCTCTGGCCGGCGGCGGCCTATTATGTCCTGCACCTGATCGAGGGCAACGCGGTCACGCCGGTCTTCGTCGGCAACCGATTGACGATCTCGCCTTTCCTCGTCTTCATCGCCTTCATCTTCTGGCTTTGGCTCTGGGGCCCGGTCGGCGCGGTGCTCTCGACGCCGATCGTGATCGTCGCCATGGTGGCGCAGGAGGAATTCGCGCGTTATCGCCGCGAGAAGGCCAGCGAGGATGCCGAACCGGCCGGCGAAGCCGAGGCTGCCTGAGCGCCGCGCCCGGAACAGAACGGGAGCGGCTGCGTTGCCCGATCATGTGGTGGCCCTTGCGGCTGCCGCGTCTCCTCGCCACCATCCGAATTTCCATCAGCGACAGGACGATACCGCCATGGCCACCACGACATCTGCGAAACGTCAGGCTGCCGCCGCCGCCAAGCGTGCGAAGGCCGAGGTCGAGGCCGGCGCCGAGGATGTCGCGGCGGAAGCGCGCCAGGCCGGAGCCCGCGCCAGGCGCCAGGCGAGCGCATTGGAGGATACCCTGACGCGCAGCGCAGAGGATATCGCCGCCACCGTGAGCGAGCGCCTGCGCGCCGTCGGCGTCGACACCGACAAGATGGTCGACGTCGCCAAGGAGCAGGCCACCGAATTGCAGCAGCTGATCGAGGCGGAAATCCGCGAGCGGCCGCTGCGTGCGCTGGGGCTCGCGGCGGCGGTCGGCCTGTTCGTCGGCTTCCTGTCGGCGCGCTGATCATGTTCGGGGGGATCGGATCCTTCATCACCTCGGAGGTCTCCGGGGTGGTGAGGCGCAATGTCACCGTCTACGGCCTGTTCGGCCTTGCCGCGCTGCTGATGCTCTGCGCCGGCGGCTATGCGTTGAACGCGCTGCATACCGTCCTGGCGCTGCGCTATGGCGCGGTCGCCGCCAGCCTCTGGGTTGCCGGTGGCCTTTTCCTCGCGGCCTTGCTGGCGCTGGGCATGGCGGTGATCGTCAAGAACCGCCGCCGGCCGCCGCGCCCGGCCGCAACCGCGGCTCTGGCCGCTGCTCCGCTGGCCGCCAAGCTCATCGGCTCGCGCCTGAGCTGGCGGATGGCGGCCGCCGGCGGCATCGTCGTTCTCGGTGCGATTCTGGGCCGCCAGATCGTTGCGGGCGGCGCGGATGACGATGGGGAAGCCTGATTCCGCGCCGATCGGCGACATGGACGGGGCATGTCTTTTTACATAGGGATGTCGGCATGCGTCCCGTAACAAGATTTGCATGTCTGCTCAGGTGAGGCCCCGCAGCCGCTTTCCGATACCGGCTTTTCCGGTCTTCGGCGCGCGCCTTCGCTCGGCGACGACCACGATCATCGCGATCGGGGTGGTTGCGGTTGCGGTCGTGCTGGCCGCCTGGATCAACCAGCAGGCGCGGCAGACGGCGGACCGTGTTTCCCACGCGATCGAGATCCGCGAGCGGGCCGAGCGCTTCCTCGGCCGGATGCGCGATGCCGAGACCGGGCAGCGCGGCTTCCTGCTGACCGGGGAGGCCGATTATCTCGACCCCTTCACCGAGGGCAGGGGCGCTGCCGGGCCTGAGCTCGACATCCTCGCGGCGCTCGTCGATGCCGATCCCCTTCAGAAGGAGCGGGTCGCGAAGCTGCGCGCGGACATGGGCGTGAAATTCGCGGAGCTCGACCGGACGATCGCGCTGGAGCGGGCGGGCCGCAGGCCGGAGGCGCTGGCGCTGGTCAGGAGCGAGGGTGGTATCGCAGCGATGGACCGGCTGCGCGAAACCGTGCAGGCGATCCAGCAGAGCGAGAATGTCCGGCTGAGATCGCTCTACAGCCGGGAAGAACGCCGCCGCCTCTGGGGCAGCACCGGCATCGTCGTCGCGCTGGCGGGTCTGGCTTTCGCCGCCTGGCAGCAATTGCGCCGCCGCCAGCGCCGCAGCAATGCGCTGGCGATCAGCAATGCCGAGCTCGAGCAGATCGTGAGCGAGCGCACCCGCCAGCTCGAAAGCGAGCGCCTGCGCATCGAGGCGCTGCTGCGCGACGTCAATCACCGGGTCGGCAATAACCTCGCCATGGTCTCGGCGCTGCTCAACGTGCAGAGCCGGCAGGCGCGCGAGCCTGCGGTCAAGACGGCGCTGGCGCAGGCCCAGTCGCGCATCCAGGCGATCGCGGCCGGCCAGAGGCGCCTGCGGCTGGATATCGAGACCGACGAGATCGATGCGCGGCCCTATATGGAGGATCTGCTCGCCGAGATCGGCAAGACGGCCGAGGGCCGGCCGATCCGGATCGAGCTCGATATGGAATCGATTCGCCTGCCGGGCCGCGATGCCGTGTCCTTCGTCGTGATCGTCAACGAACTCGTCACCAATGCCATCAAGCACGCCTTTCCCGACGGCATGGCGGGACGGATCGTCATCCGCTTCGCTCCGACGGAGAACGAAGGGGAGCCCGCCCTTGCCATGTCGATCGAGGATGACGGCGTCGGCATGCCCGCGGAAACCGCAAGCAAGGGCCTCGGCCAGACCGTGATCGCCAGCCTGCTGCGCAGCATGCGCGCGACCCTGAACACCGAGCCGGCTCATCCCGAACAGGCCGGGCGTACGGGTACGCGGGTGACGATCGTCTTTCCGAAGCGGGAAGCTCTTCCGGCTCAGGCCTGACGCGCGGGCATCAGCCTGGCATGGCCTTGAGGTCGAGTGCGCCGACAGCGCTTTTCACGAAGGCTGCGACCTCGCGCGTCGAGAATGGCTTGCGCAGGAAGCGGACGTTGCGAAGCGCCGCGGGCACCTCCTGCGGCGCCGAACCCGAGACGAAGGCGAAGGGCGTGCCGATTTCCTGCAGGACGCTCGCGACATCGAAGGTCTTGCCGCCGACGACATCGATGTCGAGCAGGGCGCAGGCGAGCTGCTTTGCGGTCATGCGCCGGGCTTCCGCCACGGAGCCGACGACGATCAGCTCGACATCGTCGCCGAGCTGATCGGCCACGGCGCTTTCGATGTCCATCGCGATGAACGGGTCGTCCTCGACGATGAGTACGCGGATATCAGCCATCGACCGGCTCTCTCACTCACTGCAATCTCTGTTACGCGATCTCAACGTAACAGGACTGGCGATGTTCCTGCTCTGGCGCCCTATCATGGCCGAAAGCACGGGATTTGAGTCGATTTTGAGCCGTCAAGGTTAGCAAAAGGTAATCCTGTCTCTTCTTCGCGGCTTCAGCGCCGCCGCCCCGGAGCGACAAGCGTCAAGTCGAGAGCGGTGACACCGACAGCGACATTGATGCCGCGATTGCCCTGAAACGGCAGCGGCAGCAGCGTCGCCTCATTGTCCTTGCCGCCCGAGAGCGCATTGCTGGCCGTGGACGGAGCGGTCGTGCTGCCGCTCTTGTAGGACCCGCTCAGCGCGCCCAGCGGCGCGCGCGCATAGGGTCCGTAGACGCGCCAGACCATGGCCGCGCTCCTGACCGAACCGAGGCCGAGGCTGAAGCTGCGGACGATCCCCGTATAATGCTGCGTCGGTCCGCGACGCGGCCTGAAGCGGCATTCGGTCGGGCGCTGCGACTTGACGATGGCGGCGAAATTGCTGCCCACGGTGCAGGACAGGCGGCCCGTCGGCGGGCCCGCGATCTGCGCCGCCGCGGGCTCATGCATTCCTATGAGGCCGGCGAAGGCGAGGGCGGCTAGGCAGGATCGGGAATGCCCTCGGCTCATCGCGAATGCTCCTGGTGAACTGGCGGGACGAACGCCCCAAGAAACCCACAGTTCCACGTTAGGGAACCGTGACGAGTTTGTAGCGTTGGCGTTTCATCTTGGCATGGGAATGTCGATGTCAGTGAGTCGTCCCCGGGGAGAAACCCCCACAATAATCGATCCGGATTTCCCGGCGGCGCTGCCGCCATTCTGGGAACTCGAGGACCTTCTTGCCACGGGGCTCGATCGCGCGGCGGCACTTGCGGTGATGGCGGCGCGGCGCAGCGGTCCTCGACTTGTCGGCGCCGGCGCTGCGGTCCCTGAAGGGCAGAGCCTGCTGCTGCGTTTCGGGCCGGGCGATCTCTCTCACTGAATTCGGCTACTGGCAGAAGCGGGAGGCGCGCGAGCGGCGCTCCTGAATATCGACATGCAGGTGATTGGCATGGGCCGCGTCCGAGCCCGGCCCCAGCGTGGTCATGAAGGCACCGCAGGCCGCCTGCCGGACGGCGTCGAGAAAGCGGTTCTCGGCCAGGCCCTTCGGCTTCTCGACCACGACCTGCAACCCGTCTTTTGCATTCCCCAGCTTGAAGGCGAAGATATCCAGCGCCTGGCCGGTGGCATGCTCGCTGACCGGCCCGGCCGTCGCCCGGTTTCGTCGCCGGCATTCATGGCCCCCGCCGACCCGCAGGCTCACCAGATCGCGCTCGAAATGCCCGCGCGCCAAGGGCTGGACACTGCGGTCGAGCCAATCGGCCAGCGTCCTGGCCATGGCGCAGCTCAGCAGGGGCGGCGGCTCGAAGGACACGGCTGTAGCTCCGTCCGGCCCCCTGATGGCGAGGGCCTCGACCCGGACGGGGTCGCTGACCCGGCAGGCCGGATCGCCATTCTGTGAGGCGGGGGCGGAGGGCGTGACCCGGTTGCCGGGAATGGCGGCCAGGGCCGAGAGGCACGAACTCTGCCCAGCCGGTGAAGCCGCGCTGTCGGCCTTGGCAGGAGCGGGCACTGCGGAGGGGGCAGGCACTGCGCTCCGCGTTCCGGCTTTTCCAGCTCCGTCGGGCATGGATGGGCGCAATTCAGGCGGTCGCGGCGGCGGTCGCTGCCCGGAGAACGGTGCCGTGACCGGGCCAGCCATGCCCAGGCCCGGCATGAGGCACAGGCCGATGGCAACCAGTGCGGTCGCAAGGCTCCGCCTTGCCCGGCGCGCCTTGTGGAGGGCCGGGGAGGGCGTCGGGCGGAAGCGGGGCGGAGAGCCGGCTAGCTGTCCAGGGCCGAAGCGCTGGCGATCGTGATGCCGGTCAGGCCGGCCAGCGCGAGCGACAGGATTTCCGCGCTCGGCGCTCCCGGTTGCACGATCCCGGTGAACAATGCAGCCCCGATCGATAACGCCGCGATAGCGGCCGAGAAGCAGGTCGTCGCCATGATCCACGCCCTCCCCAACTGCAAACGAAACTGTCATTCCACGCGGAACGCATCATCTCCGCACGGGTTCCCGGTTGGCAAGAAAAAAGGCCCGCAGAGGTAAGCCGCGGGCCTCGATCGTCTTCGAATGGGATCGAAGCGTCAGGCGGCCTTGCGGCCGGCGCGGCGGTCGAAGAACAGGGCCTGGCTGATCGCGGCCTTCACGGCTTCCGGCTGGAACGGCTTGGTGATCAGGAAGGCCGGCTCCGGCCGGTCGCCGGTGAGGAGGCGCTCGGGATAGGCGGTGATGAAGATCACCGGCACGTCGATCGTCGACAGGATCTCGTTGACGGCATCGAGGCCAGAACTGCCATCGGCGAGCTGGATGTCGGCGAGCACGAGGCCGGGCCGCTTCTTGGCGACGAGCGCGATCGCCTCGCGCTGGGTGCGGGCGACGCCGGTGACGGTGTGGCCGAGCTCCTCGACCATCGTCTCGATGTCGAGCGCGATGATCGGCTCGTCCTCGATGATCAGCACCTCGGTCGCGACCTGCTCGGCGATTTCCTGACCGGCGGTCTGAATCAGCGTGGAGGCATCCGCCGCCGTGATGTCCATGATCCTGGCGACGTCGTCGAGCGGGAAGCCTTCCACCGTCCGCAGCAGGAAGGCCTGGCGCGGGCGGGGGGTCAGCGCCTCGAGATTGCGCTCGGCCGGCGCGCGCGACAGCTCGACGACCGGGGCGGCTGCATCGACGCTGGCCGAGGACCATAGCTTGAGGAAGGTCTTGTACAGGCCGATGCGCGGATCGATGTCGCGCGGGAATCCCGAGGGGTCGGCGACCAGGGCTTCCAGCATGGCGACGACATAGGTGTCGCCGCTTGGCTGGCTGCCGCAGAGCGCCCGCGCAAAGCGGCGCAGATATGGAAGATGAGGCGCAATTTCTTTTGCAATCGACATGAACGCGTCCCTTTTAGCGTGCCGGAATAATGGCTTAGGACGCGCGGGAAACAAGGATTTTATTTTTGCCGGGACATGGAACCTTTGATCGGGGTACCTGTTGTTATGGCGTATTGGTGTCGCTATCGCGACGTGGCTTCGGCATCGTCGGCAAGCAATGGCAAGACCAGGGACGGCAGGATTTTGAGATGCGGGACCGGCTGGAAAAGCTGGCCCGATGGTGGCACGAGGGCTGACATGAGCAGGTTGGACGCAGCGATGACTGAACCGGACGATCCCGACGAAGGTTTCGAACTGGTTCTGGATCCGAAGGTGCAGGAATCAATAGGCCGCTCCCTCAAGGCCCATTACGACGACATCGTGAACGCGCCCGTGCCCGACAAGTTTCTCGTGCTGCTCGCGCAGCTTGAGGCGACCGAGCAGCGTGCAGCTGGAGTGTCGCGCGATGAGTCCCAGTGATATTGCGCCCGCGAACCAGACCGAGGCGCTGGCGCGGGAACGCAGGACCGAAGACTTCAAGGACGGGCTGATCCGCGAGATTCCCAATCTGCGCGCTTTCGCCGCCTCGCTCTCTGGCTCCATGCAACTGGCCGACGACCTCGTGCAGGACACGCTGCTGAAGGCCTGGGGCAATTCGGACAAGTTCGAACCCGGTACCAGCCTGCGCGCCTGGCTCTTCACCATCCTGCGCAACACCTATTACTCGTTGTACCGCAAGCGCGGTCGCGAGGTTCAGGACAGCGAAGGGACCTATGCCGAGCGCATGGCGACCCACGGCAACCAGGAGAGCCATCTCGATCTCGCCGACTTCCGCAAGGCGCTGGCGAAGCTCCCGGAAGAGCAGCGCGAAGTGCTGATCATGGTCGGCGCCACCGGGCTGTCCTATGAGGAAGCCGCCGAGATCTGCGGCGTGGCGATCGGCACGATCAAGAGCCGGGTCAATCGCGCTCGCACGAAGCTGGCGGAACTGTTGTCCATCGGCAGTGTCGATGATCTCGGGCCGGGCCGAACCAGTGCGGCTGCGATGCAGAGAGTTGGTTCCGAACCCGTTGGCTCCTGATGCGGTTGCGGCGTTTCAGTACGGTCAGGACCCGCCTGCTGGCTGTGCTGGTCGCGATCGCCGTTCCGATCGCCTGCGCCTCGACCTTCGCCGCCTACGCCACCTATCGGTCGGCGGTCGTTGCGATCGAAGCGGCGCAGGCGCGCGCCGTCGATGATTTTGCGGTGCGCACCCGCGTCTGGTATCGCGGCACGTCGCGTGCGCTGCTCGCCTTTGGCACCATGGCGAGCGAGCTTGGGCTCGATGCGGCCGGATGCCCGGATGCCGGCGCCAAGGCCATGGAGCGCGCCGGGGGCTTCCGCGCCTTTCTGCTGCGCCATGCGGATGGGCGGGTCTGCACCGGCTCGCTCGATGCCGCGCTCACCAGCGAAGCGCTGGAGGGCATGGTCCGGCAGCTGGCCGGCCGGCCTTCGACCGGGATGTGGAACGGCGCCGATCTCGGCCGGATGCGTTACGATCAGGTGACGGTCGGAGCCCAGCGCTATCTTGCCGTCCTGGCATCGGTCCCCCCGTCGGCGAACGGCGGATTGCAGCAGGCACTCGTCCTGACAGCCCCCGAACTGCTCGAGAACGTCTTCGACCTCGGCGAAGATGGCCAGGCGCTGAACGTCGCGCTGATCGGGCGCGATGCTGGCGTCATCGCCAGCCGGGGAGACAGCCGCGACCTGTCCTGGTTGCCGCGCACGGATCGCATGCCGGAGACGTTCGCGCGCTGGGTGGCGCCGAACCGGGCCGGAGAGGACAGCGCCTTTGTCGCGCGCATGGTCGCCGAGCCGGATTTCTATATCATCGCGAGCTTCGACGAGCGGCCGGTCGAGGCAGCCCGGCTGCAATTCATCGTATTGCTGCTCGCTCCGCTCCTGACGCTCGCCCTGCTCTGCCTGGTCTGCATGCGGGCGATCGACAAGCACTGCCTGCGCTGGCTGCGCGGCATCGAGGCCGCTGCCCGGTCGAGAACCTCCAACAACCGTGTGCGGGCTTCGGTCGGGGAAGGCATGCCCAGCGATATCCGCAGCGTCGCGGAGGCTTTCAACGGGATGGTCGAGGAGCAGGAGATTCGTCAGCGCCGCCTCCAGACAGCACTCGACGACAACCGCTTCCTCGTCCGTGAGCTGCATCACAGGGTCAAGAACAGCCTGCAGGTCGTGCAGAGCTATATCGGCCTCAGCAAACGCGATCACCGCGACGAGGCGAGGCTGGCTTTGGCCGATGCCGAATGCCGGGTGCATGTGCTCTCGGCCGCCTATCGCTTCACCCTCGCCGACGGCGAGATGCAGCCGGTCCGCGTCGACCTCTTCCTCGACGATGTCGTCACCATGATTTCCAACCTGATCCGCGGCCGCGACCAATGGGTGGCGAGCCGGATCGAGACCGCAGCGTCGCTGTCTGTCGACCGGATCATCCCGCTCGGCTTTCTCGTGGCGGATGTTGCATCCCGCGCCTTGCGGAGCACCCCTGGTCTCCGGATCGTCGTGGAGGTCGTGGATGTCGGCGCTTCCGCGATCGAAGTCGGACTGGTGGCGGATCGGGACATCCAGCACAGCGCGCCGCCGCGACTCTTCGCGGGACTGCTCACCCAGATAGAGGCGGTTCAAACGCAGGAGCCCCAGGGTCGCAGCCTCGGCCGCTGGCGGATTGCCCACGGATCCTGAAGCCGACGGCCTTATCGAGCGCCGTTGCGGTGGATCGCATGGCTGCCCGATGCTCGACCGTCATTGCGAGCGCAGCGAAACAATCCAGGGAGGCCGGGTGGGACGTTCAGCCCGGCCTCCCTGGATTGCTTCGTCGCTGCGCTCGCAGTGACGGACTTTGCGGAATCAGCGGTGTTCAGCGAACGATATGCGTGACCGGTCCGCCGGCCATCGCCTGCTGCGACGGCGAGGCGATCGCGCGCTTGGCGGCGCTGCGCGAGCGGTCGGCGCGGTCGACGGCGGCAAGCTGCAGGCTGTCGGCATAGCCGCGCTCGCCCCTTGCGAGGGCAATGCTGGTCGAGCTCTGGTCATCAGGCGTTTGAAGCCCGGCGCCCAGGGTCAGACCCGATACGGCCGTGCCCATGAGGCCGAAGAAGACGATGGCGCGCATGGCCGGCGCGAGGCTGGACTTCGGCATGGATGTCTCCAGGGCTGACCGGTCGATTGACCGGCTTTCGAGAGGGAAACGCCGGAAACGCCGCCTCGGTTCCCGCCTGTTGCGAGCAGCCGGCTTTTACGGAACGAGGAGCGCCCTTGCTGCGTTGACTCGAAGCCGGCTCCCTGCCGGCGATCGGGGGATCAATTCGACCATGAACATCGTCAGCCGGCCCGGGCGCCTCGGCACGCCCTGTCTTGCCTGTCCCTTGCGGCTGAAGCCGGCTTTCCGGGACAAGACCGATGATGAGATCCGCTTCATCCAGACGATGAAGGTCGATCACCGGTTCATGCGCGCCGGGGGCGACATCATTCATCCCGGCCAGGAGGATGCCGAACTCTACACCCTCTATTCTGGCTGGGCCTTCCGCTACAAATCCCTGCCGGACGGGCGTCGCCAGATCCTCAACTTCCTCCTGCCGGGGGATCTCGTCGGTCTGCAGGCTTCGCTGCTGTCGGCTGCTGAGCACGGTATCGAGGCCCTGACGGATGTCGAGCTCTGCGTCTTCCCGCGCCGGCGCCTCTGGGATCTCTTCGAGCGGATGCCGACGCTGGCCTATGAGGTGGCCTGGCTCGGTTCGCGCGAGGAATGCATGATCGACGACAATCTCACCTCGGTCGGGCAGCGCAGCGCCGGCGAGCGCCTCGCCGCACTGATCATCTCGCTCTATCACCGTGTCGACGCGCTCGGCCTGGTCGCCGATGACAGCTTCGCCTTTCCGCTCTCGCAGCAGCAGCTCGCCGATGCGCTCGGCCTCTCGCTCGTCCATACCAGCAAGACCTGGTCGCGCCTGCGCCGGGAAGGATTGTTCGCGCTGTCGGGAGGGAGGCTGACCCTGTTGAACCCGCGCCTGACCGCGCGGATGGCTGCGGCTTACGAACAGATCACGGCGCCAAGGCCGCTGATCTGACGGCTTTGCTTGCGACCGATGCGGAAAAGGCTTGGCGAGAGCCAGCTCTTGACCCCATATGCCGCGCAGGTAACGTGATTTGCGTCAGACGCGTCGTCTCTGCGGCGTTCAAGGGGTGTCATGTCTTCGACGATTCGTCATCGCCCAACGCGAGCCGCCTCGCTGGCCGCCCGTCTCGGGCAGTCCCGCGTCGCGACGCGGATCGAGGGCGAGGTGCGCGTTACCGCCGCCGATCTCGTCGATTGCGTGGCCGAGGCGAAGCTCAAGGTCGCCGCCGTTCGCTACAAGGTCGAGGGCGAGGTCCGCAGCACGGCGGAGAAATTCAAGAGCCGCGTCAGTGACGCCAAGGCGAAGCTCGGCGACGAGGCGCGCTTCATCAAGTCCTGGATCGACGATCCCCGCCGGACCGGCTCGGTCACGCCGTCGAGCCCCGCTCTCGCCAGGCGCATGGCGTCCTTCGTCGACCCCGAGCAGCCCGGCCCGGTGATCGAGATCGGCCCCGGCACCGGCCCGGTCACCGAAGCGCTGATCGAGCGCGGCATCGACGAAAGCCGGCTGATTCTGGTCGAATACAGCCCCGAATTCTGTGAGTTGCTGCGCAAGCGCTTCCCGCGGGCGACGGTGGTGCAGGGCGACGCCTATGCTCTGTCGGCAACGCTGTCAGGCCACCTTCCGGAAAAGGCGATCGCGCTGGTTTCCAGCCTGCCGTTGTTCAACCGCCCGCCGGCAACCCGATCGGCGCTGGCGCGCGAGGCTTTCCCGCTTCTGGTCGAGGGCGCGCCCTTCATCCAGTTCACCTATTCGGTGATCTCGCCGATTCCGCGCAAGGGCTCCGGGCTCAAGGCCTTCGTATCCGACTGGGTGCTCCGCAACATTCCACCGGCGCGAGTCTGGGTTTATCGCCAAATTCGCTGATTTTTGGCATGATTGACGCTGCGTCATCGTGCTGTGCCGTGGATTTAGGTCGTTTCCACACGAAATCGTAAGACCTCGCTGTTAGGCAGCGCTCGCGATCAGGTGCCTGCCGGCCTGCTTGCCTGCGAGGAGCCTAACAGCCGATGAGTGGCGC
The DNA here is from genome assembly GCF_058800455.1 of Allobosea sp. GW822-FHT05A11. Classification (NCBI taxonomy): domain Bacteria; kingdom Pseudomonadati; phylum Pseudomonadota; class Alphaproteobacteria; order Hyphomicrobiales; family Alloboseaceae; genus Allobosea; species Allobosea sp. GW822-FHT05A11. Next base: position 302,312 of record NZ_JBXAMI010000006.1, on the reverse strand, counting down.
CGTCCTCCGTTACAGTTTGCCCCGCTGGCGCGTGACGCGCTGGCTGGCGGATGCCGGACCGGATGTCCCGCCCGAGATTCGGGTCGCGCTGATCGCCAGCCTTTACGGCACGCTGCCGATCTTCGCCGGCGGCGTCATCAATTCGCTCGCGGTCTCCTTCCTGATCGCCTGGCGTATCCCGACCCTGCCATTCGCCCTCTGGTGCGCCTTCGAGGTGCTCTGCTGCGGCATCCGCCTGGTCGTCCTGATCTACGCCCGCCGCCGGGCCGCGCGCGGTGCTTCGACGCCGACCGATCTCTATCTCCTGCTCGGGGTCGCCTGGGCAGCCGGCATCGGCGCGGGCACCTTCCTCAGCCTGACGAGTGGCGATTGGGTCGTGGCCACGCTGGCCTGCCTTTCCGCCGCCGCGATGGTCGGCGGTATCTGCTTCCGCAATTTCGCCGCACCGCGCATGGCCGGCCTGATGATCGGATTGACGCTGGGGCCTTGCGTGCTCGCCGCCCCGTTCCTGTCCGAGCCGATCATGCTGATCACCTTCATGCAGATCCCCTTCTACCTCTTCAGCATGGCGGTCGCGGCCTACAAGCTGAACGCCATGCTGATCTCGACCATGCGGGCCGAGCGCGAGAACGCCTTTCACGCGCGCCATGACGTGCTCACCGGCCTCTCCAATCGGGCCGGGCTGGCCAAGGCCTTCGCGACACGGTTCGAGAGCGAGGCGGCGCCGCGCGGGCTTGCTCTGGTCTATCTCGACCTCGACGGCTTCAAGGCGGTCAACGACAATCATGGCCATATGGCGGGCGATGCCTTGCTCCAGCTCGTCGCCGAGCGCTTGCGCGGCCTCGTCCGCAGCTCCGATATCGCGGCGCGCATTGGCGGGGACGAATTCGTCGTGCTCTCCGAGCAGACCGAGCGGACGCAGCTTCAGCGCTTCGGCGAACGCATCGTGCGCGAGATTTCGGAACCCTATGAGCTCGACAGCGGCCACCAGCTCGCCATAGGTGCGTCGGTCGGCATTGCGCTCGCGCCGGAGCACGGACGCGACATGAACAGCCTGATGTCGGCGGCCGATGCAGCGCTCTATCAGGCGAAGTCGCGCGGCAAGTCGCTCTGTGTCATCGCCGGGCAGCGCTCCGTTCTGGATGCGCGCGTTTCGAGCGGGCGCCATCCGCGATTGCAGTAAGGCCTATTCGATCTCGCAGGCGTCGCTCGCGGGCATCAGGCGCCAGAGCCCGTCATCGGGTTTCGCCGGGATTTTCACCGCGCCATCGGCGATCTCCTCCGCATCGTAGGGATTCGGGTTGGCGACGATCCCGCCATTGCGGATATCGAGCGCACCCTGCGGCCCGCTCTCCAGGCGCCAGCTTCCGGCATCCCATTCCGGCACGCAGCGCAGGCCCTTGCCCTGCGGCTTGCAGAAGCCGCCGAGCTGGTAGTCAAAGCGGTTCGCGGTCGTGCGCTGCCTCAGGTTGAAATAGAGCGCGACATAGACCGCCGCATGCGGCTCGGCCTGCCAGTTGCCGGGCTTGTGGACCAGGCGGATCTTCACGACCTTCTGCTGCGGATGCGCTCTGAGATGGGCCGCGTCGTAAGAACGCTCCCAACAGGCGTCCTGCTTCGGAGGAAGCTCGCTTTCGAGCGGCCGGGCGGTGGCCGGCAGGGCTGCGATCAGCAGGGCGGAAACGGCGGCGGCGCGGCGCATTCTGAGGGCCTCCGGCTTCGGAGCTTCAGATCACCGCAGTTTCGTTTCGGCCGCAATGGCTTTCCCCGGCGCTTGACCGCAAGCCCGGCCTGAGGCTTGGCTGTCGCGCCGAGACGAAGCAGCCGGAGCGGGAAGCGTGACGGATATCGGGCGGCTTGTCCGCGACATCGCCGATGAGATGCGCGGCGCCGAGGAGCGCGGCGAGGTCGCGACCTATATTCCGCCGCTGGCCCGCATCGATCCCCGCCAGTTCGGGCTCTGCGTCGTGACGGCGGATGGCGAGATCCATGCCGCCGGCGACAGCGAGGAGCTCTTCTCGATCCAGAGCGTCTCGAAGGTCTTCGCCTTGACGCAGGCGCTCGGCAAGGTCGGCGACACGCTCTGGCGCCGGGTCGGGCGCGAGCCTTCGGGCACGCCGTTCAATTCGATCGTCCAGCTCGAGCGCGAGGAGGGCGTGCCGCGCAATCCCTTCATCAATGCCGGCGCGCTCGTCGTCGCCGATATCAACCTCGCGGGCCACGAGCCGCGCGTCGCCATCGGCGAACTGCTGCGCTTCATGCGCTATCTCGCCGATGACGACACGATCATTATCGACGAGGCCGTGGCACGGGCCGAGCAGGCGACCGGCTTCCGCAACATCGCGCTCGCCAATTACATGAAGGCCTTCGGCAACATCACCCATCCGCCGGAGCTGACGCTCGGCGTCTATTTCCACCAATGCGCCATCGCCATGAGCTGTCGCCAGCTCGCCATGGCCGGGCGCTTCCTGATGCATGGTGGCTTCTACGAGCCCGGCGGGCCGCGCGTCGTCTCAGGCCAGCGGGCGCGGCGCATCAACGCGCTGATGCTGACCTGCGGCCATTACGACGCTTCGGGTGATTTCGCCTTCCGCGTCGGCCTGCCCGGCAAGTCCGGCGTCGGCGGTGGTATTTTGGCGATCGCGCCCGGCAAGGCCGCGATCGCGGTCTGGTCGCCCGGCCTCAATGCCAACGGCAATTCCCTGCTCGGCACGCTGGCGCTGGAGCGCCTGACCGAAGCGACGGGCTGGTCGGTCTTTGCGCGGTAGGAAGAAGGCTCGTCATGCTCGGGCCTGACCCGAGCATCTCAGGACGCGGAGGCTCTGGAACCTGTTTCGGCAAGAGATTCTCGGGTCTGCGCTTCGCTTCGCCCGAGAATGACGGCGGGGTGCCAGCTTAACTCCGCAACCCCGGTGCTTCCTGCCCGGTGCGGGCGACATACTCCGTATAGCCCCCGCCATAGGCATGGACGCCATCCGGCGTCAGCTCCAGCAGGCGGTTGGAGAGCGCGGCGAGGAAATGCCGGTCGTGGCTGACGAAGAGCATCGTGCCCTCGTAGTTCGAGAGCGCGGTGATCAGCATTTCCTTGGTGGCGATGTCGAGGTGGTTGGTCGGTTCGTCCAGCACCAGGAAATTCGGGGGGTCGTAGAGCATCATCGCCATGACGAGCCGCGCCTTCTCGCCGCCCGAGAGCACGCGGCAGCGCTTCTCGACATCGTCGCCCGAGAAACCGAAGCAGCCGGCCAGCGACCTGAGCGACCCCTGCCCGGCCTGTGGGAAGCGGTCCTCCAGCGCCTCGAACACGGTGCGCTCGCCGTCGAGCACCTCCATGGCGTGCTGGGCGAAATAGCCGAGCTTCACGCTGGCGCCGATATTGACCGTGCCGGTATCGGCCTCGGTCGTGCCGGTGACGAGCTTCAGCAGAGTCGACTTACCGGCGCCGTTGACGCCGAGCACACACCAGCGCTCCTTGCGCTGGATCTGGAAGTTCAGCCCGTCATAGATGCTGCGGCTGCCATAGGCCTTGCCGACATTCTTGAGACTGACCACGTCGTCGCCCGAGCGCGGCGCCGGCTGGAACTCGAAGGCGACGCTCTGGCGCCGCCGCGGCGGCTCGACGCGCTCGATCTTGTCGAGCTTCTTCACACGGCTCTGCACCTGCGCGGCATGCGAGGCACGCGCCTTGAAGCGCTCGATGAAGGCGATCTCCTTGGCGAGCATCGCCTGCTGGCGTTCGAACTGCGCCTGCATCTGCTTTTCGGCCAGCGCGCGCTGCTGCTGGTAGAACTCGTAATCGCCTGAATAGCTCGTCAGCGCGCCGCCATCGATCTCGATGATCTTGCCGACGATGCGGTTCATGAACTCGCGATCATGCGAGGTCATCAGCACGGCGCCGTCATAGTTCTTCAGGAAGGATTCCAGCCAGATCAGGCTTTCGAGGTCGAGATGGTTCGAAGGCTCGTCGAGCAGCATCGCATCGGGGCGCATCAGCAGGATGCGGGCGAGCGCGACGCGCATCTTCCAGCCGCCGGAGAGGCCGCCGACATCGCCCTCCATCATCTCCTCGCTGAAGCCCAGGCCCGCGAGCACCTCCCGCGCCCGGCCGTCGAGTGCATAGCCGTCGAGCTCCTCGAACCGGCCCTGCACCTCGCCGTAGCGGGTGATGATCTCCTCCATCTCGTCGGCCCGGTCGGGATCGACCATGGCGGCTTCGAGTTCGGCGAGCTCGGCCGCGACCGTGCTGACCGGGCCTGCCCCGTCCATCACCTCGGCGACGGCGCTGCGCCCGGCCATCTCGCCGACATCCTGGCTGAAATAGCCGATGGTGATGCCGCGATCGGTCGAGACCACACCCTCGTCGGGCGCCTCCTCGCCGGTGATCATCCGGAACAGCGTGGTCTTGCCGGCACCGTTCGGCCCGACGAGCCCGACCTTCTCGCCCTTCAGAAGCCCTGCCGAGGCCTCGATGAAGACGATCTGCTTTCCGTTCTGCTTGCTGATGTTCTCGAGGCGGATCATGGAAATGGGGAACCTTGGAGGAATGCTCCCGCGGCACTAAGCCATCGGGGCGTATCGGGAAAGCTTGGAGAGCCTGCTGTCAGGCCGAGATGACGGCGCTGCGGGCATTGGCGGCGCTCAGCAGATCGGCAGGCGCCAGCGCGATCTGCAACCCGCGCTGGCCGCCATTGACATAGACAAGCGCCTCGGACGAGGCCGCCTCGTCCACGATCGTCGGCAATCTGCGCTTCTGGCCGAAGGGGCTGACGCCGCCGACCTTGTAGCCGGTCAGGCGCTCGGCATCGGGCACCGGCATCATCGCCGCAGCCTTCCCGCCGAAGGCGGCCGCGACCTTTTTCATGCTGGCCTCGCGGTCGGAGGCGAGCACGATGCAGACCGGCTTGCCGTCGACCTGCGCGATCAATGTCTTGAGCACGCGCTGGGCCGGCTCGCCCAGCGCGTCTGCCGCCTGCAACCCGACGCGCTCGGCATTCGGATCGTAGGTGTAGCTGTGCAGCTCGAAACGGATTCCGAGCTGCTTCAGCGCCAGCGTGGCAGGGGTCGTCTGTGCCATCGTCCCGTCGTTGTGGGGAAACATAGAACTCTGACTCTCTCTGCAGAGATTTCCTCGAAATATCAACGGCCTTCGCTCTTGCGCATTCGACAGTCTCTGACTCGCCTAAGCCAGATAGGTGACTCGATCTAGGGCTCTTCGCAAAAGCCTGACTCATAGAAAAATCCCCCAAAATTTTGCTCTTCAGGGCTTCTCAGGCACGTCCATTCGGCGTCTGGAACGGCTGATCACCCGCGTCCTGGTTCGCGCAGCGTCGAAGAAACCAGTCCCTACCGAGCTGATTGCTGCAGAACCGTGACCCAAGATCTCTAGTGGATCGTGAAAACCAGACTCACAGAGCCGCAGTGACGTCAAAAGCGGTTTCTCTGCTGCAACCGAGATAACGCGGTGCCTCCGCGGCGCACGGACTCAATCGGCCGGAGCGCGCGCGCTCGCCATTCGCCTTAAATCGCGGTCCGTCCGCTGCTGAGGAGGCCCAAAATGCCCTATGGGCCGCCTGCGCGCGGCCGGACGACCGCCGGAGGGCTCGACCGTCAGACTGCCGGTCACGCGAAAGCGTGCCCCATCGTTTTCAAGTCACCGAAAAAGGCTGCCCCAAAACTGAAATTACGCGCTGAATTGCGACTCGGTAGCTTCGCTGAACGGAAAAAGCAGACCCAGATCAGCGAAAGAGCCTGTCGGTGCTAGGTTTGTAAATCGCGATCGTCGTCTCGATTGGGCTCCGTGACGATGGCTGAGCACGTCGAGGCGGTCGGAAGCCCGATATCTGTCCGTTCAGGCGCCTTCGGTGCACGGGACTGCGAGTAGGCGGTGGGCTGCACGACCCGGCCGGCCAGTCATAGGGGATCTCCTGCGCCGAAGGCGGCCGCCGACATCGGCAACGCGCCTGCGCAAGCTGAATTCCTCTGGAACACAAGGATCGGCCGCAGCCGCCCGCCGGTTGCTTCACGAATAAGATCGTCTTTTGCAGGTCAGTTTACGGAGCAGTTTATCTCCAAGAACCGACGCGTCGCAGGAAGCGGACTCCAGTCTGATCGCTGCGGCAAAATCCAGACTCAACCTAGCTTGGCTTCGATGATGGAAATTGGGCTACGGTCTGCGAAGTTATTCGTTGGGAGCTAGGGGCGAGCCGATATCGCGGCTGATCGAGCCAAACGTAACCGATAGATTTCGAGCACGGCTGACATCGCCGCAGGCCATTGGAGAGCAGGATGTTCACCCACGTCATGATCGGCAGCAACGACCTGGAAAGGGCGCGCGATTTCTACGACGCCACGTTCACCGCCTTGGGAGGCGAGCCGGGTGAGATGGATGCCCGAGGCCGGCTAATCTATGCCCACGAGGGCTGCCGGCTGATGATAACGAAGCCGATCGACGGCAATCCGGCAACCGCGGCGAATGGTGGGACTATCGGTATCGCCGCTGCGAGCCCTCAGCATGTCCTCGCTTGGCATAAGGCGGGCAGCACGCACGGCGGGACGGCGATCGAGAGCCCGCCCAGCGAACGCCCGAACGGCGCCTTCGTCGCCTACCTTCGCGACCCCGACGGCAACAAGCTCACCGCGCGCTCCCAGCCGAAGAAATAGTCAAAGTCGGGCTCGCGGTGGCCTGCTCCCAACAAAACATTGTCTCTTCGCGCAGTTCTTCCGCAGAAATCGGACTCTTCGGCTCAGCAGGTCGAAAAATCCTGACTCGGAAGAGGAAGGCAGGAGCTTTAGAAGTCCAGCGACGCCGGTAGATGGGCGGTGGCGCACCGGCTCGTCGGCTCCTATCGTTGCGGGCGCGAAGGACGCAGGGATAGACACCGACGACATGAAGACGAGCTCTGCTCAGGCCTACCTGTTTGATGACGCGCCCGGATACCGGGAGACACCGCGGCCAGCGCCGAGGAAGCGTCCTGCGGCAACCCCTCAACAAGCCGGCTGGGACGACGAAGAAGCGGCTCAACGATTGGAGCAGAGCGGTCGCTTCAGGATTCTGCGGAAGCTTGCGCCGCGGACCGTCATTCCGCGGGCTGAAAGCGCCTTCCCGAACCTTGCGGTCCTCGTCGATACGGAGACGACGGGGCTGAACCATGCCAAGGACGAAATCATCGAAGTTGGCGCGGTTGCATTCACCTACGATGATGAAGGCGCGATCGGCGACGTCGTGGGCGTATTCAGCGGCCTGCGCCAGCCGTCCGAACCGATCCCCGCGGAAATCACGCGGCTGACAGGCATCACCGACGAGATGGTTGCGGGACTGAAAATCGACCTCTCGGCGCTCGATGCGCTGGTCGAGCCTGCAGATCTGATCATCGCCCACAATGCCGCATTCGATCGGCCGTTTTGCGTTCACACGGAGGACTGCGTGGAGGAAGGCCGACGACTTTTCGAGGATGCTGCCCGCTTTTCAACCCCAGGATTTCTTCACCGGTCGGATGGTCGGCTGGGCGATGCTCGAAGGCCCCTTGGGTGGTTTGAAGCGACGAGCCTCACTGAGGGCAGCCGGTCGGGAGCTGCCCGACGGGGCAATCGCGTTCTCGGAAACGTGGACGTTTGACGATAGCCAGGTCGATGAGCTGTGGTGGCTGATAAAGCCGGTCGGCGGCGGCAAATTCGAAGGCTCGGAGCCATCCTTAGACGGCACGGCAGAGGGGTGCGCGTCCGGCTGCGCTTTCCACTGGGTCTACACTCGCAACGTTCCCGGCAGAGACGGCGAGACCACGAAGCTGAACTTCGACGACTGGTTCTTCCGAATAGACGAGAGCGGGACGATGGTGAAGGGCACAGCCGGCCGACTAGGTCTGCCGTTTCTCACGGCTGTCGTGACCTACCATGAGCCGTAGCGGAGCTGTCCGCATGCCGATCGACAAGACACTTCCCCAAAGACCGTTCAAAAGGTTGGGGTGCGGGTTGTTTTGATGATCGTGTTCCAAGCAGCGCATTTCCGAAGAGGGGTGAATGGCGGACCTTACCGAAAACGACGCCGCGCTCGTAGCGCGCCTCCTCGAAATCATCGCGAGCGAGGGATTGGTGAACCGCGACAAGCTGGACCTCAGCGCAGAGGTCGAGGACATCGGGCTTGAACTGGATGATCTGACCCTCATCGGGAACGCGATCGAACGCGAGTTCGACTGCGACATGCTACCGGACGAGGAGATGCAGGCCTGCACAACGGTTCGGCAACTCGTAGCACTGATTGGCCGTAGGCTGCAGGAGCGAGCCGCGGATCAATCGGAACGGGCACCATGACGAAGTCGCGGCCGTTGAAATCGGCTTTCGCCCATTCGCTGGACCACGCTCTGCGTTACACACGCTGTTGACCCGGCCGCGCTTAGGCGAGCGGTGAGCGCATTCCTCCAGCGCTATTCGGCGTCTGGGTTCCTGCCATGGCGCCTGTCCAGCACTCGCATAAGCGGCGTGACCGTTATTCCGTGCATCACCACCGACATGAAAATCGTCAGTCCGACGATCGACCACAGGCGAGCGCCGCTGTCGACCTCGCCGATTTGGTTGAGGCCGTAGGCGAGATAGTAGACGGAGCCGACACCTCGGATACCGAAGAAGGCGATGGTCGCTTTCTCGGCCTTGCTTGCGTTGTGACCCCAAAGCCCGATCAATCCTGCGACCGGGCGGATCACGAGCAGGATCACGAGCGAGGTCGCGACTTCCAGCCATCCGAGAGGCGCCAGCAGCCCGCTCACCAACGCGCCTCCCAGGAGCAGAAGAAGCGCCATCATGGCTAGGCGCTCAACCTGTTCGGTGAGCTCGTGCATATTGAGTTGGAAGTCGTGATCCCTGTCGGAATGGCGGAATGTCAGGGCTGTCACGAAGACGGCAAGGAAACCGTAACAGTGAAGCAGCTCGGTCAGCCCATATGAAACGAAGGTGGCGGAGATCGCGATCAGCCCGTCGCCCGTCCGAGCGAATTTCGCCTTTGCAGGGGCGTGAAAGGTCAACCACCCGAAGGCTCTCCCCACGACGTAGCCTCCCGCGACCCCTGCGCCGATTTCCCAGAGAACATTGTAGGTTAGCCATTCGATCAGCCACGGTTTTCCGGTCGATGTCGCTAGCGAGAGGGCGATGGCGAGGTGAACGAACGGAAAGGCAAAGCCGTCGTTCAAGCCCGCTTCCGAGGTCAGGCCGAAGCGTACCTCGTCCTCTTCGCCAGACCCCGGCGGCCCGACTTGGACATCGGCAGCCAGCACAGGATCGGTCGGCGCGAGCGCGGAGCCCAGTAGCAACGCCATTGTCCACGACAGGCTTAGCCACCAGCCTGACAAGAGGGTAATCGCGGCGATGCTGAGCGGCATGGTGATCGCGATCAGCCGCCACGTAATCCCCCAGGTCCTGAAGTCGAACACCCGATCCAGCTTCAGGCCCGCGCCCATGAGCGCGATGATGACCACGATCTCCGAGAGGCGCTCTGTCATCCGCGGGTAGCGCATAGGCAGTGGGTCCAGTGAGACCCAAGGAAGAGAAAAGATCGCCGCGCCCAAGCCGAGGCAGGCGATCGGGAGAGAGAAAGGCAGCCGCCGCAGGGCCAATGGCAGCCAAACGACGAGTGCGACGAGCACCCCCACACCCGTCAGGACGAGGATATAGGGGTCGGGAGCGAGGTCAGGCTTGAATTGCATGGTAATCAAACCTGCGGCCCGTCGGATCGATCCCGCGCGATCGAAGCTCGCCGCCTTTCCTTTATCCAGCAGGAGAGCGCCGGGGATACGAGGGTACCGTCGACGCGGCCCGAGCGCCGCGAGCGCGATGCGTCGAGGCACCCGTTCCCGGTTAGGCGGCCAGCTTGGCGGCGGCCATTTCGATTTCTGCCACGAGGCCGGAAGCGCGCCAGTCGAACTCCATGCGGGCCCCGAGCTGCGATTTGGCCGCGCGGTCGACGAGCAGGCTCCCGAAGCCCTGCCGTTCGGGATTGCCCACGATTACAGGCCCGCCTTGCTCCTCCCATCGCAGCAGGACGCGCTCGCCGGCAGCCTGGACGGTCACCCGCACCTTGCCGGCATCGGTAGAAAGAGCTCCGTGCTTGACGGCGTTTGTGGCGAGTTCGTGGAACACGAGGGCGATGGCGGTCGACGAGGACTGGCCCACTTCGACTTTGTCCCCGTGGACCTCGATGCGGCTCTTTCCGCCGCCGTTGTACGGCGCGATCAGACGGCCGATCAGGTCTGAGAGAATGTCGGGTGAATGGTCGCCCACTTTTTTGAGGACGATGCTGTGGGCTCGGCTGAGGGCCGAAATCCTGCCGACAATATCCTGGGCGAAGCTTGCCGCTGTCGGCTCCTCCCGCGCAGCCATCGATATCAGGCTGCCGATCACGGTGAAGATGTTGCCGATGCGATGCTGGAGCTCGCGGGCAATCAATTCGCGCTGCTCCTCCGCCGTGCGGCGCGCAGTGATGTCGATATGGGCTCCAACGAGCTTGATTGGCTTCCCAGCATCGTCGCGCTGGATCTCCGCCTTCGCCAGAATCCATCGCAACTCCCCGTCCGCGGGCCGAACGATCCGGTATTCGGCCTCGTACTCGCAGTCGGAACCGAAAACGCTGCGATGGAAGTGGCTGACGATACGCTCACGGTCTTCCGGGTGAATCCGCGCGACCCACGCCTCGTGCGTTTCGTCGGCCGCCTCGGGCGGCAGGCCGTGAACCGCGAGATATTCCGGCGAGCGCTTATTGCGAAACGCACCCTCTCGGAGGTCGACCTCGAGGCCCCCGATCTGGCCGATACGCTGAACGCGTGCAAGCTCGGCCTCTCGCGAGCGCAACTGTCTGAGTGCCTCGTCTAGCGGCAAATTAGCCCCCGTGCTCAAACTGACATTCACCTCGGTAACCGTCGCTGTTGCCGCTCGCTACCGTTTTCTTGCGACCGGCGACCGATAACCGGCTTGCAGGATCCTACACTCGGTCTTTCGTGGAGACCTTCCAGGCGCCGGCTGTGATTTGGCGCCCGGAGCTTGCCGTAGACGAAAACTCCACTGCGGCGCATCGCCTCGGGAGATGCATCGAGCGCATGCGCAGAACCTCGTTCGCTCGCGGAGAAACCAAAGAAGTGCGGCTGAGTTTTTCGCCGTCTGGACAGGGCTTTCTGCAACATGGCGCAAACGCTGGTCGTGTGCCGGGTGGGCACGCAGTGGGCATTCCGTGATGTGACCGGAGCGTTCTACGGGCATTCCTCTGAACTGCATTCCACCATGGAATTCGCGCAGCACATGGCTGCGCGGGCGGGTAGCCATGTCGTCCTAAGCGCAGAGGCAGACGAGGCGCTTCTCTCCTCTACATGTTCCAAGGCGGTTGACTCCGGAGGGGCCGCCGAGAAAAATCTCGTCCTCGTTTCGCATCGCTATGGGCGCGCCTTGGACAAGCGCGGCGGAGAAAGTGAAACCGACAGTCGACGCCTACACGGTCGCTCTGCCTTGGTATGAGCGCGAGGACTTCGAGCGGCTATGGGCTCTCGCGCATGACAAGGCCGAGATGCCGAAGGATTATGACGACTGGCACGCCGCTGCAACGAGGGTCATCAACGAATGGTTGGCTCGTGGAAGGGTGCTTGAGATCGTTACGGTAAGGCCGGACGAGTTTCTGTCATGGCTCGACGCGCAGGGGCTGCTGAATACGGCCGCCTCACGCTTGAAGTACGTCGAGGAGCGAGCATCGGGAGCTCAAGGTCCTTCCCCCAGCGGCACATCTCAGGGCTAGCGGAATGTGGCGCCGTCGCTGCATTAGCACCGGACTCGACACTGTTGTTCCCCGAACGCGTCGACCTGTGCGTAAGGTCAGCCGGAGACCCTCGCGATACGATTGGGGACGCCACCCCGGCCCCGCTGCCAGCAGAAATGGCACATCGGAACTAGTAGCCTCGCGATCCATTGATCCGCTCAAGGGAGGATCGAATGGCAGACGACAGGACCAACCGCGGCTACCGGGATCGCTCTCGCATCGATGTGAGTGAAGACTGTGAAGTCCGCTACTGGACCGACAGGCTCGGGGTGTCCAAATCGCAGCTTGAGGAAGCAGTCCGAGAGGTCGGCCCCGCGGCGGAAGCCGTGGAAACCGAACTTCGCAGGAAGACCCTGGCGGGCGGTCCGTGAACAAGACTCTCACGATCCGCAGACTGGGTGACGACTGGCTCATTTGCGAGCCTGGCTCGCGCACCCGCATTGTTTCGCCCGGGCGCGGTGTGGTGGAGCGCATCGTGGCCGACTGGAATGCAGAGGAGACGAAGCCTGTGAATATCGATTCGATCGCGGCCTACCAAGCGGCAGCGGCAAAAATCCACCAGCTTGCCGATGCCAGAGAAGGGTCGCCGGAGGCGGCCGAGTTAGCTGCTTTGGTCGCGGCGGTGAAGGATTGGGGAGAGCGCGGGCAGGGCGCTGGGGCAGCGTCAGCTCCCGGAGACTACAAAACGCCCGCGCGGCCGGGCCAGCCAGGCAATGAGCGTGAAGAGAGGCAAGGCCCCAATCCCCTCTCAGCCCATTCCAGCGGTCCCCACCCGCCATACGACGTCAACGATCAGGAGGGCGCGGCAGCGGAAAAGCACGCCGAGGGGGCATCCGAACACCAGGAGTCGGCTGCGCCCGCCAATCGCCCGAGCGGAAACATCAGGTCGACGTAGCACGAGCGAACGGCCATCTCACATGACGACGCATCCAATTCGGACCTTCGAGGAACTCGCGCTGGCCTTGAAGCGCTTCGAGGAGCTGTTCGGAGCCGCCGAAGGGTCTCCCGCGGCTAGCGAGCTGCGGAATGTGTCCGCCCGCCTCAGGAGCTTCGAAGATAGGGTCGCGGCCGGACTGGCAGCTCAAAACACCCGATCGCGGTGCACGCTCGATCGATTGTCAGCCTACTGTCAGAAGCCAGCGAACTCGCCGTAGCCGCAATGCCATCGCCAGCCCCCCGTATCCCCCCGGGCCAAACCATACCTCTGACGAGGCGGGCGTCAGCGGACTAAGCGTAGATAGGCTTGAAAGCGCCGGGATACTGGCGGAGCGTCTCATCTCGCTCTGCCTTGCGAGAAAGGAGCGCGTTGTGGTGGCGGAATCGTGCACCGCCGGCTTGCTCGGCCAGACGCTCTCATGCTGTTTCGGCGCTGCGACTGCGTTCGAGGGCGGTTTCCTGACTTACACCAAGGAAGCCAAGTCGCAGATGCTGGGTGTACCGAGGGATTTGCTTAGGGGCTGCACGGCGGTTCACCGCCGCGTCGCGGTCTCGATGGCCGAGGGTGCGCTCGCACGGAGTCCCGGCACGGTCTCTCTGTCGGTTACCGGGGTTACCGGCGACGCTCCAGACGAGGACGGCAACCCAATCGGTCGCGTGATTGTAGGTTGCGCGACCGCGGGAGGGACGCAGACAATCCACTGCGAGTTCGGACGACTGACTCCGTCCGCGCTCAATCAGTTGGCGGTCGCTGCCGCGCTGGCATTCGCCTTGCGCCAACTCGGAGACGAAAGCGACTCTCCGGCCTTCTAAACTTTCGCGCTGTCGCGGTTGCCCTCGAATTGGTCCGTGCCCTGCAGGGCCGGCAGCCAGTGCTCCCGTCGCGGCACCCACAACTCGTACTGGAGGGTAAGCGTGCTCGGAGCGTCGTCGAGGGAACCGACGCGGATCTCGATCTCGTTGCTGCCATCGCTGGACGCGAAGAGCGTCGACCCGCAACTTGGGCAAAACGTCCGGTGATCGGTCGAGCTTGTCCACTGACTGGTCTGGCCCGCCACTCGAACCGCGTCGCTTGGCCATACCGCGAAGGTCATAAAGCCGACCCCGTCTCGCGCCGGCACGTCTGGCAGTGACAGAGGCCAGTCCTGGTCGGGTTCCCGGCCGCCCGGTAGCGCACCGCGCCGCAATTACAGCCGCCGCTCCTTACCACCGCCATCGGCGCTACTTCTTCACGACCGGGCGGCCCGGGTCTATCGGGCTCCAAGAGGCGGAGGGCTTCCGATCGCCGTCCTCCGTCGTGGGAGGAGTCTGTTTAGTCGGTTTGGGCTGCCCCGCCGCAGGCGTGTCCGAGCCGGGCCGAGGCCTGCTGTCCGTCGCTCGTCGGGGTTGGCCGACTGTGTCGTACTTGGGCTTGGACATTGCGCTTCCTCCACGTGTTCTGCGCGAAGAATTTCGGACGCGTTGTTTAGTTCCGCGAAAAACAGGAGGGCTAGGACGGCTTCGTGCCTCGTGAACTTCTTTCGGCGGCAAGATCGGGGCATCGCATGCCTCCGCCATTTCAAGACCGATCAGCGTCTCGCCCTGGGGATCGGGCGAAACGTCAGACAGCTGCGGCTAGGCAAGAAATTGGACCCGCTCAGATGCCTGAAATCTCGCCAAGGGCGTGAGGAACAGCGGGCATCCCCGAGGTGTTGGATCTCACCGTCACCATCGGGATCGCAGCATGGAAATCCGCGTCGGCTACCGCATTGAGATCACCACGACGCAGCCTCTGTCGTGCATGACGCTGCTCGACCCACACCCCAGCCGCGGGGGCGATGTGGTCGGTGCCCCGACGCCCCGAGTCACGTCGCTTGTCGACGGCACGGACGTGCCGGTCCGCGAATACACCGACGGGTTCGGGAACAGGTGCCGGCGGCTCATGGTGCCCACGGGCGGCACACTCTTCACAAACGACATGATCGTCCGTGATGCCGGCGTCGCCGACCAGTGGGACAAGGACGCGCCAGAGGTCCCACCGGACGACCTCCCGTCCGAGGTCATCGAATACATGCTGTCCAGTCGCTACTGCGAGGTCGACGAGTTGTCGGCCACGGCATGGAGCCTGTTCGGCAACTTCGCTCCTGGCTGGAACCGCGTCCAGCAGATCTGCAATTACGTCAACGCGCAGATTAGGTTCGACTACCAGTTCGCCAGGAACACTCGCACCGCCGCGCAGGCGATGAATGAGCGCGTCGGCGTCTGCCGTGACTTCACACACCTCGCCATCGCGCTATGCAGGGCCATGAATATTCCCGCCCGCTACTGCAACGGATTCCTCGGCGATATCGGCGTTCCCCCCGACCCCGCGCCGATGGACTACAATGCCTGGTTCGAGGCGTATCTCGGCGGCAAGTGGTACGTTTTCGACGCGCGCCACAACATGCCGCGGATCGGTCGCATACTGGTGGCGCGAGGGCGGGACGCTGCCGACATCCCCATGATCCACACCTTCGGGCCTCACGTGCTCCAGCGCTTCGAGATCGTAACCGAGGAGGTCGCCGCCGCCGCGGGGTGATCCGGAACATCCCAACCAAGGTGGCGTTGGATCAAACGACGCCGCATGGGCGGTAAGGTTATAGGAGATGCTCCGATGGGTAGCACGACCGACAAGATCAAGGGCATGGCCAACGAGGCCGCCGGTAACGTCAAGCAGGCCGCCGGCAAGGCGATGGACAAGCCAGGGCTGCATGCCGAAGGCGTGGCGCAGGAGCGCAAGGGCGAAGCCCAGCAGGCGCTCGGCAAGGGCAAGGAAGCCGTGAAGAACATCGTCGACAAAGCCTGAACGGCTCCGTTTTCGTAGGTGGGGCGGTCGCCGAAAGGCGCCCGCCCTTTTTCTTTTGAAGTCTCGGCGAGAGCATCGCCGAGGCTTCGCAGCATCAGGCGGCCTTCGCCACGGCAGCGCTGTTGGCCGGACCGCCGAGCTGCGTTAGCGTCTTGTCGGTCTTCGTCTCCTCGGCGAGCGTGGCGTCCAGCAGCTTCACTGCGTCCTTGTGGCCAAGCTGCTGCGCCCACGCTTTGAGCGTGCCGTAGCGGGCCATCTCGTAGTGCTCGACAGCCTGCGCGGACGCCACCAGGCCGGCGTCGATCGCGGGGCTGTCGCCGTAATCCTCGATGACCGCCTTGCCTTCCTCGATGATCCCGAGGATTGCGTCGCAGGTCTTGCCGCGCGGGGCCTTGCCGATCAGCTCGAAGACCTCCGCGAGGCGCTCGACATGGCCCTCGGTCTCCTCGCGATGGGTTTCGAAGGCCTTCTTGAGTTCTGCGGACTGAGCCGCTTTCGCCATCTTGGGCAGCGTCTTCAGGATCTGCTTCTCGGCGTAATAGACGTCCTTGAGCATGTCGTGGAACAGGTCGTCGAGCGGCTTCGGCGTCGTGGCCATGGTCGTCCTCCAGCATTGGGTGGGTGGTGCAGGCCAAACGGGCGCCAAGCGCCCGAGTTCCTTCCCCATTGAGGGCGTGACGGTGGAACTTTCGTGGGCAACTTGCCGTTTGGTTGTGCATCGCGGCAAACGCCGCCGACTGCCTGATGGAGACCATCATGAAGAAGCTGCTCATCGCAACGTTGATCGCCTCCGCGACGTCCTTCGCCGCCGTGGCCCAGACGTCGACGACATCGCCCATGCCGGCGCCCAAGGCCGATGCCGACAAGAACGCCCCGCTGCCGGGTGCCAACAGCTTCACCGAGGGCCAAGCCAAGAGCCGCCTGGAGTCGAACGGTTATTCCAACGTCGGCGCCCTCAAGAAGGACGACAACGGCGTCTGGAAAGGAACGGCCACTCATTCCGGCGCGCAGGTCAATGTCTCCGTCGACTATCGCGGCAACATCACCCGCAACTGACCCGTGCCGCTCACACCCCGAACTTTGGAGAACGACATGACCCGCACCCTGACCCGATCCTACGATAACCAGGCCACCGCCCGCTCGGTCGTCGAACAACTGGAGGCAGCCGGCGTCTCTAGCAACGCCATCAGCCTCGTGGGTCGAGACGGCGACACCGGTGAGACCAATGCCGCAGAAGGCGCCGGCATCGGCGCGGGCGTCGGCGGCGCCGCTGGCCTGCTGACCGGACTCGGACTTCTCGCGATCCCGGGCGTTGGTCCCGTCGTCGCGGCCGGCTGGCTCGCGTCCACAGCGGCGGGCGCCGTCGCCGGTGCCGCCGCCGGCGGACTGGTCGGCTCCTTCGTGAAGGAAGGCCACGACGAGGATGAGGCCAACTACTACGCCGAGACGGTTCGCCGCGGCGGCTCGGTGGTCTCCGTCCGGACCGAGCCGGAGCACGAGGCCACCGTGCAGGCGATCCTCGACGGCGCTACGCCGATCGACCGCTCGACCCGTGAGGCCGACTACCGTGCCGGCGGCTGGTCGCGCTTCGACGAGAACGCCGATCCGTATGTCCGTGAAACCACTGCGGCCGGCCGCGTGCCGCCAGCGGTCATCTGATCGAACCGCCCGCGTATGATGGACGGCCCCGGTGATGCCGGGGCCGTTCCGTTGGCAGGGCATTGGTGACAATGGAGTTGTTCGCGGCTATTATCGAGGATTCGTTTTGATCCAGCACATGAGGCGCGGAACTCCGCGACGAAGCCGGTCTCTGGATAGCTCGTTCAAAGCCAAGATAAAATCGGGACTGTTTCGGGGTAATGCTCACCGGTGCGCACGTGCGCCTGGAAAGCTACGTGCAGCTGCGCGAGGAGGGCGTCTTCGGTGGCTGCCAAGCGCGGAGGCAAGCTGGGGTAGGTTGGAACCTTTGCTGTTGGCTGCTGTTCGCAGGGTTTAACCACCCAAACTGTGGAGGCAGGCATGCCACGGGGTGATAAATCCAAATACACCGAGAAGCAGGAGCGCAAGGCCGACCACATCGCCGAGGGCTACGAGAAGCGCGGAGTTTCCGAGAAGGAGGCCGAGCGCCGGGCGTGGGCGACCGTCAACAAGGATGATGGCGGTGGGAAGAAGGCGGGCGGATCCGGGCGGGGGAAGGAAACCGGCCATCCCGCCGCGCACAAGGGCGGTAATGCTTCTGCAGAGCGCAGCGCCGCCGATCGATCAGCATCGGCAAAGAAAGCGGCGGCGACGCGAAAGCGCAATGCCGAGCACAGAGCTAACCACTGAAAAGAAGTTGGAACAGCCCTGTGTCTGGGTCGTTCGTTCCAAGACCGGTCAATCGGTCAACTCACCTCAAACCGAGATTCTCCGGCGCTTCGGAGAGCAACCTATGGAGCGAGTGATGGCTCATAACCAAGGCTTCGCTAACAACCCCGACAAGGCCCGCGACGCGGGCAAGAAGGGAGCCGAGCACAGCCACCAGAACGAAGGTGGGCAGCAGTCCGCATCGAACAGCGATCGCCACCAGAGCGGATCGCACGGCACCGAGCGTGGCGGATCGGGCAACTTTGCCAATGATCTCGGGCGCGCGTCGGAATCAGGTCGCAAGGGCCGCCAGCACTAATCAGCGTCGTAGTGCGAATTGGGTGGGCGGGTCCTTTGGGGCTCGCCCTTTTCGCAGCAGGGAGGCCAGCATGCTTCAAGTCCAGACGATAACCAGAACCTATGAGACGTTCGAAGATGCACGAAATGTCGCGGCCCGCCTGGCCGAGGCTGGCATTCAGCCAGAGAGGATCGGCCTTCTCGGACAGTGAACCGGCGGAGACGACAATAAGGCTGCAGCGGCGGGAGTCGGAGGCGCTGCTGGTGCCGCAACGGGGCTCGCGCTTGGCTTGGGCGCCCTGACCATTCCGGGCGTCGGACCGATCATTGCGACCGGCTGGTTCCTCTCCGGCGCGGTGACCGGCGCATTGGCAGGAGGCGTTCTGGGCGCGCTGGTCGATGCCGGTGTACCGGCGAATGACGCCGAACGTCACGCCAGCGAACACGCGCTGGGTCGGTCTGTGGTCTCTGTGCGTGTAGAAGAGCCCGACGTCGCGCTGACAACGCGGATCATGGATGCCGCAATGCCTGTCGAAGCGGGTGAAAATCCTCAAGCCGACCTCGCCAAGGTAGTGTCCTGACGCCCATTCTCGGCCGGAAAGCCTCGGGGGGAACTAGTCCTGGCCGAGACGGTTCGACGATAAAGCGCTGGGGGGCGATTGGCTGGCGGCAGCGCCGCTGCCCGACCCAAGGAATGTCGAATGTCCGTCAAAGATGCGATGATCCACGAAGACGGTCTTCCGGGGCATGAATCCGCCCTGACACCGAAGCCGAACTGGGAGCCGCGTTATCCGGGAAGCGGTCGCCTCAATGGAAAGGTCGCGCTCATTACGGGGGCGGACAGCGGCATCGGCCGCGCGATTGCCGCGCTTTACGCCCGCGAAGGTGCGGACGTCGCGATTGTCTACTTGAGCGAACATGATGATGCCAAAGAGACGGTGCGCATTGTTGAGCAAGAGGGTCGGCGAGCCATCGCGATCGCTGGCGATATCGGCGAGAAAGCGTTCTGCAGCACTGCCGTGTCACGGGCGATCGAGAAATTCGGGAAGATCGATATCCTGGTCAATAACGCAGGCGAGCAGCATCCCGACAAGGATATCACTGACATCACCGAGGAGCAGCTTCGCCGGACGTTCCAGACCAACATCTTCGGCATGTTTTTCATGACGCAAGCCGCGCGACCGCACCTCCAAAGTGGCGCCGTTATCGTCAACTGCACGTCCGTGACGAGCTACCAGGGGTCCAGCGAGCTGCTCGATTACAGCTCGACCAAAGGCGCGATCACCGCGTTCACGCGAGCCCTTTCAGAGAACCTGGTTGGGAAGGGAATACGCGTGAATGCGGTGGCTCCCGGGCCGATCTGGACGCCCCTCAACCCGATGGGCGGAGCAAGCCCCGAGAAGCTGAAGCATTTTGGCAAAAGCACGCCGATGAAGCGGCCGGGACAGCCGAACGAGGTCGCGCCTAGTTTCCTGTTCCTGGCTTGCGAAGATTCCAGCTACATGTCCGGTCAGGTGCTTCACCCGAACGGCGGCACGGTCGTGAACGGGTAGGAGGCCAATGCCGATCGACAGACCGCCCCCACCTAAAGCAAAAAAGGCAGCTATCGGCGTCGTTGCCGTGGTCGCCTTAATCATCGTGGCGATATTCATCGGCTTCAACCTGAACCACGCTCAGACGCAGCGTGAGCTGCAATCCGGCCGGGTTGATTTAAGAGATGCTCCGAAGAGCTCTACGGACCTGCAGGCGCCGTGGCCTCCTCAAAAATGACGAGGCTGCGCTGAATACGATCGTGTCGCGCAACTCTCAATGAAAAATGCCCGTGGTGAAGCTGCAATGCGCTACTAGAGGTACTGACGACACCGGCTGAGGGAGAGTGATGCGCTGCCATTCTCGCAGCTCTTGCGTTCAAGCGAGCGGTGCCCCGTCCGCATCTATGCGGAGAACGCGCCGTTCGACATGAAGGACTACCTCAAGGGCAGGAGCCATCGCTGATCGGATGGATGCGATGGCAGGCCGAGTGCTTGGTGGATCGAGCCGAGCGAGAGGGCTCTGCTCGCTGCGCCGCCCCCTATTCGCATGCACTCGCAGTCTAGCTTGAAGCTTCAGCCTCGGTCCCGTCGAGGGACAGGCTCGCGACATAGATGGGAACACCGGATTCGTCCCGAACCACGACACGGAGGCCAATATGATCAGAGGTCGGCAGCTTCTCGCCGATCATAACCGCCAGGATCGACTTTGCGGCATGCTTCGCTGCTGCGGAATCAGGAAAATCTACCCCCTCGTCATCCGTATCAAGGGCAGAACCGTCATCGGTATCAAAGTAAAACCGTGCCATCTCAGCAGAATGCCGCTCGCCGGCTCAAGTTCCTCGTCGAGCCTGAAATCTGCATCACTCGTCGTAGTGCTTCAAATGTAGATAGTTCGGATCAAAATCAGCGCGCTGGCACAGACCTTCCCAATCCAGAATACGGATCAGATTCGCGCGTACTTCTACCAGCCTTTCCCGCTTAAGCTCTCGCAATTTCTTGTTGGTGTGAACGGTCGATAATCCGAGCACATCGCCCATTTCAGGTTGGTTGAGCGGCAAGCCGCATGTCATCCCATCCGACAGGCCGATGGCCTTCATTCGCGTCACATACTCGCAGAGGAAATGCGCGATCCGTGCTGGAGCGCTCCGCTTTCCGATACTGACTGTCCAGCCTCTTAGTATTGATGCTTCGACCAGAACTTCCAGCCAGAATGCCTTTGAAATCGCATAGGATTGCTGGAGCGTATGCTTGATCGCAACATGAGGGATGAAGCCGACCAGTGCTGGCGATAGCGTCCCGACTGTGTGATCCATCGTGTCGATATGGATCGATTGAAGGTCAGGGATATCGCCTGGCATATGCAGCGATAGAATTTGCCTTCCACCATCTCGAACGACCTTGTAGCGGCACAGCAAGCCTTCGAGAACGATGCAACACTGATTGTTATGGCGGCCTTCGAGAATGATGTCTCGACGCGCTTCGTAGCGCCTTATCGAAATAGGCAGGCTAAGGAGAATTTTGGTGTCATCTGCGGAAAGCCTTGATCGCGTTTCCAATTTCCTGACCAACGCATCGAGTTGCGAAAAAGGCCGCATCAATGCACATCCAATGTCATCGTGTCGGCGTTCGACAGCGGCACAGAAGGACAGAGGTTCAGCAAAGCGATCGAAGGCGCAGTCATTACGCCTTCGTAGTCGGCTCAACCTCGGTAAGAGATGTCATTTGACAGAGTGAACTGGCGAGTTCGTCGAATTTTAGTGCCCGAGGAGCTCACACTGCGCCCTTAGCCCCTAGGCCCCGATGTTAGGAAAACGGCACCGAGCGCAACTTGGACTTCGCGCTAACACTCTCCCGATGGGATAGCGAACAGCATCGAGCCTGCTTCACCCCATGATCCGTACGGTCGCGATGTGGGGATGGTACCGAAGGACGTAGGGTTGCGTTGTGCGACTCTTGGCATTTGAACTGCCCATGGAACTGAATGATGTGTCCCGGCGTCGCGCCATCTGAACGGCAGGGAACGAATGGATAAGCAGCTTTACTTGGAGCGCCTCGTTCTCAAGCTCGAAACCCATATTCCCCTGCCACCTGCCGAACGGCAGAAATTGCTGGAATTGCCGCTCACCCTGAAGCGCTTTGAAGCCGGCCAAGACATCGTCCGCGAGGACGAGCTCACCAAACAGTGCTGCTTGGTCGCCGAAGGGCTGGTTTGCCGCTATAAGATCGTTGGCGACGGCGTGCGGCAGATTCTGTCACTTCATCTCCCCGGCGACATTCCAGATATCCACTCGCTGCTTATCGAGCGCATGGATCATTGCCTGGGTGCGCTGACGCCAGCGGTCGTCGGCCTGATCCCACACGATGCCGTGCGAGCGCTCACGCGGGCGTCATATCGAATATCCGAAGCATTCTGGCGTGAAACGCTGATCGAAGCCTCGATCTACCGTGAATGGATGGTGGGTATCGGGCGCCGCTCGGCACCCAGCCGCATAGCTCATCTGCTCTGCGAGTTCATTACCAAGATGACGGCCATCGGCTTGTCAGACGGAGTGACCTGCAATCTGCCTTTGACGCAGCCGGAAATCGCCGATGCGCTCGGCCTGTCAACAGTCCATATGAACAAGAAGCTCAGGGAAATCCGGGAGGCTAGGCTCATTCGGCTCCGCGCCAATCGACTGACCATTCTGGATTGGAAAGGGCTTTGCGAATTGGCAGACTTTGATCCGGACTATTTGCATCTCCAGCCCGGCGCCGCCAAAATCGAGAGCACTTGAGGAACAGCTTGGCGCTGGCTGCATTAGGCAGATATGCCTAGTTACTTCTTCCATACCTGCGACGGAGAGAAGCTCGAATTTGACGAGGAAGGCACAGATTTGCCTGATGACCAAAGCGCGCGAAATGCTGCCAAGGAATTGCTCGCCGCGTTGAACCGCGAGAACCTGCCCAATGGCGACCACATGTCGCTTTCGGTCACCGTGCAGAACGCCGAAGGAATGGAGATTTACCTAGCCAGTTTGCGCTTGGATGGCCTGCCGTCGCCGAAGCCGGCTAAGAAGGACTGAAGCTTCCTCCCGCGCAGCTTCGCTCGGCCAGCGCTTGTTCATAAAAGTCAGCGGATAGGGCTCCGCGCGCGGTGCATGGAGTTGCACTCGCTGCAATGTCATTTGTTGTTGCTCTGGAAGCTTTGATCGGCGCAAAGAGAGAACCCTAACCGACTGGTTCTCCGCATGCCTATCTCTCAGGCGTTCTTTCAGCGCTCGAACGCCCTGCTTTTGGCCATCGGTATCGCCGTACTGGTCGTCATCGTTGCTACGTCTCTCTGGTTGACGACGGCAAGCGAGCGCTATTTTGGCGAAGTGACTGCAGCCCGCGCTGTGCGAAGCGCAACCGCAGACTTGCTGTCGCTCGTGCAGGACGCCGAGACGGGCCAGCGCGGCTATCTGCTGACACGGGACGAAAGCTATCTTGCACCCTACAGCGCAGCGGCCTCCCGGCTTCCAGACCAACGCGCTCGCCTTGAACGTGCCGCAGCGACGCTGCCCGAGGTCACTCCCATCCTGCAACGGGTCAATAGCGAGCTCGCCCAAAAGATGGCCGAGCTCGCAGCAACCGTCGAAGCAACGCGCAAAGGCGACACCGAAACCGCGCTGAACCTCGTCCGCGGCGGGACGGGTAAACGCTTGATGGACGAATTGCGCACCGATCTGAGCGCTATTCTCGCGATCTCCGAAAAAGAGCTGCGGGAGGCGATCGACGCCCAGGTCACGGCTTCGACGAGGTTGCGCTGGACCACGACCATCGGCGCGATCCTGATCCTCGCCATGGCCGGCGCGGCGAGCTGGACGATCATCAGTTACACGCGCGAACTCATCGCGGCGCGGCGCGAGGTCGAAACACTCAATCTCGGGCTGGAAGAACGTGTGCGCGAGCGCACGGATGCGCTCGTCAAGGCGAACGAGGAGGTCCAGCGTTTCGCCTATATCGTGACGCATGACCTGCGCGCGCCGTTGGTGAACATTATGGGCTTCACGAGCGAGCTTGAGGCGATGTTCAAGCCAATCGACGACTATGTCGGCGCCGGCGCGACTGCCACCCCGGACCAGAAGGCGGCGGCCGAAGAGGCGCTGCGCGTCGATGTCGCGGAGGCGATCGGCTTCATCCGTTCATCAACGCGCAAGATGGACGGGCTCATCAACGCGATCCTCAAGATCTCCCGCGAAGGCGGGCGCGAATTGCGGGCCGAGAGCGTCGATCTGACCGGGCTCATCGAGACCGCTGCAGCGGCGGTCCACCATCAGGCCAGTGCGGAGGAAGGCGGCGGGATCGAGATCGACGCGCAGGTTCCCCGCATCACGAGCGATCGCCTGTCGCTCGACCAGGTCATGGGCAATCTCCTCGACAACGCCATCAAGTACCGGGCGACCCAGCGTCCGATCCGCATCGCGGTACGCACGCGCCGAGAGCACCGCGGTTGGGTGAAGATCGAGATCGAGGACAATGGCCGCGGCATCGCGGCGACGGATCACGAGCGCATCTTCGAATTGTTCCGGCGCTCCGGCTCGCAGAACACGACGGGCGAGGGCATCGGCCTCGCCCATGTCCGCACGATGGTGCGCCATCTCGGCGGCGACATCGCCGTGCGCTCAGAACTTGGAAAGGGCACGACCTTTACCGTGACCCTGCCCCCCGACCTCACGGCCTACAGACGGAGTGCCGAAGCGTGACTAATGGAAAGCCCGTCTCGATCATCATGATCGAGGACGATGAAGGCCATGCCCGCCTCATCGAGAAGAACATCCGCCGTGCCGGGGTTAGCAACGAGATCATCCCCTTCGCCAACGGCACGGATGCGCTGAACTACCTGTTCGGCGCAGACGGTTCCGGAGCGATCAGCGCCGGCCGCCAGCTGCTCATCCTGCTCGATCTCAACCTGCCCGACATGGGCGGCGTCGACATTCTGGAGAAGGTGAAGGCGAACGTGCATACCAAGCGCTCACCGGTTGTCGTGCTCACCACAACCGATGACAGCCGCGAGATCCAGCGCTGCTACGATCTCGGCGCCAATGTCTACATCACCAAGCCCGTGGACTATGACGGCTTCGCCAACGCGATCCGCCAGCTCGGGCTGTTCTTCTCCGTCATCCAGGTTCCGGAAACGCCATGACCGGCTTGGGCGGCCGCCGCTGATGCCGAACCGGCCCATCAACGTCCTTTATATCGACGACGACGCCACGCTTGGGCGCCTCGTGCAGCGCATGCTCGCGCGCCACAACTATGTCGTCGAGCATGTCGAGACCGCCGAGGCCGGCCTCTCGCGCGCCGCAGCGGGCGGGATGGACGTCATTATCCTTGACCACGATCTGGGGACAGCTTCAGGGCTCGATGTTCTCGCGGCGCTTTCCACGGGCGCCGCCTCTCCAGCGGTCATCTACGTGACCGCCTCGTCGGAGCTGTCGATCGCCGTAACCGCGCTGAAAGCCGGCGCGATGGATTATGTCGTCAAGACGGTAGGCGAGGATTTCGAGGTGCTGCTCCGGGCGGCCCTGGAGCATGCCGTCGTCAAGACGCGGCTGACCCGTGCCCGCGAACAGGCCGAGCAGGAAGTGCGAGCGGCGCGCGACCGGGCCTTTACGCTGCTGGCTGAGGTCAATCACCGCGTCGCAAACAGCCTGTCGCTAGTCGGCTCGCTCGTCCGGATGCAGGCCAATTCGGTCGAGGATCCCGGCGCCCGGGCGGCGCTCGCCGAGACGCAGGCGCGCATTACGGCGATCGGCAACCTGCATCGCAGCCTCTACACCTCGGACGATGTCCGTGCCGTCGATCTCGCCGGTTATCTCGGCTCGCTGCTGGACGAATTCGCCCAATCACTCACTGGGTCCGGCCAGATGCCCGTCGTCCGCTTCGAAGCCGTGCCAGTGCTGGCGAAAACCGACAAGGCCATTTCGATTGGGCTCATCGCCACGGAGCTTGTCACCAATGCGCTGAAATACGCCTATCCGAATGGTCAAGGCGAAGTCCGGGTCAGTCTTTTCCGCGAGGACGACACCGTCACGCTTAAGGTCGTCGACGACGGGATCGGCTGGACCGGGGCGGGCGCGATCAAAGGCACCGGCCTTGGCAGCAAGATCGTGCGCGCGATGGCGAAGAGCCTCGCCACCGAACTGCGCTATGCCGATACGGGCGGACGCGGCACGCACGCAGTCATGGAACTGTCCCTTGCCGGCTTGGCGCCTCCGGCGTCCGAAGCGGCCTGAACCGCGTCGGGCGCTGATCAGCTACGCGACGCCTGGAAGCCTGCGGAGCGCCGCCTCCAGCGATGCGAGATTGTAGGGCTTGCGCAACGTCGCCGCTTCGGCGACGCCGAGGATCGCGAGATCGTCATAGCCGGTCGCGAAGAGGAAGGGCACGCCGAGTTCGCGCAGGCGATTGCCGATCGGCTCGGAGGTTTCGGAACCGATGTTGACGTCGAGGACCGCAAGGTCCGGTGCCATCCGACTCAGGAACGATAGGGCTTCGGAGACGTTCGCGCAGACCTCGACCTGGCTCGCGCCCAAGGTCGCCAGCATGTCCTCGCAATCCATCGCAATGATGAACTGGTCCTCGACGAGCAGCACGCGTCTGCCTTCCAATGGCCGGCCAAGCTTGCCCCTGGTCGGCACGGGCGCGTCCTCGGGCGACGCCACATCCTCAGTCCAGCGGACGAATTTGGCGGGGATACAGAGCTTCGCCGTGACGCCCTCGGGCTCGAAGGACAAATTGCTTCGACCGCCGAGATCGTAGGGGATGCTGCGGTCTATCAGAATGCTGCCGAAGCCCTGGCTCGACGGCGGCGTGACCGGCGGGCCACCTCGCTCCTGCCAGACGATCTCGCAATCGCCCCCCGCATTCCCCGACCATTCGACCGTAAGTTCGCCGGTCTTCACCGACAGGGCGCCGTATTTCGCGGCATTGGTGATCAGTTCATGGATCACGAGGGCCACAACCGAGAAGGCGCGGGCATCGAGCGAGACAGACGGGCCGCGAACCGTTATCGCGCCGCCGCTCGTCCGATAGGGCGAGGCCTCCGCGTTGACGAGATCGGGCAGCAACCCGCCACCGCTCGCCCGCATAGCCTGATCATGGGCGATGGCCAGCGCCTCGATACGCCCCTTCAGCGACGTGACATAGGCCTCGATCGTGGCGCCTTCCGCAAGTGGATGGGCAACGATCGACTTGATCAGTGCGAGGATATTCTTGACCCGATGATTGAGTTCCTGATTGAGCATCTTCTGGCGGATTTCCGCCTTGTTGCGCTCGTCGGCCAAGAGCTCGCTCTGGCGCAGAACAACCTCAATCAGCGTCCGGCGGGCCGATTCGGCGAGCTCGCGCTCGACTGGTGTCCAGATCTTGGAATGGCCCGCCACCGTCTCCTTCCAGACGGCAAAGCTCTGCCGTGGCGTCAGCCGGTCGCCATGGGGGCCGGTCGTGTAGGTCTTGTTCGGGTCGCCACCCCATTCGATCGTATGGACTAGTTCCTTGCGGAAGAAGAACAGGTAGTCGCGCGGAAGCTGGGAGAGTGGGATGGCTAGCATTCCGGCGAACTGATCGGCATGGGCTCGTGCCGACGGCAGCGCCTCGGCCAGCGCCGTCGTCGCCCAGATTCGGCCTTCGCAGACCTCGCCGGCGAAGACTGCCAGCTCCTCAGCGAACTCGGCCGGCGGCGCGCTGCCCTCCGCCCGCCACTCGCCATTCACCCAGACGCCGACGCCGTCGCTTTCGACGAGATTGCGGAACTCGGCGAGATGTTGGCCAAGGAAGCTCGAGGCATCCGTCACATGCGCGGCAGACGAAAGCAGACCGTTGAGGAAATCCCGCGCCTTCTCCGCTGCGAGCAGCATCTGCTTTTGCGTCAGAGCGCCGAGTTGTAGCGCGAAGAACTCGCCGAAGATTTCCGCTGCGATCCGGCGGTTCATCGAGAGCGAGCGCGGGCTGTAATGGTGGCAGGCGATCAAGCCCCAGAGTGCGCCATCGACGATGATCGAGACCGACATCGAAGCCGAGACGCCCATGTTGCGCAGATATTCGCAATGGATCGGCGAGACGCTGCGCAGATGGGCATAGGACAGGTCGAGCGGCTCTCCGGACGCGTCGAGCACGGGCGTGATCGGGAAGCGCTCGCCGCTCGAATCCGAGACCACGCGGATCGGGTTGAGCAGATAGAGCTGGCGCGCTTGCTGAGGGATGTCGCTCGCCGGGAAATGCTGCCCCATGAAGCTTTCGAGGTCCGGGCGCTTGGCCTCGCTGACGACCTTGCCTGAGCCGTCGGGCGCGAACTGATAGATCATCACCCGGTCGTATTGAAGCACCGCCCTGAGCAAGCGCGCTGCGTTCTTGATGAGCTGCGCGGGCGTCGTTACGTCTGAGAGCCGGCCGACGAGCGTTCGCGCGAATTCGAGCGGCGAACCTGGCCCGGCCGAGACGCTTTCCTCGAACTCGATGATGGCGTTGCCCTTGAAGGCATGGATCGAGATGTCGAATTCCCGATCCAGAGCCGGAAGGCGGTAGCGGGGCATCAAGCCGGCTCGGGATGGCACCCCGGAACGCGCGAGCGCATTGCGCATCTCATGCACGACCGGCCCGCCGAGAATCTCTTCGAGCCTACGGCCGACGAGTTCGAACTCCCCAAGGCCGAGGAAAGCGCTGGCATTGCTGGAATGGCGTCTGATCGTGACCACCCCGGCATCGCATACGATCATGCAGCCATGGGGCTGGACGCTGCCGGGGATATGGATCGGCTCGCGATCGCAGTTCGTCAGGTCAACGGTTGTCATGCAGGAGAGAGTTCTTCCGAAGTGAAAGCCTGGATGGCATGCAGGAAGACCGCCCTGGCCGCTTGAGCTGCGGTATCCCATGCCTGCCGGTCGAGCCCTTCAAGCGCGACCAGCAGCGTACGCCAGCTGTCGAGGGAGCCAGCTTGCGCCGAGAGGTAGCGCGCTCCGCATTCAGGTCCAAATCCCAGGGCGCCCACTCCTTTCACCAGCACGCGAGCCCCCAGGGCGGAGCCTTCAAGAACATAGGCAGCTCCCAGAAACGCAGCCATGTCATTTGACGGATGGAAAGGTTCGGCCTCGGGAAGCGGGAGCGCCAGATCGGCGAGGTCCGCCTCCAGTGCCGGCAGAAGCCTGCGTGGTCGCCAGGACGAAACCTGTGCGACATCGGTATTTAGCAAAGCTGTCTCGACCGGAGCGCGATGACGGAACGTGCCCTGCAGGAAGCGGGCATACGCGGCGCGGTTCGAAAAAAACCCGACGATGGCGTCCAGCTCGCGATGAAGCGCACTCGTCTCGTCGCGCAGGAAACTTCTGATCTCAATCATTGCGTCGGCATCCAGAATCGTTCCGCATCAGCATTGGTATAACCTGATATCGACAGGAACGGCGCTGTTTTCATTGCGTATTTTCCTGTCGCTCCGGTCCGCCCAGCATCCTTAATCCAACGGATTGGCTTGAAATCGGGCCAAGATCGTCATAAGAACATATAGTGAACAAAAGGAAGAGTGATGGCACAGCTCTCGGTCCTGGAGAAGCTCGAAATCCTCAGCGACGCTGCGAAATACGATGCCTCCTGCGCATCGAGCAGCACCACGAAGCGAGATTCGCGTGACGGAAAAGGTCTGGGCTCCACCACGGGCGCCGGCATCTGCCATTCCTATGCGCCCGACGGCCGCTGCATCTCGCTGCTCAAGATCCTGCTCACGAATTTCTGCAGCTTCGACTGCGTCTTCTGCATCAACCGTTCGTCGAGCAATGTTCGCCGCGCCCGCTTCTCGGTTGAGGAAGTCGTCGCGCTGACCCTGAACTTCTACCGCCGCAATTATATCGAAGGCCTTTTCCTGTCGTCAGGCATCATCCGCTCGGCCGATTATACGATGGCCGAACTTGTGCGCGTCGCCGAAACGCTGCGCCGCCAGCATGGGTTCCGCGGCTATATTCATCTCAAGCTGATCCCCGGCGCGAGCCGCGACCTGATCGAGCGTGCCGGGCTGTTCGCGGACCGGGTGTCGATCAATGTCGAATTGCCGAGCGAGGAGGCGCTCGCGCGGTTCGCCCCGGAGAAGCAGGCTGGCGAGATCAAGAGTGCGATGGGCGGCCTCAAACTGAAGATCGAGGCAGCGCGCGAGGAACGGGAGAAGAGCGCGAAGGCTCCAGCTTTCTCGCCGGCGGGGCAGAGCACGCAGATGATCGTCGGCGCCGATGGCGCGAGCGATTCCGCCATCCTGAAGCGCAGCGCCTGGCTTTATGGCAGCTTCGGCCTGAAGCGCGTCTATTACTCGGCCTTCAGCCCGATACCGGATGCCTCGCACCAGCTGCCCCTCCAGCCGCCGCCGCTGATGCGCGAACACCGGCTTTATCAGGCCGACTGGCTGACACGCTTCTACGGTTTCGAGACCGAGGAAATCCTCGGGCATGGCGAGATGCTTGATCTCGATATCGACCCCAAGCTTGCCTGGGCGCTTCGCGAGCGCGGGTGCTTTCCCGTCGACGTGAACCGGGCCGATCGCGAGACACTGCTGCGGGTGCCGGGTCTGGGCACACGCAGTGTCGATCGCATCCTGGCCTCGCGACGGTTTCGCCGGCTCAGGCTGGAAGATGTCGGTCGACTGACGCGCTCGCTCGCGACGATCCGGCATTTTATTCTGGCGGAGGGCTGGCGACCGGGCAGCGGACTCGACGCGCAGAACCTGAGGGCCCGGTTGAAGCCGCAACCGCGACAATTGACGCTGTTCCCATGATCGCGGCCCGGCTGAACGGGCCTGCCGATTTTGCCGGCTGGCGGCGCGAGGCACGCCGGCTGGCTCTTGCCGGCGTGCAACCTGAGGCCGTCGCCTGGCTGACGAGCGAGGACGACGCCGGATTATTCACGATGGAGAATGACGCCCCGGTCGAGGACGGAAGCATCGCCCTGACCGTGTCTCGCCGTTTCATCGAGCTTGCCGAAATTGTCGTCTGTCACCGCGATGCCGGCCGTTTTGCCCTGCTGCATCGCCTGCTGCTGCGTTTGCAGGATGAGCCGCGCTTGCTCGACAATGCAGCCGATACTGATATCGCACGCGCCGAGGCGATGGCCCGCTCTGTGCGGCGCGACCTGCACAAGATGACGGCCTTCGTCCGGTTCCGGGCCGTGGCGGGCGCGAGTGAGGACGGCCCCTTCATCGCTTGGTTCGAGCCGGAGCATTTCATCCTCGAACGCGCCGCGAGCTTCTTTACAGGGCGCTTCGCCGGGATGATCTGGTCGATCGTGACACCGCAGGGGGCGCTGCACTGGGACGGCTCGGCCCTCCAGTTCGGCCCGGCCGCCAGAAAGGCCGATGCGCCGGACGGCGATGCCATGGAAGCCTACTGGCTCACCTACTACGCCAATATCTTCAACCCGGCCCGCCTGAAGCCGAAGGCGATGAAAAGCGAGATGCCGGTGAAATACTGGCGGAACCTACCCGAGGCCGAATTGATTGTGCCTCTGATCGCAAGCGCCGCCCGGCGAGCAGAGGATATGGTGATGCGCGCGCCGACGCAGCCGCCGGAACGTCATGTCAGGCAGCTTCGGCATCGGCCTGAGGCACCGGCCGACGATCCCGCGATCACGTCCTGGCCGGAGGCGGCCGCTGCGGCGCAAGGATGCAGGCGCTGCGAACTTCATTGCCAAGCCACTCAGACGGTCTTCGGAGAAGGCCCGCTGGATGCACCTATTCTGTTCGTCGGCGAGCAGCCCGGAGACCAGGAAGACCTTGCCGGACGCCCGTTCGTCGGGCCGGCAGGGCAAGTTTTCGATCGGGCGATGAGGGAGGCCGGTCTCGATCGGACGCGTGCGTATGTCACCAACGCGGTGAAGCATTTCAAATTCCAGCTGCGCGGCAAACGCCGCATCCATGAGAAGCCGAATGTCGGGGAGATCAAGGCCTGCCGCTTCTGGCTCGATCTCGAACTGCAATTCGTGAAGCCCCGGCTCGTCGTCGCCCTCGGCGCCAGTGCCGTGCGATCGCTGACGGGGCACACTGGCTCGCTCGCCAGTACGCGTGATCGCGAGCTTGTACTTGACGACGGCACGCCGCTGCTGGCCACCGTCCATCCCTCGTACCTGCTTCGCCTGCCGGATGAGGAGGCGCGCTCTCGCGAATACGCCCGCTTCGTCGCGGATCTCGCTCGCGTGCGGCAACGAATATTCCGACCTTAAGCCTTTTTGATGAGCCGCTTTGCCGTGGCTCGTGCTATTGCCGACGGCTAAAACCGCCGATGCTACCGGCCTCGGCGAGATCGACCGCAATTGCGGGCGCGTCACGGTCGAAAGCCTCGATGTCGGCGATCATGAACCAGGATCGGAAATCTGCTATGATGGTCGGATAATAATCCTGCAACGCCAATGATTTAGAGATACTCTAGCATCGGCTGGAGAGCAGCATGCCTTTTTCCGTTTAGTGATTGATTCCATTGGCGCCCGAGCGGATTCGGCAGCGCTGGAGAGATTGGCCGCAACCACATTTTCCGCAATCCACGTTGCAGTTCCGCCACACGGGGCTGGGGCTCGATGCCGGCGCCGAGCCGCAAAGACGTGCGGCGTAGCCCGAGGAAGTACAGTCCGATGCCCTGGACCGCGATCATGGCGATCGAGGTCACCATCAAGGCGGCACCGGCCTTGCTGATCGCCAGCAGCGTGATTGAGAGATGAGGCCAGAGCTTCACCAGCGAGGCGGTTGCCGCCCGGTTGCGGCGCGCCGGGCGCGGCGCTTCCGGAACGAGGAGCAGGACGGCTGCAAAGCCGAGAGTGCAGACCCCGGTGACGAGGCCGAAGGCGAAGGCCGGCTCAGTGCCGCCCAGTCGCCAGGCGAGCGCCGCGCCGAGGATCGCGCCGATGCCATAGGCGGTTCCCAGCAGGCCCACAGCCACCACGCGTTCGCGAAGTTCCGGACGGGTCGCCTAGCATCCATCCAGCTGCACCCGCAAGAATCAACCTGATCACTGGAAAATCTTTCAAAACGGCGCCCGCCGCGCTTTCCCTGGGAAGCGTGAAGCGCGCCACGAACGCCTTGAGTTGCCTGGTACCGGGTCGCAGGATGAATTCTACGACCCGGTCGTCGGCGTCTCCTTCACCATACCGCCGCGGTGCTCAGGGTCCTGACGGACGATCATCCGCGTAGGTCACTCTGCACGACCATTCTCTGGTGCAAACGGTTCGGGGTTACGCGACGATCCTGCGCTGAGATTCCGTGAAAACGAACCCGCGAAGCATCGTGTGGGCCTTGAAGTTAATTCCTCTCCGAACAGGCTTCTACGAGTCGCTGCATCAAAGGCTAAAAGTTCCCGTGCATCTGCGGCCCGGCAAAATTATCTACTAAATTTATATACTACTATTGACGACCTCATGAATGGCCGCCTCAATCTACCGATGACTAGGCAACTCCGTTTGCATAACGGGTCGCTAGAGGTGAAATTTTCTATGGCGAACCGCATCCGCGAATTGCATCTTGGGGTAAACTTACACGGCGCGGGGGGCCATGCCGCGGCATGGCGGTGGCCCGGCACTAATCCCTCGGCGTTCTATGACATTGAACACTACGTCCGCGGTGCCAAAACCGCCGAGCGCGGGCTGTTCGATGCGGTATTCCTTGCCGATCGGCCGGCTCTTATCGGGGACATCACGCGGCAGCCTCCGACGAATGGTCTGGAGCCAACACTGGTCCTCACGACGGTCGCACGTGAAACGAAGTATGTCGGCCTAATTGGCACCGCCTCCACAACCTACAACGAACCCTTCAACCTCGCTCGGCGCTTCCAGTCCCTGGACGTGATCAGTGGCGGCCGCGCCGCCTGGAACGCCGTTACCACCTCTGACGCAGCGACCGTCGCCAGCTTTGGCGGGCGAGAGCTCGATCGAGACGAGCGTTACCGTCGCGCTGAGGAATTCGTTGAGGTAGTGCGCGCGCTCTGGGAGAGCTGGGGCGACGGTTCCCTGATCGCAGACCAGGACTCGGGCGTTTTTGGCGACACGGCGCGGCTTCGGAAGATTGAGCACGCAGGCGAGGTTTTCGACGTGCGCGGGCCGATGACGCATCCGGGCTCGCGCCAGGGTCGGCCCGTGCTTGTTCAGGCCGGCGGCTCCGACCAAGGCCTGCATCTCGCCGCGCGCAGCGCCGAGGTCGTATTCTCGGCGACCGGAAACCTGGATATCGCGCGCGCCGAAGCTGGTCGTCTGCGAACGTTGTCCCGCCAGTTCGGCCGATCGTACGCTCCGATCGTGTTGCCCGGTTTCGTTACCGTTATCGGAGGGACCGAAGTGGAAGCGTTGGAGCGCAAGAGACAACTCGACGATCTCCTCGATTCGACAGCCGCGCTGAAATCACTGTCGGCGCGGATCGATGTCCCCCTGTCCCAGCTTGAACTCGACAGGCCTATCGACCCTGACAGGCTGCCGGATATCGCGAATGTCAGCGGCTCCGTTGGCCATAACCGCAGCATCTGGGCACTGGCGCGTGCCGGGAAGACAGTGCGCGAGATCATCGCGAGCGTTCAGGGCGGCGGGCATCGCGTGTTCGCGGGCACGCCGGAGCAAATCGCTGGCTCGATCATCGAATGGTTCACGGCGGGAGCTATAGACGGCTTCAACATCATGCCTGACGTGATGGAGGACGGCTTTCCGGCCTTCGTGGACCACATTGTGCCGATCCTGCAGCGGCGCGGCATCTTCCGCACTGCGTATCGGGGCGAAACCTTGCGTGACCATCTCGGCATCCCGCTTTCGCCGCCCGCCAGCCAGACCAACGCAGCCTGAAACCTCAAAAGTCAGAACTGGAACGGATTACGCTATGAACGCGCCCTCGAAGTTTTCATCGTCGATTAGCGGGCCGCGATTTCCCGTCATCCTGGCCGCAGCCGGCCTCGCGCTTACGGCCTTTTCCACCGTGGGACATGCGAGTGATGACAAGAAGTCCGGCGGCATCATTCGTTATGGGCATCTGCAAGAGCCGCCATGCCTTTTCGGCGGCTGGGTGCAGCAGTGGTATTTGCAGCGACAGTACAGCGACAACCTGGTTTCGCGGACCAAGGATGGGCGCATCGTACCCTGGCTCGCCACCTCGTGGACGATCTCGGACGACAAGAAGGTCTACACCTTCGAGATCAAGCCGAACGTCAAATTCACAGACGGCACGCCGTTGGATGCACAAGCGATCGTCGACAACATCAACGGCTGGCTCAGCAACAACCCCGATCTGCGGAACAACACGCCAAACCTTTACTTCGGTGACAGCTTCAAGTCGGCAACAGCGCCGGCACCACTGACGCTCCGTATCGAGCTCAGCAAGCCCTATTACCCGTTGCTCAATGTCCTTTCGCACTCGGTGCACGGCATCCTCTCGCCGACGGCCCTCAAACGCGGGCTCGCCGTCAA
The DNA here is from genome assembly GCF_058800455.1 of Allobosea sp. GW822-FHT05A11. Taxonomy (NCBI): domain Bacteria; kingdom Pseudomonadati; phylum Pseudomonadota; class Alphaproteobacteria; order Hyphomicrobiales; family Alloboseaceae; genus Allobosea; species Allobosea sp. GW822-FHT05A11. Next base: position 267,175 of record NZ_JBXAMI010000006.1, on the reverse strand, counting down.
CTGCGAAAACCCCGTGGGCTCGGGTCCGTTCATCGTCGAGAAGTGGAACCGCGGGCAGGACGTCGTGCTCCGGCGCAATCCCGCCTACAACTCGGCGCCGGCGGACGTAGAGAACCAAGGCCCCGCTTACGTCGATGGGCTCGTCTGGAAATTCTTGAAGGAGCCCACCGTTCGATACGGGTCCCTACTCACAGGTGAATCGGACGTCATCTACGATGTGCCCGCCGTGAACTGGGACGAGGCGAAATCACGGTTCTCCGTCGTACGGCACATCACTGGCGGATCTCCGCTGCGCTTGCAGCTCAATACATCGCGTCCTCCATTTGACGACGTCCGGGTGCGGCAAGCCTTTGCATACTCGGCTGATCGCAAGGCAGCCGTCGAAGCTGCGTTTCTCGGTGCCGTTCCCTTCGAAGGAAATGGATCGCTGAGTCAAAGCTCGCCAGAATACGTCACTGAGCTCGCGAAATCGTTCCCCTACGACGTGGCGAAAGCGAACGCGCTCCTTGACCAGGCTGGTTGGACCCAACGCAATGATCGCGGTATCCGATTGAAGGACGGCAAGCCACTGGTGGCCCGGATCTCCTATTCGGTCTCCCACGTAACGCCCGACGGCGTTCAAGCGCTGCAGATCATTCAGGAGCAGTCCAAGGAAGCCGGCATCGATGTGCGGCTCCAGCCGACAACCCAGGCGGATTGGTATGCCGGAAAGAATCGCGGTCTGGATGAGTATGAGATCCAGCCTGCATATTGGGTGGCATCGACCGCCGAGATCCTGAGGATCTCCTGGAAGCCGGACCAGGGCAACATCCCGAACGGCAACAATCCGTCGCGCTATCAGAGCCCGGAGCTCTGGAAGATCATCGAGGAGGCCGACCAGACTCACGATGATGCCAAACGTACCGCGCTTTACCGGCAGGCGCAGAGACACCTCGTCGAAAGTGCTGCCGTTGTCGGATTCACCGTGCTGCATGTCACGCTTGCCTCGAGTCCCAAATTGAAGGGCGTCAAGCTTGCCGAGGGAGCTGTTGGCGAACCGATCTTCCAAGATGCGTACTTCGTAAAATGACTGAGTTCGTCAGTGCCAAGGCGGGGAGCGCGGCGCTGCGCGCCTTCCGTTCAGCCGGATGGCTTACACGCCGGGTGCTGGCGGGCGTTGCTGTCCTCTGGGCTGCCGGAAGCTTCACCTTCCTGATCCAGAGCCTGCTGCCGGGCGATCGGGCGCAGCTCATCATCAACATGGCGGCCGGGAACGTCATGACCTCCTCTCCGGAGGAGGTCGCGGCCATCAATGCCCGCTACGGCTTCGATCAGCCCCTGATCGTCCAGTACTTCAAGTACATTGCCGGGCTGGCGCGGGGCGATCTCGGCGTCTCTTACCAGCAGCACAAGCCGGTTGCCGACATCATCGCCGCTCAGATCGGCCCGACCATCGTGCTGGCGCTCTCCGCGCTGGCGACCGCATGGATCATCGCCGTCCTCACGACCGTCCTGGCCACTGGCCGGGAGAACGTCTGGTCGCGGCTGGCGAGCGGCTTCCAGGTCGTCCTGGCGACCCTGCCGCCCTATTGGGTCGGTACCATCCTGCTGGTCGTCTTTGCGGTGCAACTGCGGGTTTTCCCCGTCGAGGGGAAGAATACGTTGATCGGGCTCGTCTTGCCGACGATCTCGCTCGCCCTCCCGCTTGCGGGCTTCCTCGGCCAAGTGATTCAGAACGAATTCGGACGCGTGCTAGAGCAGCCGTTTGTGACCTCGTCTCGAACCCGCGGCATGGGTGATCTTGGCGTTCGGCTCCGCCATGTCCTGCGTCATGCAGCTTTGCCCGGTGTGACGCTCTCCGGCTGGGCGATCGGAAAGCTGTTCTCGGGAGCCGTACTGATCGAAGCCGTCTTCGCCCGGCAAGGTTTGGGCGGGGTCCTGGTAACGGCCACGTCGTCGCGAGACATCCCGCTGGTGTCGGGCATCGTCATCGTTTCCGCGGCTCTCTACGTGATCGCGAACCTGATCGTCGACCGCGCCTATCAGATCGTGGACCCAAGGATCAAACTCGTATGAGCACCGTCCTCGCCCCCCGCGCCAACGTGACGGAACCGCGACTTCGCACAGCGCTGGCGTTTACGAGCAGCGTTCCTGTGAGCGTATGGATAGCGAGCCTAGTCATCGCCTTCTTCCTAACCGCAGCAATCGCGCCGAGCCTGCTCCAAACGCATAATCCTTATCGGCTCGATCTGCGCGCCCCCCTTCATCCGCCGTCTTTCGCGCACTGGCTCGGAACGGATCAGGCAGGACGTGATCTTTATTCCCGGATTGTCGAAGGGGCTCGCCAATCCCTGGCGATCGGCCTTGGGGCGACTGCGCTCAGCATGGCAATCGCATTGGCCCTCGGCGTGACTGCGGGCTTGGCCGGCGGACGTATCGACAACGCGATCAGTCGGTTCCTCGATGTGATGTTCTCCTTCCCAACGCTCTTCCTAGCGCTTCTCTTCGTCACGGTTTTCGGAGCGACCGTCGGAACGCAGATCGTCGCCGTCGGTGTCGGAACAGCGCCCGGTTACGCTCGGATGATCCGCGGCCAGGTCCTCGCTGTGAGAGGCTCCGGTTACGTCGAGGCGGCTCGGGCGTTGGGGCACCCCTACCTCAGGATCGTGAGGCGTCACATCCTGCCGAACGCCATGAGCCCCTTGGTCGCCATGATCACCTTGGGCGTCGGGCAATCCATTGTCTGGGCATCTGGGTTGGCCTTCCTTGGCCTCGGTGTTGCGCCGCCGGCGCCCGAATGGGGTGCCCTGCTTGATGCCGGGCGCAACTACATCGTCCGCGCGTGGTGGCTTGAGGTCATGCCCGGGCTAGCCATCGTGCTGTTTGCACTGTCGGTAACATTGGTCGGCCGCCATCTTCAGGAGCGCGCGGAAGGCAAGGTCGACGCAACATGAGCACCAGCCAGAAAGCCCGCGTGGTCGGGCAAAATCCGTTCTTGCTCGATGTCCGAAATCTCAGGGTGGCTTTCGGAGCGGACAACCCGTTAGGCTCAGTTGTGAAGGGCGTTTCGTTCACGCTCGATCGGGGCAAATGCCTGGCGATCGTCGGCGAATCCGGCTCAGGCAAGAGCGTGACCGCGCGGACCTTGGTCGGCCTGACCGGCCGCCGCTCCTTCGTCCATGCTGATCGACTGACATTCGGAGGCGACGACCTCCTGGGCTTGCCAGACCGCGCCTGGCGGCGATTGAGGGGCAAGCAGATCGGCTTCGTGCTCCAGGATGCCCTCGTCTCGCTCGATCAGTTGCGCCCGGTCGGCAAGGAAATCGCCGAGGGTCTGATCCTCCATGGAGAAGCCGGAACCAGAGCGCAGCTTGCCGCGAGGGTCGTCGGCCTCCTGGACCTCGTGCGCGTGCCTGATCCGGCCGTGAAAGCGAGACAGTTGCCCCACGAATTGTCGGGCGGGCAGAGGCAGCGCGCGCTGATAGCCGCGGCTCTCGCACTCGATCCAGCCTTGCTGGTTGCCGACGAGCCCACCACCGCGCTCGACGCCACGGTGCAGGCGCAGGTCCTGGAACTGCTTCAGGAAACGAAGGATCGCGGCAAGGCGCTCATCCTCATCAGCCACGATCTAGCGGTCGTCTCGCGGATGGCCGACGAGGTCATTGTCATGCGCCACGGGGAAGTGGTCGAGCAGGGCACCGCCGAGCAGGTCTTCCGCCAGCCACGGCATGAATACACCCGGCGTCTGCTGGACGCGATCCCATCAGCGCACTCGCGGGGGGCCCGCCTGGCACCATCGTCCGCGCCCCGCTTGAACCTTGCCGCTCAGCCGCAAGGTGGACCGCCATCTAGGCCAGCTCTGGAAGCAGCTCCACTGCTCAAAGCAATAGATCTGACGAAGCGCTTTCGGGGGCCGGACCGTATGGTCCGAACGGTTGTGCGAGGTGTATCCTTCGAGCTGTGGAGAGGTGAAACCCTCGGCATTGTCGGCGAGTCGGGCTCGGGAAAGTCCACTGTCGCTCGGATGGCCCTTGCCCTGGAGACGCCCGACGCAGGCGAAGTCCAGCTCATGGGACAAGCCTGGACCTCCGCGTCCGAAAGAGACCGCCGGCCCCGGCGCCGGGACATTTCCGTGATCTACCAGGATCCATTGAGTTCGTTCGACCCACGCTGGACCGTGGAGCGGATCGTCGAAGACAGTCTCGGCGAAAGCTACGGGGCAGACGAAGGGCCAAATGCCCGGCGCCGCGAACGCGTCGGCGAATTGCTTGATCTCGTCGGGTTGCCGCTTGCCTTTCGGCATCGTCGGCCGCTTGAACTTTCGGGCGGGCAGCGCCAGCGCGTCGCGATCGCCCGCGCGATCGCGCCACGGCCCAAGGTCATCGTTTGCGATGAGCCGGTCTCGGCGCTCGACGTGTCAATCCAGGCGCAAGTCCTCGACCTCCTTGGGGATCTCAAGAACGCTCTGGGGATCAGTTACCTCTTCATCTCCCACGATCTGGGCGTCGTGCATCACCTGAGCGATCGCGTGTTGGTCATGAGCGAGGGCGTCGCCGTGGAAACGGGCGAAGCGGATGACGTCTTCCTCCGTCCCCAAGAGCCCTACACGCAGCGGCTTGTCGCAGCAGTTCCGCGCCTGCGCTTCACCGACGCGGCCTGACCGCCAGCACCAGTTTTATGAGGGTCCGACCTATGGCCGAGTTGATTTTCAATGCCTTCGTCATGAACACCGCCTCACACATCCAACATGGGTTGTGGCGGCATCCAGATGCCCGTCAGCACGACTTCGCGGACGTCAATCTCTGGATCGATCTCGCCCGTATCCTTGAAGCTGGCTTGTTCGACGCGATGTTCTTCGCCGACGTCGTCGGCCTCTATGGGCCGCTCCACGGCGAGTACGAGGTCAATGCGCGTGAGGGGCTGCAAATCCCGAACCATGATCCATCGGTCCTGATCTCTGCCTTGGCCGTCAACACCGAGCATATCGGGTTTGCCGTGACGAGCTCAGTGCTGCAGGCTCATCCGTTCGAGTTCGCGCGCCGCATTTCCACTCTCGACCACATCACCCGCGGCCGGGTCGCTTGGAACATCGTCACCAGCACCCAGGAGAACGCCGCACGCAATTTCGGCTTCGATAGGTTGGTCGAGCACGACGAACGATATGAGTGGGCGGAGGAGTACCTCGAGGTTGTCTACAAGCTCTGGGAAGGCTCGTGGGATGAAGACGCCCTGTTGCGAGACAAAACCAAGGGCGTGTTCTCGGATTACACGCGCATTCACAAGATCAACCACGTGGGGAAGCGCTATCGCGTGGAAGGGCCGCATCTGCCTTCACCATCGCCCCAGCGCACGCCATTCTTATTCCAGGCTGGGTCATCCGGGGCTGGTCGGCGGTTCGCGGCTCGGCATGCCGAGGGCCAGTTTATCGCAGCCCCAACGCCGGCGGCTGCGGCTGAACTGATCAATGACACGCGAAGCCTGGCGGTCGAGGCCGGGCGAAATCCGGATGACATCAAGTTTCTTCAGGGCTTCTCATTCGTGATCGGCAGCACGGAGGAAGAGGCGCGGCGGAAAGAGGCGGAGCTGGACGACTACCTCAGCATCGATGGCTTTCTTGCGCACTCCAACCTGGGCGTCTCACAAGATACCGGCCGGCCCTATCCACCCGAAACTCTACTGAAGGACATCCGGACCAACGGCGGGCAAAGCCACATAGAGTGGTTGAGGAAGTCGTCACCGGACCGCGAGCCCACAGTGGGCGATCTCGCCAAGCTGGCGGCTCGCCGACACCGACGTATCGTGGGCACGCCCGATCAGATCGCCACCCGTCTCGAAGAGTGGCAGCAGGCCGGTATCGACGGCGTGAATGTCATAAACTGGACGATTCCTGGCAGCTACCAGGAATACAACGCGCATTTGCTGCCGACGCTGCAAAGCCGCGGCCTCGCAAAGCGCGAATATGCCGAGGGCACGCTCCGGCAGAAGCTGTCTGGTCGCGACACGCTGAATTCGCGCCAACCCGCAGCCCGGTATCGGGGCGCCTTCACGCCTCGGCTTGCGGCGGAGTGACCGACATGAACCAACAAGTTCGCCGCTTCGAGCCAGCCGATGTCGGTGATGCGGATTTTAAGTCCGTTATGCGCCAGGTAGCAGGGGCCGTCAGCATCATTACAGGCGAGCATCACGGGGTGCGGGCCGGGCTTACCGCCACCTCACTGACCGCCCTCTCGGCTGAGCCCCCCACGGTGATTATTTGCGTGAACCGCTCGGCGTCGGCGTGGCCGACCATCGAGGCCGCGGGCCACTTTGCCGTCAATCTCCTGGCCGCTCAGCAACGTTCGATCGCCGATCGATTTGCGGGGCGCGGCGGCCATCGCGGAGAGGCTCGCTTTGGTGAAGGTAACTGGACGCGACTCGTGACCGGTGCCCCGGTTTTAGAGAATGCGCTCGCGAGTCTCGATTGTGCAATCGAGGAAACGATTGAACGTCATTCTCACGCGGTGGTCGTGGGACGAGTAAAGGCTATTCGGACGTCGGTTCAGTCGAAGGCTCTTCTCTACTGGCGCGGCGTTTATGGGGTGCTGGACGAACTCCTGCAATACGGTGCCGGCATCTAATATCTGTGTCGTGGACTTGGAGGTGCGATTTTATTGTCCGAACGTAAGATCGGCTTACTGCGGCACAGCTCGCGTATCTGGAAGGTGAACTCCCAACTGACGCGAGCGGGTTCGCCGATCGACTGAGCCGCGTGGTCGGAAGAAGCCCTGGCAAGAGCTGAGCATTTGCGAGCAGAAAGGAAGGATATTTGGCCCGTAGCCCTCTTCAGTGAAACGTCGCCCCGAAGCGCTTCCTGAAGGCTCCCGCATCATTGGGATCGGAAAAGCTGACCCGGATGCGCTTCTGCAGCGGCTCCCAGAGGATGCGAGCTTGATGCGAGATATGGCGCTCGATGAGCCATATCCCGATATCGTAAAGGCGCTCATTTAGTGTCGCTGCGTTGAGCGGCAGATCGATATCGTAAACGCCTTTCAATCCAACACGCGTCGTCACGGCGACGGCAGATTGCTGCATGTCGCCCTCCCTTTCTTGTGTGCCGATGGCATCAAGTTACGCCTGCTTTTCCGGCGTTTCCAATCGCAAAAGCCCATCGCCATACGATGTGTTCTTCACGAGATGGCGATTGAGATCAGGTGACCCATCTAGCCACCAAACCGGCCCGCGCTCGCCGAGAGCCGTCTTTGCGGAATCAACGCGAGCGCGTGCGGAATGGAGATCGCCGTGACCGCGCTTGGCTTCTTTGACAGCGTGGCGAGCATACATCAGTTCAGCGACAAGCCGATGACGCGTCTCATCAGACAGAGAAGGATTGCTCGATCGCCAGAGTGTCCTGAGGATTCGGCATGTCCCTGGCGAATGGTCGGCCGCTACTCGCGATGCCAGGCCCCACCAATGTTCCCGATCGCGTGCTCCAGGCGATGATGCGGCTGGCTGAGGAACTCAGTTCCGACAGCATCGTGAGCCTGACCGAAACGGTTCTCTCCGATCTCAAGCGCGTCTTCCGGACCGACGGCGAAACCTTCGTATATGCCGCCAACGGCCATGGCGGTTGGGAGGCGGCCTTCACCAATGTTCTGTCGCGAGGCGACAGAGTTCTCGTGCTCGAAAGCGGCCGCTTCGCCGTCGGCTGGGGTGAGATGGCCCGCTTTATGGGCGTCGATGTCGAGATTCTCCCCGGCAGCGGCGCAGGGCCGTCGATACCCCAGCGGTCGAGGCCCGGCTACGCGATGATAAGCAGCACGCGATCAAGGCCGTGATGGTCGTTCAGATTGATACCGCAGCAGGCATCGTCAACGATATCCCGGCCATTCGCAGGGCCATCGACGCCGCCGGTCACCCGCTCTGTTCACGGTCGATGCCATTGCCTCCCTCGGTTGCATGAAGTTCGAGATGGATGTCTGGCGCATCGACGTTGGCGTGTCAGCCTCGCAGAAGGGTCTCATGTCTTCGCCAGGCCCCGCCTTCGTCGCGGCCAACGAGAAAGCTCTGACCGCCCATAAGCGCGCCGACCTGCGCAACGGCTATTGGGATTAGAGCGGCCGGATGAACGTGCTGGCCTACATGAAGCATTGCGGCACTGCGCCTGAGCATCTCTTCTTCGGACAGCGTGCGGCGCTCGACATGATCCTCGAGGAAGTCCGAGGTCCGCCGGATCGCGCATGAGGCAAGCGCGAAGCTCGCGGCGATCGTGGCCTATTCCGACGACGCCATCGTGAGCAAGTCACTCGACGGTACGATTACGAACTGGAACGCCAGCGCCGAACGCCTGTTCGGGTACACCGCCGGCGAAGCGATCGGGCGCCCGATTACGATGCTGATTCCTGATGAGCGTCTGCATGAAGAGGACATGATCATCGGTGGGTTCGCGAAGGTCGTCGCACGGACCATTTCGAGACCCAACGGCGGCGCAAGGACGGTTCGCTCATTCATGTGGCGCTGACCGTCTCGCCGATCCGCGACGAGGAGGGCATGATCGTTGGCGCATCCAAAATTGCGCGAGATATTAGCGACCGGGTTCAGGCCCAGGAGCAACAAGCCCTCCTGATGCGCGAGATGAACCACCGCATCAAGAATCTCTTCGCTCTGACCGGTGGGCTGATTTCGCTGAGCGCGCGGTCGGCTAATTCTGTGGAAGAACTCACCCAGAAACTCCGCGAGCGGCTCACGGCTTTGGCGCGGGCGTACCCCCTCACCATCTCGGATGAGGCAGAGGGCGAGAGCGCATCGACCGACCTCGTTAGCCTCGTGAGAGCCATCCTGTCGCCGTACGAGGCGGAGCATCAGCGAGCGCTGGAGGTTACCGGCCCCGAGATTGCCATTCGGGGCTCAGCTTTGACCGCCCTTGCGCTAGTCCTCCACGACTTGCAACGAACGCGGCCAAATACGGTGCTTTGTCCTCTCCAGATGGGCGCCTAGCTGTAAACCTGGCTCGCGAAGGCGATACGGTGGCACTCTACTGGATTGAACGCGGTGGCCCAGCGATTGGCGGTGCTCCCACCCAGTCGGGCTTCGGGAGCAAGCTGGAAAAGGCGACACTGGACGGTCTCGAGGCAACGATTGATCGGCAATGGGACGCCGAGGGATTGACGCTCTTTCTAAACATCCCCTTCGATCGGCTGACACGATGGACACCGATCGAAAGTCTCGCTCGCTCACCGAAGTAAAGGGACGGGCGGGCTGTCGGATCGCGAGGTGCGGTCGGCCGAGCACTACGCCAACATTCGAACATTCGGCTCGCGGGCCCATTGCCGCGTGCGTGCCGGGACCAGAAACGCGTCGGCAGCCTTGCCGAGCACGACAACGCCGTCGTCCGGCTCGACTCCGGCCTTGTCGAGCAGCGGCTTGGCCTCGGCACTGTAGCCGATCGCCTTGAGATGTCCGAAGGCGTCCTTGGCGAAGTCGATCGCCGCGCCTTCCTTCATCAATGCGGCGCAGCCAGCTTCGGACAGAATGATGGCGACCGCGTCGAAGAGCACGGACGGTGTGCCCGCGAGTTGGCCGTCGGCCTTGAGCGTCTTCCCGTCCTTGAGCTTCACGCCGCCAATCTTCGGCGCGACGATCTTGACCGCTCCGCCGTTGCCTTCGATCGCGGCCTTGACGGAGGCGATCACGGCACCGTCCACGCCGTCCGAGACCAGGATGCCGACGGTCCTACCTTTCAGGGTCTCCGGGTATTTGCCGACTATGCGGAGCGCCGGTGACGGCTCCATTTCAACCGGCGCTACCGCCGGCTTGGAAGCTGGCGGCAGGGGCATGGCAAGCCCGTCCGCCACGCGTTGCGCCAGGGTCTCGTCGACATTGACCAGGTTCGACATCACGCGGTTGCGGACATGTTCCAGCGTGACCTTCGACAACTCGAAAACGAGCGCACTCGCCAGATGGGCCTGCTCGATCTCGCTCTGCGAGTGGAAGAACAGCCTCGCGTGGCTGTAGTGATCCGCGAAGCTCTCCGCGCGCAGGCGAACCTTGTGCTCCTCGACCGGGATCGCAGCAGTCCGGAAGCCGCCCGCAGGATCCTCGCGCGGACCACCATCCTCGCCGGCTTCGCTGAGGCTGTTTGGCTCATAATTCGCCCGGCCCGTGAAGACTTGCGTCTGCATATGTCCGTCGCGCTGAAGGTTCTGGAAAGGGCAGCCTTTGGCCCGGTTGATTGGGATCTGATGGAAGTTCACGGTCCCCAGGCGCGATAGCTGCGTGTCTTGGTACGAAAACAGCCGGCCTTGCAGGAGCGGGTCCTCCGAGACATCGATGCCCGGCGGCATATTGGTCGGCAGGAAGGCGGCTTGCTCGGTCTCGGCGAAGAAATTCTCCGGGTTGCGGTTCAGCACCATGCGGCCGATCATGCGGATCGGCACCAGTTCCTCGGGGATCACCTTCGTCGCGTCGAGGATGTCGAAGGGAAGCGCGTCGGCTTCGCTCTGGCTGAGCAGTTGCACGCCGAATTCCCATTCGGGGAAATCGCCCTTGGCGATTGCCTCATGCAGATCGCGGCGATGGTAGTCAGGATCGGCGCCAGCGATCTTCACCGCCTCGTCCCAGCAGGTCGACTGTGTGCCGAGCTTGGGACGCCAATGGAACTTGACGAAGGTCGGCTCGTCCTTGTCGTTCAGCAGGCGGAAGGTGTTGACGCCGAAACCCTCGATCATCCGAAGCGAACGTGGGATGGTCCGGTCCGACATCGCCCACATGATCATATGGGTCGATTCCGGCATCAGCCCGATGAAGTCCCAGAAGGTATCATGGGCGCTGGCGGCCTGCGGGTAGCCGCGATCGGCCTCCATCTTCACGGCATGGATCAGGTCGGGAAACTTGATCGCGTCCTGGATGAAGAAGACCGGGATATTGTTGCCGACGAGGTCCCAGTTCCCTTCCTTCGTATAGAACTTTACCGCAAAGCCGCGCACATCGCGGGGCGTATCGACCGAGCCTGCACCGCCGGCGACCGTCGAGAAGCGGGTGAAGACCTCGGTCTTGACTCCGACCTCGGTCAGCACTTTCGCGCGGGTGAACTCTCCGAGCGACTCCGTCAGCTCGAAGAAGCCGTGGGCTGCCGAGCCACGCGCGTGGACAATACGCTCCGGGATTCTCTCGTGATCGAAATGCTGGATTTTCTCACGCAGGACGAAGTCTTCGAGCAGCGTTGGACCGCGCCCGCCTGCCCTCAACGAATTCTGGTTGTCGCTGACGGGAACACCATGATTGGTGGTAATCCTGGTATTGGCTGCCGAAGCTGTCTGGTGCAGCTCGCCGCCATTGCCGATTGTGGCTCGGGGCTTGGAGCTGTCGTCGCGGGAAGAACGAGCCATAGGTCTATCCTTCATTGCTTAGGCGTGAGGCAACGACCCCTCGGGCCGGCAACATCTTTTTGAGCTGAGGGACTAAGGCGCAGCGGGGATTAGCGGCCGAAGCGGAAACGGCTTGAATCGAGCAAGACTGCTCCGTCCAACTTGGAGGAGTTTTCACGAAACAACGCGGTCGATCCAAAGTTCCAACGCCTGCACCGCGTTTCAACCTAACCGTATCCGACACGCGATATTCCCTGATAGCGCCGCTCAACATCAAACCCGGCGGTCGCGAACGACTAGGCGCTGCTGGGGGATTGCCCTCGATTGCTATCGGCATTAAGTTCCTATTTTGTTCCGGGGAACGATACTCGCAGATCGGGCAGTGCAGATCTTCATCTGCGTTACGGCAGAGTTCCGCCATGACTCGGTCAGCGCATGTCAGATCGGGCCATTAACGTTGAAGGTCACGATCATCTTCGGTACCGGGTTCTGCACTCTCCTGCTCGGCCAGCCGCGCCAGATGACCGAAGGTCGCGAGCCGCATCGGCCTAGGGGTTCCTCAATCCAATTGGCGTGGAACTCGTGAGTGCTCGGGCGGTTCAGGGCTTTTGCCGGACCAACGGCGAGTCCGGGATCGAGGTGCGTCATGTCGAGCTACGATCATATTATTCACAAGGGCAACAAGGCATCCTTGTTCACGCGTGTTGCCCAGTCGGTTGCCTCATGGACCGGGAAACCAATCACCTTCTTTGGCGCTGTGACCCTGATTGTGATTTGGGCTGCGTCAGGTCCGATTTTCGGCTTCAACGATACTTGGCAGCTCGTGATCAACACATCCACGACGATCATCACTTTCCTGATGGTCTTCATTATTCAGAACAGTCAAAACCGCGACACCGCCGCAATGCAGATCAAACTCGATGAGCTCATTCTGCGGCTCGAAGGTGCCCGCGAGGAATTGCTCGACCTCGAGGAGCTCGACGAGAAGGACCTCGTCCTCATCCGCAAGGACTTCTGCAAGCGGGCTTCAGCCGCTCGCCGCAACGGTGACGGCGAGCCTACCGGCTAGCGCGATCGTAGGCTGGGAGACGGCGGCGTCGGAGCAGGCGCCCGGAACCCCGTTAGGCATGGATCGTTGCGCGCAGGCGGAGAGAGCCCATGGCGGCGCAAGCCGGATCACGAACAGTTATCTATGCGGCGCTGACAGGAAACCTTCTGATCGCGGCGACCAAATTCATCGCCGCGGCCTGGACGGGCAGCTCGGCGATGCTGTCAGAGGGCGTTCACTCGCTGGTCGACACAGGCAATAGCGCGCTTCTGCTCTATGGCTTGAACCGGGCCGCCCGGCCACCCGATCTCACGCATCCCTTCGGGCATGGCCGTGAACTCTACTTTTGGAGCTTCATTGTCGCGCTGCTGGTTTTCGCGGTTGGGGCCGGCGTGTCCCTTTATGAGGGGGTGTCCCATGTCATCACGCCGCATCCAACGACAAACCTCACCGCGAACTATGTCGTGCTCGGCCTCTCGGCCCTTTTCGAAGGCTATTCCTGGCGGGTGGCGTTGAAGGAGTTCAAGGCTGCTAAGGGCTCGCTGGGGTATTTCGCCGCCGTGCGCCAGAGCAAGGACCCGAGCGTCTTCACGGTGCTGTTCGAAGACACCGCAGCACTCCTCGGTTTGATCGTCGCTTTTACTGGCATCACCGCAGCGGCCTACTTCGAGCGGCCCGAGCTCGATGGAGTGGCCTCGATCCTGATCGGCATCATTCTTGCGGCCACCGCGGTGCTTCTCGCACGGGAAAGCAAGGCCCTGCTTATCGGGGAAGCCGCTCTGCCCCATGTGCAGGACGAGATCAGGGCTGCGGTCGAGGGTGATCCGGATGTCGAGCGTGTCAACGGCATGACAACTGTTCATCTGGGGCCCGACCAGATCGTTGTGGCTCTCAGCCTCGAATTCAAAGACGACCGCTCCACGGGGGATATCGAGGATTGCGTGGAGCGCATTGAAGCCAGGCTGAAGAAACGCCGCTCGGACATCGTCTCGGTCTTTGTGAAACCGCAGACTTCTGCCACTTGGCGGAAAAGGCGTGCCAAGGTCGTCGAGTAAGATTCGAGTTCGTCGGGAGCAGCGCCCCATCTGCCTTATTTTCTCTCAATAACCTGGATAGGCATGCCGCTTCAGCAACCCGGCTAGATGTGCTGCATTGCGCGCGAGCATGCGGTTGGTCTTAGCGGTCGTTTCAGGAACGTCGTCGAGATTGATGAAGTTCACATTGCCCATCGCTTCGCCGACCCAATAGGTCGGCCCGCCGGCCGCGATCGTAAACCCGACATCGAACAAGGCCTGAGCTATTTCAGCGGAAACGTGATGAGCTCCATCCTCGTTCCCCACGACTGCAATGGCAGCGACCTTTCCATAGGCAGGCGTTCGGTTCTGATCGTCCGCTTCGTCGAGGAAGGCATCCATGCGCTCCAGAACGCGCTTGGCGACGCTCGATGGCTGGCCTAGCCAGATCGGGGTGCCAATGAGCAGAATGTCGCAAGCATCGATCTTGCGCCTGAGCGCCGGCCAGTCGTCGCCTTTCCCTTCGTCGGAGGAGACACCCGGCTTGATGTTGAGCGCAGCGACTCGAACGATTTCCTGCTCACAGTTGTCGGCGAACTCACCCAGAGCCAATTCCAGGATGCGCTGGGTCGACGACTGACCTTCGGATTTCAGGGTACAATTGAGAGCCAGGATATTGAGCGTCATCTGGAAATCCAATCGTTTTTAAGGGCTGAAGGCCGCTCTGGCGTACCCACGTGAGGCGGGTCGCAATCAGCGCTCTTTTCGAGACGGCAGAAGCGTCCCCAGCAGCGAACGCGCGGTGTTGGTGACCACGTTGCCGGTTTCGGGATCGCCGCTAATCAGGGCGCCCGCCAATCCACGCGCCTGAGCGAAGGTGATGTGAGGCGGTAATGGCGGAGTGTTGGGATCGGTGACCATGTCGAGAACGAAGGGCCGGTCGGCCGCGAGAGCCTCGTCCCATGCCGGCCCAACCTGCTCGGGGTCGTCGACACGACGCCCGCCCAGACCCATGAGCTTCGCGATATCGGCGTACGGGATGTCTGGGAGGTCCTGGCTGGTCGGCCACTTCGGGTCGCCGGCCTGGATGCGCTCTTCCCAGGTCACATAGGCCAGCTCGCGATTGTTCAGCACCATGACGATCAAGCGGGGATCGGTCCACCGCTTCCAGTACTTCGCGATCGTAACGAGCTCGGACATTCCGTTCATCTGCATCGCGCCGTCTCCCGCCAGCGCGATCGCGGGCCGGTCGGGGTGAGCAAATTTCGCGGCGATGGCGTAGGGAACGGCACAGCCCATCGTGGCAAGGGTTCCGGAAACGGACCCCATCATACCGCGCCGAAACCGAAGATGTCGGGCATACCAGACGGTGGTCGTTCCGCTGTCCGCCGTTACGATGCACTGGTCGGGCAGGCGATCCGACAATTCCGACACAACGCGCTGGGGGTTGATCGGGGAGGCGTCGACCATCGCGCTTTCATGGGCTTCCTGCCATCCTTGGCTGACATTGGCCTCGATCGTCGTTCGCCAATCACCATCTCCCTTTGGCTTCAGCAGTGGCAGGAGAGCTTCCAGCGTTGCCGCGGCGTCGCCGATGAGATTGACCTCCATCGGATACCGGAGGCCCAACATGCCTGCATCGATGTCGATCTGGACGCCACGCGCCTGTCCCGGCTTTGGCAAGAACTCGGTGTATGGAAAGCCCGAACCGACAATCAGCAGCGTGTCGCAGCCGTGCATCATATCCCAGCTGGCCTTTGTGCCGAGCAATCCGATCGACCCGGTGCAAAACGCCACGTCGTCCGGGACAGCGGCTTTGCCGAGCAACGCTTTAGCGATGCCTGCCTTCAGCTTCTCCGCCGTGGCGAGCACGGCATCGGTCGCGCCAAGCGCGCCGGCGCCAACCAGGATCGCGACCTTCTTCCCTGCGTTGAGCACATCAGCCGCGCGCTGCAGAGCCGGCTCGGCGGGAACGACCGGCGAGAGTTCGATCCCGACACCCGAATGGGTCATGCCGTGCTCGCGCGTCGGCTCCTCCATGGTTTCGAGCTGAAGGTCGTTCGGTAGAATGACGCAGGTAACGCGACGTTGCGCCTCGGCGATCCGGAAGGCGCGGTCAATGAGGTGTGGCACCTGGGTGGCGACAGAAGCTGTCTCGACATAGGCGCCGGCAACATCCTTGAACAGCGACTGAAGATCGAGATCCTGCTGATAGTGGGAGCCCATCGCCGAGCGAGCCTGCTGCCCGACCAGCGCCACGACGGGACGGTGATCGAGCCGCGCGTCGTAGAGGCCGTTCAGAAGGTGCACGGCTCCCGGTCCCGACGTCGCGATGCACACCCCGACCTTTCCGGTGAAGCGGCTCTCGCCGGATGCCATCAGGCTCGCCATCTCCTCATGTCGGGCCTGGACGAATTCGATGTCTTTCTCTCGCCGCTGCAGGGCTGCGATCAGTCCGCCAATGCCGTCACCGGGGTAGCCGTACACACGCCTGACACCCCATTCGTGCAGTCGGCTCCAGATGAAATCCGAGACGGTGTTGGCCATTAGGCTCTCCCGAGGATTCGGCAGCGCAAACGTGGGACATAGTTTCCGCCGTCCACGAGCACAGCTCCCCCAGCCTTTGACTCTAAGCAGAACAGCCCGATTCAAGAGAGGTTCCCCTTTTCCAGCGGCCGCAGCGAGACGATGTGCGATATTCGAATTTTGACCCACCGCACCGGGCGCGGCTCGATATGCGGGCGTGTGAGGGCCCAAAGTCGGTAGTCTGGAACAGGTCGAGCTTGAATGGTGTTTGGCAAGGGTTCCCCAGGAGCCCTCAATGTCCGACCGTAGCGAGCTAGCAACCCCGCCTCTGGCCTATCGCCCGGAGTTCGAACAGCCCGAGCCGCAGGAGCGCGCGACGGAGGACGGGCTGGTGTCGACGCTGCGCAGCATCAGCGAAACGACACTCAAGGAAGAGGGTCGTGCGCTGCGCAGCGTCCACGCCAAAAGCCATGCGCTGCTCCAAGCAGAACTGGCGGTGGTCCCGGACCTCCCTCGCGAACTCGCCCAGGGGCTGTTTTCCTTGCCCGGCCGCTACCCTGCCATCATGCGGTTGTCGACGATCCCCGGCGACGTCCTCGATGACGACGTCTCAGTGCCCCGCGGCCTGGCCTTCAAGGTGATCGGAGTCGAGGGCGAAAGACTGCCCGGTTCGGAGAACGACGCCGTCCAGGATTTCGTGCTCGTCAACGGCCCCGTCTTCGCCGCGCCCACCGGCAAGGCTTTCCTGGGCAAGCTGAAACTGCTCGCCGCGACGACAGACAAGCTGCAGCCCCTGAAGAAGGCCCTGAGCTATACCCTCCGCGGCATCGAGAGAGCGGTCGAAGCTGTTGGCGGCGAGAGCGCGACGCTCAAGCAGCTCGGCGGCCACCCTGCGGTCCATCCGCTCGGCGAGACCTATTTCAGCGCCGCGCCAATCCTGTTCGGGGAGTACATGGCCAAGGTCCAGCTTGTCCCGGTCATCTCCGAACTGACAGACTTGAAGGACCAGCCGGTCAAGGTCTTCGGCCATCCGGACGGGCTGCGCGAAGCCTGCAACGAGTTCTTTGCCCGTCAGGGCGCGCGCTGGGAGCTCCGCGTCCAGCTCTGCACGGATTTGGAAGCTATGCCCATCGAGGACGCTAGCGTCGAGTGGCCGGAGGAGAAGAGTCCGTATCGGACGGTCGCCACGATCAGCGCCCCCTCGCAGGTCGCTTGGAACGAGGAGAAATCGCGCGCGATCGATGACGGTCAGTCGTTCAGCCCATGGCACGGGCTGGCAGCGCATCGGCCACTCGGCTCCATCATGCGCCTGCGCAAGGCAGCCTACCGCAGCTCCGCGCGCTTCCGCTCAGAACACAGCGGCTGCCCGATGCGCCAGCCTAGGAACCTCGAGGACGTCGACCTGTCGGCCTGACTGGCCGCGGCGCACGACAATCACAAGTCTTCCAGTTCCAGGGAACTTCGCTTGCAGCTTCCTGTTAGGACCACATCAGTGGTCGGGGGGCCATCATCATCGGAGCGGAGTGCACCGGATGTCTCAACCCCAAACCGGTTCGCCATGTATTCCGATCCAGATCACAATCAATGGCGAGCCGCGCAGCATCGCGGTCCAGCCTTCGACCACGCTGATCGACCTTCTCCGGCACGATCTGACTCTCACCGGCACGAAGAAGGGCTGCGATCACGGCCAGTGCGGCGCCTGCACCGTCCTCGTCGACGGCCGTCGCATCAATTCCTGCCTCCAGCTCGCCGTCATGCAGGACGGCAAGGAGATCACCACGATCGAGGGGCTCGCACACGGCGGCGAGTTGCACCCGTTGCAGCAGGCATTCATCGATCGCGACGCGTTCCAGTGCGGATACTGCACGCCGGGCCAAATCTGCTCCGGCATCGCCCTGATCCAAGAAGGGCATGCTGTCACGCGAGACGAGATCCGCGAGCTGATGAGCGGCAACATCTGTCGATGCGGCGCGTATCCCAACATCGTCGAAGCCATCGAGGACGTGCTGCTGCAGCAATCAGGCGCCGTCCGGGAGGCTGCGGAATGAATCGCTTCTCCTACCATCGCGCCGAGACCCTCGCAGACGCGATCTCGCACCTCCAGGCCAACCCGGCAGCCGCGATCATCGCCGGAGGGACCAATCTCGTCGACCTGATGAAGTACGAGGTCGAGCGCCCGGGTGAACTGGTCGACCTAACCCGCCTAGACGAATTGCGGGGCATCTCGGAGACGCCGGAGGGTGGGCTGCGTATCGGCGCGCTCGTACCTAACAGCGACGTCGCATATGACGAGCGCATCAACGCGCGCTATCCGCTGCTTGTCCATGCAGTGTTGGCCGGCGCCACGCCGCAATTGCGGAATGCGGCGACGACGGGCGGCAACCTCAATCAGCGCACGCGCTGCTACTATTTCAACGACGTCTCCACCCCCTGCAACAAGCGCGTTCCGGGTTCCGGCTGCGGCGCGATCGGCGGGGTCAATCGCATTCACGCCATCCTCGGCGCGAGCGACCACTGCATCGCGACGCACCCCTCCGATATGTGCGTCGCGCTGGCGGCCCTCGACGCCGCTGTCGAGGTGGTTGGGCCTGACGGCAGACGGGAGATCGCCTTCGCAGATTATCACCGCCTCCCGGGAGACGAGCCTCAGCGCGACAATACGCTCCGCCGAGGCGAGATCGTCGCGGCGGTGGTGCTGCCCCGGGAGGCGGCGGCCTTCGCTGAAAATTTCACGTACCTGAAGCTCCGCGATCGTCTCTCCTACGCATTTGCGCTGGTGTCGGCTGCGGCAGCGCTTCAGCTCGATGGTGGTCGGATCGCTGCGGCGCGGCTGGCGCTCGGCGGCGTCGCGCACAAGCCTTGGCGCAGGCCGGAAGCTGAGGACGCGCTGGTTGGGATGGCTGCCGACGAGGCGGCTTTCTCCCGCGCCGCCGGTATCCTGGTTGGAGGCGCGCAGCCCCATGAGCACAACGCCTTCAAGATCGATCTCGCGCGCCGCGCGATCATGCGGGCGCTGTCCCAGGCCGCCGCTGGCACGCCGCAGTCCCTGACAGACAAGCGGATCGAGTGAGGAGACCGTCATGCTGAGAAACGATCCGCATATCGGTTCCCCGCGCAACCGCGTCGATGGGCCTGCCAAGGTCACAGGCGCGGCGACCTACGCAGCCGAGTTCCCAACGATCGATCTGGGCCACGGCTACATCGTCGAGAGCGCCATCGCTCGCGGTCGCATTCGTTCGATCGATGTCAGCGCGGCGGAAGCCTCACCCGGTGTGCTCAAGGTCTTTACGCACGAGAACCGGCCGCAAACGGCCTGGTTCACCTACAAATATCGCGACCAGGTCGCACCTCCCGGCTCACCATTCCGCCCGCTCTACAGTGATGAAATCCAGTACAGCGGCCAGCCCATCGCTTTGGTCGTCGCGACGAGCTTCGACGCAGCACGGGACGCGGCCGCTCTCGTCACGGCTTTCTACGACGAGGGTCCGCACCTCACCGATCTGAGCATCGCTCGGCGCAAAGCCTACGAGCCTCCCAAGAAGCGCATGGGTATTGCGCCTCCACCTGACCCGCGCGGCGACGCCGTCAAGGCATTCAGCGAGGCTGCGGTCCGCGTCAGTGCGGAGTACGCCATCGCCGCCGAGCACCACAATCCGATGGAGCCGCACGCGACGACCGTAATCTGGGAGGGGAAGGGCAAAATCACCGTCCACGACAAGACCCAGGGCGTGCAGAACAGCCAAGCCTATGTCGCCAGCGTCTTTGGGCTCGCGAGCGACGACGTCCGTGTTGTCGCGCCTTACGTCGGTGGAGGCTTCGGTTCGGGTCTGCGCCCGCAGCACCAGCTTTTCCTCGCCGTCATGGCTGCACTGGCTCTCGAACGGTCGGTCCGTGTCGAGCTGACGCGGCAGCAGATGTTCGGCCATGTCCACAGGCCGGAAACCATCAACGCCGTGTCGCTCGGCGCCGATGCCCATGGCAAGCTCGTGTCGATCCAGCACCATGCGATCGCCGCGACCTCGCAGTTCGAGGATCACCA
This sequence comes from Allobosea sp. GW822-FHT05A11, assembly GCF_058800455.1. Taxonomy (NCBI): domain Bacteria; kingdom Pseudomonadati; phylum Pseudomonadota; class Alphaproteobacteria; order Hyphomicrobiales; family Alloboseaceae; genus Allobosea; species Allobosea sp. GW822-FHT05A11. Next base: position 247,228 of record NZ_JBXAMI010000006.1, on the reverse strand, counting down.
GGAGAACGTCGTCAACTGGTCGGGCATGCTCTACCACGCTGCCAATGTCGACCTGCGCTACGAATTGGCCAAGCTCGATATCTACTCGCCCGGAGACATGCGGGCACCGGGCGCGCCGCTCGGTCTGTTCGCGCTCGAAAGTGCGATGGACGAGCTGGCGATCGCGGCAAAAATCGACCCGATCGAACTGCGCCTGCGCAACTACACCGATCACGACGAGAACGATGGCCGGGCCTTCACCTCGAAGGAGCTCCGGGCCTGTTATCGCGAGGGGGCGGCGCGGTTCGGCTGGGACAAGCGCAACGCGCTGCCGGGCTCCATGCGCGACGGTCGCGAACTGATCGGCTGGGGCATGGCGAGCGGCGTCTGGGAAGCGGGGATGATGAAGACGGCGGCCCGCGCGGTCTTCACCGCCGATGGTCGTCTCGAACTCTCCTGCGCGACCTCCGATATCGGAACCGGAACCTACACGATCCTGAGCCAGATCGGCGCCGAGACTCTCGGCCTCGAGATGGAGCAGGTCACGGTGCGGCTCGCGGATTCCACCCTGCCGGCCTCGCCCGTGCAGGGCGGATCGTGGACGGCGGCGTCGGCGGGCAGTGCCGTGATGGCCGCCTGCCAGGAATTGCAGGAACAGCTCTTCAAACTGGCGCGGAAGATCGACGGCTCGCCGCTGGTCGATGCGAGCAATGACGACATCGCTTTCGCCGATGGCCGGATCCTGCTGCGCACCAATCCCGCCAAGTCGGTCTCGTTGGCCGATGCACTTGCGGCCTCGGGTGAGGAGAAGCTGGAGGCCGAGAAGAGTGCGAGCCCGGGCCTGATCGGGCCGATGCGCTATGCGGCCTACACCCACTCCGCCGTGTTCGCGGAAGTGCGGATCGACGAGGAACTCGGGCAGATCCGCGTAACGCGCATCGTCAACGCAGTGGCGGCAGGTCGAATCCTCAATCCCAAGACGGCGCGCAGCCAAATCATCGGCGGGGTCGTCTGGGGAATCGGCATGGCGCTGCACGAGGAGACGCTGACCGACCACCGCCTCGGCCGCATCGTCAACCACTCGCTCGCCGAGTACCATGTCCCTGCCAATGCCGACATCTATGACATCGACGTGGTCTTTGTGGAGGAGCACGACGACAAGGCGAGCCCGATCGGCGTCAAGGGGCTCGGCGAGATCGGCATCGTCGGCACCGCGGCAGCCATCGCGAACGCGATCCACCACGCGACAGGCAAGCGCCTGCGCAGCCTTCCCATGACCATCGACAAGCTGTTGGCTGCTTGATGGGAAAGGAGACGAGCGTGAAAATCTCGAACCACGACGAGTACGAGGCGGCGGTCACGCGCGCGAGCTCCCTTTCAGACGCGCCCGATGGCTCTCCTTCCGCGGCCGAACATGCCGGACTGGTTGCAGCTATCCGAGCCTGGGACGAGGAGCACAAGGGCGCGAACAGTCATGGCCCCGAGCCGGCGGAGGGGTTGAACCGCCCGGACGATCTCCGGTTATCGGGCCTTCCTGGGAACATTGGCAAGTTGCGCAAGACCTGAGCTGCTTCCGGCAGAATGCCGCGTCGAAGGCAACTGGAGAGCCGCTGCCGCGTTCTTGGTCAGGCAGTAGTTGGCGAGGCACCAATGTCGGAAAGAGCCGTGGCGTTTGTCGAAGCGTGGATCGCGGAGAATTTGGCCACTGAGGCGTTCCTGGAAGATGGGAACGATGCTCGGTTGGAGCAACAGGTCGGAGTGGCGATTGGTGCTGCTGAGGCTCTGGGAATTTCGGAAAGCGAAATCCTGGAGGAATTCCCAGACCTTCCGTCGCGTATGGCTGAGGTGGTCAATGGCGCGGCCGACATCGAACTCCGCCGTCAGATCGACAGTGATGACTGAGGCCACGCCGCGCCGCGGATGTCGCGGCGACCGACTTTCTCAACGACCAGGTCACCCGTATCGGCAGCGGCAACGGCGCGACCCTCGGGCTCGCATTCTTCTTCAGCCTAGCAATGGCGCTGTGGAGCGCCAACGCCGGCGTAAAGGCCTTGTTCGATGCATTGAACGTCGCTTACGGCGAGGACGAAAAAGGGGATTCCTGAGGCTCAATGCGGTTTCTCTTGCCTTCACCGCAGACATCCTAGCGTTCCTTCTGATCTCCTTGGGCGCGATCGCGGCAATTCCGATCATCCTCGACTACGTGTACCTGGGGTCCGCGAGCGAATGGCTCATATCAGTAGGGCGTTGGCCTCTGCTGTTCATCGCACTCGTGGTCGGCCTCGGGATTCTCTACCGTTTCGGACCCAGCCGTGATGACGCGCAGTGGAAGTGGGTGAGCCCGGGCGCCTTGGTTGCTGCGGTTGCCTGGGTCATCGGGTCGATCCTCTTCTCTTGGTACGTGGCCAATTTCGAGGATTACAACAAGGCCTACGGGGCGGTCGGCGCGGTCATAGGATTGATGACCTGGATTTGGCTGTCCGCCACGATCCTATTGGTTGGTGCAGAGCTGAATGCGGAAGCCGCGCGGCAGACAGATCGGGACACCACGGAGGGTTTTCCGATGCCGATTGGAGCGCGCGGCGCCGACGCGGCGGACCGCAAAGCATAGCTGCCCGTGATGTTCAGGATGATGGATCGATCCGATCTGCTACGGCATCCTTCCTTGCCTGTGGCAGGAGCGTCATCATGAGGATGAAGGCGGAGAGAACGAAGCAAGCGCTGTTCGTGGCGATCAGTGGCCACTCGCCCAGGCCGAAACCGTAGACCGTCCAGAGAGCGAAGCCCGTGACGGTGAAACTGTAAGTCACTGGCGAGATCGCCTGCGTATCGCGCGTCCTGACGATCCGCCAAGCCTGGGGGACGAAGCTGATGGTCGAGCACAGTGCGGCGCCTGTTCCGATGACCGCGATCCAGTTCATTGCGGGCGCCTAAGGGAACAGGCGTCGGGCGTGCGCCCGAGCCTTGTGCTGATGCGTCTAAGCATTCGCCTGCTTTTTCGATGTCTGGCGGGCGCCCGTGCGATTTGGGCGGGGCTGCGTTGTCGAGAGGCGAGCAGTGCTTCTGGGGCCGGGCTTCGGCGAGACATCCCTCGCGTGCGAGGCGCGGGCCTCAAGATTCAAGCGATAGAAGCCGTAGCCGGCTGCAGCCGCGAGGATGACTGGTGTGGGCAGCCTGGTCGCCAGAAGAGTCAAGGGGACCGAGAGTCTTTCGGGGATGTCCCCGCGCTCGACGCTCCGCGCAATCCAAGCCCCCGCGAGACTTAAGAATGCGGCGCGGATCACTTCTTTTCCTCGGCGGCACCTGGTGTCATCGGAACTTGCTCGGCGACTGGGTCGCTTGCCGGAAATGTGTCCTTCAGCGCTCTCTCCAGTTTCTGATCGGGCGTCAGCTCTCGCTCCTCCTTGCGTTGCGTCTTCTGCTCCTTGCGCAGGCTCTCGACTGCGGGGCTGTTCTCGTTTGCCATGCATTCCTCCATCGATCCCGAAAGCGTCGCGGAATTAAACGCGGCCAGCATCCCGCCCGTTCCTTCCCGGCGCCGCGGAGCTGCAGACACTCGGCTGAACCGGCCGCCCAAGTCTTTGGAAGCTCCATGAAGACGGATGCCGGCGGGCAACGACGTTTGTTTGGACCGGTAACCGCAAGCTCAGATCGCGACAGGGATAGGGCGCATGGCGGTGGGGGCTTTTATCATGGCCGCGATAATTGGCGCGACATCCGCGCGCTGATGCTCGCTAGACCGAACCGACCCCGGTATGGCCGCGCCAAGGAATTGATCAAGAAGCCATCCGGCGCCAGCCATTTTCTAAGCTCAGCCCCACTGAGCGTCCCAAACGGCAGGCGACTTAGCGCTCCATTGCCGAGAGTCCGTCACGATTGCGACTGGCGAGAAACACCGCGAATGCTCGGGGGATATCGATGTAACCGAGCGCCTATTGGCGGATGTCGAAATACGCAATGGCCTCGGTGAGCTGCTCGAATTCATGGGCGCTATCCGAGTCGGACGATGAGGACAGGAGTGCAGCAGCTCGCACAACCGCAGCCTTTCTCTGAGGATACGATCTAATGATGAAGGCGTCGGCGTTCGGCATGACAACACCTCATCGCTACGCAACAAAACACCCCCAAGCTAGCACCGAACCGCCGCGATGCGAATTCGATGATCCGAATCAATGGCGGAAGCCGTTCGCGCTCAACCCGGCGACCTCTCCGCCAGTTGGTCACTCGTGAGCGGGGTCACAGCCCGGAACGAGCCATCGTCGCCGCGCTCGAATTGCACGTCGTCATGTCGGAGGACGGCAACCTTCGCGCCAACGCCGAGAAACCCGCCGAGCGTCACGATGACCTGCATATCCTCGCCCTTGCCGTGGATCTGGCCGGCAGCCCCTATTTTGCTACCAGCAGGCCCGTACAACGGCGTACCTTCGAGAATGCTCTCGCTCAGGCTGCCTTCGTTTGGTTGCTTATCGTCATCCATTAATTCACCTCACGGATGACGAACGTGCGCCGCTGTGTGGCGTTCCGAGTAGCCCGAAGCGCCATCCACACGACACGCCAATCTGTGCCTGAGAACGCTTCAATCGCTGGGATGATTGCCTGGACGATGGCCGGACCGGCCGAGGACTGACAGAAGCCAGATGCCCACCTTTTTCCAAACGGCAGGCTAGGCCTGCAGTAATGCGCTGACTCGACCCAGATCGCAGATTCGATATCAGACCGCTCTCCTGCTTAGGATTTGCTGACAGATGAGTCTTCATGAGACCATGGCATTCTGCGAACGTAACGACGCCATTTCCAAATCGGGGCCATGATTTTGCCAACCGCCTTTCCTGACGCCTCGATTCCTTATGAGCCCGATGAGCAGGTAGAGCGCATCAAGGCGGAGGTGATACGCAAGCTCTCCTATTCGCTCGGAAAGAATCCTGCCGTCGCGCAGGCACATGACTGGCTGACGGCGGCAATTCTCGCCGCGCGCGACCACGTCATCGACGTCTGGCAGAAATCGACCCGTGACAGCTATGCGACTGGCAGGAAGCGGGTCTACTACCTCTCACTCGAATTCCTCATCGGCCGCTCGCTCGCCGACACGCTGAACAATCTCGGCCTGACCGGAGCGATGGCCCAGGCGTTGCGCGAGCTCGGCGTCGACCTGGCCCAAATCGAGAATCTCGAACCGGACGCCGCACTCGGCAATGGTGGTCTGGGCCGCCTCGCCGCCTGCTACATGGAGGCCATGGCCTCGACCGGAGTTCCGGCGCTCGGCTACGGAATCCGCTACGATCACGGGCTGTTCAAGCAGCGCATCGATGGCGGCCGCCAAATCGAAGTGCCCGAGGACTGGCTGTCATTCCGCAATCCCTGGGAATTCGAACGGCGCGAGAGCGCCTACAAGATCGGCTTCGGCGGGAGCGTGAACGCGACCCAAAAGGCCGGGCAAGTATTTTGGGAGCCGGAGGAAACGATCTTCGCCGTCGCCTACGATACGCCCGTCGTCGGCTGGCAGGGGCGCGACGCCAATACCTTACGGCTGTGGCGTGCGCGGGCCATGCATCCGCTTTCGTTGGATGCTTTCAACCAGGGAGACCTGGTCGGAGCCGTTGCGGAGCGCAATCGCGCGGAAGCGATATCTAAGGTGCTTTATCCCAACGATTCCACGCCGGTCGGGCAGGAGTTGCGCCTGCGCCAGGAGTTCTTCTTCACATCTGCCTCGCTGCAGGACCTGGTGCGGCGTCACCATCGCCAGTTCGGCACGCTCGATAACCTGCCCGAGAAGGTGTCGATCCAGCTCAACGACACCCACCCGTCGCTCGCGGTCGCGGAGCTGATGCGCCAGCTCATCGACGCGCACGAGGTCGAATGGGAGCGCGCCTGGGAGATCACGACGGCGACGATCTCCTACACCAACCACACGCTCCTGCCCGAAGCGCTGGAAACCTGGCCGGTTGCATTGATGGAGCGGCTGCTGCCGCGCCACATGCAGATCATCTTCGGCATCAATGCCCGCTTCCTCGACGGGGTGCGCCGCGATACGCCCGATTCCGATCTCTCCGCCCTCTCCCTGATCGACGAATATCATGGGCGGCGGGTGCGGATGGCCCATCTTGCCTTCGTCGGCTCGCATAAGGTCAACGGCGTCTCGGCCCTGCATTCGAACCTGATGAAGGAAACGGTGTTCGCACCGCTGCACCGGGTCTTTCCGGACCGGATCACCAACGTCACCAACGGCATCACGCCGCGACGCTGGCTGCTCAACGCCAATCCGGGGCTGACGAACCTCCTCAAGGAAACGTGCGGGGAGAAGGTCGCGGACGATATCGGCCTGATCCGCCAGTTCGCGCAGCATGCCGACGATCCGGCCGTTCACGACCGGCTGGCTGCGATCCGCCGTGAGAACAAGCTCCGGCTCGCGAAGATCATCCGCCAGGATTGCGGCGTCACTGTCGATCCCGCCGCTCTCTTCGATGTCCAGATCAAGCGCATCCACGAATACAAGCGCCAGTTGCTCAACATCCTCGAGACGATTGCGCTCTACGACGCCATTCGCTCTGAGCCCTATCGCGACTGGGCGCCGCGGGTGAAGATCTTTGCGGGCAAGGCCGCCTCGAACTACGCCACCGCCAAATCGATCATCAATCTTATCAACGACGTCGCGGCGGTGGTGAACAACGACATCAGCACACGCGACCGGCTCAAGGTCGTCTTCCTGCCGAACTACAATGTCAGCCTTGCTGAAATCATCATCCCGGCCGCGGACCTGTCGGAGCAGATCTCGACGGCGGGCATGGAGGCGTCGGGCACCGGCAACATGAAATTCGCGCTGAACGGCGCCCTCACGATCGGCACGCTCGACGGCGCCAATATCGAGATCGGCGAGCGGGTCGGCGCGGACAATATCGTGATCTTCGGCATGACGGCGGAAGAGGTCGAGGCGGCGCGGCGCAATCCCCGCCCGAGCGCCGATATCATCCATGCCTCGGCTCATCTGGAAGGCGTGCTCGATGCGGTTGCGGGCGGGGCCTATTCGCCGCGCGATCGCGATCGCTATCTCGGCCTTGTCGACGGGCTTCTCGCCAATGACTGGTTCATGGTGCTCAACGATTTCGAGAGCTATCGCCTGCAGCAGCGGCGGGTCGACAGCCTCTGGGTCGACCAGGCGCGGTGGTGGCGCATGTCGGTGAACAATACGGCGCATTGCGCCTGGTTCAGCGCCGACCGCGCCATCCGCGAATATGCGCAGCGCATCTGGAGCCTGCCGGTCTCGGCATCGGGACGAGGCTGACGCCTTGGCCCTGCCCCTCCGGCTCAGGCCTTGCTCGGCGCCGGCGCGAATGGGCTCATCCGTCGTGGAGGGTGGCGTCGGCTTCGCTGTCTTCTCGCGTCATGGCACCCGCGTCCTCGTCTCCATCTTCGACGAGGCCGGCGAGACCGAGCTGGCCCAGTTGCCGCTGCCGTGCCGTGTCGGGGATATCCACCACGGACTGCTGGAAGGAGCGGGCGCCGGGCTGCGCTACGGCCTGCGCGTCGAGGGGCCCTGGCAACCCGAGCGCGGCCACCGGTTCGACCCGGCGAAACTGCTCGTCGACCCCTATGCGACGCTGATCGACCGTCCGTTCCGCTGGGATCCGGAACTGGCCCGCCATGGTGCTGAAACAGCGGCGCTGGTGCCGCGCGGCGTCGTGCAGCCCCTCCTCCCCCGCCGTGAAGAACGGATTGACACGCCACCACCCGCCTTCATCTACGAGCTCGGCGTCCGCTCCTTTAGCATGCGACACCCGGCCGTGGCCCCAGCCCTGCGGGGAACCCTCGCCGCTTTGCGTGAGCCGGCCGTCATCGCCCATCTGCAAAGGCTCGGCGTCAGCCATGTCGAGTTGATGCCGGTTGCCGCCTGGATGGACGAACGCCACCTGCCGCCGCTCGGGCTCGCCAATGCCTGGGGCTACAACCCGGTCAACTTCTTCGCGCTCGATCCGCGGCTTGCGCCCGGTGGGCCCGCTGACCTCGCCGCCTTGTGTGCGGATTATGCGAAGGCCGGCATCGGCGTGATCCTCGACATCGTCCTGAACCATACCGCCGAAAGCGATGAATTCGGCGCCACGATCAGCCTGCGGGGCCTCGACAACGCCGTCTATTACCGCCATGCTGCGGACGATCCCGGCCGTCTCGTCAACGACACCGGCTGCGGCCACACGCTGGCGCTCGACAAGGCTCCGGTCGTGCGCCTGGCGATGGACGCCATGCGGCACTGGCTGCGCCTCGGCGTCGCCGGTTTCCGCTTCGATCTCGGGACGGTGATGGGGCGCACAGAGACCGGCTTCACACCCGACGCGCCGCTTTTCGGCGCCATCCTGCAGGATCCGGAACTCGCGCGCGCCATCCTGATTGCCGAGCCCTGGGATGTCGGTCCCGGCGGCTATCGCCTCGGTGAATTCCCCGCTCCCTTCGCCGAATGGAACGGCCGTTACCGCGACGACGTCCGCCGCTTCTGGCGCGGGGACACTGGTACAGCCGGCGCTCTCGCGACGCGACTAGCCGGCTCCTCCGACCTTTTCGCCGGCAGCCATCGCGGCCCGCGCGCCAGCATCAACTTCATCGCCGCCCATGACGGCTTCACGCTGCGCGATCTCGTCTCCTACGAGCGCAAGCACAACGAGGCGAATGGCGAGGAGAACCGGGACGGCGAGAACGACAATCATAGCTGGAGCAGCCGCGCCGAAGGCCCGTCCCGCGACCCGGGCGTCGAAGCCGCACGCAACCGCGACATCTATTCCCTGCTTGCGACGCTCTTCCTGTCGCGCGGCGTTCCGATGCTGACGGCGGGCGACGAATTCGGGCGGACTCAGCTCGGCAACAATAATGCCTACGCCCAGGACAATCCGATCTCCTGGCTGGATTGGGAACGAGCCGACGACGAGCGCGTGGCCTTCGTCGCGTCGCTTGCAGCGCTGCGTCGCGGCCACCCGCTTCTGGCGGCCGACGGATTCTTGACCGGCAAAGGCGAGCCGCCCGACGCCGTCTGGCTGAAGCCTGATGCGACGGCGATCGCCGATCAGGAATGGCCGGGCCTCGATGCGTTCTGCCTGCTCCTCAACGGCAGCGACGAGAGCCTGCTCATCGCCGTCAACCGAAGCCGCGAAACAGTGCCCTTGACGCTTCCGGCCGGGCGATGGGAGCGGCTGTTCATCTCCGACGATGCTTTGGAGACCGTGCTTTCCGCCCGCAGCGTCGCGCTATGGAAAGCCTGATCACATCAGCACGATCAGGGACCGCGGCGAGAGCGATATCTCCTGGTCGGCCTTCAGCCCCTTCCGGCCTTCGTCGGAATTCGGTCCGGTCTCCGTATCCAGCACGACCGACCACGAGCCCGTCTTCACCCGCGGGGGGACCTTGAAGACGACCTCGCCATCGAAGGCGTTGAACAGGATCAGGGCCTCGTCGCCGCCCGCCTCCACATCCGGCACATGCATCAGCAGGCCGATCGCCAGCACGCCGGGATCGTCCCAATGCTCCTCCAGCTGTTCGCCGCCGGCCGGGTTGACCCAACGCAGCAGGCAGCCATCCCGGAACGATGCGCGCCGGAAGATCGGATGCTCGGTCCGTAAGGCGATCACCCGGCTGACGAAGCCGGCGAGGGCCTCGTCGCGGCGCGTGATCTCGCCCCAGCGCATCCAGGCTGTGTCGTTGTCCTGGGCGTAGACATTGTTGTTGCCGCGGTTGGAATGACCATATTCGTCGCCCGCGAGCAGCATCGGCGTGCCGTGAGAGAGAAGCAACGTCGCCAGGAGATTGCGCTTCTGGCGCTCTCTGACAGCGATGATGCCTTCATCCTCGGTCGGCCCTTCGACGCCATGGTTGAACGAGAGATTGTGACCGTGGCCGTCCTGATTGTCCTCGCCGTTCGCCTCGTTGTGCTTGTCGTTGTAGGAAACGAGATCGGCCAGGGTGAAGCCGTCATGGGCGGTGATGAAGTTCACGCTGGCCCAGGGCCGGCGCCCGCGCTGGTCGTAGACGTCGCCTGATCCGGTGATGCGCGCCGCGAGATCGCGGATGATCCCCTCCTCGCCTTTCCAGTAGGCGCGGATCGTGTCGCGATACTTGTCGTTCCACTCCGCCCAGCCGGGCGGGAAGCCGCCGACCTGATAGCCGCCGGGACCGATATCCCAGGGTTCGCCGACGAGCTTGACCTTGCGCAGCACCGGGTCCTGCCCCATCGCGTCGAAGAAGCCGCCGCGCGGATCGAAGCCGTGCGGCTCCCGCCCGAGGATGGTGCCGAGATCGAAGCGGAAGCCGTCCACCTCCATCACCTCGGTCCAGTACCGCAAGGAATCCATCACCATCTGCAGGACGCGCGGATGCGAGGTGTTGACCGTGTTCCCGGTGCCGGTGTCGTTAATGTAGTAGCGCGGCTCTCCGGGCATCGTCCGGTAATAGGAGAAGTTGTCGATCCCCTTGAACGACAGCGTGGGGCCGAGCTCGTTGCCCTCGGCCGTGTGGTTGTAGACGACGTCCAGCACCACTTCGAGCCCGGCATCGTGGAAGCGGCGGACCATGTCGCGGAACGAGGAGAGGCCGGCCCGACCGAGATAGCGCTGCATCGGCGCGAAAAAGCCGATCGTGTTGTAGCCCCAGTAGTTGGACAGGCCCTTGGCGACGAGATGATGGTCGTCGAGATAGGCATGCACCGGCAGGAGCTCGACCGTGGTGATGCCCAGGCTCTTGATGTAGTCGATCACTGCGGAATCGGCGAGACCGTCGAAGGTACCGCGGCATTTCTCGGGCACCGTCGGATGCAGTTGCGTGAAGCCGCGGACATGGATCTCGTAGAAGACGGTCCGGTCCCAGCCGATCCCGGGGGCGGACGGGCGCTGCGGATCGGCCTGCCAGTCGACCACGACGCATTTAGGCATATAGGGCGCGCTGTCGAGTTCGCTGAAGCTCAGATCGCGGTCCTCCCCGGCGCCGAGCTCGTAGCCGTAATGCGCCTCATTCCAGTCGACGGCCCCGGAAAACTCGCGCGCATAGGGATCGAGCAGGAGTTTGTTCGGATTGAAGCGGTGCCCCTCCTCGGGGGCGAAACGACCATGAACGCGATAGCCGTAGCGCTGCCCCGCCCCCACGCCCGGCAGGTAGCCATGGAAGATCTCGTCGGTGTATTCCGGCAGCGTGATGCGCGCGGTTTCCGTCTGCCCCGCCTCGTCGAAAAGGCAGAGTTCCACGCGTTCGGCATGGGCCGAGAACAGGGAAAAGTTGGTCCCGTCGCCATCGAACACGGCGCCGAGCTCGGAAGCCCGGCCGGGCCTGATCTCAAAACCCGTCATGTCGCACTCCCGCCATGTCACAGTACCTTCGCGTCGAGCGTGCAGAAGGGAGGATCATCGCCGCAGGACGCTCCCCATCTTCGCCGCGATGGCAGCAACGTGGTGGTGCAAAAGCGGTTCCGGATCGCTGGCCCCGTTCTTGCCTAAATATTTCGCCGCGCTGCCGGAACCTGCCTCGCGGCGGCCTGTTGTGCTTCGCGGATGCCGAGGGCGTGACAATGACAGATGTGCTTAAGCTGGCCGAGATCGGAGGCGCGCCTGCGACGTCCGGCCACGCGTTGCATTACGCGCCCGCTGTCAAGGACGACATTGCCGACCGCCCCTCTCCGATCGCAGCCACCACGAAATTACTCTTCGTCACCTCCGAGATGGGCGACTTCATCAAGGCCGGCGGTCTCGGCGAGGTCTCGACCGCTTTGCCCCGGCAATTGCGGAAGTTCTGCGAGGTGCGCGTCCTGCTGCCCGGCTTCCGGCAGGTCCGCAAGGCGAGACCGGCGATGGATGTCGTCCGGCAGATGCCGCGCGTCGCCGGCCTGCCGCCATGGTCGCTCGGCCGCTTCACCACAAGTGACGGCCTGATCGTCTATACCGTCCTCTGCGATGAGCTCTATGACCGTGACGGCTCGCCCTATGGCCCGTTCGGCGGGGGCGATTTCGGCGACAACGACATCCGCTTCGGACGGCTATCCCTCGCCGCCGCGGAGATCGCCGCCGGCGAGGCCGACCCGAACTGGAAGCCCGATGTCGTCCATGTGAACGACTGGCCCTCCGCCCTTGCACCCGGTTACATGCGCTGGAAGGGCCTCGCGACCCCGTCGATCCTGACGATCCACAACCTGGCCTATCAGGGGCTCTACCACCCGCAGCGCATGCGACTTCTGGGCATCCCGGACCTCGCCTTCAACATCAACGGCGCCGAATTTCACGGCAAGATTTCGTTCCTGAAGAGCGGGATCTATTACGGCTCGCATGTCACCACCGTCAGCGAGACCTATGCCAAAGAGATCACCACCGCCGAACACGGCTGCGGCCTCGACGGCCTTCTCAAGACGCGGATGCACGAAGGCCGGCTGACCGGGATCGTCAACGGCATCGACGACAGCTGGAATGCGCTGATCGATGGCGGGCGCACCGGCGACCACATCATCCGGCAATGGAAGCGGCGCAACGCCGCGGAAATCCGCCGGACCTTCGAGCTGCCGGACTCGCGCGGCCCGCTGTTCTCGATCGTCTCCCGTCTGGTCCATCAGAAGGGCATCGATCTTTCGCTGGAGGCGGCCGAAACGATCGTGGCCCAGGGTGGCCAGCTCGTCGTGACCGGACGCGGCGAGCCGCGCATCGAGGAGGCCGTCGAGAAGCTGGCGAAGCGCTATCCCCGCGCCGTCGCCGCGCGGATCGGCTTCGACGATGGCGAGGCGCGGCGCCTGTTCGCGGCCAGCGATTTCCTGCTGATGCCGTCGCGCTTCGAGCCCTGCGGCCTCAGCCAGATGTATGCGCAGCGCTCCGGCGCCCTGCCGATCGCCTACCGGACCGGCGGACTTGTCGATACAATCGAAGACGGGCTGTCCGGATTCCTGTTCTCCAGTCTCACGGGAGCGGGCTTGACCGGGGCGGTCGCCCGCGCGCTGGAAGCCTTCCGCTCGAAGCGAGCCTTCCGGCAGATGCGGGACCACGCCATGGCCAAGCGCTTCGACTGGCGCCGCCCGAGCTTCCGCTATGCGGATGTCTATGCTCGCGCCCTCGTCGCCTGATCATGGCGCTCAGGCGATACGCGGCATGTCCGGCGTGGTCGCCGATGCCGGGCTCAAAACTTAGCCTTCGGCGCGGATTTGCTGGCGCCCGCATTGCCGGTCGCAGCCTTCTTAGCCGGGGCGGTCGCTTTCGGCTGGTCGTTCGCGGCCGCGGATACCTTGCCCTTGGTCGGCTTCGCCGCCTTGGCGGGTTGACCGGTGCTCGCAGCGACCCGCTCTTCGGCCAGTCGCCAGTGTTCGGCATCGCGGCCTTCGGGCTTACCCTCGGCCTCCCAGATCGCATAGGCGGTATCGCGGACGATATGTTCCCGGCTCATCATCTGTCTCCTCGAAAGGCGGCTGAAACGCGGTGGATGAACGGCAGCAGGAGTGGTTGGTTCCGCCGACCGCCCCCTCCTTTCGGCGAGGGTGTGGTTGCGGAACGGAGACCTCTTCTGCTGCGTTGCATCATCGCCGATTCCACCTCCCGGGCGGAACACCTCTCGTCTTTCGGATAAGCCCTTTTATGCGCCAGTCTGCACCGTCTCTGCCTGCCCTGGCTCAACACGATCGGGTGTTGCTGGAGGAAGGGCGCCATCCCGACCCCTTCGCCATCCTGGGTCGCCACACCTTCACCGGTGGCAGCTTCGTGCGGGCCTTCCTGCCCGGCTGCAACTACGCCGAACTCGTCACCGGAGAGGGCGAGGAACGCAGCGCGGTGCCGATGATCACGCAAGGTGACGGCGTCTTCCAGGTATCCGCCCCGACGGAAGGCTCCTACCGGCTGCGCATTTCCTGGCCCGACGGCATCGTCGAGGCGGCCGATCCCTACGCCTTCGGCCTGTCACTGTCGGAGGACGATATCTATCTCTTTGCCGAGGGGCGCCATTTCGACCTCTCGACACGGCTCGGAGCCAATCTGTGGTCTTTCGACGGCGTCGAGGGCGTGCTCTTCGCCGTCTGGGCACCGAATGCCGCGCAGGTCGCGGTCGTTGGCGATTTCAACAGCTGGGATGCCCGCCGCCACCCGATGCGACGCCGGCTCGGGGCCGGCATCTGGGAGCTGTTCATCCCCGGCATCGGCCCGGGCGCCGTCTATAAATATGCGATCACCGCACAGAATGGCGAAAAGCTGCCTTGGAAGGCCGATCCGCTCGGACGCCGGCACGAGGAGCCGCCGCGGACCGGCTCCATCGTCGCCGCTGCGCCGGATTTCAGCTGGAGCGATGCCGCGTGGCTGGAAAGGCGCGAGCATGCGAACCCGATAGCGGAGCCACTCGCCATCTACGAGGTTCATGTCGGCTCCTGGCTCAGGACCGAATGGGGCCGGATGGGCGATTGGGACGAGGCCTGCGACAGGCTGATCCCCTATCTTGAGCATATGGGCTTCAGCCATGTCGAGCTCTTGCCGATCACAGAGCATCCCTTCGGAGGCTCATGGGGCTATCAGCCGCTCGGCCTCTTCGCGCCCACGGCAAGACTGGGCCCGCCCGAGGCCTTCGCCAGATTCGTGGATCGCTGCCATGCGGCCGGTATCGGCGTGATCCTGGACTGGGTGCCTGCCCATTTCCCCTCGGACGAGCACGGGCTCGCGCGCTTCGACGGCACGGCCCTCTACGAGCATGAGGATCCCCGCCAGGGCTTCCACCGCGACTGGAACACGCTGATCTACAATGTCGGCCGTCGCGAGGTTCGCGGCTTCTTGATCGCCTCGGCGCTCTGGTGGCTGGAGACCTTCCATCTCGACGGACTGCGCGTCGATGCGGTCGCGTCCATGCTTTATCGCGACTACAGCCGCGAGCCCGGCGAATGGGTGCCGAACCATCTCGGCGGTCGCGAGAATTTTGAGGCGATCTCCTTCTTCCAGGAGCTCAACACGCTCGTCGGCGCGCGCGGACGCGGCGCCATCACCATCGCCGAGGAATCGACGGCTTGGCCCGGCGTCACAGCGCCGGTCCATCATGGTGGACTCGGCTTCCACTTCAAATGGAACATGGGCTGGATGCACGACACCTTGCGCTATTTCGCACGGGATCCGATCCATCGCGGCCATCACGGCGACGACGTCACCTTCGGGTTGATCTACGCCTTTTCCGAGAATTTCGTGCTGCCGATCTCTCATGACGAAGTGGTTCACGGCAAAGGCTCGCTCATCTCCCGCATGCCCGGCGACGACTGGCAGCGTTTCGCCAACCTTCGGCTGTGCCTCTCCTTGATGTGGACCCATCCGGGCAAGAAGCTCCTCTTCATGGGCTGCGAGTTCGGCCAGGAGGAGGAATGGAATGTCGATGCGCCCTTCCCCTGGCCTTCGGACGATGACGGCCGCCGCCGCGGGGCGATGCAATTGATGCGCGACCTTAATGCGCTCTATCGCGGTCACCCCAGCCTGCATCGTCTCGACCATGGCGCCGAGGGTTTCGGCTGGATGATTGCGGATGACCATGCCAATGCCGTCTTCGCCTTCACGCGCTCGGCAGGCGATGGAAGGCCGCCGCTCGTCGTGGTCGCCAACATGACGCCCGTGCCGCGCCATGACTACCGCGTCGGCGTCGCCGCCACAGGGCGCTGGGTGGAACGTCTCAACAGCGATGCGGAAAGTTATGGGGGCTCGGGCCTCGGTAATGGCGGGCAAGCCGCGACCGAGGCCGTCGCCTCCCATGGGCAGGCGCAGTCCCTGTCGTTGACCCTGCCGCCGCTCGCGCTTCTCGTGCTGGAGCATGCGGGGGCGGACGAATGAGCGACGACCTGCTGCGCCAGCTCGCCACCCGCGCCGGCATCGCCCCCGAATGGACCGACCAGACCGGCACGGTGCGACAGGTCTCGCCCGACAGTCTGCGCGCGATCCTGCGCGCACTCGGCCTGCCCGGCGACACGGTCGAGAGCTTGCGCAATTCCCTCGCCGGGGTGGAAGCGGTTCCGCTCACAGGCCCGTCGCCCCTTCTGACCGCGCGGGTCGGGCAGCCGGTCGAGCTGCCCGTCGCCGCCGGGGGCGGCGACAGCGATATCGAAGCGGTTCTGGAGAACGGAACGCGCCGCATTCTCTGCGCGGAGCGAACGGGAGACCGCCTCTTTCTGCCTTCCTTCGACGAGCCCGGCTACCACACCCTTCGGATCGGTGGCGCGGCCGTCACGCTTGCAGTCGCCCCGGCACGCTGCATCACCTTTTCCGATCTGTCAGGAGGCCGGACTGGCTGGGGCCTTGCCGCGCAGATCTATTCGCTACGCAGCGCCGATGATGGCGGCATCGGCAACTTCGCGGGCGTGGCCGCATTGGGCCGGGCCGCCGCCGGCCTGGCGGCGGACGCTCTGGCGATCAGCCCGGTCCATGCGCTCTACGGAGCGCTGCCCGCCCAGTTCAGCCCCTATTCGCCTTCGACACGGCTCTTCTACAATCCGCTGCACGCCGACCCGGCCGTGGCGTTTTCGAGCGACCTGATCCGCAGCATCGCCGCGCAGGCAGGCCTTGCCGAGGAGATGGAACGGCTATCGCGGCTCGACCAGATCGACTGGCTTGCGTCGACGCCGCTGCGGCAGCGCTTCCTGCGCGCCCTCTTCGATGCCTTGGGCCAGACTGGAGAGAGCCGCAGCCCCTTCAAGCGTCATGCCGCAGAAGCCTCGCCCCTGCTGCGCTCCCATGCGATCTTCGAGGTGCTGCACGCGGCCGAGCTCGCGCGCGACCCGACCTTGCGATCCTGGCGGAACTGGCAGCACGGCTATCGCGATCCGGACAGCCCGCAGGTTGCCGCTTTCGCCGAAGCCCATGCCGGCGACGTCCGCTATCAGCTCTTCCTGCAATGGCTGACGAGCCTGTCCTATGGCGCCGCGCAGCGCGCCTGCCGGGAGGCCGGCATGACGGTCGGCCTCATCGCCGATCTTGCCATCGGCATGGACGGTGCCGGTAGCCATGCCTGGAGCCGGCAGGAAGAAATCCTGCACGGGCTGAGCATCGGTGCGCCGCCGGACTATTATGCTGCCGATGGCCAGAACTGGGCGCTGACGACCTTCTCGCCGCGTGGCCTCGCGGCCAGCGGCTATTCCCCTTTCATCGAGACGCTGCGGGCGAGCCTGCGTCATGTCGGGGGCATCCGCATTGACCATGTCATGGGCATGAACCGTCTCTGGCTCATTCCGGACGGGGCCGGCGCGCTCGACGGGGCCTATGTCAGCTTCCCCTCCGAGACGCTGTTCCGCCTGATCGCGCTGGAATCCTGGCGCCATCGCGCCATCGTCATCGGCGAAGACCTGGGCACCCTTCCCTATGGCTTCCGCGACGACCTGCGCGAGCAAGGTGTGGCGGGCCTGCGCGTCCTGCGTTTCGAGCGGACCCAGCACGGCTATGTCCGCCCCTGGGATTGGGACCGCGATGCGGTGGCGCTGACCAGCACCCATGACTTGGTACCCGTCGCCGGCTGGTGGGCGGGCTCCGACCTCGACGCCCCCGCCGATACGCGCGAGGCCCAGGATGTCAGGGCCTGGGACCGCGGCGTGCTCTGGGGCGCGTTCAAGGATGCCGGCCTCGCTGAAGGCGAACGCCCGGCGCCCGAGGATACGGATCCTGTGGTCGATGCGGCGATCCGCTATGTCGCGGCGACGCCCTGCACGCTCAAGATCGTGCCGATCGAGGATGCGGTTGGCCTGCACGTGCAGCCCAATGTCCCCGGCACGACCTTCGAAAAGCCGAACTGGCGGCACCGGCTTGCCGGCGATGCCGCTCATGCACTCGATGGCGAACATCTCTACGAACGGTTGGCGCCGCTGGGTGCCAGACCGTCGCGCTGATGGCTCAGGCGTGCGCGTGCCTGTCGGCGCCGGATGATCGCCGGGCGATGTCCGGCGTTTCGGTCACGCAGCGATAATGCGCGATGGCGTCGCGCAGAGCGGCGCTTTCGATCTCGTCGGCCGATCCGGGCGTACAGGAGCCCAGAACCTTCAGACGCGATTGCGCTCGCAGCATGTCGACCGGAGAGCGGATCGGGGCAACTTGCATGGCTCACCTCCGGCGGCTGAACGCTCGTCGGAGCGCCAGGTTCCGCTCCATGCAGGCGGTTTTCGGGGCCGTTTTCCGAAACCTTCGCCGCGGCGGATCGGAGGCGAAACCCAAGGGCTCGAAGGCGCGTTGGAAGGAGGGCGGCGGTCCCGGATCGGCCGGCGGAAACGGGGGTATTGTGACGCAGGCACATCCGGTGCGGGCCACCTATCGGCTCCAGTTCCACAAGGGCTTTCCCTTCGCGAGCGGGGCTGCACTTGCCGGCTATCTCGGCCGGCTCGGGGTCAGCCATGTCTATTCCTCGCCGATCCTGGCCGCTCGTGCCGACTCCCTGCACGGCTACGACCTGATCAGCTATGACGCGGTCAACCCGGAGCTTGGCGGGCTCGACGGCTTCCACGCCATGGCCCGGGCGTTCCGGGCCGAGGGATTGGGGATCATACTCGATATCGTGCCAAACCATGTCGCCGTCGGCGGCGACGACAATGCGATGTGGCTCGACCTGCTCAAGAACGGGCGCAGCAGCCGCTACGCCGGTTGGTTCGATATCGATTTCGAGGAGGCGGACCCGTTGCTCGGCGGGCGCATCCACACGCCTTTTCTTGGCGAGCCTTTCGCCGAAGCGCTCGAAGCCGGTAAACTCGCGCTGGTCGAGGACCCGGAGCGTCGCGGCTTCGCTATACGCTATGGCGAGCACCTCTTTCCGATCCGACCGGAAGACGATGCGGAGCTTCGCGGTGCCTTCGAGGAAACGCAGAGCGATTCCGAAGCCCTGCGCGCCTTGATCGAGCGCCAGCATTTCCATCTCGACTACTGGCGCAATGCCGGCGACCGGCTGAACTGGCGCCGCTTCTTCGATATCACCCAGCTTGCCGGCATGCGGATGGAGCGGCCGGACGCCTTCGACGCAGCCCATCGCATCACCTTCTCGCTCTACGAGGAAGGCTGGATCGACGGGCTCAGGATCGATCATGTCGATGGACTGTCCGATCCGGCCGGTTACTGCGCGACCCTACGGGCCCGGCTCGCGGCGCTGGCGCCCCGTCGCCCGGACTGGGCCGCACCGGGCCCAGCCTGGATCGTGGTCGAAAAGATCCTGGCTTCCGGCGAAGTCCTGCCCGCCGATTGGAAAGCCGATGGGACGACGGGCTACGACTTCATGGACCAAGCCAGCGCGGTCCTCCATGCCGAGGATGACGAGAACCGGCTCGGCCTGTTCTGGTCGGAGCTCAGCGGCCGGCCCGCCAGCTTCGCCGACGAGGAGCTTACGGCACGTCGCGAGGTGCTCGAACATGCTTTCGACGGACAGCTGGAGGCGATCACCGGCCGCCTGATGACGCTGGCGCAAGCTGCCGGCCGCGAGGCGGACATCCCGCGGGGCGCCATGAAACGAGCCGTCGCGGCCATCGCCTGCAACATACACTGCTACCGGACCTACCTCACCGGCGCCTCCGCCCCGGAGGATCCCGGCCTCGGCTTCGACGACGCCGTGGCCGCGGCGCGCGCGCAACCTCAGGCGGAGCTGCTCGCGATCGATTTCGTGGTGGCCGTCATGACCGGAGCGGAAGCCGCGCTGGAGCAGAGCGCGCGGCGCGCGGTGATCCGCCGCTTCAACCAGCTCACCTCGCCGCTTGCCGCGCGCAGCGTCGAGGATACCGCGTTCTATCGCTATGGCCGCCTGCTCTCGCGCAACGATGTCGGCTTCGATGCGGCACGGTTTGCGATGTCCGGATCAAATTTCCACCAGGCCATGGCCGAGCGGGCGCGTCTCCAGCCGCAAGCCATGCTCGCCTTGTCGACGCATGATCACAAGCGCGGAGCCGATGTTCGCGCCCGCCTCGCGACGATTAGCCGAGATCCGCAATCCTGGACGGACGAGGTGCAAAGATGGTTCGCGATCAACGACGGGATCAGGCCCGAAGGGCTGGATCGCGGGGACGAATACATGCTCTACCAGATGCTAATCGGCACCTGGCCGCAGGAGGGTGAGACCGCCGATTACGTCGATCGCATCGGCGGCTGGTGGCGCAAGGCCCTGCGCGAGGCGAAGCTACGCACCGGCTGGGCCGCCCCGAACGAGGCCTATGAGCAGCTGTCGGAGGATTTCCTGCGCGCCTTGGTTGATCGGCAGGGCAACCGACACTTCTACGATGCACTGGAGCAATTTCTCGCGCATATCGGACCGGCCAGCGCCCTGAACGGCCTGACGCAGGTCATCCTTCAATGCACCGTTCCCGGCATCCCGGATATCTATCAGGGCTGCGAGTTCTGGGACTTGAGCATGGTCGATCCCGACAACCGCCGCCCGGTCGATTTCGCAGCGCGTCAGGCAGCGCTGCTGCGAGGTGAAGACGAAAATCACCTTCGGGACGGTTGGAAGAGGGGGTTTATAAAGCAGGGCATCCTGCGGCGGCTCCTCACCACGCGGCGCGATCATTCACGGCTTTTCCTGCACGGCCGCTATCGTGCCCTTTCGGCGCAAGGCCCTCGAGCCGGGAATTTGATCGCCTTCTCCCGCGAGACCGAAAAGGAGGTACTTGCGGTGGTCGTACCGATCGGTTGTCCGGCTGGCATCGACGACGGGCTTTCCCTGCGAGCGGAATGGTGGGCCGATACGACGGTGGTGTTGCCTGCCGTATCCGGAGGTTGGCAGCCGCTCGTGGGGGCAACGGCGTCAGGCGGGAACATCACGCTTGCGGATGGGAGCCTCGGCTGTCGGGTCCTCCTCGGCAATCGCTGAGCTTTCGCACCCTATGAGAGGAAAGCGCGGAACGACCTCGCGCCGATGAGCAGGCCGTCCGGCTTCTGTTCCGCCTCGCCCAGAGCGAATATCTCCGCGCCTGCAGGCAGCCTGTCGGCGACTGCTTCATCACCGAAATTCGCCAGAAGCGTCAGCGTCCCATCGCTGAGCTTCCAGCTTGCCCGAACGGCGGACGAGCCGAGAGCGATGGCGTCCCTGCTGCGACACGTATCGATATGAGGAATTATCCGCTCGCGCCGCAATGCGATGAGACAGCGATAGAGCGCGCACCACTCAGCGCCGTCCTCACCTGCGTCCGGCCTGCTTGCATTAAAGGTCTCGGCTGCATTCGGGTCGAACAGTCTCGTCTCGCCGCCGGCATGGGCGTGCGCGAATTCGCGCGCCCGCCCTTCCCTGACCGCCTGGGCCAACTCCTCGTGGTGATCGGTGAAATACAAGAACGGGGTGCGGCTACCGAACTCCTCACCCATGAAGAGCAGTGGAATCTGCGGGTTAAGCAACAGGAGCGCGACGGCGACGCGAACCGCAGCAGGATCGGCCAATGCCAGAAGGCGGTCGCCGAACAGGCGGTTGCCGATCTGGTCGTGGTTTTGCAGGCAGTTGACGAAACGGGTCGGCGCCAGGTCCACACTGCGCCGGCCGCGGGGCTCGCCACTGAAGGACGCGATCTCGCCTTGGAACGCAAAGCCCTCTGCCAGCACTCTCGCGAGATGGCGAACCGGCTCGTCGGCGAAGCTGCCATAATAGTTCGTGGCCTCGCCCGTCAGCAAAACATGGACGGCGTGGTGGAAATCGTCGTTCCATTGCGCGTCGAACCGCGACAGCAGGCGGGAATCGTTGGCGTCGTTCTCGACAACCAACTGGATGTGGCGGTCGGCCGGGACCGCGCTGCGGACCTCCCGCTCGAAATCCAGCAGGAAATCTGTCGAGGAAATCGCGTGAACGGCGTCGAGCCGCAAACCGTCGAACCGGTACTCGACAAGCCATTGTACCGCGCAAGCGATGAAATACGCCCGCACGTCGGGCCGGTCGAAATCGATCGCCGCGCCCCATGGCGTGTGACTTCCGGCGCGGAAGAAATGCGGCGCATAAGCGTGCAGGTAGCACCCATCCGGGCCGAAATGGTTGAATACCACGTCGAGATGGATGGCAAGGCCAAGCTCATGCGCTCGGTCCACCAGCCGCTTCAAGTCGTCAGGCGATCCATAAGCTGCGGCCGGCGCGAAGGGGAGGACGCCGTCATATCCCCATGAGCGCTCGCCGGGAAAATCGGCAATCGGCATGAGCTCGACAGCCGTGATGCCGAGTTCGGCCAGGCGGCGCAGTTCGTGCTCTATTCCCGCGAAGCCCCCAGCAAGGCCGGGATGAATTTCGTAAAGGACGGTCTCGCGCCATGGTCTGCCGCGCCAGTTCGCGCAGCGCCAGGAATAGGTATCGGGGTCGGTCAGGACGCTCCAGCCATGGACCCCGCCGTCCTGACGGCGCGAGGCGGGATCGGGAAAGACCAGTCCTTCGGGAGAGCGATAGCGATACCTCGTACCACACGCTAGGTCGCCCCGATGCTCAAACCAACCGTTTCCGATCGCGACCATTGGAACGGTTCGTCCGTCGTCGTCCATCTCAATCAGGACCTCCGAAAGCGCGGGCGCCCATAATCTGAATATCGAGGCCGAACCCGTTCGCCATGCCCCGAAGCGGAAACGCTTCCAATCCCCGCGCGAGATTTCGCTCATCGGCGTTCGTGATACAGGGCGTTTATCGAAGCTGGCAGTCATGGCTGTTCGCGTCTATCGATCAGTTTGGCTAGGCTTTGACGCTGCGGTTGGCTTGGTAGTGGCGCCGGCGATGAATTAGGCGCTGCTCCGGGAGATCGACATCATCGCGCAGGCTCCGGAGCGAGCGCGTTCGAAGTCATTGCTTTCCGCAGGCCGTAATTTCCTCGTCGGTGAGCTGACGCCCGGCGACCCACATGGACTCGACACGACCAGCCTCAAGGTCCTCTGCGATCCCGCGCAGCGCCGTTGCCAGGTAGGGATATTCCATCCGGTAGGTCGCCATGAGCTCGCCCCCGACCTTCACTTTATGCCGGATCATCACGACGACCTCGCCATCCTCGATGTCGTTCATTCGTCCTCGCAGCGAGTGAGCATCTTGCCGGACGGCAGCATGAAGTAGCCCTCGTCCTCGTAGTGCATAGGCGTGCCATCTTCGAGCGTGTATGACGTCAGCGACAGACCCGGCCACTCGCGCCAGACGACGACCTTGTAGGGGTTGCCTTGCTCGTCACGACAGTGCTCCGTGTGGAGCGCCCGCCGCACCTGCGTCGGCCGCTTGTTCGGTCCATCGGATTTCCAGATTGCGACCAAGAGCGCCTCGCGAATTAACCTCCGCAGATCAACGACAGCCCATGAGTGCTGGTTCCCAGTTCGTCCGGCTCGGGCTACTCGGCGATCGCTTGCAGGGCCTTTTCCATATTGAATGCGGCAGCCTCGCCGGCCGCGGTCACAACGGCGAACGATCTCGCAATCCGCGCATAATTTCCACCTGGCCGACGCTTTCTCTCGCTGATCACGGTTACGCCGACGGCCGCTACCGGAGATGCACCAGCCACTCCACAATAGCGCCGGTAGATATCCAAAGCATCGGATCGCTCGGGATCACTCAGCAGTGAGCCGATCGGGGTGCTTTCTCGCAGTCCACTGAAATAGGCTTTCGCTGCCGTGAGGGGCCTGAGTTCCCGACCGCTCAACAGCCTGATGCATTTCGACATAGCAGCTCGTCTTTATTCCTCGCAGGCAAAGCGGCGCCGTCGGGCTCGCCAAGCTTTCACAGCCGCGAGAGAAACCTATGCGGAGAGCGGATCAGCGACGAGGGGCTGACGGCCCTTCGCGCCCTTTCTGACTGCCGTCGCCACGAAGGCGCGATACTCCGACCAGGTCGCCAGACGGCGGGAGCAGCCGCCGCAAAACACATCGCTGGTGGGCCGTAGGTCCGAGGGCACGGCGATGCTAGGCGAGCCGCAACTATCGCACCGAAATGCGTCCGCACCCATAACGCCTGTCCTGACGAACTGCACCGCCGCTGCAAACTTCGCGGGCGAGCGATGGTTCCGCTGCGCCGGCCGGAACCTCCGCACACGGCGCTCCGTTGCTCCGGGACAGCTCAGGAAGGAAATCCAGCGATGATGTTCGTCGAGCAAATTAAGGAAGGCCAGCGCGTGATCGGATCCGATGGAGGTCACGTCGGAACCGTCGACGCTCTGAGCGGCCAGCTGATCAAACTCAAGAAGAATGACCCCGAGTCGGGCGGCGCTCACCACTACATCGACCTGGGGCTCGTCATCGGCATCGAGGGGGGCACGATCAAGCTGATCGTCCCAGCCGCTGAGGCTAAAGAGCGATGGTCCGAGGCGGCTGACTGATGGACAGACGCCATTTCGTGGCAGGCGCAGGCGCTGCAATTGTCGCTGGCCCGGCTCACGCGAGCATCGCGGTCGATCGCTTCGGTCCGAGGGGGCTCGGGCGCACCGTCATCCTTCTCTATGGCTCGGATGGTTTGACCAATAGTGGTCGATATGAGTTCGCCGCGGATATGATCGCCGCTGCCGGCTACACCGTCTGGCTACCTCGGTATTTCGAGGCCACCGGTGATCGCCGAGCCCGCTATGGTGAAATAAAAACCAAGTTTCCGATCTGGCTCGAAGCGATCGAGGCCATCAAGGTCGAAAGGCATGATCGGTTCGCCGTTGTCGGCTTCTCGCTCGGCGGAGCGTTGGCTTTGGCATTCGCCGCTCGCGACAGCAGGATCAAGGCCGTCGTCGACTTCTTCGGTTTCCTCCCTGCTGGATTAGAGAGGGCATCATTGCCACCGACGCTCATCCTCCATGGGGATGCCGACCGCGTCGTTCCGGTATCGAACGCAGTCGCGATCGAGAAGCTGATCAAGGGCAATGGAGGCCACGTCCAGAGCCACATTTATCCAGGCGAAGGACACGGGCTCTCCGTCGGAAGCTGGCCCGACGCGATATCGAGGACGCAGGCGTTTTTACGGGAATACCTGTGACAGGCTTGTGTGGGAGCGCTGGTGGTGAGGACAGGCGCCGTTGAAGATCGCAACCTACAACGTCAACGGCATCAACGGGCGCCTGCCGGTTCTCCTGCGCTGGCTCAAGCAGGACGGGCCGGACGTGGTCTGTTTGCAGGAGCTGAAATGTTCCGACGCCCGATTTCCAGAGCGGGAACTGCAGCAGGCGGGGTATGAGGCAGTTTGGCAGGGTCAGAAGAGCTGGAACGGTGTCGCCATCCTTGCAAAGCGAGGCAGCCCGCTGGTCCTGACGCGCCGGAGGCTGCCCGGAGACCCCGACGATAGCCACAGCCGGTACATCGAGGCCGCGGCGCACGGGATACTCATCGGCTGCATCTATCTCCCCAACGGAAATCCGGCTCCGGGTCCCAAGTTCGAATACAAGCTTCGCTGGTTCGAGCGGCTGCAAAGCTACGCCGACGAGCTGCTATCGCTCGAGGTGCCGGTAGCGCTTGTTGGTGACTTCAATGTCATGCCCACGAAACTCGATGTCTATGCGCCCGAGCGGTGGAGGGAGGACGCTCTGTTCCGCCCCGAGGTGAGGAAGGCGTACGCCAACCTCCTGGAACAGGGTTGGGTCGACGCCGTCAGGCAGCTCCATCCCGAGGAGCGAATCTACACGTTCTGGAAGTACTGGCGGAACTCGTTCGAACGCGACGCTGGACTGCGGATCGACCACTTCCTGTTGAGCCCCGCGCTGGCCGATACGCTCAAGCGCGCCGAGGTTCGGCGTTCGCCGCGCGGCTGGGAGCACACCAGCGACCACGCTCCAGTGATGATTGAGCTCTAGTGCCCCGGGCCCCGGAGAGCTCGTTCGTTTGGGAGACAGCCGGCTGGCAGGCATGTCCTGCTTCCTGCCGCGGCACTGGTGGCGACCCAGCGCAAGGCCTGGGTCACCAAGTTCGACCGCCGCTCGCCGCACGACACCGCGCGGCTCGACGAGGTGCCCGTCGTCGGTTCGCGCGCCCACTGACAAGCCGCGAGATCCGTCGCGAGCCGGACGGGATCGCACCGAAGGGAACACGACCTTAGCCCGCCCGTTCGATCTCCATCGAAAGCGGTCAACAGGCTGGAGGATACCATGGGCGAGCTCACACTCAGCGACATCGCAGAGAAGATGAAGGACATCGATTTCTGCATGCTCACGACCGTGACGGAGGGCGGCAAGCTTTCCAGCCGGCCCATGAGCAACAACCGCGATGTCGAGTACGATGGGGATTCCTGGTTCTTCGCGTATGATGATGCGCGGTTCATCCAGGACATCCAAACCACTGATCAGGTCGGCCTTACCTTCTCGGGCAACAAGAGCCTGCTCGGCAAGCCAGGCATCTTCATCGGCATCGAGGGCAAGGCCAGCTTGACCAAAGACCGGGGCGCTCTCGAAGAGCACTGGGTCGACGATATGGAGCGCTGGTTCCCGCAGGGCATTGAGACCCCGGGCATCGTCCTGGTTCAGGTTCACGCGTCGCGCGTGCACTACTGGGACGGCGAAGATGAGGGAGAGGTCGCGGTCTGACCGCTTCCGCCCAGCGCGGCGAGGTTGCGGCCCCTCAGCCGCCGTGCCCGAATCCCCCCAGCCTTCGGTTTTGCCGGCGCCAAGGGTCAGAGCGTCGCTGCGTCGAGGCCGACCCGGGCGATCGAACCGCGGTAAGCAAGCCTGAGCCGAGCATCATGTGAAGCGCACCGCAATGCATCTGGCCGAGTGGCCTCTTCCTTCGTCCGTCACCTTGGGATCGTCGGTTCGCGCCAAGGGGATCGAACGCGAAATCAAGCGTCGACTGCCTTGGGCATGGAGGAAATGCCTGAAGGTCGAAGCCGGCAAGGTGACACTCGATGCGCCGGGCGCCGACGCGGCGGAATTCGACGCGCTTTCAGCAATCGTCGGCGAGACATTGGCCGGCATCGCTGCGTTGCCTGTCCTCCCGAGCGAAGCTGAGGACATTCTAGCCATCTCTTCTCGCCAGCGCCACAAATGGCTCGACGACGGTCGCCTTCAGAGTGCGGGGACCAAAACGGTCAAGCTGCGTGGCCGCGCCAAGGCCGTCACATTCCACGTATTCGATCCTCGCTTCATTGAGCATGTCCTTGACAGCGGACTGACAGAGATCTGGCGGGAAGAGGATATCGCCGCGGCAGCGGAGAACAGGCGGCGCGCCGCGGGAAAGGCGGCCCAGACCCGCCCGGGCAAACGGCCTGACAAAGCGCAGAAGGCCGTGAGCAGCTCGAACGACGAAGTCCCGCCGGACCTAGCCGGCTGGGATGAATTCGATGCTGAGGGACTGCTTCGCTAGCGCTCCCGTGGCGGCGCGAGGAGCGACGGCGATCACACTTCGAATGAGCAGCCAGCTCGCGGTTTCAATCAGCCAAAGGTGTTTCGATACGGAGCTGGTTGATTTCCCTGGTCGGCATAGAGTGCGACCCGAGCGGATGTTCGATCGGCGGATCCACCGCCACCGCGGTCGCGCACACCTTGAGGGGAATTGCGGCCGCCCGGAGGACAGGAACCTCGGCCTCGCCTTGAGGCGCGGCTGCGTGGGCGAACGAGTTCCAGCCCATCGAGAAAGCGGCGAGAAGAAGAAGCGATTTCATGCGGAGACCTCGAAGGCTGGACGGATCACAACCGGCCGCCTCAGTCAGAGTTCCCCTCGCCCGTCAGCAGCATCCGCCGCGGCTCGAAAATTCGTTGGCGGGCTCTGGGAACCAGCGTTTTCCAGCAGCGTTCATGCGCTCAAAGTGGAGGCGAAAATGTTGCGTCTTTCGTTTCTTTCGGCGCTGTTCTCCGTAGTAGGCATCACCTCGGTCCTGGCATCCCCCGCGATGCGCGCTCCTTGGGTCGGCGATCTGGCGTGGCTTATCATCGCGGCGACTTGCATCGTCGCCGTTATGGCTTCCGAGAGTGAGAGCGCGTAACCCACCTGGTGCAACGCTCGACAACCACGCCGCCGACGAACCCCAGCGCTACGCCCGAGGGCCAATGCGCGAGCATGCCCACCCGGGCTGACGCCAAACCCAAAGCAGCTGACCACAGAGCCGCGGGACAAGCCACGCCGTCAGCGAAGAAGGCCGCCATCGCACCTGCATGCATCGCGTGGCCCGAAGGCATCGCGTCGAGCGCTCTGCCGGTCTTCAATCGCCCGGATCCAATCACTCGGTCTGGCCGTATCTGGTCGACGATCTGCTTGACGGCATGATGCAAAGTAGCCGTGGCGGCAATAGTCGACAGAAAGCGAACAGCATCACTGCGGGCAGCGCTTTGGCCCGGCGTCGCCAGAAGCCAAAGTGCGCCCCCTCCCAGCAGCACGCGCGCATCGGCTACCCACCCGAGTGAGAACGCGACACGCGCACCCGGCGAAGGCAGACGGGCGGCTCGCGTGACTGCGCGATCAATCTCAGACACTGGCAGTGCAATGCGCGGCACCAACTGGCGACTCAGCTCTTTTTCGTACGCGGCTTGCGAATGGGCTTTTCAGGGTCGGCACCGGCTTGCTGCTCGCTTACAGCGTGCAGCCCGTGCCTCTGCATGGCCCACGCAGCTTTTGCTGCGGCCCAGTGTTCTCGGTCTCGCCCGTCTGGCTGCCCCTCCTTCAACCAAATCTGGTAGGCCAGTCTGCGGATTTCTGCGTGGTCACCGTCGTGGTTCATCGGTGTCGTCTCCGGGGTCTTCGCGGCGGAAAACGCCCTCGGTGGACCTACAGTTCCGCCTCCGTTGCCGACTTGCCGACCGGTTGCGAATGCGGCGCCCCCAGGTGCTGCCCAGATCTTCCTGATCGCGCTTCACCTCGCGCGTCCCTGACGGCCATCTGCCGGGACTGCCTAATCCCGCTCGCGGGGCCGCCCGTCGCTTCGCGTTCGGCGGCTTTGTCGAGCGACGGTGGCGGACGGCGCCCCTTTCGCTGGCCTCTAAGCAGACCGGAACTGGAGCCGAACGGCGACAGTTGACCTGTTTCAGGGATCGAACGATTCCCGGAGCATTCGGCCCCCGCCAGGACACCAGTGAGGACGATTGAATTGGCCGAGGAAGAAGCCCCCGAAACTGCCCAGAGACCTTCATTGGGCGGCCCGCGATTTTCCCCTCTGCGTGGCGTGCTGAAATTGCTCGTCGAGGCAGACGGATCCCGTCTGGTGCTGAGCCGTCTGCGAGCGGCCACCATTTTGGTCGCGGCTCTGTCGGTCTTTGCATTCCTCGGATATCTGCTGCCGACGCTGGTGTGGTGAGGGCGCAAGCCCCACCCTTCTTCCAGCGACACAGCGGGTTGTTGTAGGCCCGCCATAACGATGGCGGGCTGCTGCTTTGTCGACCTAGCGCGAAGCGTAGTGAACGACAATCCATGCTACTCCGACGAGGAGGAGCCCGCCTATCAATACCGCGAGCACTGGACGACCCAGGAAACCCTGCCGCCCTTCGACGGGCGTCTCCACGGCCGGCTCAATCGTCGAGTGCTTGTCTGCCCGCAGCGGCGCGACCACCCCCCCACCCGGACCTTCACTCTGCTGGTCTGCACGCGCGTTTGCCGCGCGGACCTCTGTGTCTTGGCTGTTGGTCATCGCCTATCTCCATTTTGCATCTGATAGGGAGACTGTGTGTCGCTTCTGATTGTTCCGCCAAGGTC
This sequence comes from Allobosea sp. GW822-FHT05A11, assembly GCF_058800455.1. Lineage (NCBI taxonomy): Bacteria > Pseudomonadati > Pseudomonadota > Alphaproteobacteria > Hyphomicrobiales > Alloboseaceae > Allobosea > Allobosea sp. GW822-FHT05A11. The sequence continues at coordinate 217,763 of NZ_JBXAMI010000006.1, read as the reverse complement.
GCCAACGCTTGCGCTCTTGGGCTGGAGCCAGCATCCTGCCGGTCCACTATGGAGATGCGTATGGCTACCGGCACTGTGAAATGGTTCAACGAGACCAAGGGTTACGGCTTCATCACCCCCGACGGCGGCGGCAACGACGTTTTCGTGCACATCAGCGCGGTGGAGCGCGCCGGATTGCGGAGCTTGAACGAGGGACAGAAGGTTTCCTACGAGATGGTCGCCGACAAGAGGTCGGGCAAGCAGTCGGCGGACAACCTCAAGGCGGAGTAGCGTCGCGGCCACTTTAGTCGGCTGAGACAGCCCGCCTCCATCGGGAGGCGGGCATATTTATCGGGCGCCGTCCTTCATGACCCGCTTCCCCCTTCTCAGTTTCGATCGGGAGCACAAAAAGGGCGCGCGCCAAAAGGCTCGCGGAACATCAATCAGAATGGGCTATCAGCACGTCTCCTGCGCGGCCTCACGGCCGTGAACCGTTGGCGAAACCAGCTCCTCGTGGGATTCCTGTCGGCATTGGCGGGTGCGGTCGGATGCCTCGTCGTCTATAACCTGATGCCTGAGCCCCAAGAGCTGAGGGAGCCGCTTCCCTATCACCTGGCTTCGTCCGATCGCCAGCTGAAGACGTCGATGGGCGCCCTTTTTGGGTCGAACTATATCCCCGGCAACAAGGTCGAGACGCTCGTCAACGGCAACCAGATCTTTCCCTCGATGCTGGGCGCCATCCGTGAAGCCCGGCAAACAATCAGTTTCGAAACCTACATCTACTGGCGCGGCGACATCGCGGTAAAGTTCGCGGATGCTCTCTCCGCTAAAGCCCGCGAGGGGCTGAGCGTGAAAGTGCTGCTCGACTGGGTCGGCAGCCTCCCCATGGACGAAGCGCTGATCAAACGCATGCAAGGGGCGGGTGTCGAGGTCGTGCGGTTCCGCCCCGTTACCTGGTACACGCTCGACCGCGTCAACAACCGAACCCACCGCAAGCTCCTGGTCGTGGACGGCCGCGTTGGCTTCACCGGTGGCGTCGGCATTGCGGATGAATGGAACGGTGATGCTCGCTCACCAAGTGAGTGGCGGGACAATCACTATCGCGTGGAGGGGCCGGCCGTGGCTGAGTTCCAGGCGGCCTTCGCCGAGCACTGGATCGAGGCTACCGGCGAACTCCTGCTCGGCGATCGCTATTTTCCGGATATTGTGCCGATAGGCGAGCGTGCCGCGCAGGTCGTCGTCAGCTCGACCCACCAACGCAACGTCATGCATCTGATGCTGATGACGGCGCTCGCTTCAGCGAAGAAGAGCATCCGGATCGCGACGCCGTATTTCGTTCCGGACAAACTCACGCGCCAACAGCTGCTGGAAGCGCGCAAGCGCGGTGTGGACATCCAGATTATCGTGCCCGGTCCCCAGACCGATGCGCGCGTGGTCAGAAAGGCATCGCGGCACCTTTGGGGCGATCTGCTCGAAGCCGGCGTAAAGATCAGCGAGTACCAGCCGACCTTTTTCCACTGCAAGCTCGTGGTCGTCGACGACGTCTGGGCCTCGGTGGGCTCGACGAATATCGACGACCGCGCGCTGCGGCTCAACGACGAGGCCAACGTCAACTTGTTCGATCAGGACTTCGCCCGAACGCAGACGACCGTGTTCGATCGGGATGCTGCAGCCTCTCGGCCCTACACGCTCCTTGAATGGCAAAATCGATCAGCAGACGAGAAGTTCTCGGACTGGGTGTCGAGCTTGGCCCGGTCACAGATATGATCCGCCTCCTTGGCGACATGTTGGCGGCCGTCAGGAGCGGCAGAATGTAGGATGGCAATCGTCCTCATTGAAGCGAGGAGCTCGGCGTGAATTCCAAGCGTGGGCACGGCAGCGCCGCGACCGCAGTCTCCCGGCATACAAGGCTCGATGACCAACCTGGGGGCGGAGCCCGATCGAAAGTGCGTTGGCCTGCGAGAGAGCGGCCGGGTTTATGACTACTGAAGCTGCGTGACGACCTGCTCAGTCCAGAGCGAGACCAGTTGTCCTGTCGGGCGGGGAGGAGATGGTCAAGCTCCGGATCGACAGCGATGTCTTGGCCAATTTCAAGGATGGAAGGGCCAGGCTGGCAGGATCGGATCAACGAGGCGCTTCGGAAGGCGTTGCCGGCACCGGCAGACCAAGGGCTCAGGCCCGAGGATGTCAACTCGTCGAATGACGGTTGATCGCGGCTACGCGATCTTGGAGCGCTTAAAGACAACTTGAGGCGGCGGCGCCACAGCCGGCAAATTTTACGACGCGAATATGGTTAGCGATTTCCTAATAATCCGCCCCCGATAACCTGTAGCGGGGGAATCGCTGGGAACGCTGCTATGTGCCGTGCGCTGACTTGCCTTGCCTTCGCCCTGTGTCTCCTGATTGGCGCTACTTGGGAAGCGAGCGCGGCTGACCTCGCCAACCCTCTCGCATATGCCCCGCCCGTCGTAGCCCGTTCGCTAATCTCCGAGATTCGCGGAGGGGTGTTCGCCCATGCCGTTGGGACTCGCGAGGATGGATCAATCGACATCAACGGCGAGGTGCTATTCTCGAAGCCGCTAACGCCGGCCGACCCGCTCATGGCTTTTCTTGTGCCGCGGCTCCACCTTGGCACCACGATCAACACAGCCGGCGATACGAGCCAGTTTTACGCCGGTTTCACCTGGACCTACGACCTCACGTCCAAGGTCTTCGTCGAGGCCGGCGTTGGAACGGCCTTCCACACCGGGGAGACCGGGCGCTTCCGTGTGCCGGATCGACTGAGCCTCGGCTGCTCGCCTTTGATCCGAGGGACCGGCTCGGTCGGCTACCGCTTCAACGAAAATTGGTCGATCATGGCGACCGTCGAGCACATCTCGAACGCCAATCTCTGTCATGCCAACCAAGGCCTGACTAACTACGGCGTCCGCGTCGGCTATACCTTCTAGACCGGGTTCGTCACCATTCGTCGCTAGGCTTCGTATCACAGCGCCAAGGCGGAGATGGCAATGGATAATGCGTCGAGCGTAGCCGCACTCATCTTCGGAGCCATGCTCTGCATCACCGCAGGACCAGTGAGCGCCCAGCAGGCGCCGCTCCCCGCGGGAGCTCAAGCCTGTAAGTTCCACGCATTCATCGTCGATGGCGATGGCAAGACAAATGTGCGATCGGCGCCTTCTGCTCGGGCAACCGTTGTTGGCACATTGCCGACTGCAAGCAAGCGCCTGCAAAGCCCGAACGAGGGCGCGCAGGTGGACGTCATTGCGACCAAGGATGGCTTCTTCCTGATTGAGAATGGCAACGTCGATGACATCGAGACAGCTGACGAGAAGCGGAAGCTGGGCAAATGGCATCGAGGCCGAGGCTGGGTGCACAGATCGCGGCTCGATTTCCACATTCAATCTGGCGACGGCCTGCGAGCCATTCCGTCACCTGATGTGCCCGTTTCAATCTGCTTCCCGAGCGGGGATGGCGAACCCAGCGTTCATGTTGCCGCCATTCACGCTTGCCGAGCGGGAAGCGTAGAGGTGACGATACACTCTCGAGGACAAGCCGATCGGGCGGGGGCTGGATTGTACCCGGAGCCGCGTCCGGCGGCTCTCCGCCCATCACGATCTGCTCGGCACAGTTGACCACCTACAGCTGATCTTGTCTCAGGCGGGCCGGCGAGAGGGATCCGCGCGGCGCCCTCAAGCGTAATACTCGGGAGGCGCCTGGAGAACGGCTGCCCGTCGCCAGGAAGACAGCCATGAAATCGATCCTGCTTGCCGCCGTCGCCACAATTTCACTTGCCGGCTGCGCGGGAAACTCAATGTCTGACGCGCAGAGGGCCCCAGAGCCGCGGAAGCGGGTCGACGTTCAGCGCTTCTATACGGGGACCTGGCATGAGATTGCCCGGCGCCCCATGGCGATCACCGATGGCTGTGTCGCCGGCGCGACGGAGTATCGGCCTGAACGCGCAGACGGCATACACGTTCTCGATTCCTGTCGGATGGGCAGCCCGCGCGGCGAGCTCAAGACGGTCGGCGGGCCGGGCACCATTCTTGATCCCGGCTTTAATGCCAAACTCAGAGTCGACTATAAGCTTTACGGCGTCGTGCCGGTACAGCGCGACTACTGGGTGCTGGACCGGGCGAACGACTACAGCTGGTTCATATCGGCCGATCCGACTCTGCGCGATCTGTATATCTTCACGCGCGACCCGCGGATCAATCCGGCGCAGCGCTACCAGTTGGTCGCGCGGGCGGCCGCGCTGGGGTATGACGTCAGCAAGCTCGAATTTCCCGAGCAACCGCGCCGCTAGATAAAAAGGGGCAACCGGAAGTGCCGAGTCGGGCAAATTCGCGGCGACGCGGCCGTGGCCTACAAGCCGGGAATACCTTCTACGCCGCGCCCTGTCGCAGCACTACAGCAGCCAGCGGCGCGAAGCGAATCAGGCGATTGCAGCTATCGCCCTCATCCCCGCAGCAACGACGAGCGGGTCGTCCATCGGATCATTCCTGCGGATCGGTGATGTAAAAGCCGAAAGCCGATGCACAGGCCAGAACGACGCTAATCTCAAGCAATCTCATTGTTGCCTCCTACCTGACGATGGAGAAGCAACAAGCTGAGGCTCGCCATTGTTCCGCCATGAGTATGACCACGTCGCGGCTGGCTGTCAGGGCTGCCAATAGCGTTCCAAGCAACGCTCGATCAGTTCCTGCTCGTCATGGTTCGTTGGCACCAGCGACGCAATAATGAAGATGAGCCGGGCATGCTAGCGTTCCAGATCGGGCTCATCGAGCAATGGCTTCAGAAGCGCCAAGTGGCTTCGAGCGCACCCTGTGCGCGGGAGAGGTCATCGGGTTCCTTGAACGAGAACAGCGGCATCGTGGCCTCATGCATTACCGTTCGCGGGCCCTAGCGAACGGCGACTGACGAACCGTTGACGCAAGACCAAGTTCCTTCGGCAAACAAAACCCCGCCGGGATCTCCGACGGGGTTTGTGGGCCTCCAGGCCCTTTGCTCTGCCGCGAGGACGAGCACTACCGAATTTCGCGCCAGCCGTAGACAGCTACCGGTATATCGGCGGCTCGCTCCCCGATCGGGGCCGAAGAAGCGAGCCGGCCGGCTGGGGGAAGTTACGCCGGCTCGCTTCTGGTGGTCATCTTCGCAGAGGGTCCACCGCTGTCGTCGATGGGTGCAACGACGATAGCGGCTTACAAACCAGCTTGTGCTTCTTGAGTTCCGACGCGTGGCAAATAGTTCGCCACCCAACGCGCCGGGCTGGCTTGGAGGCAGGTTGAGACAAAGCGCCCGCGGTCCTGGCGCAGAGGAACGATGCCGAGCGGCCGGCCGCGGCGCCGATGATGAGGAACTTCAGCTATTATACAGAACCGCTGAGGAACAGCCGGGCACGGCAACCGTTCTCCGAGGGCGCTGCTCTATAGCGCGTCCGGAGCCAGCCCGATGACGATCGAGGAAGCGACTGAGATTCTTGGCGTGCTGGGTAGCATGGCCTGCACAATCCATTTTTGGGGAACTGATACGCCGTCGCAAAAATTCGACACGGTGCACGGCGGACTGAACTTCATCACGGAGGCAGGCAAGCACGAGCCGCTTCCCGACCTTCATATCTACGGGAACCAGGGGGACATCGCCGTAAACGGCCCCGACCTTGAGAAGCTGATAGCTGCGGCCGGCGCAATTCGGGCGGTTCCTTAGGCGTTCGCGCTCAGCCTCAGGCCGCCAGCTTTATCGGCTCGGCGTGTGGCATCCGCCTGATCAGCATAATCATGAGGGAACCGGATTAACATGTGCCAGTTTATACAATCTCGACTACCAAGCACGCACTGCGCCCTGTCATCTCCAATATGGCAGGGCATTTTTTTGTGCCGCTGAAGGCCACTTCTCCTACTCGCTCCAAAATTCTGGAGACATGCGGTCTGGCGCGGAGCCACCGCACAAGGCCAATCCAAGTCAATAGGGGGAGCCTTCGGCAGTCAGGCTCGCTTTGATGGCGCTACCGCGATAGCCCAGTTCCCATGTCAAATGACAACCGGCTGGCGCTTTAAACTGCTAAGGTATTCACGGCTCCGAAGACAATTGAGGAGTTCCCCATGCCACATCACTATCAAGCGGGCGAACGTGTGCGGCTGGCATTTGGCTTCCATGATCAGGATGCCGTCGGCCTTTACGAGATTACGGCATTGCTTCCGACGAGGCTGGGCGGTCAACCACAGTATTTGATCAAAGGCACCGACGACCGTGAGCGCGTTGTCGGGGAAGGGCAAATTGGTGAACGGAAGAGCACCGACATCGTCGAGCGCTCTCGTAGCCCTTACAACCCGATTACCAGCGAACTGAATCGTCTAAGCAAGATGGCGACCATCGATGAAACACCTTCGGCGCAGTCGAACTCGTCCGGCGGCCAGCTCGATGGCGCCCCTGTCTACGATCCTGCGGACATCAAAGTTGGAAGAGTGGAGCAAATCCACGGCGCGGGCACATCGCTACGTGTCGTCGTAGAGGTCGGCGGCTTTCTCGGCATGGGCGCCCGACAGATTATGCTGGATGCAAGCGAGATCAAATTCGCTAGGGCTGCCGACGGCTCGATCTATGCGGTCACCACAGTATCCGAAGCAGCTCTGAAGAAGCGAACTCCGCATAACGAAATTTAGCTCCGCATCTTCAACCGCCACGGCAAAAGGAACCTTTCTTGCCTGCGCGCGTCCTGACTGCGCGAGTTTGTGACGCGGAAGGCTATCGATGCCCAATCCTAATCCGTTTGCCATCCTAGAAGACACGCAGGAAATTGCACGAGCAGAGAAAGCGACGGAAATCGCTTGGAGCTACGTCGAAGGCACTATTCCGTCTAGGGACCGAGAGAGGCAACGCATCCGGATGGTTTACGTGGTCGTGTCGCTCGCGATTGAACGGTCGGACGAGCCGACCGACCTTGCTCATCGAGCGATCCGGCGATTTCAGGAGCGACAACTACGCGGCACATAACAGGTAGTGAACCTGCCGCCCTATTCGCCCCGACCTGCCGCGGGCTTCTCACGCGGCTTTACGTTTGGTTTGTCTGCTTCGCCGGTGTCCTTGCCGCCGTTCGGGTCGATGGAAATGCCGCTGACTGACTTTTCGTCTGGAGCGCCTTGGATCGAGCGCACCTTTTGCTGCTCTTCCGGGGATAGTTTGTTGCCTTGACCGTCGCGCATCGGAGCCTCCTCGGTGCCCCCCTTAGGTGAACGGTCTGCCAAGCTGACTGTTCCCCGCACCGAGGCCTAGTTGCACGTCTCTTCGTTGAGGGCGTCCTCGTATTCAGCCTGAAATTTGATTTTCGCTTCCATGGCCATGGAAGCGGACTGGAGGGCTTTCGTGCCCGGAGCCCCCTGTCGTCCGCTGCTGAGCCCGCGCATCCTCTAGTCGCTCTTCGTTCACTGCGTTCGATACTGCGGCTATAGCTCCTTAAAGCGCACTTTCGCTACTTCAAGGCTTTCGACGTAGAAGTGAGCGCGTCGCGGGGAGATTGCCAGGCCCGACGAGAACAGCCAACGACCCTGTGAGGTCGCAACCTCTCTGTAGATTCTGCCGATGATGTTCGCCTGTCGATCAAGCACGAGAATTCGTTTTCATCTTCGCCCGGCCATGTCAGCCGCAGCCGGAGCGAGTCCTCGCCCAATCGATCAGGCCTTGTCGCTTGGCGGCCTGGAAGCCTTCATCAGCTTGCGAAGTTGCTCGAAGAGCGCGGGACCAGTAAGCTGTTGCTGAGCATACCCCTCCGCGGTGAGGCTTCGCTGTAGCTCTTTCATGCTGGCGAATTTTCCAGAGCGCGCCAGTTCAAACGCTCGCTCTAATGTCGTTTTCATACTGCGAAACAGAGCACATTACTCTTCGCCCCGCGTTAGCATTTGACGGGTGGGCTCGATCCGGAAGTACCATTGTCCCTCGTAGTGGACCGGCGTTCCGCCTTCAGCTGTACGCAGTCAAGCTTTGTGGCGGGCAAATCCCGCCAATGATGCGGTGTACGGAGGTGTTCCCGGTGTCAGCTTGTGGAGCCCGGTAGTCCACTTGGATCGATGGCAACACCTATTCCGCCGGTCTTACTACCGGCGCTTGACGCCTTCCCTTCAACGTATTTCAACCGAGCGACGGCAGAATTGGGAAGCCCTTCCGCCTCCAACCAGGCAAGAAACTCATCCGGCCTGACGGTGACAATCTGAAGGGCTCGCCCACGCGCGAGCCAGGCATTCATGACGTCGACTGCAGCGGCGTGCCAAACCTCATAGTCGCCCGGCATCTCGTCGCGGTCGTGGGCGAGTTCCCATAGGCGTTGATAATCCTCGCGCTCGTACCACGGCAATGCGACTGTATAGGCTTCAACGGTCGGCTTCATGTCCCCCGAGCCTTCCGGCTAGCCGCGCTATCAGAGCGCGAAAGCGGCCCGTGGATTTAGGATCGTCCTTGGCCAACGTGCCAACCGACTGGCCGGCCATCACCGCTCGATAGTGGGCTTCAGCTTCACGCGAAAACTCAATGTGAGCACCGATGCGGCGCGCCATCTGTTGCGCTGCGTCGTAGACGTTTCGAATATCAGGCGATCGACCGTATGCCTCACCCGTGACATCGCGGACAATCCAGTCAGGGTCGCTCCGGCACACGGTCAAGGTTTGAACCATTATCGTTCCTGCATGAGACCGCTTTGAACGCGCCGCCGTAGAGCAAGTTCCCTCTCATGAGAACGATCACGATTTAGACGATTTGAGTGAGGCTAGGCCGCCAAGCAAACGCGGCCCGTAACCGCCAGATATCGGTCGCTTGAATGCATAACCGCAACAAAAACGTTCGTGCCATCTTCACACAGCACACGCAATCGATCGTGCAGCAGGGCTGGATCGACATCAGAGGTGTTGCAGAGCAAATACCCCGCCCGCGTATCGTCGTAGTTGCTTCCAAACTGATATGAGACCGCAATCCTGCGGCCATCGCGTAGGATCAAATTGCCTTTCCCAGCGAGCATAACGTGTCTCCGCCTAGGCGGCGTCAATGCGCGCCGCCAGCGGTCATTTCCAAAAAAGGCATGGAGACAACTGCTTTGTGACTTTAGTCGCTTGCGAGCGAGCGTCTGTGTCATTTGATGGAGCCGGAGTGGCTTGCCTGCACGCCAACCTCACTCAATAAGCGGGCTATCGGCGACACCCCGATCTTTGCGGCCCGGCTGTAATCCGCAGAGGTTTGGCGCGCTCCGCGAAATGGGAGCACAGCAGCCACCATGTTCCGGTTATAAATCAGTTCGTGCCGGCTTAACCTTGAGTGAGCCTGGGCTTTCATAATCTCGGTTCTCAACACGAGACGGGCGTTTCCCACGCGAAAGCCCGGCCCCACTGGAAAGGACCGGGCTTCCTCACGCGGCGAGCACACGCTGGGCAGCGAGGGGCTCAGCCGTCGGTGATCACCATGTCTGGCGATTGTACCAGGTGTCGACGTCAGTCTTCACCTTGTCCTTCTCGATGCCGTAACGCTCCTGGATCTTGCCTTCGAGCTGATCGCGCTTGCCGGCGATGACGTCGAGATCGTCATCGGTCAGCTTGCCCCACTGCTCCTTGACCTTGCCCTTGAGCTGCTTCCAGTTTCCTTCGACGCGATTCCAGTCCATCGGGACCTCCATCAGTTTCGAGTTGCGGGCAAACGGCGCGTTAGCGCTTCCAGCGGCCTTCGTACTTGAACTCCGGCGCGGCCTTCAGGGCTTCCTTGGTCGTGTCCATGGTCGCGGACCACTTCTTGTCGTTCTCGGAGTAGACGACCTTCACAGCAGACGGGGCGACAACGACGTAGCGCTCGCCGATACCGAGGAAGCCGCCCACCGACAGGATCAGCCCCGACAGGCTTCCATTTGAAACGACAAGATCCTTGATCTCACCGACGTTGTCCTTGGCGTTATTCTCAACGTTCAAGCCAATGAGATTGCTGCTGAGAACGTCCGTCGGCTGCGCCTTGATATAGATTTCGCGCGCAGTAGTCGTCGCGGTCTGAGCATAGGCGGCGCCACCTACGAAGATCGTCGAAGTAACAGCGAGAGCGACGAGCATTTTACGCATTTTAGAATTCTCCAGACGTATTTCCCAGCCGTCTCCACAACCGAGCCCGGACGCCAATGTTCCTTCCGAAAACATCGGACAACAAAAAACCCGCCAGCGCTGCCGCTAGCGGGTGAGTTCGATCTGTCGGGGCGAGACAGGAGAATACTCACCAAACGAGTTTGAGCCGTTTACGGTTCCAGCGAGCTTTCCACGACGATCATGAGCCCACGCCGAGACTCCTCGAAATCAGGCGGCCAAGACGCTCAGCGAAGCTGCTGGGATCGGCGGGGCGTTCCCCGTCTAGGACGCGCGCGGTGTCGAGGAGCAGATGAGCGACATCCGCGCGAACCGTTTCGTCTTTTACACTTGCGAGCACCGCGACCATCTTGTGGCGGGTGTTGACCTCGAGGATCGGCTTGGCCGCGCTATCGATGCGGCCGGCGGCGCTGAGCAAGCGTTCGAATTGACGATCAGGCCCCTGGTCCGAGGCAACGAGGCAAACCGCGCTATCGGTCAATCGATCAGAGGCGCGGACGTCCGCGACCTCGCCGGCCAACGTCTCCTTCATCGAAGCGAGTAGCGATGCGATCGCATCGTCGGTTTCGGGTGGGGGAGGCTCAACACCATCAAGGAGAGGAATGAGGCCGAGATCAGCCGATCCTTGCGTCACCGACTTGAGCGGCTTCCCTACGAACTCGGGCGCCGCCGAGGCCCAGAAGCTGTCGACGGGATCGGAGAGCAGCAGGACCTCGATCCCGCGTGCGCGGAAGCCTTCCAGCTGCGGCGAGTTCGCAATCCTCCCGGCATCGTCGCCGGCGATGTAGTAGATTGCCGTCTGGTTGTCCTTGAGCGCACCGACGTAGTCCTTAAGACTTCGCAGGCCGTCCCTGGACGCCGTGGTTCGGAACCGCGCGAGAGCGAGCAACTGTGTCCGGCGCTCGTAATCCTCGTAGAGACCTTCCTTGATAACCGAGCCAAAATTCTCCCAGATTTTCGTGAAGGCTTCCGGATCCTGCTCGGCGAGCTTGGTCAGTTCGGACAGCACCCGATTGGTAACGCCTTTCTTGATCGCAGCCAGAAGCGGGCTGTCCTGAATCATCTCGCGGGAGACGTTGAGCGGCAGGTCCGCGGTATCGACGATGCCACGGATGAAGCGCAGATACCGCGGCAGCAATTCGGCTTCATCGGTGATGAAGACACGCTTCACATAGAGCTTGATCCGCCCCTTGCGATCGGCATCGAAGAGATCGAATGGCCGACTCCCAGGCACGAAGGCGAGCGCGGTATATTCATGGAGGCCTTCCGCACGGAAGTGGATCGTAGCGGCGGGCTCGTCATACTGCCCTGCCACGCTGCGATAAAAGTCGGCATATTCTTCCTTTGAGATCTGCGTCTTTGGCTTGGTCCAAAGCGCCGCACCGTCTGCCAGCGTGGCCTCCTCCGCTCCCGGCTCCGCTATCAAGGCGATCGGGACTGGAACGTGGCCGGATTGCTCTTTGACAATCCGCTCCAGTGTCCAGCGTTCGGCATAGGTTTTCGCATCGTCCAGCAAGCGCAGCGTCACCCTCGTGCCGCGAGCCGGCGCATCCTCCAGGGCGGACGGCGCGACCGTGAATTCGCCCCGGCCGTTCGACGACCATGTCCAGGCCTCCTGGCTCCCAGCACGACGGCTGACGACCTCGACCTCGCCGGCGACCATGAAGGCTGAGTAGAAGCCGACGCCGAACTGGCCGATAAGCTGCGCGCCTTCCTTGCCCTCCGCTGCTGCGACCCGCTCCATGAAGCTGCGCGTCCCCGAGCGAGCGATCGTGCCGAGCGCTTCGATCATCTCGTCGCGGCTCATCCCGATGCCGTTATCGGCAATGGCGAGACTTCCCGCCTCTGGGTCGGCAGAAATCGTTATGGCAAGCCTCGGGGCGTCGCCGAGGAGGTCCGGATGGGCGATTGCCTGGTAGCGCAGCTTCTCGCAGGCATCCGCCGCGTTCGAGATCAGCTCCCGCAGGAAGACATCCCGGTCGGAATAGACCGAATGCACCATCATGTGGAGGAGGCGGGAGACGTCGGCTTCGAAACTGCGGTGCTCAGTGGTCGCGGAGGTCATTGGTGCGGTCCAAGTAGCTTCAGGCGATGAGTGACCCGAACTTAGGTTCTGTGTCCGGGCGGCGAAAGTGGCAGCCGAGCAAGACGCGGGCGATTGTTGGAGCGTTGGAGTCGGACTGCCGCCGCCCTGAACCGGCGCGCTCTGTCGAGCAGAGAACCAACGCGGCCGAGGAGCGTTACAAACTCTCGGGATGCGCCGCGAGGCGCAAATTGCAGAGGGTTGATATGATCAGATTGATCTTGGCTGGCGCCGCTGGTTGGATGCTCGCTACACGTCCCGAACTCCGTGAACGCGTATTCGGCGTAGCCAGGGATATCTTCCAGCGACTAATCGCCCGTTGAACAAATTGGCCAGATACCGACCGTGCCCTTTAACCCTTAATCCTCGCTCACGAAGCTTTTGAACGCACAGGTGAGATCGGGACAGGTTGTTTGGATTGGTGTCCGCCCCAGCCGCCGAGAGCCCATGCTGGCGATCGAGACCGCAAACCTCGATGTTGAGAGAGGGGTCATCGGCGATCGTTACACTCGACCGGCCGGCAGCCGGCAGGTCACTTTGATCCAGGCTGAGCATTTGGCGGCTATCGCCAGTCATTTAGGCCGCGATCAGATCTTTCCCGCGGATTTGCGGCGCAATATCGTTACCCGGGGTATCAACCTGTTTGCTCTCAAAGAGAAGCGCTTCAAGTTGGGCTCCGCCATTTTGGAGACGACGGGCGAGTGTCATCCGTGCTCTCGAATGGAAGAGATACTGGGCGTGGGCGGATACAACGCCGTGCGGGGTCTTGGCGGGATCACCGCGCGCATCATTCTGGGCGGCGAGGCAAGGGTCGGCGACACCCTCTCCCGGCTGTCGCCCGACGAGTTGTCGGTCATTCAGATCTAATAAGCACGTGCTGAGTGGGCTGTTTCGCGATTTTTGAGCGCGTGGCCTTGTTGGAACCAAACTGACCACTGTCTCGTTGTCCGCGCGGTGCGTCACGGCACCGAATGCTCTCCAGTTGGATGCGTTGCCGCGGATGTACCGGCCGCAACCGACAGGAGGGCAAAACCAGTTCCCCGGCGATGGCCGGAGCCGCCAAGTCCTGACAGAAGTCAGAGGCCCGCCGTTTCCCAGACGGCGGGCTTATTTTTACTGGGCGGCAACAATGACGGCAAAGTCTCGCTCGATTGCAGCTTGAACGCCGGATGGTATAGCCTCGTGGGGACAACGGGTCGGTTCGATGATGATTGAAATCCCTCGCACGGCTTCCAATCCTCAAATCCCGCAGATCACGGCTGAGGAGGCTTCCGCAGCGGCTCGGGCAGTCATCGAGCTGTTCGCAAAATGGAACCTCGGCGATGCAAAGGCCCGAGAAATTCTCGGCGGTATCTCGCCAAGAACTCATGCCCGCTGGAAATCAGGACATCATCCCCGGATCACCAGGGATCTCGCGACGCGCCTATCCCTGCTGATGGGGATCCACAAGGCACTGCGCATTGTATTCAGCGACGCTCAACGCGCCTACGACTGGGTGAGCAAGCCGAATGAAAATTTCAATGGCTGCTCGCCTGCCGAGATGATGGCGGAGGGTAGCATTTTCGCGCTCGCCAGGATGCGATCATATCTCGACGCAGAGCGCGGAGCGTGGTGAGGGAGCGTCGGTAACGGGTAACGCCGCCTGATACCCGTTACCTGTTACCCAGCGCTGCGATAGCCAGGCAGTAGCGCGAACGTCCCGGTTTCGACCTCCCTAATGAAGAACTTGCTGTGCTTAGCGCGGGTGGTCATTCGGCTGGTTAGCGTCGGGGCGTCTAGGACCTCACCGTGTCTCACAGCTTCACGGACCAGAGATTTCGGCAGTGCTGCGAGCAACTCTGGCGCCTTGAACTTTCCATCGCTGTTCCCGGAGTTGGTCATCCGTTCCATCCAGGCGTGGATTTGCACCATGACTTTATCCCAGATTTCGCCGGAGCTTTTCCGCTCGTCCTGACGGGCGGCAGCCGCTCCAGCACCGGTGGCATTCATGGCCTTTCGCTTACGAGTAAGGCCTTTGATTTGCTCGCGTGCTAGGGCGAGCTCGCAAGCCAGTTGCTCTGCACGATGCTCGGCCGCCGCTATGCGAGATTCGGCCAAGTCGGCCAAGGTCAGACCCTCGTCGCGTAACCGCTCCTCTCCAGCCTTAATTTCGTTTACGCGCGCGCGATCGGCTTCAAACGCGGCATGAGCTTCTCTCATTGAATGTTCCCAGAGGACCTCGCCGAGTATCACCAACTGCCGCTGAACCGCTTCGGGTAGCCCAGCGCTCTCCAGGGTTGGCTGATAAGCTCGCTCGGCTTTCCAGGATGCGAGATGTTCGCCGATTGGCGTTCCTTTAGACGAGCGCGATCCAGAGGTTCACCGCGAGGAGACGCTGCGGGAGGCCGCTGCCATCAGCGAGGAAAGTCAGCACCAGGAGCGAGTGATCCGTGAGGCCATAGCCTTGGCCGGGGAGCACCTCAACTCCGCGGGAAAGCTGCCGCCTCCCGCAGCGGCGCTGATCGACAGGGGCGCCGACGAGGCACTGCCAGAAGAAACCAAGGACTACGACGACCTCTCGCACTTCGAGATGTCCGACGACTGAGGGAAACTCCGATGAACGTTGCGGTCAAAATCAACCCGGACGACGCCTATTCGAAGGCGCCGGACTTTGAGCAGCGAGCCAAAAAAAGCGGCCGACACGCTCAAATAGCGGCGACGATGAAAAGCAGGCATCACTCCGCCGGACGCGAGAAAGCGGCGGAGTGGTTTCGGCGGATGCGCATGATTGAGGTTCCGACGGGGACTTGGGTGCAATCGCGCGATCTATTCGATCAGATCATCGCCGGCTTGGGCGAAGAGGAAGAGGGCAAGGCGTTCGCAGTCGATGGTCCCACGGGTGCGGGCAAGACGCACATTCTGCGGCGCCTCAGCCGTCACAAATGTCTTGAGATTATCGAAACTGAGGAGGGGCCTTTGCGGCCTCTGCTCAAGGTGGAGATTCCGGCTGCCTGCGACCTACGCAAGCTCGGCGTGCGGATGCTTCGCCGCATAGGTGTTGGGGTGGCGCTGGCTGAGGAAACTGGTGACGGTGAGTCCAAAATCACCAAGGGAATCCGGCTCGACGCCGAAGATATCTGGGATGTGATCCGTATTCAGCTCGCGGCTCAGGGAGTCATGGTCGTCATCATCGACGAGATCAACAACGTCTTCTCAAACCCCAAGAGCCATGAGCGCGCTCAGATCGCCATGAAGCTCAAAGAAATGCTGGTCGACAAAGAATGGCCGGTCTCCATCGTTCTGGCGGGAGTCAAGGCGGCGAAGTTTGTCGAGGAATACCCCGAACTTCGTCGTAGGACGCCGATCGTTGAGGTTCGACGCCTCGACAATAAGCGGCGAGACCATATGGCCCTGCTGCTGCAAAATTTCGAGAAAAGGCTGGGTTTCGAGCAAAAACTCGATCTCCACCTCCATGATTATCCCGAGCGCATGATCCATGCGACGGATGGAGAAGTTGGCCGCGTTGCAGACCTCTTCAAGCTCGCCGGTGCCCGAGCGGCTGCCGGTCGTTCTGGACGGACTCGTCGGCATGTCTGCCCAGCGCCCTTGGCGGTGGGGCCTCCTGAAGGCCTACGGCGAATTTTACGAGTGGCTGATGGACGAGCCGCAATCCGCGATCACCGACGCATTGCGGGCTGGTGTCGTAGCTCACGCGCAGGCTTCGGATCAGGTCACCTTCAAATCCAACACCAGCATCGCCGGCATTGTGATAGCGAGCTCCAAGCACATCCCCCTGACCGAGGCCGCTGCAGAATGCGGCATGGGGGCAGAGCGATTTCGGCGATTCTGCGAGGCGCAGGGCATCTTGCCTACCGCCAGGCTCCGACAGGGCGAAAGCGCAAAGGTCTCCCGTGCTTTCGTGGATCAGCTCAAGGAAATGGTTGCAGAGTGCTTCAACGCGACGGAGCTTGAAGTTGCTCTGGGTGTGTCGTCAGCTGCCGCCCGCGCGATCGCCGATGCTGGGCTGGTCGATCCCGTCGTGGCGGCCGAGCAGCGCCGCGAGCTCAGATTCAACGTCGCCCTGTTCTCGGTGCAGTCGGTCCGCAGGCTCCTTGACGACCTGGCTGCCAAGATCCAACCCGGCGGTGAGGAACTCACCCCGCTCCCGAAAGCCGCTGCAACCTTGCGGTTCGCTACGAGCAAGGCCGTCCAGCTCGTGCTGTCTGAAAAACTAGCGATCAGGGGCTACGACGGCAGCGCGCCGGGTCTTCAGGCGTTCCTGATTGACCGATGCGACCTCTCGAAAGCGATTGGCCAGCACCTAACCGACGAATTTGTGCCGATCTCGGTCGCTGCCGACCAAATCGGCATCAAGGGCGAAACCGCAAAGGCGTTGCGGGATCATAATCTCCTCGACGCAACCCGTCATCGAAACAGTCTCCTGGTTCGGCGGGATGAATTGCAGAAGTTCGTCGACGATCACGTCACGTCGCAGGGCCTCGCCCCCAAGGGCGGCTTTGGCTCGGCAAGCGCAGCGACCAAGCAGCTCAGGAAGGTGGGTCTGACTCCCATTTTGCCGGTCGAGCTAGCTCGGCAGGCAATCTATCGCCGATCTGATGCCGAGGCGGCACTGGCCAGGTGGCAACACCTCCAATCCGGCGCCGAGCGCGCTACCGAACATTGACTGACCTGGGGTCATCATCATGAGGATCAATTACGTCGCCGTTCATCCCATTCGCCAGGATGGAGAGCCGGCCTACGCCTATTTGATGCGTGTAGCTCAAGCCAATGGCGTAAAGCGCGTTGCGACCTTGGCGGCAAACCTCGGCTTGGAATCATATCGCCTGCATATGCGGTCTTCGCTGGCGACGATCGGGAGCGCAGGTCGCTCGGATACGGTCAGCCTCGCGCATGACACAGCCACTGATGATCGCGATATCGTCACCCTTCGAGGGGAGACGCTTAAGCGGGGTACGCAGTGGGCGTCACTTGGTGTCCGGCGCGCTTGCCCGGCATGTTACGCCGAGGACAAGCAGGCAGCCGAACCCCATAAGCGCCGGCTGCCGCGAGCATGGCACCGCACGTGGTGGGACGTGGCCGCGGTCACCGCCTGTCCAGTTCACTACTGCCGTCTCATTTCGCGCTGCCCGCAATGCTCGGAGCCGTTCGACCCGGGTCGCGGAACGATTGATCGTTGCCCCAACAACCACGAGATCAGCCGTTTTGAGTGCGTTCCCGCTGACGTTCAGGAGGTCCGGTCTTCCACGTACGTCATAGGGCGCCTGGGAGGCGGGCCGCGCATCAGTGTCCCCGCCCTCGACGACATGCCCTTGCATTGGGCAATCGAGACAATGGAGGTACTGGGATACGCCGCAACCGAGCGAAGCTTCGTCAAGCAGCACGGCGATAGCCGAGGGGCATCCAGCCAAGCGTGCGGCATCGGCCTATCTGTAGTCGAAGATATTGCAACCGCCGCTCCCGGTCTAGTTGCTGGTTTGCGGGAGGGCGCCCATTCCGTACGGGGCACGGGTAAGGAAAAGGCTTACGGTGGCTTCGACAAGTGGGCTTTTGGGCTTCCCGAAGGCGTCGTAAGGGGCCATCTCACCAAGGCGATCGAGCGGGATATGGCTTCCGCCGGTATCGGAAGAGCGTTTCGCATCGCGCCCGTGAACGGCTCGGGGATCAGTCTGTCGAAAGCAGCGCAGATGATCGGCACGAACGTCGAGTGGGTCCGACGGGTGGCGATCGAAAAGGGCTTCATTGAGCCGCGGAAGCGATGGAAGGGAGCTCCGATAACGCTTTCCGAGCAAGCCGTCGAAATTATCCGCGAGCAGAAGGACAAATGGCTCAACCTCGAAGAGACCGCGTCTCGTCTCGGCGTCGAGGTAACCAGCATGAAGCGATTGCTGGATGCGGGGCACTTGGACGGCATCGCGTCGGACAACCCGAGGGTCGAGGGTAGCGCCGGATCCGCGCTGTGGCGAATTTCGCCAGAGACGGTCGATGCCTTCATCGAGAAGCTGGCACAGACATTGGTCCCGAGTCAGAGTCCATCTTTGTCGATAATCGAGGCCAGCTTCGCCGCGTCGAAGAGTCTAACTCGTGTGGTAGGTTTGATTCTGCGGGGCCATCTTGCGGTATGCGCCGTCGACGAGGACGCCGACGGGCTCGCACAACTGAAAGTCTGCGTCGCCGACATCAGGACCGCGCTTCAGAAGGACCGTGGCGACATGCTCACGTTCCTCGAGGCGAGCGCTGAAATAGGTCTGTCGCCGGCTGTAGCGAAGGAGGTTCGCGATGCTGGATATCTGCCGGCAGTAAAAACTGGCAATCGCTACGACGTATCGAGGCAGGACGTTGACCGTTTCAACGAGCTCTACACGACGTCAGCCAAACTGGCAGAGACCTTCGGACTGCAGGGCTGGCAATCCGCTGATCAGCTGCTGAAAATGATCGGGATCAAGTCGCTAGGCGGCCGAGATTTCAAAAACAGCTTCGTCTACCACCGTGCGGAAGCCGAGGAAGCCATCCGCGGCTGGTCCGAATCGGAACACAAATCAGAGACGTACTCCGCCGGCGGATGGGTGACTGCAAAGCACGCTATCGCTCAACTGAGACTGTCAAACCCGTTCGGCATGGAATTGATGGCTTCGGGCATACTCGCGAGTGAACTCAGCGCTAGGGGGCGCCGGTTAAGCGAGGAGGACGTTGCCGCCTTCAATTCCCGCTACATATCAACGATCGAGGCGGGCGAGCTCCTGGGGTGCAGTCCTCAAAAGGCCGTTCATGCGCTGCGAGACGAGAAGCTCGTGGCAGGACCGCCAGACTATTGCAGCTACCTTTGGGAGCGAGAGTCCACGGTCGCGGTAATCGAACGCCTGCTTTCCGTGGTGGAGGAGGAGCCGGCGCGCTTCATTTTCAACGCCGAGGAGCACCTCATCGCGACCCAGATTATGGAGATCATGGGCGTAAATCGCGATACAGTCACGCTGATCCAAAAGCAGGGCCTGATCTCGGCGGTTCGAGTGAGCGGGCAGTACTATTTTTCCGTGAGCGAGGTTGCCGCTTTCCGCGAGCGCTATCTTTGTGGGAAGGACTTGGCCGAGGCGCTTGAGGCAAACACAAAAAATCCGGGCATGGCACCGATTTGGTTCGCCAAGCGGCTCGGGTTGGTGCCGGTTTTCGCCCCTCCAGCGGGAAGGATCCAGATTTTTGACCGCGTCGAGTTTGTCGAAGCGGTCCGTCAATTCGAGATCGAACGGCAGGCCGAAGAGGAAAGGCAGGCGAAGATCGCGGAGATTCCGGTTCTGACTTCGCTCGAAGCGGCTGAAAGACTGAGACTAGGGCCTCCATTCCTATCGCGCGTTGTCAAAGCCGGCCTTTTGAGTGGCGAAGAAAGGAAGCGGTGCTTCGTTTTCACGGTCGAAGAGATCGAGCGGTTCGAACGCGCTTACATTTTGGCAACCGAGGCGTCGGAATTCATCGGAAAGAAGGGCGCTATGACGGCAGTAGCCGCTCTGGCGCGGTTGGGCGTCGCGCCAGTGGTCCCGTATAAGCAGATTGGTGGCTACATCTATGATCGGGAGCGGGCTATTGAGGCGCTTGGCGGACTCGCCAGGACCGTCGGCCCGCAGCCTTAACGAGTGAGGTTGGAGGAGCGATCCAAAGTTCCTCTCGATTGTCAGGGCGCCTTCTTGCTGCGCTTTTGCTTCCGAGCCTGCGCTCGAAGTTCGCGCACACGCTGCCTGCTAGCGTCGGCCAAATCGGCCTGGCTGCGTTCGCCTTTCTGGGTGAGCGCAACCGAGACCGGCCCTTTGAGGGCCGGTTTTGTCCGTTCCGGCGATTGAGGCGGCCGATCAGTCAATTCAAAGTCCATTGATCAATTTTGATCGAGACGGCACTACCGACAACATGTGTCAGTTGGACCATCCTGCACGCTAGCGGTGGCTGACCATCTCAGCAGGCACTACGGGCACTACCGCCATCTAACCGCGCTGCCGGTAGTGCCGTCAGACTAGATCTTGCGAACACCCGACGACAAGCCAGTGATTGAGGATCGCCGCGCCGGAGCGGGCGATACCCGATCAGCCCGGGGCACTCGCGCATTCGCCAAAGGGTCCGTGCTCCACAACGCCCAACATCGATCTGAGTCGATGATCAACGTTATTTGAGTCTGGATACCCGGCCTGGGAGTCAAACTTTAGGGTGCCCCTACAGTCGTCGCGACGATCAGATGTCGACCGTCGCGTTCAGCGCGTTGGTCTGAATGAACTCGCGCCGCGGCTCGACGACATCGCCCATCAGCTTGACGAAAAGATCGTCGGCCTCGTCGTTCTGGTCGTTCTTGACGCGCAGCAGCGAGCGCACGTCGCGATCGAGCGTCGTCTCCCAGAGCTGGTCGGGGTTCATCTCGCCCAGGCCTTTGTAACGCTGCAGCGAGACGCCCTTCTTGCCGATGGCCGAGACCGCGTCGAACAGGTCGCTCGGGCCGTTGACGGTGAAGTCGTCGCCCTTGCGTGCCAGCACGCCCGGCTTGGCATAGGCTTCCTGGAGGGAGGTTGCGGCGGCATCGAGTTTGCGGGCCTCGGCGCTGGCGAGCAGGCCTGCATCGATCGTCGCCGCCTGCTTCACGCCGCGGATCATCCGCGAGAACACGAAGCCGCCCTCGCTGACCTTGCCCTCCCAGCCGCGCTCCAGCTCGTCCGAGATCGCATCGAGCCGGCGCGCGATAGTGGCGGCCGCTTCGTTGGCCTTCGCTTCGTCATCCTCGCTGATCGGATGCAGCACACCGGCGATCGCCATCTGCTCGACGATGCGACGGTCGTAGCGCGAATGCAGCTGAGCGAGCGCATTGCGGACGTTGCGGGCTTCCTCGATCAGGGCGCGGAGATCCGCGCCGCCGCGCTCGACGCCCTCGCTGGTGCGGAAAGTCGCGCCGTCGAGGGTGGAGTCGACCAGATACTGCTCCAGCGCCCGCTCGTCCTTGAGATAGACATGGCTCTTGCCGCGGGCCGCCTTGTAGAGCGGCGGCTGGGCGATGAAGAGATGGCCGGCATCGATCAATTCCGGCATCTGCCGGTAGAAGAAGGTCAGCAGCAGCGTGCGGATATGGGCGCCGTCGACGTCGGCGTCGGTCATGATGATGATCTTGTGGTAGCGCAGCTTCGCCAGGTTGAAGCCGCCCTGCTCGGCGTCCGCCCGGCCGATGCCGGCGCCCAGCGCCGTGATCAGCGTGCCGACCTGGTCCGACGAGAGCATCTTGTCGAAGCGCGCCCGCTCGACGTTGAGGATTTTGCCGCGCAGCGGCAGCACGGCCTGGTATTCGCGGGCGCGGCCCTGCTTGGCGGAGCCACCGGCCGAGTCACCCTCGACGATGAAGAGTTCGGACTTGGCGGGATCGCGCTCCTGGCAATCCGCGAGCTTGCCGGGCAGCGACGCGATATCGAGCGCGCCCTTGCGGCGGGTGAGGTCGCGGGCCTTGCGGGCGGCCTCACGGGCGGCCGCGGCTTCCGCCACCTTGCCGACGATGGTCTTGGCCTCGCCCGGATGCTCCTCGAGCCACTCCGACAGCGCCTGGTTGACGACGTTCTCGACGACCGGGCGAACCTCCGACGAGACCAGCTTGTCCTTGGTCTGCGACGAGAATTTCGGGTCGGGCACCTTGACCGAGACGATCGCGGTCAGGCCTTCGCGGCAATCGTCGCCGGTGAGCGAGACCTTCTCCTTCTTGGAGATGCCCGAGCTTTCGGCATAGCCGGTGATCTGGCGCGTCAGCGCGGCGCGGAAGCCGGCGAGATGGGTGCCGCCGTCGCGCTGCGGGATGTTGTTGGTGAAGCAGAGCACGTTCTCGTGGTAGCTGTCGTTCCACCACAGCGCGACATCGACGGTGATGCCGTCCTTCTCCGAGGTCAGCATGATCGGCTTCTCGATCACGGAGGACTTGGCGCGGTCGAGATAGCGCACGAAGGCCTCTACGCCGCCATCGTACATCAGCTCCTCGCGCACCACCTCGGCATGGCGCGCATCGGTCAGGACGATGCGCACGCCCGAGTTCAGGAAGGCGAGCTCGCGCAGGCGGTGCTCCAGCGTCTTGTAGTCGAACTCCACCATGGTGAAGGTCTCCTGCGAGGGCAGGAAGGTCACCTCGGTGCCGCGCTTGTCGCCCTGCGGGCCGACGACGGCGAGCGGCGCGACCGCGTCGCCATGGCGGAATTCCATGTAGTGCTCGTGGCCGCCGCGCCAGATGCGCAGCTTCAGCGAGACCGAGAGCGCGTTGACGACGGAGACGCCGACGCCGTGCAGACCGCCAGAGACCTTGTAGGAGTTCTGGTCGAACTTACCGCCGGCATGGAGCTGGGTCATGATGACCTCGGCCGCCGAGATGCCTTCCTCGCTGTGGATATCGGTCGGGATGCCGCGGCCATTGTCGGTCACGGTGACCGAACCCTCGGCATTCAGCGTCACCGTGACGAGGTCGGCATGGCCGGCAAGCGCCTCGTCGATCGCGTTGTCGACGACCTCGTAGACCATGTGATGCAGGCCCGAGCCGTCATCGGTGTCGCCGATATACAT
This sequence comes from Allobosea sp. GW822-FHT05A11, assembly GCF_058800455.1. Taxonomy (NCBI): domain Bacteria; kingdom Pseudomonadati; phylum Pseudomonadota; class Alphaproteobacteria; order Hyphomicrobiales; family Alloboseaceae; genus Allobosea; species Allobosea sp. GW822-FHT05A11. The sequence continues at coordinate 195,053 of NZ_JBXAMI010000006.1, read as the reverse complement.
GCCGGGCCGCTTGCGCACCGCGTCCAGGCCCTTGAGAACCTTGATGGAATCGGCGCCGTAGTCGTCGGGCTGGGCGCTGAGGGCGGCATCGGTCATGAAGTGGTTCCTGAGCGGGCGAGCGAGCGCCCGCGATGATCCTGATTCGAAACGACAATATAGGGTGAGACGATGGCTTTTTCACGCGCCTACGCGTGCGTGCGCGTAGAGAGGCCGACGCGGCGGCAAATTCGCGTCGATGGTCAGCCCCGGAACTCCGAGATCGCCTCGACGAAGGCCTCGCCATACTGCGCGAGCTTGCGTTCGCCGACGCCTTCGATCGTCCGCATCTCGTCGAGCCCGAGCGGCCGTTCCCGCGCCATGGCGATCAGGGTCCGGTCGGTGAAGATGATATAGGCCGCGACGCCCTCCTCGCGGGCGATCTGGAGCCTGAGCTTGCGCAGATGCTCGAACAGGCCGGCCGTGCCCTCGTCGAGCCCGTCGGCGCGGGCCGCATCGCGCTCGGAGCGGCGGGAACGCTTCTCCGTGAAGGGATCGGCCCGCAGCGCGATGCTCTCGCGGCCGAACAGGATGTCCTCGCCTTTCGGCGTCAGGCAGAACCCGCCATGCTCCATGCTGGCTTCGGCCAGCGCACCGGCCGCGAAGAGCTTGCGCGTCAGCCCCATCCAGGCGGATTTGGGCTTGTCGGCGCCGACGCCGAAGGTCTTCAGGCCGTCATGGTTCTGGCGCCGGATGACCTCGGTCGTCGTGCCCGTCAGGATGTCGGCGAGATGGCCGGCGCCGAAGCGCTGGCCGGAACGGATCACGGCTGAAAGCAGTTTTCGCGCATCGAGCGTCGCGTCCTGCAGGGCTGGCGCCTCGGCGCCGCAGAGATCGCAGCGGAACGGCGCATTGCCATGCCGGCAGGGCGGCGTCTCCTCGCCGAAATAGGCGAGCAGCGCGCTGCGCCGGCAGAGCGCATTCTCGCAGAGATCGATCATCGCGTTGAGGCGCTTGTGCTCGATGCGCCGGCGCTCGTCGTCGATCTGCTTCTCGTCGATCTGGCGCCGCCTCAGCGACATGTCGTCGACGCCGTAGAGCGTCAGCGTATCCGCCGGCAGGCCGTCGCGCCCGGCACGGCCGATTTCCTGGTAATAGCCTTCGATCGAGCCGGGCATATCGGCATGGACGACGAAGCGGACGTCCGGCTTGTTGATGCCCATGCCGAAGGCGATGGTGGCGCAGACGACGACGCCGTCCTCCTGCAGGAAGACGTCCTGGTTGCGGTTGCGCGTCTCCTGTTCGAGCCCGGCATGATAGGGCAGGGCGTTCCAGCCTTTTTCGCTCAAGGCGGTTGCAAGGCGCTCGGTCTTGCTGCGCGAGGAACAGTAGACGATGCCGGAGCCGTTGCGGTGCCGGCGCAGGAAATCGTCGATCTGCCGGCGCGGCTGCTCCTTCGGCGCGAAGGCGAGCTTCAGGTTCGGCCGGTCGAAGGAATGCACCACCATATGCGGCGGCTGCGGAAACAATTGCTGGGCGATATCGGCCTGGGTCTGCCGGTCGGCGGTCGCGGTCAGCGCCGTGACGGGTACGCCGCCGAGCGCCTCGCGCGTCTTGGCGAGGAGGCGATACTCGGGCCTAAAATCATGGCCCCATTGCGAGACGCAATGCGCCTCGTCGATGGCGAGCCGGTTCACGCCGAGGCGCTTCAGTCGGGAAACCAGCCCCTCGCCGGCCAGCCGCTCGGGCGATACGAAGAGCAGCCTGAGATCGCCGGAATTCAGCCTGTCCCAGGCTTGCGCCGCCTCCTCCTCCGTATTCATCGAGTTGAGCGAGGCGGCCGGGACGCCGGCCCGGACGAGCTGGCCGACCTGGTCGCGCATCAGGGCGATGAGCGGCGAGACGACCAGCGTCAGCCCGCCCGCGACCAGCGCCGGGAGCTGGTAGCACATCGATTTGCCGGAGCCGGTCGGCATCACCGCGAAGACGTCCTCGCCATTGAGCGCGGCTGCGATCACCTCCCACTGGCCGGGGCGGAAATCGTCATAGCCCCAGACCGACTTGAGGATCGCGCGGGCGTCTGATTCGCGGGATGGCGACATGAAGAAGGGATGTGCCGCAGCCGAAGGCGCTTGGCCAGCCTTTCGCCGGATATCCTGTGCCTAGACCCGCACAGCGAGCAGATGGACCACAGCGGTCACTGCGAAAACCGCCGCGATCAGCTTCGACGGCCACGGCTTGAGGTCGAACCAGATGAATTGCAGAGCGAGCCGCAGCCCCCAGAACGCGGCGCCGACCAGCGGCAGCACGGGATGCACGCTTCCCTGCCCGGATAGCCAGATCAAGGCCGCGCCATAGGCGAGGAAGACGAAGATCAGCATCGCGTTGAGCGTCTGCGTGATCGCGGTGTTCAGGCTGCCGGAGGGCGCAAGGCGCTCCGGCCAGCCAAACAGCCGCCGGAACGCGGCGTGGAACAGCGCGAAGCCGAGATCGATGAGGCCCGCCGCCAGAGCCAAGGCCGCTCAGCTCCGGGTGGCGATCGCGGCGGCCGCGCCCGCCATCACGCCGCCGGTCGTGCGGTTGATCCAGCGCATCGCGCGCGGGCTGGCGACGAGCCGCCGTGCCCGGTCAGCGGCATAGGCATAGGCCATCAGCGTGCCCGTGATGATCGGGGCGATCAGCGCGGCGACCTCGGCGAAGGCGAGCGTGCTCATGGCGTTGAGATCGATGACCAGCGGCAGGATCGACAGGAAGAACACCATGACCTTGGGATTGCCGAGTGTCAGCGCGATGCCGCCGAGGAAGAGGCGCACCCCCTCGCCCCGCGCAGCGGCGGACGGCTTCGGCGCCTCGGCCGGGGCCGTCCAAGCCTTCCAGGCGAGATAGAGCAGATAGGCGCAGCCGGCATATTTGATCGCGACGAAGACGCCGTGGAAGCTCTGCATCAGCACGCTCAAGCCCAGCGCGGTCAGCGTGAACCAGACAAGATCGCCCATGACGATACCGGCCAGGAAGGGTAGCGAGCGCCGGAAGCCCGAGGATAGGGAGCGCGCGACCAGGGCCGCGATGGCCGGTCCGGGCGAGGCGACGGCGAGGAAATACACGCCAGCGAACAGGGCAAGGCTGGAGATGTCCATGGTCCAAGTCTCCGAGGATGGCGGAGACTAGCAGGACCAGCGGCAGGCGTCCCATCGCAAGCCGTGGCCTGACCGATCAATCGAGCGGATCGATCCGTCCCGGCGTGACCGAAAAGCGCTGCGCGCCGGCGGGCAGGTCGCCGAACAGGGCGGCGTCAGCACCGGTCATCCAGACCTGACAGCCGAGCCCCGTCAGCCCCTCATAGAGCGCAGCCCGCCGGCGCGGGTCGAGATGGGCGGCGATCTCGTCGAGCAGGACGAGCGGCGCGATGCCGCTCATCGCCGCGACCAGCCTGGCATGGGCGAGCACAAGCCCGATCAGCAGAGCCTTCTGTTCGCCGGTCGAGCCCTGGCCTGCGGGGATGTCCTTCGGTCCGTGCCGGACTTCGAGATCGGAGGCTTGCGGCCCCGTAAGCGTGCGCCCGGCCGCCTTGTCGCGATGGCGGCCTTGGCGCAGCAGGTCGCGATAGGCGTCCTCGGCATCGACGGCCGGCAGGCGGGCGACCAGCGCATCGATCTCGCCGGAGAGCGCGATATCGGCGAAGGGGAAAGGCGAGGCCTCGTCGCGCGTCTCGGCGATGATGGCGGAGAGCCGGGCCACCGTCTCGGCTCGCGCGGCCGCGACCGCGACGCCGAGCTCAGCGACCTCGCGCTCGACCGCGTCGAGCCACTGGCCCTGGCCGGGGCTTTCCTCGAGGATGCGATTGCGTGAGCGCAGCGCCCGCTCCAGCGCGTTCGAGCGGGTGGCGTGGCTCGGATCGATCGCCAGCACGAGCCGGTCGAGGAAGCGGCGCCGGTCGCCGGCAGCGCCCCGGAACAGCCCGTCGAGATCGGGCGTCAGCCAGACCACGCGGAGGTAGTCGCTGAAAGCGAGCGCCGAGCCGACATTGGCCCCGTCGATCCGGGCGAGACGCGGCCTACGCCCCTCCGCATCGAGTGCGCCGAGCCCGATGCCGAGCCGGCCCGCGTCGTCAGCCAAGGTGACGGAGGCGGCGAAGGAGCCGTCGCCGCCTTGCCGTGCCATCGCCGTGATCTCGGCGCGGCGCAGGCCCCGCCCCGGCGTGAACAGCGAGAGCGCTTCGAGGATATTGGTCTTGCCGGCTCCGTTCTCGCCTGCGAGCGCAACGATTTGGCCCTCGACCGGGAGATCGAGGGCCTCGTAGGAACGGAAATCCTGCAGGATCAGGCGCGCGACGGCGGCCATGAGCCAGCTGCTAGACGCGCATCGGCATCAGCACATAGAGCGCGGAGGCCCCTTCGCGGTCCTGGATCACCGTCGGCGAACCGGGATCGGCGAGCTTGAGCAGGGCGGTGTCGCCGTCAAGCTGGGCGGCGATGTCCATCAGGTAGCGGGCGTTGAAGCCGATATCGAGCGGGCTCGCTTCGTAATCGACCTCGATCTCCTCGGTCGCCGAGCCGGAATCCGGGTTGGTGACGGAAAGCGTCATACGTCCCTCGGCCATCGAGAGCTTCACGGCGCGGCCGCGTTCGGACGAAATCGTCGAGACGCGGTCGACAGAAGCGGCGAAATCACCCCTGTCGACGGTGAGGCGCTTGTCGTTGCCGCTGGGGATGACGCGCTGGTAGTCCGGGAAGGTGCCGTCGATCAGCTTGGAGGTCAGTACGACGTCGGCGGTTGCGACGCGGATCTTCGAGCCGGACAGCTCGACCGCGACCTCGCTCTCGCCGTCTTCCAGCAGCTTCTGGATCTCGGCCACGGCCTTGCGCGGCACGATCACGCCGGGCATGCCGACCGAGCCCTGCGGGGCGGCGGTGTCGACGCGGGCGAGACGGTGACCGTCGGTCGCGACCGCACGCAGGACGGGGCGGCCGTCGACATCGATGGTGTGGAGATAGATGCCGTTGAGGTAGTAGCGCGTCTCCTCGGTCGAGATCGCGAACTGGGTCTTGTCGATCAGGCGCTTCAGCTCGCCGGCCGGCAGCACGAAGCGATGGGCCATGTCGCCGGCGGTGATATCCGGGAAATCGCTTTCCGGCAGGGTCTGGAGCTGGAAGCGCGAGCGGCCCGAGCGCAGCACGAGGCCGCTATCGCCGGTGGTCTCCAGCGAGACCTGCGCGCCATCGGGCAGCTTGCGGACGATGTCGTAGAGGGTATGCGCCGGAACGGTCGTGGCGCCGGGCTCGGGCGCGTCCGCCGCGATCGTCTCCACCACCTCGATATCGAGATCGGTCGCCTTCAGCCGCAGGCCGCTCTCGGAGGCCGAGAGCAGCAGGTTCGACAGGATCGGGATCGTGTTGCGGCGCTCCACCACGCGATGGACGTGACTGAGCGACTTGAGCAGCGTGGAACGTTCGACCGTGACCTTCATGATTGTCTAGTCTTCTGGCGCTGGTCGCCCGCGCGCGGACGCGCGAGCCGAATGAATGGCCAGCGACATTGCAGGACACCGGGCGGGGGCGCAAGGCCTGCCCGCCCGGGCAACCACAACCATTTCACGGGCGTGGCGAACGCTTTCCAGGCTTACTCCTGCAGCATGCGCTTCAGCAGATCGACCTCGTCATGCAGCGAGCGATCCTCGCTGATCGCCTTCTCGATCTTCCGCACGGCGTGCAGCACCGTCGTGTGGTCGCGCCCGCCGAAGCGGCGGCCGATTTCGGGCAGGGAGCGGGGTGTCAGCGCCTTCGACAGATACATCGCGATCTGGCGCGGCTTGACCACGGCCGCCGTGCGGCGCTCCGAGAGGATGTCGGCGCGGCTGACATTGTAGCGCGTCGCGACGAGCTTCTGGATGTCCTCGATCTTGACCCGGCGCGGCTCGCGGGTGCGGACGAGATCGCGGATCGCCGCTTCCGCCGTCTCCAGCGTCACGAGCTGGCCGGACAGCGTGGCATGGGCGAGCAGGCGGTTGGCGGCGCCGTCGAGGTCGCGGCCATTGGTCGCGACGACGCGCGAGACATAGGCGACGACGTCCGGGCTGACCCGGAAGTTCGGGTGGGTCGCCTGCAGCGCCTCCAGTCGGCTGGACAGGATCGTGGCGCGCAGGGTCTCGTCGAGTTCTCCGACTTCGACCACCAGGCCGCCGCCGAGCCGCGAGCGGATGCGTTCGTCGAGCGCTTCGAGCTCTCCGGCGAGGCGGTCGCCGGCGACGACGATCTGCTTGCCGGCATCGAGCAGGGCGTTGATCGTGTGGCCGAACTCCTGCTGGATCGACTTGCCCTGGATGAACTGCACGTCGTCGACGATGAGCAGGTCGATGCCGCGCAGCTTCTCCTTGAAAGCGAGCGCCGTCTGCGACTTCAGCGCCGCGACGAAGCCGTACATGAAGCGATCGGCGGTGAAATACGCGACGCGCTTGCCCTGGCGGCGCGCATCCTGCGCGATCGCCTGCAGGAGATGCGTCTTGCCGAGGCCGACGCCGGCATGAAGGTAGAGCGGGTTATAGGGGCTCTGGCCTGCGGGCGCAGCCGCAATGCGCTCGGCCGCGGCGAAGGCGAGCTGGTTCGACTTGCCGACGACGAAGCTCTGGAAGCTCATGCGCCGGTCGAGCCCGGTGCCGCAGGCATCGACGAGGTCGCTTTCGCCGGCCTGGGACAGGCTGACAGTGGCAGGGCGGCCGGCTTCGGCCGGCGTGGGGCTCGCTACCGTTGCCGGGCGGCTGCGCAGGGCTTCGATCTGCGGCTGGGCGGCCGGGTCGCGCGAGACGGTGCGGACCGAGAGCAGCACGCCGTTCGGGGCCGGCAGCTCGGCGATGCAGTTCACCCGCAGGCGCTCGGTATAATGCGCCTCGAGCCAGCTCTTCAGGAAGCGGGTGGGGACGGTGAGATAGGCCACGCCCTCGACGATCCCCGCGATCTCCAGCCGGCCGAACCAGCTCGAGAAGACATCCTCGCCGAGCTCCGCCCGCAGGCGCCGGCGCACACGCTCCCATGCGTCCTGAATCGATGCCTCCTCCACCCGGATGACGGCGGTCTCTTCCGCAGCGATCGTCACCACCACCGGCGTCGTCTCGACCATGTCCCCGAAATCCTGCCGCTCGAACATCAATGGCCCCGTTCTTTGAAAATGTGCGCAGCTGGGGTTCGGCGGTCGCTTCCTGGCCACCGTCCCGGCGCTGCTGTCTGGTCAAAATGGTTCCGGTCCCGGCGGGCGCATGACGCCGCGGCAGGCTCCGGTCCCGCTTGTGGTGATTACGCTTGGAAGGCTCGCCGAGAGACGACGCCACCCTTCATCTCGATCAAGAAAGACAAAGGGTCACATCCTCCAACCTCCATGGTCGCGAGCCAAAACGCTGATCATCTCTGGAAATCCCGTGGCAGTCATTGCTGTCCGCCCGGCGATGAGGGGACCTTACAAGGCGCCCTCGACGGGCTGCAACACCCCTTTCAGCCGGCTTCCGAGACTCGTCGTGCGGCGGCTGTTCGTGACCATGGGGCAGACCGCCGCAATTGGTTGGGGAACTTAAGATTTTCTTCACGGTCCCCCTTTCGGGGGCGGCCGAATCTTTTTTTGCGCGCCCCCGGAAAGCCTGCCACAGAGTCGCCGTGATTCCGTCTTCCAAAATCCTTTGCCTGCTAAGATGATGAAAAATCACATCTTTTTATGAGCGGCCAAGCCGGGCTCGGAGCCCGGCTTCGCGCCCTGAACGGCGCCCGAGAGTCAAGTCGGCAAAGCCGTGGAAAGCTTGGGAAAATAGCTTGAAGGCAGCTTTGTTTTGTTCCTCGGAAGGTTGTGGCGGGGCTGCCACAGAGACCTTGAAGCCAACGAAAAAGCCCGGCCTTGCGGCCGGGCTTTTTGATCGTCGAAACGCTAAAGACGTTTGGCTCAGGAAGCCAGGGCGCCGATGCGATGAGCGAGGCGCGAGACCTTGCGCGAGGCGGTGTTCTTGTGAACCACGCCCTTCTGCGCGGCGCGCATGATTTCCGGCTGGGCGGCCTTCAGGGCCTCGGCAGCGCTGGCCTTGTCGCCGGAGGCGATCGCCTCCTCGACCTTGCGCAGGAAGGTGCGCATCCGCGAGCGGCGCGCCTTGTTGACCTCGGTGCGGCGAGCGATCTTGCGCGTAGCCTTCTTGGCCGACGTCGTATTGGCCATCGAAACGTCCTCGTCTCTTCATCGCGACCGGTCGCCTGGCGTCATTGCCGGCGGGGCTGGCCGCATCCTTGCTGGAAAAACGTGCGCGGCGGCCGAGCTTGCGCGGGCCGCCGCGAGTGGTGGGGCTATAGTCGCTTGCCGGCGCTACGTCAACGCCGGAATCGTCGCAAGCCTGCCGATCTCAGGCGGACGGCGCGATGAAGGCCGCGAAACTCGCCAGATCGACATTGCCGCCGGAGAGGATGATGCCGACCCGCTTGCCGGCGACCGGCACGGCGCCGGTGAAGGCGGCCGCCGCCGCGAGGCAGCCGGTCGGCTCGACCACGAGCTTCATCCGCTCGGCGAAGAAGCGCATCGCGTCGACGAGCGCTGCGTCGCTGACGGTGACGATATCCTCGACCTCGCGCTGGATGATCGGGAAGGTCAGGTCGCCGAGGAAGGCGGTCTGTGCCCCATCGGCGATCGTCTTGGGCACGCCGATCGCGACGATCTCGCCCTTGCGCAGCGATTGCTGGCCGTCATTGCCGGCTTCCGGCTCGACGCCGAAGACACGGCAGCCCGGGTTCAGCGCCTTCGCGGTCAGCGCCGCGCCGGCGAGCAGGCCGCCGCCGCCGAGCGGCACGAGCAGGATGTCGAGCGGGCCGGCATCCTCGATCAGCTCCTTGGTCGCGGTGCCCTGGCCGGCGATGACATGCGGATGGTCGTAAGGCGGGATGATCGTCAGCCCGCGCTCGGCGGAGAGCTTGTTGCCGATCTCGAGCCGGTTCTCCTTATAGCGGTCATAGCGCACGATCTGCCCGCCATAGCCTTCGGTCGCCGCGACCTTCGCGGCCGGCGCATCGTTGGGCATGATGATCGTGGTCGGCACGCCCAGAAGCTGGCCGGCATAGGCGATGGCCTGGGCATGATTGCCGGAGGAATAGGTGACGACGCCGGCCTTCTTCTGCTCGGCCGAGAGCGAGGCGATCGCATTATAGCCGCCGCGGAACTTGAAGGCGCCCATGCGCTGCAAATTCTCGGGCTTGAAGACGAGGCTGGCTTGCGTCCGCCGGTTGGCGGTGGCCGAGCTCATCGCCGGCGTGTGATGGGCGATGCCCTTGAGCCGCCCTGCCGCGGCCTCGACATCGGCATAGGTCGGGAGGGACGGTCCGGCTTGGGCGTTCATCGCGGGAATTCCTGCTGGCGAAAGACGGGAGCTATCTGCCAGCAGGAGCGTCGTTTCATCAAGGCGGCGGGACTCGACGCCGCCATGCGGCAGGTGAGGGCCGGCCGCTCAGGCATTCTTGAAATCGGGCTTCCGCTTCTCGGCGAAGGCGGACATGCCCTCCTTCTGGTCGGCCGTCGCGAAAAGCGAGGAGAAGACGCGGCGCTCGAAGCGCAGGCCTTCCTGCAGTGTCACCTCGAAGGCGCGCTCGACCGATTCCTTCGCCATCAGCACGGAAGGCAGCGACTTCGCCGCAATCGCCTCGGCCGCCTTCAGCGTCTCGGTCATGAGGTCGGCCAGCGGCACGACGCGGGCGACGAGGCCGGAGCGCTCGGCCTCCTCGGCGCCCATCATGCGGCCGGTCAGGCACAGGTCCATCGCCTTGGCCTTGCCGACCGCCTTGGTCAGGCGCTGCGTGCCGCCGGCGCCGGGGATGACGCCGAGATTGATCTCGGGCTGGCCGAACTTGGCGTTGTCCGCGGCGATGATGAAGTCGCACATCATGGCGAGCTCGCAGCCGCCGCCGAGCGCGAAGCCCGCGACCGCGGCGACGATCGGCTTGCGGCGCCGGCCGATCCGGTCCCAGTCCTCGAACTTGTCGTCGAGATAGGTGCCGGGGAAGGTCCGGCTCTGCATTTCCTTAATGTCGGCGCCGGCGGCGAAGGCCTTCTCCGAGCCGGTGAGGACGACGCAGCCGATGCCGGCATCTTTCTCGAAACCGTCGAGCGCCTGGTTGATCTCGCCGATGAGCTGGCCGTTCAGCGCGTTCAGCGCCTGCGGGCGGTTGAGCGTGATCAGCCCGACCCTGCCCTTCGTCTCGACGAGAATGGTCTCATAAGCCATGGCGGCCTCCCGGATGCTCCTGTGCCGCCAGCTTTAGCGGGCGGCGGGAGAGCGGTCCATGCGCGTCGCACGCATCCGCGCATTCGCGCTGCCTCCCCGCCGCCGCCTGTCGTCATGGTCGGGCTTGTCCAGGCCATCTCGTGATCGTTTGCCCTTTGTCAGGCATTCACATGGCGAAACGCCGCGAGACCCTTCATCCGTCCCGACTACGCCGAGAACCCTTCTCCCGCAGGGGGAGAAGGGTTCTCGGGATGAGGTGGAACGAGGATAAAGGTGGTATGAAGGGCGGGAATTATTTTCCGGGCAATGTCGGCTGACGGCCCATTCCCGACATGTCCTAACGCGCTTACAATTCGCAGTTCGTATACGAACGCCTGATAGGCTGCCGCGTATTGCTTGCTAAGGGATTGTTTTATGGCGACAGAAGCCAGTCTCGGGCACTCAAGCCCATCCTGGTTCACCGCTCCAGGCGAGACCGACATGTTGGCGTGGGTGGCTTTGGCACTCATCTGCCTCGCGCTGTACGGGATCGTGACACTCTATGCTGCGTTCGACCGCTGGGCCGAACACAGCTCGAAGGGCACCCCGCTTGCAAAGACAATCCCGACATTGTTGGCAATCGCCCTGCTCTACGAAGTCTTTCCGCTCGAGCATTTCCACGTTTTCCTTCCGCTGAGCGCAATCCTTATCGCCCTGATGGCGGACTGGTCGCGCTTCCACGTTCCGCGAATTCACGAAGGTGAAGGCGCGGGCGAAGAGCACGCCGTCGTCTCGCCGGTGGCCGTCGGAGCGGGATCCCCGGAGGTTGCGGTCGTTGCCGGCCCTGCCCCGGCCGAAGGGGGGCAGAAATGATCGAGCTCCTTCTGACCTCCTTTCCGGCGATTTTCCGCTACTACCAGTTGAAGCGTCGTGGCGAAGCCATGACCGTTTGGAACATGCGCACGGCGGTGTTCCTGTGGGCCTTCCTCGCATTCTCCCTGTTCGTCACGATCTTCTATTTCCATCCGAAGTCCTATTCCGGTCTCCTGCCTTACCGCACCGTATCGATCGTCGCGCAGACGAGCGGCCCGGTCACGGAGGTCGCCGTCAGGAACATGCAGAGGGTCTCTGTCGGCGATCTGCTTTTCCGGATCGAGAACAACACCCAGAAGGCGGCGCTGAAGCAGGCGGAGGCCGAATTCGACAAGATCACGGCCGCCGCGGCCAAAGCCTCTGACACTCTGAAGGTTGCGGAGGCGAGCGTGGCCGTATCGAGCGCTTCGCTGGACAAACTGAAAGGCGACCTCGAAAACGCGCAGGCTCTGGTCGCCAGGAACTCCGGCACAAGGGAAGCCGTGCGCCTGGCGGAGTCTTCCTTCGCGATCGGCGAGGCCAATCTGGCGTCGGCGCAGGCACAACAAAGCCTGGCCCAGGCCGAGATTTCCCAAACCATCCCGGCGCAGCGAAAAGCTGCCGAGGCCGCTCTGGAAAGCGCCAAGGTTGCGTTGGGGATGACCGAGGTGCGCTCGTTCACCGATGGCGTCGTGACCCAATTGGCCATGAGCACGGGAAGCCCCGCGTCCACGCTGATATTGAGCCCCGCGATGGTGATCATTCCCGACCGCCCGAGCGATCTTCCGCTGAGAATCACGGCGGGCTTTCCCCAGGTCGCGCGTTCAGCCCTCTACGAAGGGATGCCTGCGGAAATTTCCTGCGACACCAATATCGGCCTGAGCTTCAGCAACACGGTCCTCCCTGCACGGGTCCGCCACATTCAGCCGGCGATAGCGACCGGCCAGATCGTGCCGGGAGGGCAACTGATCGATCTCAGCCAGCGAGTCTCGCGCGGATCGCTTCTGGTCTATCTGGAGCTTGAGCATAAGGACCAAGAGAAGATCATGGTCGACGGTACCGGCTGTATCGTTCAGACCTACACCAACGATCTCGGCGGATTCACGGGGCACCTGATCGCGGCCACGGGCGTGGTCAAGGCTGTCGGCTTGCGCTTGAAGGTGTGGGGCGCACTGATCGCCGGAATCGGCCTGGCCGGAGGCAGCCATTAACCAACGTCGCGTCGACGCGGGCGTTGGCTGGTGCATTGCCGGGCGGACGCCAATTCGGCTGCCGACCCGTTGCGGACATCGTAGCAGAGGCTACTCTGTGTGAGGCGACGTTTTGACCCGAGGCCGTTGTGGATTGGCAAACTTGGCACGGCAAATACGACACTCCCCACTCACGGATGGCCGAGCGACTGCGGACTGTTCAAGCTCAAATCGACCTTGCTCTCAACCGCTGCGATCCGGGTCCGATCCGCGTAATCAGCCTATGCGCAGGCCAAGGCCGGGATTTGCTCGAGGTTCTGCAGGGGCATCCGCGCCGGAATGACGTTCAGGCCCGCCTTGTCGAGCTGGACCGTCGAAATACGGAGTTTGCCGAGCGGCTCGCCTTCTCCAGCGGGCTTCATCAGATCGAGGTCATGACCGCTGACGCTTCGATCAGCGATCATTATCGCGGCATGACGCCAGCGCATCTCGTGCTGATCTGCGGCGTGTTCGGCAACATCCATGATGGTGATATCGAGCGCACGATCGACCACTGTCCGCAACTGTGCGCAACCGGTGGGCGCGTTATCTGGACCCGCCACCGCCGAAAGCCGGATCGGGTGCCCATGATTTGCCGACGGTTCGAAGGGCTAAACTTCGAACAACATTGGCTATCTGCCTCCGAGACAGAGTTGGCAGTCGGGGTCCACCAGTTTCGGGGAAAACCTTCCCCTCTCGCGCTGGGCGAACGCATGTTCACGTTTGTCGGTTACGACAAGTTGATATCGTGAGCTCAGGGGTGCCTCGGAGATGAGGTCCTCGGAGAAGGGGTAAGCGCTGCGATCGATTTCCGCTCCCGACCCATAGCGGGAATTGTCGCGACGCTGAATTCGGGCCATCGTGAGCCATCGAATTCGGGGGCTCCTTTGAGGCTTGGCATCAACCTTCGCGGCGACCTTGCCAAGTTGACCGACGAGCAGCTAGCCGCTCACCTGGATAAAAGTATCGCACATCGCGAGGAACTTGCCCCGCGTGCAGGAGACCGTGCCAACCGGTGGATATACAACGGCGGCGCCGGGATGCCGTTCGGCAGAGGCTTGCTGCACGCTCGAATTTTTTATCGCCTCATGGGCTTCTGGTACGACGGTCCTCTGAACCGACGCTCCCTAGGCGACCTTTATGTTCTGGATTGTGAGATTAAGGACATCATGGACGAATTGAAGCGACGAGTTCGTATGAGGCGGACGCGGGGGCTCGGCTGAAGTTTCCTGCTTTGCCGCTCCCGACCCTAAGCGGAGATCGGACCGCTAGCGAACGGCCCGCTTCTGGCAGCTCTCGCAATAGAACGTCGAGCGTCCCGACTGCACCAGACGCTTCACCAGCTTGCCGCAGCCGGACGTGACGCAGGTCTCGCCCTCGCGGTCATAGACCTTGAAGCGGTGCTGGAAATAGCCGAGCGAGCCGTCGGCATGGGCGAAGTCGCGCAGCGTCGAGCCGCCGGCTGCGACCGCTTCCTCCAGCACTTCGCGAATGATGCGGGCGAGCTCATGGGCCTTCTCGCGCGGCCGGCCGGTCGGCGTCGCGATCGTTCCGGCTTCAGCTTCCGGGTGGAGCCCGGCCCGGAACAGAGCCTCGCAGACATAGATATTGCCGAGGCCCGCCACGAGCCGCTGGTCGAGCAGCGCGGCCTTCAGGGGCGCGAACTTGCCCGCGAACAGCTTCGCCAGCGTCTCGCCGGAGAGTTCGTTGCCGAGCGGCTCGATGCCCATGCCTGCGAAATGCTTCGACGTGGCCAGTTCGGCGCGCGGCACGAGGTCCATGAAGCCGAAGCGGCGCACGTCGTTATAGGTGACGCGCGCGCCGGTCCCCATCTCGAACACGACATGGTCATGGATCAGGTGCCGGCCGATCTCATTATAATAGGAGCCGGGCTCGGTCGGTGGCGTTCCGGGCGCCTCGACGATGAAGCGCCCGCTCATGCCCAGATGCATCACGAGCGCCGCGCCGTCGTCGAGATCGGCGATCAGATATTTCGCCCGGCGCGACAGGGCGTCGATCCGCCGCCCGGTCAGCCGCTCGGCGAAGCGCTCGGGCAGGGGGAAGCGCAGATCCGGCCGGCGCAACTCGACGCGTTGGAAGCGCTCGCCCAGCATGGCGGGCTCCAGCCCGCGCCGGACGGTTTCGACCTCGGGTAGCTCCGGCATATCAACGACCTTCGTAAAGCCTGCGTCGAGACGGGCCGCGACAAGCCCGCAACCTTTGGCTATTCATCGCTTCAGCCAAACACAAGAGCGGCCAGAAACGTGACAGCAGCCCAGAATACCGGACCCGGGGACACCACCCATTTCGGCTTCGAGACGGTGAAGCTCGCCGAGAAGCAGGCCAAGGTCGACGACGTCTTCCACAAGGTCGCCAACCGCTACGACTTGATGAACGATCTGATGTCGGGCGGGCTGCACCGGGCCTGGAAGAGCGCGCTGCTGACCGCGATCAATCCTGCGAAGGATTGCCCCTTCCATCATCTCGACGTGGCCGGCGGCACGGGCGATGTCGCCTTCTCGGTGCTGGAGGCCGGCGGACCTGAGACTGATGTCACCGTGCTCGACATCAATGCCGACATGCTGCGCGTCGGGCGCGAGCGCGCCGATAAGCGCTTCCCGGACAATGATCGCATCCGCTTCGTCCAGGGCAATGCCGAAGAGCTCGGCCTGCCCGACAATCATTTCGACTGCTACACCATCGCCTTTGGCATCCGGAACGTGCCGCGCATCGACAAGGCGCTGGCCGAGGCCTATCGCGTGCTGAAGCGCGGCGGGCGCTTCCTCTGCCTCGAATTCAGCCATGTCGACGTCCCCCTGCTCGACAAGGTCTACGAGAGCTATTCCTTCAAGGTCATCCCGCCGATGGGCCGCATGGTCACCGGCGAGGCCGAGCCCTACCAGTATCTCGTCGAATCGATCCGCAAGTTCCCGAAGCCGCAGGCTTTCGCCAACATGATCGAGGATGCCGGCTTCCGCCGCGCGAAGTTCACGCCGATGACCGGCGGCGTCGTGGCGCTGCATTCCGGCTGGAAGCTGTGATGCTGGCTCAGGCGGCATGATCTCGTCCTTCTTCCACATGCTGCGCGGCGCGCGCGTCGGCTTCGTGCTGGCGCGCGAGGGTGCGCTGGCGCTGGTCGACCCCTCCGTGCTGCCGCCGCTGGCGCGCGGGCTGATCCGTGTCGGCCGCCTGATCGAGCGGCGCGGCGCCGGCTCCTCCGCCACCCGCCTCGCGGCAGCGATGACCCGGCTCGGTCCCTCCTATGTGAAGTTCGGCCAGTTCCTGGCGACGCGGCCCGATGTCGTCGGCATGAGGATCGCGCAGGATCTCTCGGCCTTGCAGGACCGGATGCCGGCCTTCCCGATGGCGGAAGCGCGCGCCATCGTCGAAGCCGCGCATGGCGGAAAGCTCGAAGACCTTTTCGTCGAATTCAGCGAGCCGGTCGCCGCAGCCTCGATCGCTCAGGTTCATCGCGCCCGCCTGAAGGACGGCCGCGAGGTCGCGGTCAAGATCCTCAGGCCCGGCATCCGCGACCGCTTCAACCGTGATCTCGCCGCGATGCGTTTCGGCGCCGAAACGGCGGAAGCACGCTCGGCGGAGGCGCGGCGGCTGCGCTTCAGCGGCGTGGTCGAGACCCTGGCGCGCTCGGTCGCGATGGAGATGGACCTGCGGCTCGAAGCCGCCGCCCTCTCCGAATTCGCCGAGAATACCAAGGGCGACACCGATTTCCGCGTGCCGGAGCCGGACTGGCAGCTCACGGCGCGGGAGATGCTGGTCGACGAATGGATCGACGGCGTCCGCCTCTCCGATGTCGAGGGCCTGCGTGCCGCCGGCCACGATCTGCCGGAGCTCGCCCGCAACATCATCCAGTCCTTCCTGAAGCATGCGATCCGCGACGGCTTCTTCCATGCCGACATGCATCCCGGAAACCTCTTCGTCGATGCGGAGGGGCGCCTCGTCGCGGTCGATGGCGGCATCATGGGCCGGCTCGGCCTGAAGGAGCGGCGCTTCCTCGCGGAAATCCTGCTCGGCTTCATCACCCGCGACTACACGCGCGTGGCGCAGGTGCATTTCGAGGCGGGCTATGTCCCGGCCCATCACGACGTCGCGGATTTCGCCCAGGCGATCCGCGCGGTCGGCGAACCGATCCATGACAAGAGCGCCGACCAGATCTCGATGGCCAAGGTCCTGACCCTGCTCTTCGAGATTACCGGCATGTTCGACATGGCGACGCGCACCGAGCTCGTCATGCTGCAGAAGACCATGGTGGTGGTCGAGGGCGTGGCGCGCACGCTCGATCCCCATCTCGACATGTGGGGCACGGCCGATCCGGTGGTGCGGAGCTGGATCACCCATAATCTCGGTCCGCTCGGCCGTCTGGAAGAGGCCGGGCGCGGCGCCCGCTCCCTGCTCGGCTCGCTTGCGAGCCTGCCCGACACGGTCATCCGCGCCGAGCGTGTGCTCGGCCAGCTCGAGGATGCCTCGCGTCACGGCTTCTCGCTCGACGAGCGCAGCGTCGAGGCGATCGGTAGGGCGGAGGCCCGGCGCAATCGCTGGGGCAATCTCGCGCTCTGGGTGATTGCGGGGCTGCTGGCCTATGGGGTGTTCGGCTGAGCAGCGCTTACCTAAACGGCGGCTCGTCGAAGCTCCTGAGCTTGCGCGAATGGATCGTGGCGCCCGCTTCCTTGAGCTTCTCCAGCGCATCGAGCCCGATGCGCAGATGCTCGCCGACGGCGCGCTCGTAGAAGGCGTTGGCGGCGCCGGGCAGCTTGATCTCGCCGTGGAGCGGCTTGTCGGAGACGCAGAGCAAGGTGCCGTAGGGCACGCGCAGCCGATACCCTTGCGCCGCGATCGTGCCGGATTCCATGTCGACCGCGATGGCGCGCGACAGGTTGATGCGCCGCCGCTCCTTGGTCCATTGCAATTCCCAGTTGCGGTCGTCCTGGGTCACGACGGTGCCGGTGCGCAGGCGCTGCTTCAGCCGGTCGCCCTTTTCGCCGGTGATGTCGGCCGCCGCTTGCTGGAGCGCGACCTGCACCTCCGCCAGCGCCGGGATCGGGATGTCCGGCGGCACGAGGTCGTCGAGGATGCGGTCCTGCCGGAGATAGGCATGGGCCAGCACATAATCGCCGATGATCTGGGTCTGGCGGAGCCCGCCGCAATGGCCGACCATCAGCCAGCAATTCGGCCGGAGCACCGCGAGATGGTCGGTGATGTTCTTCGCGTTGGAAGGGCCGACGCCGATATTGACCAGCGTCACGCCCTCGCCGCCCTTTCGGATCAGGTGATAGGCCGGCATCTGGAAGCGGTGCCAGGGCGCTGACATCACCCGCTCGGCGGCCGAGACGTCGATCCCGTCCCTGTCGATGCGGATGCCGCCCGGTGCGATCAGCGCCTCGGCCGTGCCGGCCTCGATCTCGGCGAGGCCGAGCCGGACGAACTGGTCGACATAGCGATGGTAGTTGGTCAGCAGCACCCAGGGCTGCACGGCCCGCCAGTCGGTGCCGGTGTAATGCACCAGCCGCCGCAGCGAATAGTCGACCCGGACCGCGTCGAACAGCGAGAGCGGGCGCGGCTCGCCCTCGATCAATTCATAGCTGCCGTCCGCAATCTCGTCTCCGACCAGCGCCAGCAGCGGCGTTGGGAAATGGCGTGCGAGCTCGGCTGCCGTGATCTTGCCGCGCCCCAGCTCGTCGCCGCCTTCGAGCGCGTAGGGGTAGGGGATTTCCTGCGTGCTGACGCCGGTCTCGATGGTCGCGCCGTATTCGGCGACGAGCGGCTTCAACTGGTCGAGCAGATAGGTGCGGAACTCGGCCGGCTGCGTCACCGTGGTCGAATAGATGCCGGGCACCGCGAATTTGGCATAGCCGCGCCGCGTCGCCGCCGGCAGCTTCGAGGGCTCGTAGGTCACGCGCAGCATCGGATAGCGATAGCGCTCCCGGTCCTCGGCCGTCGGCGCCTCGCCGGTGTCGAAGAAGCGCTGCAGGTCGCCGCGCAGGGCCGAGCGCGCCTCGTCATAGAGCCGTTCGAGCCGGTCCACGGCGGCTTCCGGTGTCGCTGCGGTCTCGAAGCTCATGAACCCTCCTTGTATCGCACTGGTTCTAGCCGTGGCGCGCCGCTCCTGACAACAACCGGCGGTGGCCCGCGCCAGCTTGCGGCCCGCATGGTTGACAGGCAGGAGGAATGCAATTAGTAAACCGATCAGTTAATTAACTGATCGGTTTCATATGATGTCGACGGACCCGCTCAGCCTGACCTTCGCAGCCCTCGCCGATCCGACGCGCCGCGCCATCCTGGCCCGGCTGTCGCAAGGCGAGAGTTCGGTGAAGGAACTCGCCGAGCCCTTCGCGATGAGCCTTCCCGCGGTTTCCAAGCACCTGAAGGTGCTGGAGCGTGCTGGGCTGATCACGCGGGGGAAGGAAGCCCAGTGGAGACCTTGCCGGCTCGATCCCGGCCCGCTGCAGGACGTCTCGCAATGGCTGGAGCATTACAGCCGTTTCTGGGACCAGAGCCTGGGGCGGCTGGACGAGATGCTCCGCGCGATCAAGGCGAAACCACCCGATAAATCAGGCGTTTGACGCCGAAGCCATTCCTGCAGCCCCATTTCAGGTGTTCGTCATGCTCAAGACCATTCTTCTCGGCCTGCTCGGCCTTCTCGCGACCGGCGTCGTCGTCGTGCTCATCCTGGCCGCCCGCAAGCCCGATACCTTCCAGGTCACCCGCTCCATCGCGATCAATGCCGCACCCGAGCGCATTTATCCGCTGATCGCCGATTTCCGGGCCTGGAGCGCCTGGTCGCCCTGGGAGAAGAAGGACCCCGCGATGAAGCGCACCTATGGCGGCCCCGAGACCGGCGTTGGCGCGACCTATGCCTGGGCCGGCGACAAGAATGTCGGCGAGGGCAGCATGCGCATCACCGAGGCGCAGGCGTCGGGCAAGCTCGCGCTCAAGCTCGATTTCCTCAAGCCCTTCGAGGCGCATAACGATGTCGTCTTCGCGCTGACGCCACAGAGCCAGGGTACGAACGTGACCTGGATCATGACCGGCCCGACGCCCTTCATCGGCAAGATCATCCACGTCTTCATGGACATGGACCGCATGGTCGGCGGCGATTTCGAGGCCGGACTCAAGGCCATGAAGGCCGCGGCCGAGCGCCCCGCCTGATCCCGATCACCCAGAGAACGAAAAACCAGAGGAGAGAAACCATGATGGGCGAACCGCAGAAGGAGCATGAGTGGCTCCACCAGCTGATCGGTGATTGGACAGCCGAGATGAACTGCTCGATGGGCCCGGATCAGCCGCCATCCTCGTCGAAGGGCACCGAGAGCGTGCGCTCGCTCGGCGGGCTCTGGACGCTCGGCGAGGGGCAGGGTGAGGGGCCTGAGGGCAAGCCGGTCACCAGCCTGATGACGCTCGGCTTCGACCCGGCCAAGGGCCGCTTCGTCGGCAGCTTCGTCGCCTCCATGATGACGATGATGTGGACCTATGACGGCGCGCTCTCGGATGACGGCAAGTCGCTGGTCCTCGACACCGAGGGGCCGAGCATGACCGGCGACGGCTCGATGGCGAAGTATCAGGACATCATCACCTTCCTGTCACCTGACCACCGCACCCTGACCTCGCGTGCGCTTGGGCCCGACGGCCAGTGGGCCGAGTTCATGGCCGCCCAGTATTACCGCAAGCGCTGAACGCTTCCCGTAAGCACGCAGGAGGATACGCGATGAAACTCTCGACCTATCTGATGTTCGAAGGCAATTGCCGCGAGGCCTTCACCCATTACGAGAAGGTGCTGGGCGGCAAGATGCTGGCCATGATGGACCACAAGGGCACGCCGGCCGAGGAGCATGTCGCGCCGGAATGGCGGGACAAGATCCTGCATGCCTGCCTGGAGATTGACGGCCAGATGCTGATGGCCTCCGATGCACCGCCCAATCAGAGCGACGGGCCGATGCGCTCGGTCTCCGTCAGCGTCGGAGTGAAGACGCCCGAGGAGGCCGACCGCATCTTCGCCGGCCTCGCCGAAGGAGCCATCAGGATCGCCATGCCGATGGCCGAGACCTTCTGGTCGCCGCGCTTCGGCATGCTGACCGACCGTTTCGGCACGAGCTGGATGGTCGGTGCCGAGATGCCGGCCGATCAGGCGAATTGCGGGTGAGGCACGGGTGGCGTCATTCTCGGGCTTGACCCGAGAATCTCACCCAGAACAAGGCGCTGGAGCCTCCTTCGGGACGAGATGCTCGGGCCAAGCCCGAGCATGCCGGCGCGCTCCAGCCGTCGCTACGACCGCCCGCCATCCACCGAGAGCACCTGCCCGGAAATCCAGCCGGCCTGCTCGCTCAGGAAGAACAGCGTGGCATTGGCGATATCCTGGGGTGTGCCGAGCCGGCGGGTATGGATGCTCTCGACCAGCTTTTTCTGCCCCTCAGGCCCGTAGCTCTGCCATTGCCGCTCGGTCGCGGGGTTGGAGCGCACGAAGCCCGGCGCCACCGAATTCACCGTGATGCCATGCGGCCCGAACTCCCAGGCGAGCTGCTTCGTCAGGCCGACCAGCGCGTGCTTGGCGCTGGCATAGGCCTGGATGCCGGTGAGGCTTGGCCTCAAGCCCGCGCCCGAC
Source organism: Allobosea sp. GW822-FHT05A11 (assembly GCF_058800455.1). Lineage (NCBI taxonomy): Bacteria > Pseudomonadati > Pseudomonadota > Alphaproteobacteria > Hyphomicrobiales > Alloboseaceae > Allobosea > Allobosea sp. GW822-FHT05A11. Next base: position 174,169 of record NZ_JBXAMI010000006.1, on the reverse strand, counting down.
GAGATCGTCACGATCCGCCCATAGCCGGCCTGCTTCATCACGGGCGCTGCCGCCTGCGCCAGGAAGAAGGCGGCGTCGACATTGGCAGCGAAGATCACGCGCCAGTCTTCCTCGGAAACCGCCTCGATCGCCCCGCCGACCTGCCCGCGCACGCCGCCGGCAGCATGGACGAGAAGATCGAGCTTGCCATCGGCCGCCACGATCGCGCGTACCAGCGCCTGCGCCGCATCAGGCGAGCCGAGATCGGCCGCGTGCCCGGTCGCGCCGATCTCCTTCGCCGTGGCCTGCACCCCCGCCGCATCGATATCGGCGAGATGGACGCGCGCGCCGGCCTCGGCCAGCGCGACGGCGATCGCGCGCCCGATGCCCTGGGCTGCGCCGGTGACGAGGGCTACGCGGTTGTCGAAGCGGATCTGCATCGGTCGATCAATACCTTGAGCGTCTCGAAGGCCATCGGGCGGCGGCCTTCCTCGATGTCGTGAATCAGCGAGACCAGCGTCTCGATCGCGGGCGTCGCGATGCCGACCTCGCGGCCGAGCGTGGCGATGACGCCGATCTGCGGATCGACTTCGGTCTTCCGCTTGCGCACGGCGAGATCGCGCCAGATGCCGGAATGGGTCTTGGCGGTTTGCGAAGTGTAATGCGCGAGCCAGTTGATCGTTTCGATCTGCGGCCCTTCCGGTCGGCCGGGTGCGAACACCATCGGGTCGAAATCGCCGAAGCCGAGCGAGGTCACGCCACGTCTGGCCGCGACAGCCCCGACCTCGCGTCCGAGCGCGAGCCAGACCGGCAGCCGTTCCGGGTCCGAAAAGTTCGCCGACATCGAATCGTCGGTCAGGGCGGTGGCGAACAGCATCGCGCCATAGGCGAGCTTGCCCCAGAGATAGCCGAAGATGTTGTCGGTCAGGATCGCGTCCGGCTCGAACAGCCTCATCAGCCGGTGCATCTCGACGGCGCGTTCACTGATCGAGCCGTCGAGCTCGCCGACGACCGTCGCACCGCGATTGCCGTAGAGGATTTCGCCCGGCCCGAGCCAGTCGGCACCGAAATTGACGAAGCAGCCCATGGTGCGCTGTTCGCCGACCGCCTTGGCGATGGCGAGTTCGTTCAGGCCGTTCTGCGCGGAGAGCACGAAGCCGTCGTCAGTCAGATGCGGCTTCAACGCAGCGAGCGCAGCTTCCGTCGCGCCAGCCTTCACGGCGAGTACGATGCGGCTGTAGCGGCCGGTCAGTTCACCCGGCGTCGCGGCCGGCACGACCTGCGTAAACTCCTCGACCGGCCCGGAAATGGCGAGCCCGCGCGTGCGGCAGGCCTCGACATGCTCCGGCACGATATCAACGAGCAGAACCGGCACGCCGGCGCGCGCCCAATAGGCACCGAGCGTGCCGCCGATGGCGCCTGCGCCCCAGATCAGGATGGGTTCGCTCACGCCTGCCCCGCCAATTCGACATGGTCGTGGGTCGCGACATGGACGAGCCCGTCCGCCGTCACCCAGCCCCGATACATGCCCTCGGTGTTGTAGGGCGCGACGACCGTGCCGTCGGCACCGACTGCGACCAGGCCGGCGCCGATCCTGTGCTCGGACAGTTCGGCCAGAACCGCGTCCGTCGCCGCTTCCAGCGAGAGGCCCTTATAGGCGATCAGCGACGCGATCTCGTGGCCGACGCAGTAGCGGATGAAATACTCGCCTTTGCCGGTGCCGGAGACGGCGCAGCGCCCGTCGCGGGCATAGGTGCCGGCGCCGATGATCGGGGAATCGCCGACGCGGCCGACCGGCTTGTTGGTGTAGCCGCCGGTCGAGGTCGCGGCGGCGAGATGGCCCTGCGCGTCGCAGGCGACGGCGCCGACCGTGCCATGCTTCTCGGCCTCGCTCGCCTCGGCGGCGGTGCCGACGATCTCGCGCAGCTTCATCGAGGCGAGGTTCTTGCGCCGGCGCTCGGTCGAGAAATGCTCGTTCTCGACGGTGTCGACGCCGTCATGCTCGGCGAAGTCGTCGGCGGCGGGCCCAGCGAGCATCAGCGGGTCGCCGCGCAGCATCAGTGCCTTGGCGGCGCTGATCGGGTTGCGGATGCGCTTGGCCCCGCAGATCGCGCCGGCGGCGAGCGTCGCCCCGTCCATGATCGAGGCGTCGAGCTCGTGCTCGCCCTCGCTGTTGAAGGCCGCGCCATGGCCGGCGTTGAAATGCGGGGAATCCTCCATCACCCGCACGGCCGCCTCGACGGCGTCGACCGCCGCGCCGCCCTTGCTCAGGATCGCCCAGCCGGCGCGGAGCGCACCGGCGAGGTCGGACCGGGCCTGGGCCCATTCGCCCTCCGTCATCTCGGCCTTCGGCAGCGTGCCGCAGCCGCCGTGGATGGCAAGCGCGAGGGTCATATCGGTATCCTGTCGGGTCTTGAAGGCGTGATCCGCCACGGCCGGACAAACGGCCGTGGCGTGGAAGGCGGCCGCGTTACTTCTTAACGGGCTTGATGTCCATCGCGAGGGTGTCCTCGTCGACGCGCGGCGAGATCGTCACCTTGTCCTTCTGCATCGCCCAGGCCGAGCCGATCGAGGTGACGGCGATGCGCGGCCGGTCCTTGGCGACGATCGCCGCGACGTCGGACAGCATCTTGTTGCGCTTCGCCTCGTCCATCTCGACCGAGGCGTCCTCGATCAGCTTGTCGACCTCGGCGTTCTTGTAACCGAGCAGGTTGAAGGCGCCGAGCTTCTTGGCGGGCTCGTTGGAGTGGACCAGCGAGGAGAGGGTGTAGTTGGCCTCGCCGGTCAGCGTGCCCCAGCCCGACATCGCCATCGAGTATTCGGAACGGGCGCGCGCCGGGAAGAAGACGGCCGCGGGCTGGGCGTTCGCCACCACCTCGATGCCGATGCGGGCGAGCATCTGGGCGATCGAGGTGCCGACCTGCCGGTCGCCGGGCAGGCGGTCGCTGGTGAAGGAGAAGGTGACCTTGAACCCGTCGGGATATCCCGCATCCGTCATCAGCTTCTTCGCCTTGACGGTATCCGCCTTGATCGCGGGCAGCTCCTTGTTGAAGCCGGCGATCGTGGGGGTGACCAGCTGGTTCGCGGCGGCGCCGAGCCCTTCCATGGCGATTTCGGCAAGCGCCGGCCGGTTGATGGCGATATCGATCGCCTCGCGCACCCGGACATCCTGCAGCGGGTTCTTCGGCAGGGCTGAGCCATCCTTGGCGGTGATCTGCGGGGGCTTGTCGCGCAGGTCGAGCTCCATGTTGAAGAGGTAGACGGTCTCGACAGTCGCGACGGAAAGCTTCGGGTCGCGCTTCAGCGTCGGCACGTCCGAGGCCGGCGCGCGCACGATGATGTCGACCTGTCCCGCCTTGAGCTGCGCGACGCGGGCCGCATCGTTGGGCAGCTCCTTGCGGACAACCTTGGCCCAGGGCTCCTTCTCGCCCCAGAAGCCGTCGAACCGCTCGAGCAGGAGCTGGTCCTTCGGCGTCCAGGAGACGAATTTGTAGGGTCCGGTGCCGATCGCGGCCTTGCCGGAATTGAAGGCCTCGTTGGCATTGTCCTTGGTCAGGCCGGCCGCCGCCTTGTGCGAGACGATGAAGAGCCGGATGAAGTCGTTCGGCAGGTTCGGCGCCGGGCCGTCGGTAACGACCCTGACGGTCAGCGGATCGACGATCTTCACCTCCTTGACGCGGCGGACATAGATCGTCGTCGGGTTCGGGCCGGCGACGACCGGGATGCGCTCGATCGAGAACTTGACGTCCTCTGCCGTGAAGTCCGAGCCGTCATGGAACTTGACGCCGGGGCGCAGCTTGAACTCCCAGACATCGGGCGAGACCGCCTTCCAGCTCGTCGCCAGCCGCGGCTCGAGCTGCAGCTTGTCGCCGGACCAGATCAGCGTGTCGAAGACCTGCTTCAGCGCTTCGGCATGGGTGCCGGTCGCGGTGTAATGCGGGTCGATCGATTCCGGGCCGGCGCGGACGCCGATGGTCAGGGTCTGGGCAAGCGCGCCGGTCGAGACGGCGGCGCCGAGCAGGGCGGCGAAGGCAGCGAGGCGGAAGCTTTGCGCGAGTTTCATGCGAGATCCCCTGTTGTTTTGTGTGGTTCTGGCTGGAGTTCCTGAGGCCAGGTGGGCGAGGCGATGACGAGCTTGTCCATCAGCACGCAGAGCTGCCGCTGCTCGTCTCCGCTGAGGCCGGCGAGCATCGTCGCCTGGTGCTGGATCATCGGCCCCATGGTCTCGTCGAAGATGTTGCGGCCGGCCGGCGTGAGATGGAGCACGTAGCTGCGCAGGTCGGCCGGATCGGTCTCGCGCTTGAGCAGGCGCCGCTGCAGCAGCTTCTGCACGGCGCGCGAGAGCGTGTTCTTCGGCAGGCCGGAGGAGGCGACGATGTTCTTGGCGGCGACGCCCTCCCTCAAGCCCACCGCATAGAGCGCGACGAATTCGGGGCGCACGAGCCCGTAGCGGGTTTCGATCCAGCGATAGACCGGGTCGTTGAAGCGGAACGCGATGAAGTTCAGCCGGAACGAGAGCCAGCAGGGATTGTCCCAGAGCTTGGTCACGGTCAGCGGGTCGAGATCGGCCAGCGCGGCTTCGCGCTCCGGTTCGACGCGGGAAGGAGAGGTCGGCGCGCGCCGCATCAGGAAATCTCTCGGCGGATTTAGTTCCAAATGGAACTTGACGCTCCCGGACGCCGGAGTCAAGGATGGCTGTGGCGGGCAGCCCGTGCCGCCTGCCGGGATTGTCTACCGCTTGTCAGAGCGAAGCAAGGATCGCGCCGTGCGTGTCGCCGATTTGAACTGGATGCAGATCGAGGCCCAGGCCAAGCGGGACGACCGCTGTGTGCTGCCGCTCGGCAGCGTCGAGCAGCACGCCTATCTGAGCCTCGCGACCGATGTGATCCTGTCCGAGCGCGTGGCGCAGGAGGCGGCCGAACCGCTGGGCATTCCGGTCTTTCCGGTGCTCGCCTATGGCCTGACGCCGGGCTTCCTGAATTTCCCCGGCAGCATCTCGCTGCGCCTGAGCACCTATGCGGCGCTGCTGGGCGACATCTTCGACGGCTTCTACCGCTCCGGCTTCCGCCGCATCGTCCTCGTCAACGGTCATGGCGGCAATTCGCCGGCCCTGAACTTCGCGACCGAATGGCTGGACAAGCACCCCGATGCCAGCATCCGCCTGCATAACTGGTGGGCGGCGCCGCAATTCCAGGCGGCGGTGAAGGCCGTCGACCCGGCCGCCTCGCACGCCTCCTGGATGGAGAACTTCCCCTGGACGCGGCTCGCCGGCGTCGCCATGCCCGAGACGTCGAAGCCGCCCTTCAATGCGGCCGAATATCAGGCGGCGAGCCCGGCGAAGCGTCGCGAGATCCTCGGCGACGGCAATTTCCACGGCCTCTACCAGCGGCCGGACGAGGAGATGCTTGGGCTTTGGCAGGTCGGCGTCGAGGAGACGCGGGCGGTGATGGTCGAGAACTGGCCGTGATGCCGCGCCGAAAGCTTCACCGATGCTAGGCCACGTCGCCAGCCGGCTCGCGCAGGCGCTCGTCGTCATGCTCGTCATGTCGGTGCTGGTCTTCGTCGGCGTCTACGCCATCGGCAACCCGATCGACGTGCTGATCGGGCCCGATGTCAGCCAGGAATTGCGCCTTCAGACCATCGCCCATTACGGACTCGACCGGCCGCTCTGGGAGCAGTACCTGACCTTCCTCGGCCGCGTGCTGCATGGTGATTTCGGCCGCTCCTTCGTCTTCGGCATGCCGGTGATGGACCTGATCCTGTCGCGGCTGCCGGCGACGCTGGAATTGACGCTGGCCGCCGTCTGCGGCGCGGCGCTGATCGGCATTCCCGCTGGAATCTATGCCGGCTACAGGCCGGACAGTTACGCCTCCAAGCTGATCATGACGGTCTCGATCCTCGGCTTTTCCGTGCCCACCTTCTGGATCGGTCTCGTGCTGATCATGGCCTTCGCCGTCGAACTGCAATGGCTTCCGGCGGGCGGGCGCGGCGAGACGGTCTCGCTCTTCGGCGTCGAATGGAGCTTCCTCACTCTGAACGGCTTGAGCCATCTGCTGCTGCCGGCGCTGAATCTGGCTTTCTTCAAGCTCGCTTTGATGACGCGTCTCGCCCGTGCCGGCACGCGCGAGACCATGCTCTCCGACACCGTGAAATTCGCCCGCGCCGCAGGCCTCTCCGAATGGACCGTGTTGCGTCGCCATGTGCTGCGCCTGATCGCGATCCCGCTCGTCACCGTCTTCGGCCTCGAATTCGGCTCCACGCTGGCCTTCGCCGTGGTCACCGAGACGATCTTCTCCTGGCCCGGCATCGGCAAGCTGATCATCGACTCCATCCAGTCGCTCGACCGGCCGGTGATGGTCGCCTACCTGATGCTCGTCGCCTTCGTCTTCATCACCATCAACTTCCTCGTCGATCTCGCCTATGTCGGGCTCGATCCGCGGTTGCGGAAGGGAGGCGCGCGATGAAGGACGCATCCCCCGCCGCTCGCTTCTGGGCCGAGTTCCGCGAAAGCAGAACCGCTGTCATCGCGCTCGCCGTCGTCGTCCTGATGATCGGCATCGCCTTGCTTGCGCCGCTGGTCGCGCCGCAGAATCCTTACGACCTCGCCAATCTCTCGCTCTCCGATGCGCGCCGCCCGCCCGGTTTCGTCGGCGAAGGCGGCTACACCCATTGGCTCGGCACCGATGCGCAGGGGCGCGACCTGCTCTCGGCCATCCTCTACGGCCTGCGCATCTCCCTGCAGATGGGGCTTGTCGCCGGCGCCTTCGCCTTCGTACTCGGTGTCTCGCTCGGTATCGGCGCAGCCTATGCCGGCGGGCGCCGCGAGGCCTTCATCATGCGCGTCATCGACCTGCAGCTCGCCTTCCCGGCGATTCTGCTGGCGCTCGTGCTCTCGGCCTCGCTCGGTCAGGGCAAGATGCAGCTCATCGTCGCGCTCGCCGCTGCGCAATACGCCTATTTCGCCCGCACCGCTCATGGCGCGGCCTCGGCCGAGCGCGGCAAGGACTATGTCGAGGCCGTGCTCTCGACGCCGCTGCCGGGTTGGCGCGTGGTGCTGCGCCACATCTTCCCGAACTGCCTGCCGCCTTTGATCGTGGTCGCGACCGTGCAGGTGGCCAATGCCATTGCGCTGGAGGCGACGCTCTCCTTCCTCGGTGTCGGCCTGCCGGTGACCGAGCCCTCGCTCGGCATGCTGATCGCGAACGGCTTCCAGTACATGCTCTCGGGCCGCTACTGGATCTCGATCTATCCCGGCATCGCGCTGATCGTGCTGATCGTCGCGATCAACCTCGTCGGCGACCGCATCCGCGACCAGGTCAATCCGAGGCTGAAGCGATGAGCGACGCGCCTCTCCTCGAAGTGACCGATCTCACAACCCATTTCCATACCCGTGCCGGTGTGGTGAAGGCGGTCGACGGCGTCTCCTTCGCCCTGAAGCGCGGCGAGGTGATGGGGCTCGTCGGCGAGTCCGGCTCGGGCAAGAGCATCACCGGCTTCTCGATCATCGGCCTGATCGACCCGCCGGGCCGCGTCGAGGCAGGCTCCTCGGTGAAGCTGGAGGGGCGCGAGCTCGTCGGCCTCTCCTCCGCTGAACTGCGAAAAATCCGCGGCAAGCAGATCTCGATGGTCTTCCAGGACCCGATGATGACGCTGAACCCGATGTTGACCATCGGCACGCAGATCAGGCTCGCTCTGGAAGCGCATGAGGCGGTCTCGGGCGCCGAGGCGCGCCGCCGCGCCGTTGCCGCGCTGGCGCAGGTCCGCATTCCCGACGCGGAAGCCAAGGTCGATTTCTACCCGCACCAGTTTTCCGGCGGCATGCGCCAGCGCGTCGCCATCGCGATCGCCCTGCTGCACCGGCCGAAGCTGATCATCTGCGACGAGCCGACGACCGCGCTCGACGTCTCCGTGCAGGCCGAGATTCTTGCCGAGATGAAGGAGCTGGTCGCTGAGCTCGGCACGGCGCTGATCTGGATCAGCCATGACCTCGCCGTCGTCGCTTCGCTCGCCGACCATGTCTGCGTCATGCGCCACGGCAGGATCGTCGAGGCCGGGCCGACGCTCGCGGTGCTGACCCATCCGCAGCATCCCTATACGCAGTCCCTGCTCGACGCCCTGCCCTCGCGTTCCGAACCCGGAAAATTGCTGGCTGGCGGTGTCGGCTCCGACGTCGCGCCGCCGCCGCGCCTCGCCAGACAGGTGCCGCCTGCCGTCGCCGACGCCGTGCACTATGTCCGCATCGAGCATGTCGCCAAGCGCTTCACCCAGACGCCCGGCCTGTTCCGCAAGCTGGCCCAGAAGGCCGGCCTGTCCAAGGCGCCGACCGTGGTGCAGGCGGTCGACGATGTCACGCTGGTGCTGAAGCGCGGCGAGGCGCTCGGCCTCGTCGGCGAATCCGGCTCGGGCAAGTCGACGCTCGGGCGGGTCGCCGCCGGCATCTATGCACCGGATCAGGGTCTCGTCCGCATCGACGGCTCAGCCGTGATGAGCGCGGGCGACAATCCGCATAAGGTCACGACCCGCGTCCAGACCATCTTCCAGGACCCTTTCGCCTCGCTCAACCCGCGCATGACCGTGGGCGACAGCATCGCCGAGGGGCCGCTGGCGCACGGGCTCGTCGAGCGCGCACAGGCGAAGACCTATGTCCGGCAATGGCTGGCGGCGGTCGGGCTCGATCCCGATTTCGCGGCCCGCTATCCGCATCAGTTCTCGGGCGGCCAGCGCCAGCGCGTCGCCATCGCCCGCGCTCTCGCGATGCAGCCCGACGTCGTCGTCTGCGACGAGCCGGTCGCCTCGCTCGACGTTTCGATCCAGGCGCAGATCATCAACCTGCTGATCCGGCTCCGGCAAGAGCTCGACCTGACGCTGATCTTCATTTCGCACGACCTCTCGGTCGTCCGCCATCTCTGCGACCGCGTCGCGATCATGTATCGCGGCCGGATCGTCGAGAGCGGCGCGGCGGGTGAGGTCTACGACCATCCGCAGCACGATTACACCAAGCGCCTGCTTGCCGCGGTGCCGGTGCTGCCGGGCACTGCTACGACCTGAGGAGAACTGCCATGACCGACGCCAACGAACTCCTGCCCTGGCAATGGCCGGAAGAGGTCTGGCGCGGCAAGGTCGAGCAGGTCCGCGCCGGCCGCAACCTGAAGCCGGCCAGGTGGAAGAACGGCGCCCGCTGCGCCGTCGCCCTCTCCTTTGACGTCGATCACGAGACCAACGAACTGCGCGATGGCGGCAAGTCGGTCGGGCGGCTCTCCTGGGGCCAGTACGGCAACCGCGTCGGCGTGCCGCGCATCCTCGATCTGCTGAAGCGGCACGATATCCCGGCGAGCTTTTTCGTGCCCGCCGTCACCGCCCTGCTCTATCCTGAAGAGCAGCGCCGCATCGTCGGTGCCGGCCATGAGATCGGCCTCCACGGCTGGATTCACGAGGTCAACACGGCGGTGCCGGCCGCAAACGAGCGCGAACTGCATCTGCGCTCGGCCGATACGCTGGAGAAGGTCACCGGCATCCGCCCGGTCGGCATGCGCACCCCGTCCTGGGACTTTTCCGAGGTGACGCTTGCGATCGAGCGCGAGCTCGGCCTGCTCTACGACAGCTCGCTCTTCGCCGATGACGATCCCTACGAGATTGTCGAGAAGGGTGAGGCGACCGGCATCGTCGAGCTGCCGGTCGAGTGGATCCGCGACGACGCACCCTATCTCAGCATGAACCGCTTCCAGGCGCTCCGGCCCTATACGTCGCCGGAAGCGGTCTTCGACATCTTCCGCCGCGAGTTCGAGGGCGCCTATGCGGATGGCGGGCTCTTCCTGCTGACCATGCATCCGCATGTCATCACCTATCGCTCGCGCTTCTGGATACTCGAGGAGCTGGTCCGGCTGGCCAAGGCGAAGGGCGATTGCTGGTTCGCGACCCATGCCGAGATCGCGGCCTATGTGAAGGCTGAGGCCGGCATCTAAATCGGCAGGGCGGCGGAACCGCTGCCCGATTCCTGCCGTTTTCGCTTCATCGGGGGTTCAGGCCGGAGGCGGCCTGATATCTGCACGTTGAAACGAACGACGGGAAAAGAAAATGCGCACGAAACGCTGGTTGCTGGTCGGGACCGTCCTGCCGGCCCTCGTCCTTTCGCAAGCCGGGCAGGCCTTCGCCGAGGCCGGATACCGGGTCGCACAGGCCCCCGCCCCCGGAGACAAGGATGATCCGCGCGGGCCGCGGCGCCCGCAGCAGCCAGGCGCACAGCCCGGTCAGCGTGGCCCGGAACGCCCTGCTGCCCCGAGCGCCCCCGCCCAGCCGCATGCGCCGCGCCCGCCGCAGATGCAGCCCGCTCCGGCGGCACCCCGGCCGCAGCCTTCCGTCATGCCCGCGCCGCGCGCCGAGCCCCCGGCCGCGCGTCCGCAGCCCGAGCGCCCGGCGATGCCGCGTGAGGTGCCTGCTGCGCCTCGCCCCACGCCGAATGCCGCGCCATCTCCCCGGGAGGCCCCGGCCGCCCGCCCGACACCACCGCGCCCGCCGGCCGAGCCGACGGTGCCCGCGGCGCCGCGTACCGCGCCTCAGCCGCCCGCGCCGCCGGCCGGCGCATCGCCATCAACCGTTCCGCGTGGCGGCCCGGCTGTTCCGCCTTCGGCTGCGCCGACCCAGTCCCGCCCGCCGGGAACGCCGCCTGCGACGGCGCCGGCCGCTCCGTCCCAGCCCGGTGCCGGCGCGCCGCCCTCTGCGGTTCCGCGAGGTGGTCCGTCGGTTCCGCCCTCGGCTGCGCCGACCCAGCCCCGCCCGCCGGGAACGCCGCCTGCGACGGCGCCGGCCGTTCCGTCCCAGCCCGGCGCCGGCGCGCCGCCCTCTGCGGTTCCGCGTGGCGGCCCGGCCGTTCCGCCTTCGGCTGCGCCGGGCCGGCAGCGCCCGCCGGCCGCGGCGCCGCAGCCCGGTGCTCCCGTCCAGCCGGATGCGACCGTTCCGACGCCGCCTGCAGGGACGGCTCCGACGCGGCCGTCGCGCCCGGCTCCGGGAACACCTCCGGCCGGGGCGCCGGGCGCTCCGGCTCCTGCACAGCCGGGCGCCGCAGTCCCGACGCCGCCCGCCGGTGCCGCGCCGGTCCAGCCGGGACGCACGGCTCCCGGTATGCCTTCCGGGGGAGCGCCAGGTACGGCTGCTCCCGCGCAGCCGGGCGCCATTCCGGGCCAGCCGCCGGCCGGAGCCCCCGGCCAGCCGCCCCAGCGTGAGGGCCGCCGCGGCGGCATCTCGCCGGGCGTGGCCGGTGCGATCGGCCTCGGCGCCGGCGTCATCGGTGGCATCATGGCGACGCAGGGCGCCGAGCGCTTCGACGACATCCGTCGCGAGCGGCGGGAGCAGCGCGAGGGCGACCTCACCATCATCCGTGAGCCCGGCCGCACCATCATCCGCGACGATGACGGCCGCGCCATCATCCGCCGCGACGAGGACCAGCGCTTCCGCGATCTCGGCTGGCAGGGCCGCTCCGAACGCCGTGGCGACGAGAACCGCACGATCTTCGAGCGCCCCGACGGCACGCGGATCGTCACCGTCACGGACGAGCAGGGCCGGCTGATCCGCCGCACGCGCATCGACCGCGACAACCGCGAGGTGATCATCATCGACAACACGCTGCGCGACCGTCCGGGGCGCTTTGCCGATGATGTCGTCGTGCTCCCGCCGCCGCCGCTGCCGATCCCGCGCGAGCGCTATATCGTCGATGCGGACCAGGCCGACGAGGACCTGATCTACGAGACGATCATCGCCCCGCCGATCGCCGCGATTCCGCGCCGCTACACGCTGGACGAGGTCCGCTACTCGCCGGATCTGCGCGCCCGCATGCGCAGCGTCGATATCGATACGATTAATTTCGATACCGGCTCCTGGCAGGTGGGGCAGGATCAGGCGCGCCGCCTTTCGGTGATCGCGGATTCGGTGAAGCGCGCGCTGCAGCGCTCGCCCAACGAGGTCTTCCTCGTCGAAGGCCACACCGACGCTGTCGGCGCCGATATCGACAATCTCTCGCTCTCCGATCGCCGGGCGCAGTCGGTCGCGGAGATCCTGACGCGCGACTTCCAGATCCCGCCGGAAAACCTGACGACCCAGGGCTATGGCGAGCAGTATCTGAAGGTGAACACGCAGGAGGCTTCCCGCGAGAATCGGCGCGTCACGCTCCGGCGCATCACGCCGCTGCTCAACGGCCAGAACCAGTGACACCCGGGCGGGGCGGCTCTCCAGGCAGCCCCGCTCTTCCGCAGGCGCAGGGAACACCCGTTCCCTGCGCCTGTTTCATTTGCGGAGGACAGAGCATTTTCAAGCGAGGTGGGCACCGGTTCGCGTGAAGAAAATGCGACAAGCAATGGTCCAGGCCGAAGGGAGATGCCGCCATGAGAAAGTTCGTTCCGGTTCTGGCTGGATTGCTGGCCGCCAGCCTGCCTGGTGCAGTGCCGGTGCAGGCCCAGACGGTATCGCCTCCGGCCAGACCGCAGGCTCCCGGCGTGCCGCCGGCGCCGCGATCGGGGGAGGCGGCTCGTCCGACGACGCCCAACACTATGGCGCCCCGCGACGAAAAGCGCGGTACCGGCGAGGACAAGGCGCAGGTCCGGCCCGAGCGCGATCCGCCGATGCCCAAGCCGGTGCCCTCGATCATCGCACCTTGAGCAACCGGGTTGAGGATTTGGTAGGGTTGCCCGGCTAGGGTGCCCGCCATGAGCGACACCGTTTCCCTTGCCCAGAGCATCGTCACGATGCAGGCCGCCTCGACCCAGCAGGCGCTGTCCGTCGAGATGCTCAGGCAGAATGCGCAGGCCGATCAGGCTCTGGTCGCCATGCTCCAGCAGAGCGCCGAGCAGACGCAAGCCGCGCTGCCGGCCGGGCAGGGCACGCTGGTCGACCTGACTGTCTGAGCCCTCCGTCCAATCCGACCAGACCTTTGCACAGCCCGTTGCCAAGCGGCGGCGCTGCGCCTAACCTCGTCCGCGTTCCGAGGGGTGCCCGCAAGGGCTGAGACGGCTTTCGAAGCTGAACCCATCGAACCTGATCCGGGTCATACCGGCGGAGGGACTGGAACGCGGTGCAGCCTTGGCCTGCACCCGCATCACAGCGCTTGAACCGCTTCGACGCCGGATCTCCTGACCTGTACCAAGGAGGAGATCCCCTTATGAATGCCCACGCAAAACCCCAGAAGAACAGCGTCAAGACCGCTCCCCAGAGCGTGACGACCGGGCCGATCATCGGCTCGCGCAAGATCTATGTCGCGGCGCCCGAGCATCCCGAGATGCGCGTGCCCTTCCGCGAGGTCGTGCTGACGACGGATGCCGAGCCACCGGTACGGCTCTACGATCCGTCCGGGCCCTTCACCGAGACCGATGCGAAGATCGATCTCAATGCCGGCCTCAATCAGCCGCGCCGCGCCTGGCTCGATGCGCGTGGCTTCCAGACTGTGCCCGGACGCGCTGTGACGGCCGCCGATAACGGCCATATCAGCGAAGCGCAGCTCGTTCCCGCCTGTCCGGCTGAGCGTCCGATCCTCGAGGCGAAGCCAGGCCAGATGACGACGCAATACGAGTTCGCGAAGGCCGGCATCGTCACCCCCGAGATGATCTATGTCGCGCATCGCGAGAATCTCGGCCGGGCCGCCATGCTGGAGGGCGCGCGCGAACGCCATGCCGATGGCGAGAGCTTCGGCGCCAGCGTCCCGGAATTCGTCACGCCCGAATTCGTCCGCGACGAGATCGCGCGCGGCCGAGCGATCATCCCCGCGAATATCAACCACCCCGAGCTGGAGCCGATGGCGATCGGCCGCAATTTCCTGGTCAAGATCAACGCCAATATCGGCAACTCGGCTGTGACGTCGGGCGCCGCCGAGGAGGTCGAGAAGCTGGTCTGGGCGATCCGCTGGGGCGCCGACACGGTGATGGACCTCTCCACCGGCCGCAACATCCACAACATCCGTTCCTGGATCCTCAGGAATTCGCCGGTGCCGATCGGCACCGTGCCGATCTACCAGGCGCTGGAGAAGGTCGGCGGCGATCCGATCAAGCTCGACTGGGAGGTGTTCAAGGACACGCTGATCGAGCAGGCCGAGCAGGGCGTCGACTATTTCACCATCCATGCCGGCGTGCGCCTGCCTTACGTCCCGCTGACGGCGAACCGCGTCACCGGCATCGTCTCGCGCGGCGGCTCGATCATGGCGCGCTGGTGCCTTGCGCATCACAAGGAAAGCTTCCTCTACGAGCGCTTCGACGAGATCTGCGAGATCATGCGCCGCTACGACGTTTCGTTCTCGCTCGGCGACGGCCTGCGGCCCGGCTCGATCGCCGATGCCAATGACCGCGCCCAGTTCGCCGAGCTGGAGACCTTGGGCGAGCTCACCAAGATCGCCTGGGACAAGGGCTGCCAGGTGATGATCGAGGGCCCCGGCCATGTGCCGATGCACAAGATCAAGGAGAACATGGACAAGCAATTGCGCGAATGCGGCGAGGCGCCGTTCTATACGCTTGGACCGCTGACCACCGACATCGCGCCGGGCTATGACCACATCACCTCGGGCATCGGGGCTGCGATGATCGGCTGGTATGGTTGCGCCATGCTCTGCTACGTCACGCCGAAGGAGCATCTGGGTCTCCCGAACCGCGACGACGTCAAGACCGGCGTCATCACCTACCGGATCGCGGCCCATGCCGCCGATCTCGCCAAGGGCCATCCGGCGGCGAAGATCCGGGACGACGCGGTCAGCCGCGCCCGTTTCGACTTCCGCTGGGAGGACCAGTTCAACCTGGCACTCGACCCCGACACGGCCCGCGAATTCCATGACGAAACCTTGCCGAAGGACGCCCACAAGGTCGCGCATTTCTGCTCGATGTGCGGCCCGAAATTCTGCTCGATGAAGATCACGCAGGATTTGCGCGCCGAGGTGCTGGCCATGGGTGAAAACGAGCGCAAGGCGCTGGAGGCGCTTGCAGACGAGGGCATGGCCGCCAAGTCGAAGGAATTCCTCGACAAGGGCGGCAGCATCTATCTACCTGCGGCAGAATGAGCGCTTTCAGCGAAAAGCTCGACGCCGCCGGCGTCGCATCGATCCTCGCGCGGGTGGCAGAACGCCGCCCACGCGTCCATTGCCTGACCAATACGGTGGCGCAGAACGTCACCGCCAACATGCTGCTGGCTTTCGGGGCGGTGCCCTCGATGGCCGGCCACCCCGACGAGGTCGCGGCCGTCGCGGCGGGCGCGGGCGCGATCCTGATCAATCTCGGCACGATCAGCCCGGAGGGCGAGCGGGCCATCCCGAAGCTCCTGGCCGTGGCGCAGAAGCACCGCATTCCACTGGTGCTCGACCCCGTCTTCGTCGAGCTCTCACCCCTGAGATTGCGGCTGGTCGGCGACGTCCTGGCATCGTTCCACGTGCTGGTGCGCGGCAATGCCACCGAAATGGCCGTGCTGGAGCCACTTTTCGTACTGAGGCGGGATATCGTGCGCGTCACCACCGGCGCGGTCGACCGGATCGAGACCGAAGGCCGGAGCCTGTCGGTGGCGCATGGCCATGCGTGGATGACGAAGGTCACCGGCCTCGGCTGCGCATCGAGCGCGCTGGTCGCGGCTTGCCGGGCGGTCGAGCCGGACCCGATGATCGCGGCGGCGGCAGCGCTCACGGCCTATGGTATCGCCGGCGAGATCGCGGCCGAACGGGCCGCCGGGCCCGGCAGCTTCGCGATGCATCTGATCGATGCGCTCGCCGGGCTCGACGAGGCCTCGCTCGCGGCCCGGATGAGCTGAAGCCACCGCTGTCATCCCGCACGCGCTGCGGCACGCAAGTGCTGCTGCGCAGATGCGGGACCGTCCGCAGGAAAAGGCGCCCTCTCGGGCAGGGCGCGCGCTTGAAAGGCGCCCTCTCGTCATGCGGTCCCGTGTCTGCGCAGCGGCATTTCATGCCGCAGCGCGCACGGGATGACGCTCTGCCCCGCTATTGCGTCGGCGTCAGCGAGAGCGGCGCAGGCTTCGGGCGTGGCCTCGGCTTGGTCGCGGCGGCCTTCGGCTCGGTGTTGAGGCCGAGCCGGGCGCGCAGCGAGGCGGCCCGCGCCTCGGTGACCCGCGCGCCGCAGAAGCCGAACTGGCCCTCGCGCTGGAAATCCCGGCAGATCATCTCGCGCTCGGCCGAGAAGCCGGCCTGCTCGCGCGCGAGCACGCGCTGCTCGATGGCGTCGGACTTGGCGGTCAGCGTCCGGTAGCCCTCGCGCACGGCGCGCTCGGCGACGCCGCGCGCGCGCTCGATCTCCTTGGCCTGCCCTGAAACCACGCGCGCATCGGGCCCCCACAGCCCGCGCGGGTCGATCCGGCATTGCGCGGCCTGGACGACGCAAGGCTCCGTCGGCTCGACCACGAGGAAGGCGCCGTCGAGCACGTCGAAGACGATCGGGCAGATCGGCGCCTCCAGCCGGTAACGCGGCACGCCGGCCGGGCGCCCGAGCGCCGTGACGGGGAGAGGCGCGTCGCCGAAGGAGACGGCGCAGGGCTCGACGAGGTTCGTGCTCTGGAAACCGTCGAGATTGAGCTTGAGGCCATAGCCCGTCGCCGTCTTCGAGAACACCGCCTCGCCGTGATGGCCGTGGCGGTGCAGGGTCTTGCCGATGATGGCATCCTCGCCGGCGACCTTGATGGCGGGCATGCTGGGTGGGCGCGGCGCTGCCGGGGCGCCGGGCCGGGAGGGCGCGGCCTGCTGGGTTCCGGGCGCGTTGAACGGCTGGGCGCCGGGCAGTTGCAGTGGCTGCGCATGCGCCACGGTTGCGGCCGTGGCGAGGGCTATCGAGGCCAGGATAAGGCGCATCGGTCGAGTCATGGCGGCCCAGTGAAGCCTGAACGGCCTTTCTGCATGCAGGCGCGAGCCGGGTTAGACAAGGACGGGAAGGCCACACCCGGCCGGAAAGCGCGTTTCGCGGGCAGCCCGGCCGGTGCTCCCCGTTGCTTAATCGGCTCGCCTGTCTTGCAAGGGGTGGAACACCCTCACTATATACGCCGCCAAGGGGCGGTTTAACCACCGTCAAACGTGGAATGCCGGTTTCGTTCGCCGCTGAAGCGGGGGCGATCCGGTCCATGGGCCGGCAGGCGACGGACAACCGTCGCAGGTCGGCGATCTGCTCAATCGAAAGGGATCCCATCCATGGGTAAAGTCATTGGTATCGACCTCGGCACGACCAACAGCTGCGTTGCAGTGATGGAAGGCTCGACGCCCAAGGTCATCGAGAATTCGGAAGGCGCGCGCACCACGCCCTCCATCGTCGCCATCACGGATGACGGCGAACGCCTTGTCGGCCAGCCTGCGAAGCGCCAGGCCGTCACCAACCCGGAGCGCACCTTCTTCGCGATCAAGCGCCTCATCGGCCGGACCTTCGACGATCCGATGACGCAGAAGGACCTGAAGCTCGTTCCCTACAAGATCAAGAAGGCCTCCTCGGGCGATGCCTGGGTCGAAGCCGACGGCAAGGACTATTCGCCGTCGCAGATCTCGGCCTTCACGCTGACCAAGATGAAGGAGACGGCGGAGGCCTATCTCGGCCAGCCCGTCACTCAGGCCGTCATCACGGTTCCCGCTTATTTCAACGACGCCCAGCGCCAGGCGACGAAGGATGCCGGCCGCATCGCCGGCCTCGAAGTGCTGCGCATCATCAACGAGCCGACCGCGGCTGCGCTGGCCTATGGCCTCGACAAGAAGCAGGCCGGCACGATCGCTGTCTATGACCTCGGCGGCGGCACCTTCGACGTTTCGATCCTCGAGATCGGCGACGGCGTCTTCGAGGTGAAGTCGACCAATGGCGACACTTTCCTCGGCGGCGAGGACTTCGACATGCGCCTGGTCGAGTACCTGGCGGACGAGTTCAAGCGCGAGCAGGGCATCGACCTGAAGAAGGACAAGCTTGCTCTCCAGCGCCTGAAGGAAGCGGCGGAGAAGGCCAAGATCGAGCTCTCGACCACAGCCCAGACCGAGATCAACCTGCCCTACATCACGGCGGATGCCTCGGGCCCGAAGCACCTCGCCATCAAGCTCTCGCGCGCCAAGTTCGAGAGCCTGGTCGACGATCTCGTCCAGCGCACCATCGAGCCCTGCAAGAAGGCGCTCAAGGATGCCGGCCTGTCGGCGGGCCAGATCGACGAGGTCGTCCTCGTCGGCGGCATGACCCGCATGCCGAAGGTGCAGGAGGTCGTGAAGCAGTTCTTCGGCAAGGAGCCGCACAAGGGCGTCAATCCTGACGAGGTCGTCGCCATCGGCGCCGCGGTTCAGGCCGGCGTGCTGCAGGGCGACGTCAAGGACGTGCTGCTGCTCGACGTGACCCCGCTCTCGCTCGGCATCGAGACGCTGGGCGGCGTATTCACGCGTCTGATCGACCGCAACACCACGATCCCGACCAAGAAGAGCCAGGTCTTCTCCACCGCCGAGGACAACCAGAACGCGGTGACGATCCGGGTCTTCCAGGGCGAGCGCGAGATGGCGGCCGACAACAAGCTGCTCGGCCAGTTCGACCTGATGGGCATTCCGCCGTCCCCGCGCGGCATGCCGCAGATCGAGGTGACCTTCGACATCGACGCCAACGGCATCGTGTCCGTGACGGCGAAGGACAAGGCCACCAACAAGGAGCAGCAGATCAAGATCCAGGCTTCGGGCGGTCTCAGCGAGGCCGATATCCAGAAGATGGTGAAGGATGCCGAGGCCAACGCCGCCGAGGACAAGAAGCGCCGCGAGGTGGTCGAGGCCAAGAACCAGGGCGAGAGCCTGGTGCATTCGACCGAGAAGTCGCTGAACGACTATGGCGACAAGGTTTCCGAAGCCGACAAGGCGGCGATCGAGACCGCGGTCGAGGCGCTCAAGACCGCGCTGACCGGCGAGGACGCCGAGGCCATCACGGCCCGCACCAACGAGCTGATGCAGGCTTCGATGAAGCTCGGCGAGGCGATGTATGCGGCGAGCCAGGCCGAAGGCGCTGCCGCCGCCGAGGGCGAGCCGGCCGAGGAAGCCAAGAAGGACGACGTCATCGACGCCGACTTCAAGGACGTCTCGGACGACAAGAAGAAGAGCGCGTGATCGCGCGCTCGTAACGCAAGCGACGTTTTGGCCGGGCTCGACCCGGTCATCGCGTCCAGGAATTGCATGCTGTACGGATGGCCGGGCTCGCTGCCCGGCCATGCCGCGTCAAAGCTGCGGGGACAGACATTTCGATGTCGAAACGCGATTACTACGAGATTCTCGGCGTCAGCCGGACCGTGACGGAGGTCGAGCTCAAGGGCTCCTTCCGCAAGCTCGCGATGCAGCATCATCCCGACAAGAATCCCGGCGACAAGGAAGCCGAGATCAAGTTCAAGGAAATCAACGAGGCCTATCAGGTTCTCTCGGACGGCCAGAAGCGCTCGGCCTATGACCGCTTCGGCCATCAGGCCTTCGAGAATGGCGGCGGCGGTGGCCCCGGGGGCAATGCCGATTTCTCCGACTTCATGTCGGATATCTTCGATTCCTTCTTCGGCGATGCACGGCGCGGCGGCGCGCGCGGCGCCAATGGCCGCGAGCGTGGCGCCGACCTGCGCTACAATCTCGAGATCGGGCTGGAAGAGGCCTTCACCGGCAAGAACGAGTCGATCCGGGTGCCGACCTCGATCTCCTGCGACGCCTGCTCCGGCACCGGCGCCAAGCCCGGCTCGAAATCGCGCCAGTGCCCGACCTGCGGCGGCCATGGCCGCGTCCGTGCCAATCAGGGCTTCTTCTCGGTCGAGCGGACATGCCCGACCTGCTCGGGCCGCGGCGAGGTTATCGACGACCCCTGCAAGAACTGCCAGGGCGCCGGGCGCGTCACCCGCGAGCGCACGCTTTCGGTGAACATCCCGGCCGGCGTCGAGGACGGCACGCGCATCCGCCTGGCCGGCGAGGGCGAAGCGGGCCTGCGCGGCGGGCCTGCGGGCGATCTCTACATCTTCCTCTCGATCAAGCCGCACGCGATCTTCCAGCGCGATGGCGCCGACCTGTTCTGCCGCGTGCCGATCGGGCTGGCTTCCGCCGCGCTCGGCGGCGAGATCGAAGTGCCGACGCTGTCGGGCGAGCAGGCGCGGGTCAAGATTCCTGAGGGCACCCAGACCGGCAAGCAGTTCCGCCTGAAGGCCAAGGGCATGAGCGTGCTGCGCTCGCGCGATGTCGGCGACCTCTACATCCAGGTCGTGGTCGAGACGCCGCAGAAATTGACGGCCCGCCAGCGCGAGTTGCTGGAGGAGTTCGAGCGCGAGAGCTCGCACAACAACCATCCGGAGACGGCCGGCTTCTTCGGCCGGGTCAAGGATTTCCTCGGCGGTTTCGGCGGCACGGCCTGAGCCGTCCAGGGCGTCATTCTCGGGCTTGACCCGAGAATCTCTGGCAAGTGAGGCGAAGGAACCTCTTCCGGCATGAGATGCTCTGGTCAAGCCCGAGCATGACGGCTAGAACCCGACCATGAAAAAGGGCCGCCTTTCGGCGGCCCTTTTGCTTTGAGGCGGATGCCTCAGGCCTTGTCGACGACCTTCTTGATCGCGTCCTTGCCCTTGCCCAGCGCCTGCTGGGCCTCGCCCTTCAGCTCCTGGGCCGCGCCCTCGGCTTCGAGGTCCGGCTTGTTGAACGCCTTGCCGGCGGCCTGCTTGACGTTGCCGGCGGCCTCGTTGGCCAGGCCCTTGATCTTGTCGGTCGTGCTGCCCATCGCGCTTAACTCCTGAAAGGTCGGCCCCCAGCCGTTTGTCCGCTGGGAGAACTGGCGCGGCGCGGAAAGGTTCCGGGTTTCAGGTCGCACTTTCCGCCTGCGCGGCGAGGCCACGCAGCGCCTCTGCGGTGGCCGCATCGGCCGGAAAGAACGTCTCCAGCGCCAGCTCCGAAAGCGTGATGTCGACAGGCGTGCCGAACACGGTCGTCGTCGAGATCAGCGACAGCGTGGTCTCGCCGAGCTTCAATTGCATGGGGACTACGATCGCGGCTTCCGCCTCGGCTTCGTGGCGCGATTGCGTCCCCCCGCCAGGGTCGGGGTAGCCCATGAGCTCCCCCAGCAATTCGCCGAGCTTGGGATCGGCGGTCGCCCGGACCTGCTGGCGCAGCCTGGCCAGCAGATGCGCGCGCCATTCCGCGAGATTGAGGATGAAGGGCGCGAGCCCGTCCGGATGCAGCGACAGGCGCAGCACATTGACCGGCGGCTTCAGCAGTTCCGCGTCCGCAACGAGGCCGAGCAATCGCGTCACCGCGTTGTTGTAGGCCAGCAGCGTCCAGTACCGATCGACGGCGACAGCCGGGTAGGGCTCGTGCCCCCTGAGGATCAGGTCAATCGCGCTGCGGGCGGCGTTCAGCGAAGGGTCTTCCAGCGGCCGCTCCGGATAGATCGGGGCGTAGCCCGCCGCCAACAGCAGCGCGTTGCGCTCGCGCAGGGGCACGCCGAGATGCTCGGCCAGGAGCAGCACCATCTCGCGGCTCGGCCGCGAGCGGCCGCTTTCGATGAAGCTGAGATGCTTCTGCGATATCTCGGCTTCGAGCGCGAGATCGAGCTGGCTGAATCGGCGAAGCTGGCGCCAGTCGCGCAGCAATGCGCCGATCGGGGGAGGGTGGTGTGTCGTCATGGCGGAGAAGCTAGCGATCCCGGCGGGCCGTTCCAATTACCTCCCGCTTAATCGACCGGCCGACGCGGTTCCGTCAGCATCCCCTCATCGAAACGGGCTTGAGGCCCAGAACCGCCAAGGAGAATGCCATGTCGCTGATCCAGTCCTCGCCCCTGCTGCGCAGCGCTCTCGTCCTCGATGCCGCCGCCTGCGCCGGCCTCGGCCTCATCCTCGCCACCGCGGCCGGGCCGCTTGCCGCCCCGCTCGGCCTGCCCGCGGAGTTCCTGCGCGGCGCCGGCCTCGTGCTGCTGCCTTGCGCGGCGCTGATCGCCTGGTTCGCCAGCCGCAGGGTTTTGCCGCGCCTCGCGGTCTATGCCGTGATCGGCATCAATCTGTTCTGGATCGCCGACAGCATCGCGATCCTGCTGATGGGCTGGTTCGCGCCGACCGGGCTCGGCATCGCCTTCGTCCTGGCCCAGGCTGCTGCGGTTGCGATCGTAACCGAGCTCGAAGTCATCGGCTTCAAGCGCTCCGGTGCGGCAGCCCTTTCCGGCGAAGCCGCGTCGCTTCGTTGAAAACCGTCATGTGACTGTCGCATGGGCTGATTAGCCGACGGGCCTCTGTCCCCGTCAGCGGTGAGATCCCATGCGCCAGCCCCTCGTCCTCGCGGCTCTTGCCGCTGTCCTGCTCAGCGGCACGGCCATGGCCGAGCCGCTCTTCAACCGGATCGCCACCTTCTCCGTGCCGCAGAACCTGCCGGCCGACCGCGATCCCAAGAAGAAGACCGTCTCCGAGATCATCGCCGCCAATGGCGACGGCACGCTGCTCGCCTATACCGACGCGGAGCAGAAGGCGCTGGGGATCATCGACATCGCCGATCCCGCCAACCCCAAGCCCGCCGGCTTCGTGCCGCTCGAAGGCGAATCCACCTCGGTCACCATCCTCGGCGACAAGGCTTTCGTCGCCGTCGTCACATCCGGCGACAATTTCAAGGAGCCGGCTGGCCATCTCGCCACCGTCGACCTCAAGACGAAGCAGGTCGTGGCGAAATGCGATCTCGGCGGCCAGCCGGACTCGGTCACGCTGACCAAGGACAAGGGCAAGATCGTCATCGCCATCGAGAACGAGCGTGACGAGAAGCTCAACAAGGGCGCCCTGCCGCAGCTTCCCGCCGGCAACCTGACCCTGATCGGCATCAAGGACGGCGCCATCGACTGCGCCACCCGCCAGGTCGTCGACATGACCGGCATCGCCGCCGTCGAGCCGACCGATCCGGAGCCGGAATTCGTCGACGTCAACCAGGACGGGCTCGTCGTGGTGACGCTGCAGGAGAACAACCACCTCGCCATCGTCGATTCGAAGACCGGCAAGGTCGTGACGCATTTCTCCGCCGGCACGGTCGATCTCAAGAACATCGACAAGACCCGCGACGGCAGGATCAGCCCGACCGAAGAATTGAAGGGCGTCGCGCGCGAGCCCGACGCCGTGCGCTGGCTCGACAATGACCGCTTCGTCACCGCCAACGAGGGCGACTGGAAGGGCGGCTCGCGCGGCTTCACGATCTTCCGCAAGGACGGCACCGTCGAGTTTGATTCCGGCTCCGATGTCGATCACACCGCCATGCGCCTCGGCCATTATCCCGAGAAGCGCTCGGGCGCGAAGGGCAGCGAGCCCGAAGGCATCGAGGTTGCGACCTATGGCAACGACCGTCTGATCTTCGTCGGGCTGGAGCGCGCCTCGCTGGTGTTGGTCTATAAGGACGAGGGGGCCGGCAAGGCGCCGCGCTTCCTGCAGGCGCTGCCGACCGGCATCGGCCCTGAGGGCCTGCTCGCCATCCCGCAGCGCGATCTCTTCGTTTCCGCTTCCGAGACCGATGTCGGCGAGAAGGGCGGTGCCCGCTCGGCCGTGATGATCTATCGCCGCGCCGAGCAGACGGCCGCCTATCCGACGATCCAGTCCGCCGACGAGAACGGCCTGCCGATCGGCTGGGGCGCGCTTTCGGGTCTCGCGGCGGATCGCGCGGCTCCGGGCAAGCTCTTCGCGATCACCGACAGCGCCTATACGCCCTCGCGCCTCCTCGAGATCGACGCGACGCAGAAGCCCGCGAAGATCACCGGCGCTATCACCGTGACCAGGGACGGCAAGCCCGCCTCCTACGACCTCGAGGGCATCGCGACCCGCGAGGGCGGCGGCTTCTGGCTGGCTTCCGAGGGCAACCCCGAGAAGAAGGATGCGCCGCTCGCCGATATCCTGCTGCGTGTCTCGGCCAAGGGCGAGGTCGAGGAGGAGATTCGCCTGCCGGAAGCGCTCGCCAAGCACGCGGTCCGCTTCGGCTTCGAGGGCGTGGCTGTGACCGGCACGGGCGCGGACGAGACCGTCTGGCTCGCCGTTCAGCGCGAATGGAAGGACGATCCCAAGGGCAAGGCCAAGCTGCTCTCCTACAAGCCGGCGAGCAAGGAATGGGGCGTGCTGCACTACCCGCTGTCGCAGCCGGCCGCGGGCTTCTGGATGGGCCTCTCCGAGCTGGTTTCCCTTGGCGACGACCGCTTCGCCGTGATCGAGCGCGACAACGGCTTCGGCGCCAAGGCGGTGAAGACGCTCCAGACCTTCTCGGTGAAGGGCTTGAAGCCGGCAGCGATCGGCGCGACCGAAATCCCGACCGTGACCAAGACCCTGCTGCGCGACCTGACGCCGGACCTGATGAAGGCCGGCGGCTACGGTCTCGACAAGGTCGAGGGCATGGCGGTCGACAAGGCCGGCAACCTCTTCGTCGTCACCGACAATGACGGCGTCGACGATTCCTCCGGCGAGACCCAGTTCTTCGCGTTCGGCCCGCTGCCGCGCTGATCCCGCAAACAAAAAGCCCCGGATGCGGGTCGCATCCGGGGCAAGGCGCCTGGCCATATGACTGGAGAGCCAGGTGGGGAGGAGCGGTTACCAGCCGGCGAGGACGGCGCCCTTGAAGCGCTCGGCGACGAAGGCCTTGATCTCGGGCGTGTGGTAGCTTTCGACCAGCGTCTTGACCCAGGGCTTGTCCTTGTCGGCGCTGCGCACGGCGATCAGGTTGACATAGGGGCCCTTGGCATCCTCGCGCAGGATCGCAGAAGCCGGGTCGATCTTGGCATCGACGGCATAGTTGGTGTTGATCGCGGCAGCCGCGACGTCGGCCAGCGAACGCGGGGTCTGCGCGGCTTCGATCTCGATGATCTTCAGCTTCTTCGGGTTGCCGACGATATCGGCCGGGCTCGGCTTGAAGCCGACGCCGTCCTTCAGCTTGATCACGCCCTTGTCCTGCAGCAGCAGGAGCGAGCGGCCGCCATTGGTCGGGTCGTTCTGGATCGCGACGGTCGAACCATCCGGCACCTGCGACCAGTCCTTGTACTTGGCCGAGTAGATGCCGAGCGGGAAGTTCACGGTCAGGCCGGCGCTCTCGATCTTGAAGCCGCGATCCTTCACCTGGTTGTCGAGATAGGGCTGGTTCTGGAAGGAATTGGCCTCCAGCTCGCCGGCGTCGAGCGCCTGGTTCGGCACGACATAGTCGGAGAACTCGATGATCTTGAGCTCGATGCCCTTCTTGGCGAGGACGGGCTTCACCTTCTCCAGGATCTCGGCATGCGGGCCGGGCGAGACGCCGATGCGGATCACCTGGTTCTGCTGGGCGAGCGCGGGGACGGCGGCGAGCGTCAGGGCGAAGCCGGCGAGAAGCGCGGCGCGACGGTTGAGGAGAGTCGTCATGATGTCGTTTCCTTCAGTCGGATGCGGATGAATGGGGCAGCGTCAGGCGTGGCGCAGGCGCTTGTTGAGATGGCGGGCGAGCCGGTCGCCGATGCTCTGGACGAGCTGGACGAGGACGATGAGTACGGCGACGACCGCCGCCATCACGTCCGGCATGAAGCGCTGGTAGCCGTAGCGGATGCCGAGATCGCCGAGCCCGCCGCCACCGACCGCGCCGACCATGGCGGAGAAGCCGATCAGGCTGACCAGAGCCAGCGTCAGGCCGAGCACGATCGCCGGCAGCGCCTCGGGCACCAGCACCTTGCGCACGATCTGCACGGGCGTGGCGCCCATGGCGCGTGCGGCCTCGACCAGCCCCTGGTCTACCTCGCGCACCGCGCCTTCGATCAGCCTTGCGATGAAGGGCGTGGAGGCGACGGTGAGGGGCACGATCGCGGCGGCGGTGCCGATCGAGGTGCCGGCGATCAGGCGCGTGAACGGGATGATCGCGACGACCAGGATGATGAAGGGCGTCGAGCGCGTGGCGTTGACCAGCGTGCCGAGAACGAGGTTGGCGGCCGGCGCCGCGAACAATTCGCCGCGCTTGCTGGTGGCGAGGAAGACGCCGAGCGGCAGGCCGAACAGCGTGCCGATGCCGGCCGCGACCGCGACCATGGCCAGCGTGTCCAGCGTCGATTGCGCGATCAGGCGGATGATTTCAGGAGACATGGCCGATCACCTCCGCCTTGAGTCCGAGGCTTCTGAGGGCGCCGAGCACGGCGTCGCTCTCAGGGGCACGTGAGGGCACCGAGACGAGCAGGCTGCCGAAGGGCTGGCCGGCGATGGCGTCGATCCGCCCGGCCAGGATGTTGACGTCGACGCCGACGATGGCGCTCAGACGACTGATCACCGGGGCGGTCGCGTTCTCGCCGAGGAAGGTGATGCGCAGCACGATATTGTCGCCGGCGCGCGCCTCCTTGCGGATGCGGTGGGCGAGATGCTCGGGCAGCTCAACGCCGGTCACCGTCTCGACGAAGCTCGTGGTCGTCGGATGCTGCGGGTTGGTGAAGACCGCGAAGGTCTCGCCCTGCTCGACGATCTGCCCGCCCTCGATCACGGCGACGCGGTCGCAGATCTCCTTGATGACGGGGATCTCATGGGTGATCAGCAGGATGGTGATGCCGAGTTCGCGATTGACCTGCTTCAGCAGGGCGAGGATCGAGCGCGTCGTCTCGGGGTCCAGCGCCGAGGTCGCCTCGTCGCAGAGCAGCACCTTCGGATCGGTGGCCAGCGCCCGGGCGATACCAACGCGCTGCTTCTGCCCGCCCGAAAGCTCGGCCGGATAGCGCGCGCTCTTGTCGGACAGCCCGACGAGCGCAAGCAGCCGCTCGACCTTGGCGGCGATCTCGGCCTTGCCGGCGCCGGCGATCTCCAGCGGCAGCGCGACATTGTCGAAGACCGTGCGCGACGAGAGCAGGTTGAAATGCTGGAAGATCATGCCGATCCGCCGGCGCTGCTGCCGCCAGCCGGATTCGCTGAGGCCCGTGACATCGGTGCCTTCGATCAGGATGCGCCCTTCGGTGGCGCGCTCCAGCCCGTTGACGAGGCGGATCAGCGTCGACTTGCCGGCGCCGGAGCGCCCGATCACGCCGAGGATGGTGCCGGCGGGCACGTCGAGATCGATCCCGGCGAGCGCGCCGACCGGTTGCTGGCCGCGGCGGCCCGGATAGGTCTTGCCGACCCGCTCGAAGCGGATCGCCGGCTCGGGCAAGGATAGGGGCAAGGAAACAGAAGAGACGCCGGCACTGAGCGTACCGGGTCTGACGGGGGCGTTCATCATGTCCTCAGAAATGCGTGTGGCAGGACCAGTGGGCGATGCCGAGCTGCTCGATGGTCACGTCATGGACCGAGCGGCGCTGGTCGTCCGCGGCTGCGGCGTCGAGCGGGTCGAAAGTGGCCGGAACGGCTTGCGCGAACCAGTTCGCGATACCGTTCCAGAGAGCGGCAAGAAGCTGCATCGCCGCCTCATGAAGCCAGCAGCAGCGGCGCGCCCCGCTGCGAGCGGGAGAGCCGGCGGGCGGCGGTCTCGGCAGCGCCGGGCGTGGCGAAACGCTGGCCATCCAGCGCCCGGAAGGCGGCGGAGGCCGAGACGAAGGTGAAGTCGCGCTCGTCGGCGCGGCGACTCACGAGCCCGATCTGGGCCTCGCCGAGCTCGATGACATAGGCTTGCTGCGCCGGGCGAGCCCGGTCGGGAAGGGAATGAATCTGGGACATGGGACTGCCTTCTGCCGCCAATGCGGCATGCGTCGGAACGAACGGATGGGAAGGACCTTTCGGCCTTGCGATCTCAGCGTCGACAGCGGCAGGACATTCGGCGGAAGCTAATCTGGCTTCGGCTCGTTTTCGCAACGGTCATGTCAGTCTCCTCGATCTGGAGCCCACGACCCAGTCGTGGCGCTTTAGCGTTTGGTGACGCGGCGCAAGCTGCTGCTCAAATCTCCGCGGCTCCCCGATTGCTCAAGGAACGATCTGCAATCTGGTCGGAATTGTCCTCTTTGTCAACCGGATCGTTCTTTTAAAGAAACTAGGGCGTGGAGAAGAATTTTCTCCGCAAGCTCCTTGCTCCGATGACGGATGCGGCAATGCGCGGCTTGACGAAGCCGGGGAAGCGGCGCCATTTGCGGCCATGCAGGCTCGCGCCGCCCTTCTCGATCGTCTTCGCCGCTCCGGGCTCGGGGCCTGGCTGGCGATGGCCTATGCGCTTTGCGTCATGGCCCTGGCGCTCGCGCCGGCTCCTGCCATGGCGGCGTTCGGTGGTTCGGACGGCGTCGTGCTCTGCTCGGGCGCTCCGGTTCCCAATGAAGGCCAGCCGGTTCCTCTCGGCGATCTCGCCCATTGCAAGGGTTGTCCGCTCAATCCGGTTCTCGCTGGCCCGCCAGTCGAGGCTGCGCCCGTACCGGGACGCCTCGCCACGCGGCTCGTTGCGGCCGAGCTATGGGCCGAGGGTTTGCCGCATCGTTTCGCGGCCGGGCTCGCGCAATCGCGCGCGCCGCCGCTGGGCTGAAACCTCCGCCTGCCCATCCGCATCCAATTCCGGCCTGTCCGCTTCGTTTGGGAGCGAGGGCACGTCTTCACGAGGCTGCGTCAGCGGCCCGTTCATCCAGGATATCCATCATGAAGCTTTCCTATTCACTCGCCGCCGCGGCTCTCCTGCTCTCGGCCGGCTTCGCCACCGCCCATGAATTCAAGGCGGGTCCGCTCAAGATCGGCCATCCCTGGTCGCGCGCCACGCCGGCTGGCGCCAAGGTCGGCGGCGGCTATCTCTCGATCGAGAACACGGGCACGGTCGCGGACCGGCTGGTCTCGGTGTCCGTTCCCTTCGCGGCGCGCGCGGAAGTCCATGAGATGGCAGTCAAGGACGGCATCATGACGATGCGGCCACTGGATAATGGCGTCGATGTTCCGGCCGGCGCCAAGGTCGAGTTCAAGCCCGGCGGCTACCACATCATGTTCATGGACCTGAAGCAGCAGCTCAAGCAGGGCGAGATGATGAAGGGCACGCTGACCTTCGAGAAGGCCGGGACCGTCGATGTCGAGTTCAAGGTCGACTCGATTGCGGCAAAGGGCGCCGCCGGCGAGCACAAGGGGCACTGAGCCCCAGGCTGCCACATGCCGTCATGGTCGGGCTTGTCCCGACCATCTACGTCTTCATGGATCGAAAGGCGTGTTCAAGCCGTGGATGCTCGCCACGGGGGCGAGCATGACGGTTGCGGTTCTTCAGATCTTCGCGCGCGGATCGTGTTTGGCGATGCGCGACAGCAGGTAGTCCACCTCGGCCTTGGCCGCGGCGCTGAGCGCCGCGCCCGGCTTGCGCTGGGCGTCATGGCTGAGGATGCCGCGCTTCATCATCGTATACTTGCGCACGGCGAGGCCGACGCCCTGCTGCTGCTCGTAGCGCATCAGCGGCAGATGCGCGTCGAAGATGTCATGGGCCTCGTCGCGCTTGCCGGCCTTCTGCAGGCGGACCACGTCGATCAGCAGCTCCGGGAAGGCATAGCCGGTATTGGCGCCGTCCGCGCCGCGCTCCATCTCGAAATCGAGGAAGAGTCCGCCATTGCCGGTCACGATCGAGATCGGGCGCAGCGAGCCTTCCTTCTGGAACTTGCGCAGCGTCGAGATCTTCTCCAGCCCCGGCCAGTCCTCGTGCTTCAGCATCACGCAGGACGGGTTGTCCATGACGATCTTGCGGATCACGGCCGGCGTCATCACCACCGAGAGCGTCAGCGGATAGTCCTGGATGACGAAGGGGATGTCGCTGCCGATCGCTTCGACGGCCTGCGCGTAATAGCCGGTGATCTGGTCGTCGGTGCGCAGTGAGGGTGGCGGGGCGATCATCACGCCGCCGGCGCCGAGATCCATCGCCTGCCGGGCGAGCGAGCGCATCGCCGCGAAGCCGGGCGCCGAGACGCCGACGATGATCGGCTTGCCGCCCATCCGGGCGACGCAGCGCTTGACCAGCTCGACCGATTCCTCGGGCTCGAGCTTGGGCGCCTCGCCCATGATGCCGAGCACGGTGACGCCGTCCGAGCCGATGTCGTGATAGAACTGGAACAGCCGGTCGGCCGAGGCCCAGTCGATGCTGCCATCCGGGTTGAACGGGGTCGGCGCGATCGGGAAGACGCCGGAAGCGTCGGGGGTGAGGCGCATAATGCGGTCCTTGTCGTGTCGTTAGGTCAGGCGATGCGGGTGCGGACGGTGCCGACGCCGACGATCTCCCCTTCGAGTACGTCGCCCTTGTTCACCGCGGCGACGCCTTCCGGTGTGCCCGTGAAGATCAGGTCGCCCGGCTTCAGTTCGACGAGCCCGGAGAGATAGGCGATCGTCTCCTCGACGTTCCAGATCTGCTTGGCGAGGTCGGAGGTCTGGCGTACGACGCCGTTGACGGTGAGCTCGATCTTGCCGGCGCTGGGATGGCCGGCATGGCTCGCCGGCACGATCTCGCCGATCGGCCCGGAGAGGTCGAAGCCCTTGGCCATGTCCCAGGGGCGCCCGGCCTTCTTGGCGACGTTCTGCAGGTCGCGGCGGGTCATGTCGAGGCCGGCGGCATAGCCGTAGACATGGGCCAGCGCCTCGGATTCGGGGATGTCCTTGCCGCCGGTGCCGATCGCGACGACGAGCTCCATCTCGTGGTGGAGGTCCTTCGTCTTGCTCGGATAGGGCATGTCGGCGCCGTTGATCAGCAGCGCATCGGCCGGCTTGGTGAAGAAGAACGGGTCCTCGCGATCGGGATCATGACCCATCTCGCGGGCATGTTCGGCGTAGTTGCGGCCGACGCAAAAGATGCGGCGCACGGGGAAGGAGCCGCCGCCCGCGACCGGGACGGCCGTCACGGCCGGCGGGTCGATCACAAAATTGCTCATCCTGCTGCTCCCTTGATCACAAGCTTGCGCCGTTCATGGGCGAGCGGCGCCCGGACCGCAAGCGGCTTGCGGCGGCGGCGGGCCTGCACGGGAGGCATTGCGGCACGCTTTTCGCAGGCGCGGCACGGGTTGTGCGGCGCGTCGTTGCAAGTGGGACGATTTGCTCCTTACATTACCCCGCCGGGGGAACCGGCGAGCCTATGGAAGGAACGGCATGTGAGTACGGGAACCGTGAAATGGTTCAACGAGACCAAGGGTTACGGCTTCATCACCCCGGATGGCGGCGGCAATGATGTCTTCGTCCATGTCAGCGCAGTGACGCGCGCTGGTCTGCGCGGTCTGAACGAAGGGCAGAAGGTCAGCTACGATCTCGAGCCGGATCGCAAGACCGGCAAGAACTCGGCCGTGAACCTGCAGACGACCTGAGCGCGTCTATGCGTTCTGCGGGAAGGCGGTGGCGGCGTCTTTCCCGAGCCTAGGGCGGACCGCTCTCGGTCCAGGTCGGACCGAAGCGGATTCCAGGCATTCCCGTCGCCGCAGGCGGCGGTGCGCAGGTGAAAGCATCGGGCCGAAAAGTGGATCCCACTTTTCGGAAAAACCCGATGCGATGACAATGGCCTAAGGGCTTTCTCAGACCCGGCCCGGCGCCGGATGGAACAGCCGGCCTCGCTCCACGATCAGCACGACGACGAGCGCCGCGATGCCGCAGAGCGCGAAGCCCAGCGTCAGCGGCACGACCGTGCCGTTGAAATGCTGGCCGATATAGAAGCCGAGCAGCGCGCCGATCACCGTGGTGACGAAGCCCTGCACCGAGGAGGCCGTGCCGGCGACATGGCCGAGCGGCTCCATCGCCATCGCCCCGAAATTGGGGCCGATCAGCCCGAAGCAGAACATCGCCCCGCCCTGCAGGATCGCGAAGCTCCAGAGCGATTCATGGCCGGCCAGCGCCACCAGCGCATGGATGCCGGTCAGCGCGATATAGCCGAGCAGCGCGCCATGCGAGACGCGGCGCATCCCGAGTTTGCCGACGATGCGCGAATTCAGCAGCGAGGACGCCGCCATGAACATCGCGATCAGGGCGAAGATGGTGGTGAACAGCTCCGGCGCGTGGAAGACGTCGACGAAGACCTGCTGCGCCGAGTTGATGAAGCCGAAGAGGCCGCCGAGCACGAAGGCCATGGCCAGCATGTAGCCGACGCCGATGCGGCTGGTCAGCGTCGTCCGGAAGGAGGCGAGCACGCTCGCCGGCTCGATCGGCTTGCGATCCTCGGGATGCTGGGTCTCGGGCAGTTTCAGCAGGACCCAGAGCATCACGAAAGCGCCGAAGCTGGTCAGCACGCCAAAAATCCAGCGCCAGGGCGCGACCCAGAGGATCGCCTGGCCGATCGAGGGCGCCAGGATCGGCACGGCCAGGAAGACGATCATGGCTAGCGACATGACGCGCGCCATCTCGCGGCCGGAATAGCAGTCGCGCACGATCGAGACGACGAGCACGCGGGTCGCAGCGGCGCCGATGCCCTGCACCACGCGCGCTGCCATCATCGCCTCGAACGAACCGGCGAAGGCAGCGGCGATGCTGGCGACCACGTAGATCGAAAGGCCCGTGAGCAGCACCGGGCGCCGGCCGAACCGATCCGAGATCGTGCCGTAGAAGATCTGCGAGACGCCGAAGCCGAGCAGATAGGCCGTGATGATCCATTGCCGCTGGTTGGCCTCGGCAATGCCGAGCGCCTCGGCCATCTGCGGCAAGGCCGGCAGCATCGAATCGATGGCGAGCGCGTTCGTCGCCATCAAGGCGGCGGTCAGGCCGACGAAGGGGTAGAAGCCCATGCCGTGGCGCGGCCGGGCAAGGGCGGACATGTCGTTCATGGCGATCGCGAAGCTTGCTGCTAGACCCGGCGGCTGCGGTCATGCGGCAGCGGCGGGCGAAATTCTGCCCGCAGCATTAGCCCTGCCGGGTCCGCCGGGCAACCGGTCCAATCGGCCATGCGCCATGCGCCGGGCGCGTTCACCCTTGCTTCTGCATCTCGGCCATCAGCGCATCGTCGATCTCGGCGGCGCGCCGGGCCGCCGGCCGCGCGGAGATGCGGGCGCCATAGGCCTCGAAGGCCGGCCGCTTCTCGATCGTGCCGAATTGCAGCCCCCACAGGACCTGCGAGCCGACATAGACGTCGGCGGCGCTGAAACGGTCGCCGGTCAGGTACTCGCCGCGGGTCACCGCGTATTCGAGCGTGTCCATCGTATCGGCATAGGTGCCGTAGCCGATGGACCGCGCCCGGTCGGGCGGCACTTCCAGGCCGAAGGCCTTGCTGGCGACGGCGGCCTCGACGGGGCCGGCGGCGAAGAACATCCAGCGATAATAGGGGCCGCGCGACCGGCTGTTCGGCGCGGGCGCGAGCCCGGCCTGCGGGAAGGCATCGGCCATATAGGCGCAGATCGCAGCGCATTCCGTGATGACCGTATCGCCATGGACCAGCGTCGGCACCTTGCCCATCGGGTTCAGCGCCTTGTAGTCCGCGCTCTTCATCGGCGTGCCGAAGCCGACGATCTCGGCCCGGTAGGGCTGGCCGATCTCCTCCATCATCCAGCGGGCGATGCGTCCGCGTGACATCGGGTTGGTGTAAAGGACGAGTTCGTCGGCCATCGTCTTTTGCCTCCATGATGGTTCGAGGATGCCCTTATCCTGCGGCATCGGCGTGACGCTGTCAGGAGCCCGTCGCCTGACGCGGGCAGCCTGAGCTGTTATCGTCGCGGCGAAACAGGACGGAAACATGAACGAATCAGGCGTGGCGCGCAGCGTTTCCGTCAGCGACGGGCGGATGGCGATCGAGGGTCTGTCGACCCGCTATATCCAGGATGCGGCGCGGCGCTTCCGGCTGTCGGCTTCGGGCCTGCGTTTCGTCGGCGGCTTCGAAAGCCGCGACGGCCGTCTGGAGGAAAGCCGGCGCTTCCTCACCGAAGCGACGGTTGTCGATGGCGGTTTGCGCCGCGCCGGGCGCGAAGGCGAGGCCGGCACGATTGCCCTGACCTTGCGCCCGCTGTCGCAGGCTGGCGAGCAGCCGCGCCTCCTCCTGATGCTCGGCTGCCGCGACGAAGATGGCGCCTCGCAGCCCTTCGCCGAGGCCTTTCTGGCGCCCGCCGTGTTTGCAGCGCTCGAGGCGGATATGCTCGCCGGCCTGGCGCAGGACATCTCGCTGAGCGCTACGACGAGCCTCTGGATGCGCGAGGAGGATCGCGGGCGCACGAATGGCGAACCGCTCGACTGGTATCTCGGCCTCGACGCCGATGGGCGCTCGACCCAGCCCGCGCACGGCTTCATCGAGACGATCGAGTGGCGGCCTCGCGAGCTTCCGGTTGCCATCGAGACCGCGCCGACCCCCGATCCCGTGCCGGCTCCCGTCCATGAGACCGAGGATGACTGGCCGGAAACCGCAGCCGAGCAGCTGGGCAAAATCAACTGGAGCTTCCGGCTGCTCCTGCTGATGCTGGCCTTCCTGCTGATCATCGTCGCGATGAAGTAGGCGCAGACCCTACGGCTCGTGGCGACGGATGCGGCGGATCATCTCGTTCAGCGCCAGCAGCACCAGCGCCAGGATGAACGGCAGGATGTAGTAGACCACCCGGAAGATCAGCAGCGCGCCCAGCACATGCTCGTAGGGGAAGCGGTTGAGCGCGACGAGCATCGTCGCCTCGAACACGCCGAGCCCGCCCGGCGCGTGGCTGGCGATGCCGATCAGGCAGGCGAAGATATAGGCGGCGAGGAAGGTCGGATATTCCAGGCCGTAGCCGCCGGGCAGCAGCACGAAGAGCACGGCGGCGGCCGCGCAGACCTCGCAGGCGCCGAGCGCCATCTGGCCGAGCGTGGTGCCGAGGCCGGGCAGGTGCAGGTTCCAGCCGCGCACCCGGATCGTCCGTTCGTCCGTGGCGATCCAGGCGAGATAGCCGAGGATGCCCAGGCCCACGAGCCCGCCGACGATCTGGACGACCAGCGGCGAGGTCCGCGCCAGCATCGCCACCGCATCGGCTGAATAGATCAGGCTGGCGCAAAGGATGGCGCCGAGCCCGAGCCAGAAGGTGATGCCGGCGATGACCGTCAGGCTCGCCACCTCGGAGGCGCGCACCCCCTTCGGCGAATAGATCCAGTAGCGCACCGTGCCGCCGGTCACGATCGGGAAGCCGAGCGTGAACGAGACGGAATAGCTGGTGAAGGAGGCGAGCGCGGTTGTGCGATAGGGAATCGAGAGGCCGAGCCGGCGCAGTGCCAGCTTGTCGTAGCCGGTCAGCAGCAGGTAGCTCAGCGCGGTGAAGGCCACGGCGAGGCCGAGCTGGCGCAGGCTGGCATTGGCGAAGGCGCCGGCAAGCTGGCCCGGCTCCATCCCGCTGATGATATGCCAGAGCACGACCAGCGAGGCGCCGAAGATGACGAAGCTCGCCAGCGGGCCGAGCCACCACCAGCGGCTGCGCTTGCGCAGGGGCATTCCTGGCTCATGCGGGCCGAACGACATGCGCTCTCGGGGTTGCGCGGCGCTGCGGGATCGCGGCGGCGCGGTGGCGGGCGGGGCTCGGGTTCAAGCTCCGCCCGACAGATAACGCCTCGGCGGCAATGCACAAGCCGCTGCGACGAATGACGCCGATGAAGGAGGCGACTGGCGCGATGCGCTCACCCCCCGACCATGGCCAGGCGCGTGCGATCCCGGGGGTGGGAACAGCGATGCGGAGCCTTGCGTTTCCAGTTCGAATTCACAGGGGAGTTTTGCCATGCCTCGGGGAGACAAGTCCGCCTACACCGACAAGCAGAAGCGCAAGGCTGAGCATATCGAGGAAAGCTACGAGGAACGTGGCGTTTCGCACGAAGAGGCCGAGCGTCGCGCCTGGGCGACCGTCAACAAGGACAGCGGCGGCGGCAACAAGTCCGGCTCAGGTCGGGGGCAGCCGGACACCGATGAAGCCGCAAAGCGGGGTGGCAAGCTGGGTGGCGAGGCTTCCGCCGCGCGGCCGAAAGCGGCGCGTTCCGCCTCGGCTAAGAAGGCGGCTGAAACGCGGAAGAAGAACGCGTCCTGACGCCCTCCGTCATGGTCGGGCTTGTCCCGACCATCCACGTCTTCGCTGGTCGAAGGTCGTGGTCGAGACGTGGATGCTCGCCACAAGGGCGAGCATGACGAGAATGTGCAGATGCGTTCCGAGTTACCCGCCGATATTGAAGGCGGCCAGCGCGGCCATGTTGACGATGTCGGAATCCTTGGCGCCGAGCGGCACGATCTGGATCGGCTTGTCGAGGCCGACGATCAGCGGGCCGATCACGGTCGCGCCGCCAAGCTCCTGCAGCAGCTTGGTTGAGATCGAAGCAGAGTGGAAGGCCGGCATCACCAGCACGTTCGCCGGCCCCGAGAGGCGGCAGAACGGGTACTGGCTCATCACCTCGCGGTTGAGCGCGACATCGGCCGCCATCTCGCCGTCATACTCGAAATCGACGCGCTGGCCGTCGAGCAGCGCCACGGCCTCGCGCACCTTCTCGGAACGTTCGCCGGCCGGATGCCCGAAGGTCGAGAAGGCGAGCATCGCGACCTTGGGTTCGTAGCCGAGCCTGCGGGCGACGCCGGCCGCCTCGATCGCGATTTCCGACAATTGCCGCGCGGTCGGCATCTCGGTGATCGCGGTATCCGCCACGAGGACGGTGCGGTCCCGCGAGATCACGACCGAGATGCCGATCACCCGGTGGCCCGGCTTCTCGTCGATGACGCGGCGGACCTCTTCCAGCGCGATCGAGTAGTTGCGGGTGACGCCGGTCACCATCGCGTCGGCATCGCCGAGCGCCACCATTGCCGCGGCGAAATGGTTGCGGTCCTGGTTGATCAGGCGCTGGCAGTCGCGGAACAGGTAGCCCTGCCGCTGCAGCCGCTCGTAGAGATATTGCGCATAGGCGCTGTTGCGGTGGGAGAGCCGGGCATTCTGGATTGAGATGCCCTTGGCTTCGAGATCGACGCCGAGGAAGGTCGCAGCTTCGGTGATGCGGTCCTCGCGGCCGACCAGGATGGCATGGCCGAGCCCCTGCGCCACGAAGGAGGCGGCGGCGCGGATGACCTGCTCCTCCTCGCCCTCGGCGAAGACGACGCGCTTGGGATAGCGCCGGACGCGCTCGAAGATGCGGTTGAGCGTGCCGGCGATCGGGTCGCGCCGGGCCGAGAGCTGCGCCTTGTAGGCGGCGACGTCGACGATCGGCTTGCCGGCGACGCCTGAGTCCATCGCGGCCTTGGCGACGGCCATCGGCACGACATGGATCAGGCGCGGGTCGAAGGGCACCGGGATGATGTAGTCCTTGCCGTAGCGCGGGCGCGAACCCTGATAGGCGGCGGCCACCTCGTCGGGTACGTCCTCACGGGCGAGCATCGCCAGCGACTCGGCCGCGGCGATCTTCATCTCCATGTTGATCGTGGTTGCGCGCACGTCGAGCGCGCCGCGGAAGATGAAGGGGAAGCCCAGCACGTTGTTGACCTGGTTCGGATAGTCCGAGCGGCCGGTCGCCATGATCGCGTCGTCGCGGATGGCATGGACCTCCTCCGGCGTGATCTCCGGATCGGGATTGGCCATGGCGAAGATGATCGGGTTCGGCGCCATCGCGGCGACCATCTCCGGCGTCACCGCGCCCTTCTGCGACAGGCCGAAGAAGGCATCGGCCCCGTCCAGCGCCTGCGCCAGCGTGCGCCGGTCGGTGACGGCGGCATGGGCCGATTTCCACTGGTTCATGCCCTCGGTGCGGCCCTGGTAGATCACGCCCTTGGTGTCGCAGAGAATGACGTTGTCGGGCTTGAAGCCCATCGCCTTCAGCAGTTCGATGCAGGCGATCGCCGCGGCGCCCGCGCCGTTGATGACGAGCCTGGTCGTCTTGATGTCGCGCCCGGTGATGTCCAGCGCGTTGATCAGGCCGGCGGCGGCGATGATCGCGGTGCCGTGCTGGTCGTCATGGAAGACGGGGATGTCCATCAATTCGCGCAGGCGCTGCTCGATGATGAAGCATTCCGGCGCCTTGATGTCCTCGAGATTGATGCCGCCGAAGGACGGGCCGAGATAGCGCACGGCGTCGATGAATTTGTCCGGATCCTCGGTATCGACCTCGAGATCGATCGAGTCGACATCGGCGAAGCGCTTGAACAGGACCGACTTGCCCTCCATCACCGGCTTCGAGGCGAGCGCGCCGAGATTGCCGAGGCCGAGGATCGCGGTGCCGTTGGTGATCACGGCGACGAGGTTCGAGCGCGTCGTGTAGTCATAGGCGCGCGACGGATCCTCCGCGATCGCCAGCACCGGTACGGCGACGCCGGGCGAATAGGCCAGCGACAGGTCGCGCTGCGTCGCCATCGGCTTGGTCGGCACGATTTCCAGCTTGCCGGGCCGTCCCTGCGAATGGAACAGCAGGGCTTCCTGATCGGTAAAGGTCGGGCGGGCTCTCTTGGTCTTCGGACGGTCGTTCATCGAAGCGTCTTTTCTTGTGCGTTTCCTCGAGGGGTACCGACCATAAGGCGGCGGCGCCCGAGATCACAAGCGGCGAGTGCTTCACAGAACTCTTGTCGTGGCGAAGGGATATCCCGGGCGGGTCAGGTCTGCGAGGCGGTGCGCACGCTGCGCACGAAATCCGCGACATAGCGGTCGAGCGCCTCGGCCTGCTCGTCGACCTTGCGGGCGGCCTCCGCGACATGGATCGCGGCATCGCCGGTGACGCGTGCTTCCGCGCCGACGGCCCCGACATTGGTGGTGACGGTGTCGGCGCTCAGCGCGACGGCCTGCGCATCGGTGGCGATCGTCGAGGCGATGCCGGCCTGGCGGCTGACGACGGCGGCGATCGCGCCCGAGGTCTGCTCGATCGTCGTCATCGTGCCCTCGATATGGGCGACGGCCTCGAAGGCGGCCGCGGCGGCGCCGCGGATATCGGCCAGCGTCGCGGCGATGTCGCGGGTCGCCTTCTGCGTCTGCTCAGCGAGCGTCTTGACCTCGCCGGCCACCACCGCGAAGCCGCGTCCGGCCGCCCCGGCGCGGGCCGCCTCGATCGTCGCGTTGAGGGCGAGCAGATTGGTGCGGGCCGCGATCTCCTCGATGAAGTCGAGCACGGCGCGGACCTTGTCGGCAGCTTCCGTCAGCCCTGCGACGTCGCTGCGCGTGCTGCGGACATAGGATGCGGCGGCGCGCACGGTGTCGTCGGCATGGCTGGTCTGCTGGGTGAGTTCGCGGATCGAGGCCTCGATCTCTTCGGCCGCGATCGCGACGCTGCCGATCCGGCGCGAGGCGCTGCCGGCCTCCTGCGTCACGCTTTCGGCGCGCTGGGTCGTCTTGTTGGCGTTCTCGACCATCTGGCCGGCGGCATCGTGCATGCCGCGCAGCGAGGCACCGACATCGCGGAGCGCCTTGCCGACGGTCCGCTCCAGATCACCGGCCAGCGCGTCGAGGGTCGTCTTGCGCAGCGTCTCGATCTCGCCGCGGCGGGTTTCCAGCGTCTTCTCGGCTGTGACGTCGAGCAGGATGCCGTCCCAGACCAGCGTTCCGTCACGCAGGCGCCGCTTGGTCGATTCACTGCGCAGCCAGACGATGCCGCCGTCGGGCGCGTTATAGCGTCCCTCGAAGCGCCAGAGCGTCTCGGTGTCCTGCTGGTCGCGCCGCTGCTGCTCGAAGCGGGCGCGATCCTCCGGCAGGAGTTTTCCAAGCCAGATTTCCGGGTCCCGTTCGACCTCTTCCCTGGTGATGCCGAGCAGCTTGTCGATGGCGAAGGAGGCGAACTGGTAGGTCAGCGTGCCGTCCGGTCGCACGATGCGCTGGTAGAGCGTGCCGGGCGCGCGATCGATCAGCGTGCGCAGCCGATAGGCCGTTTCCCGTCTTTCGCTGTCGTTGATGACGATGATGCCGGTCAGGAAGATGCCGATCGTTCCGACCAGGATCATCACCGGCACGGCTTCGCGCAGGAAGCGCTCGCCGGCCGCGCCGGGGATGAAGCCCACCGAGGCGATCAGGATGAGGGCGTCGATGGCGCTCAGCGCGGCGAGATCACCGATGCCGAGCGGCCGGCGGCGGCGCGCCAGCCACAGGGCATAGGCGATGCCGATCGCGGCGCGGGCGAGGATGCCGGTGATGCCCGTCACCATGCCGACGCCGCCGCTGAGATAACGCATTACGACGAGCGGGGCAGCCGTCAGGACGGAGGCGATCGGTCCGCCGACCGGGCCGGCAAGGATCGCGAAGCTGTTGCGCGAATCGACGACGAGGCCGGGCATGATCTCGAAGGGGTTGCCCATGCTGACGAGGGCGCCGGCCGCGAACAGCACGCCGACAATGACCTGACGCAGCCAGGAGCGGTCACCGAGCCGAGGCGTCGCGACGGTCAGCAGCAGTCCCGCCAGCAGCAGGAAGAACAGGCTCTCGGCGAGATTGATCAGCAGCAATGTGGAGGCCCTGGCCCGATTCGGCGCCCGAATATTGCTTTCAATTGTTGAAAGCCGTCCTAACGGATGGTCTTGCCCGGACATTTTGCTAGCGTGCCCGCGCAATGCGCCAGAGCTCTTCCCCCGAGACCGCCCGTTCCACCGCACCGGCCGCCGCCGCGGATCGCGTCACGCCGATGATGGCGCAATACGTGGAGATCAAGGCCGCCAATCCGGATTGTCTGCTGTTCTACCGGATGGGCGATTTCTACGAATTGTTCTTCGCCGATGCCGAGATCGCCTCGCGCACGCTCGGAATCGTGCTGACCAAGCGCGGCAAGCACCAGGGCGACGACATCCCAATGTGCGGCGTGCCGGTCGAGCGCGCCGACGACTATCTCCAGCGCCTGATCGCGGCCGGCCACCGCGTCGCCGTCTGCGAGCAGACCGAGGACCCGGCCGAGGCCAGGAAGCGCGGCAACAAGTCGGTGGTGAAGCGCGATGTCGTGCGCCTCGTCACGCCCGGCACCATCACCGAGGAGCGCCTGCTCGAACCGGGCCGCGCCAGCCTGCTTGTCGCCGTCGCGCGCCGCAAGACCGGCGAGGCGGCCTCGCTCTATGGCCTTGCGGCCATCGATATCTCGACCGGGCGTTTCACGGTGATGGAGACGCCGCAGGAGCGGCTCGCCATCGAGTTCTCGCGTCTGGAGCCGCGCGAGATCGTCTGCCCCGACGCCATCCATGACGATCCCGAGCTCAAGGAGTTCTGGCGAGAGATCGCGGTGCCGGTGACGCCGCTCGCCCGCGACGGGCTCGACGCGGCCTCGGCCGAGCGGCGCCTGAAGGAATTCTTCGGCGTCGCGACGCTCGATGCCTTCGGCGCCTTCACGCGGGCCGAGATCGCGGCGGCGGGTGCGGCGCTGGCCTATGTCGAGCGCACGCAGCTCGGCGCCCGCCCGCCGCTTTCGGCCCCGGTGCGCGATTCCGGCTCGGCGACGATGCTGATCGACGCCGCGACCCGCGCCAATCTGGAGCTGACGCGCACTCTCGGTGGCGAGCGCCAGGGCAGCCTGCTTGCCACGATCGACCGCACGGTGACGCCGGGCGGCGCGCGCCTTCTGGCCGAGCGTCTCGCCGGCCCGCTGACCGATCCGGCCGCCATCGCCGCGCGCCATGACGCGGTCGAGCTGCTCGTCGCCGATGCCGGCCTGCGCGAGGATTTGCGCTCGGCCCTTGAGAAGGTGCCGGACGTCGCTCGCGCCTTGGCGCGGCTCTCGCTCGACCGCGGCGGCCCGCGCGATCTCGCGGCGCTCGGCGTCGGGCTCGACGCGGCCCGCGCGATCGCAGCACTGCTCGTCCGGCGTGGCGAACTCCCTGTCGAGCTCGCTCGCGCCATGCGCGCGCTCGGCGAAAGCGATCCCGATCTGCCGGTACGCCTCAACGCGACACTGGCCGACGAACTGCCGCTCAACCGTCGCGACGGTCGTTTCGTCCGCGAGGGTTTCGATCCGGCGCTCGACGAGTTGCGTCTGCTCCAGATCGACTCGCGTAAGGTCATCGCCCAGTTGCAGGCGCGCTACGCGGCCGAGACCAACTGCCGGACGCTGCGCATCAAGCACAACGCCATGCTCGGCTATTTCGTCGAGGTGCCCCAAGTGACCGGCGAAGAATTCCTGCGCGATCCCTGGCGCGCGACCTTCGTCCACCGCCAGACCATGTCGGACGCGATGCGCTTCTCCTCGGTCGAGCTCGGCGAGCTCGAAGCCAAGATCGCCTCCGCCGCCGACCGGGCGCTGAAGCTCGAACTCGCGATCTTCGCCGCGCTCAGCGAGGCCGTGCTGGCCCAGGCCGAGCCGATCAAGGCGGCAGCCTTGGCGCTGGCCGAGCTGGACGTTGCAGCGGCCCTGGCCGATCTCGCCAGCCGCGAGGGCTGGAGCCGCCCGCAGGTCGATGACGGCGTCGCCTTCACCATCGAGCGCGGCCGCCATCCCGTGGTCGAGGCCGCGCTGAAGCGCGACGGTAAACCCTTCGTCGCCAACGATACCGAATTGTCGCCGCCGGGCACTGAGGCCAAGGGCGGGCGGATCTGCCTGATCACCGGTCCGAACATGGCCGGTAAATCGACTTTCCTGCGCCAGAACGCCCTGATTGCCGTGCTC
Source organism: Allobosea sp. GW822-FHT05A11 (assembly GCF_058800455.1). NCBI lineage: Bacteria > Pseudomonadati > Pseudomonadota > Alphaproteobacteria > Hyphomicrobiales > Alloboseaceae > Allobosea > Allobosea sp. GW822-FHT05A11. The sequence continues at coordinate 131,923 of NZ_JBXAMI010000006.1, read as the reverse complement.
GCCCAGATGGGCTCTTTCGTGCCGGCGACCTCCGCGCATATCGGCATTGTCGATCGGCTGTTCTCGCGCGTCGGCGCCGCCGACGACCTCGCGCGCGGCCGCTCGACCTTCATGGTCGAGATGGTCGAGACCGCCGCGATCCTGAACCAGGCCGGTCCCCGCGCGCTGGTCATCCTCGACGAGATCGGGCGCGGCACCGCGACCTTCGACGGTCTCTCGATCGCCTGGGCCGCGATCGAGCATCTCCACGAGATCAATCGCTGCCGCAGCCTGTTCGCGACCCACTATCACGAGCTGACAGCTTTGGGAGACCGGCTCGACCGCGTCGCCAACGCGACCGTCCGCGTCACCGAATGGAAGGGCGAGGTCGTCTTCCTGCACGAGGTCGTGCCGGGCGCGGCGGATCGCTCCTACGGCATCCAGGTCGCCAAGCTCGCCGGCCTGCCGCCGGCCGTGGTGGAGCGCGCCCGCGCCATCCTCGGCGAATTGGAGAAGACCGAGCGCGAGAAGCCGGTCGCCTCGCTGGTCGACGATCTCCCGCTCTTCGCCGTGCCGCAGCGCCGCCCGGCGCCGGTGGTTGCCGAAGGCGAACCGGATGGCCTGCGCGAGGCGCTCGCCGGGATCGACCCGGACGAGATGACCCCGCGCGAGGCACTGGAGGCGCTCTATCGGTTGAAGGGTTTGGGCTGAGTGGTTCTGGAGGACATCTCCACGCAGTCGTCCCGGATAAGCCGCGACAGCGGCGCCGATCCGGGATCCATTCCGGAGCGCTTCCGATAAAGCTTCAGGAATGGATCCCGGGTCTGCGCTTCGCTCCGCCCGGAATGACGGCGCGTTTTAATGGATCGGGGGATCAGCCCAGCCGCTTGATGGCGGTGATTTCGCCGAAGCTCTTGGCGCGGATGCGGTCGCGCGCCTCGCGCAGGGGCTCGCGATAGACGCTCATCACATGTCCGCTGGCGTGGAGCAGCGTGTCGGGGGCGGTCAGGATGCCGACATGGCCCTTCCAGAAGATCAGGTCTCCACGCTGGAGCCCCGATAGATCCTCGCGCAGTTTGACCGGGCGGCCGAGCCTCGCTTCCATCATGTCGGAATCGCGCGGCGCTGCGATACCGGCCGCCGCGAGGCTGAGCTGCGTCAGCCCCGAGCAGTCGAGCCCGAGGCTGGTCTTGCCGCCCCAGAGATAGGGTACGCCGACGAAGCGCTCGGCGACCCCGACGAAATCCGGCTCCGACTGGTCGAGCGGCGCGAGATGGGCGGCGAAGACATGGCCGCCATCGGCCAGAACCGCGAAATCGCCCTTGCTTTCGACCACGGCGACATTGGCGCCGAGCGACAGCGCGGTGAGCGGCGGCAGTTTGATCGAGGGGCCGGGATAGACGAAGGTCCGCAAGCCAGCGACGCGATGCGTGGGCGCCGGCTGGTCCGGGCGCAAGGCATCGTCGGGGATGTAGCCGACATAGCCGTCGCGGGCGAGCTGCCCCCAGGCCCAGCCCTCCTCGCGCTCATAGACCTCAACCAGTTCGCCGGCCAGCGCCTCGGTGTCGAGGGCGGCGTCCGGGCGTGGCTCGCGCCGCACTGGGGCGGAGGCCGCGACGATGCGCATCGGTTGCGGGTCGGCGAAGCGGGCGGCCTCGACCTGGCCCGTCAACGCACGCGCTGCGAGATCGGGGCGGAAGGCATGGATACGGCGGTCAAGAATCGCGGTCATGGCGGCAATCTAGCGTGGCGGGAGACGGTTCGGGAGGGGCCTCAGCTTCCGCCGATCTCCCTGGCATGCTCTGTCACCAGATCGGCCAGGCGCTCGACGGCGAGCGCCCCGGCGACGGTGCGCTGGATCACGACATTGCGGCGGTCGGCCTCGTCGCGCTTGCGCGTCAGCAGGCCGAGCTTGCCGAGCGTATCGAGGGCGCGGGTGATCACCGGCTTGGTCACGCCGAGCTGCTGGGCGAGACCTCGCACCGTATGCGGCGGCAATTCGAGATAGACGGTGAGCAGGATCGCGGTCTGGCGGGCCGAGAGATCGGCGTCATGGTCCCGCACCAGATCGAGATGCACCTGCCGCCACAGCTTGAGCGCCTGCGAAGGCTTGATCTCCAGGGGCATGAACGGGTCCAGATCGTTACGGACCCGTATCATTATCCCGGTGGGGCTGCCGCGCAATCGCCTTTGCCGATCAGCCTTAACCGCGCGGATGAAGCATCGGCCCGAAAAGTGGAGACCGGTTTTCGGACCAGCCGATGCGGGATCAAAAACGCTGTTTCACCAGCGCATGGATCAGCCGCGCGCCCTGGCACTCGCCGCCCTCCGGCCGCCCCGGCTTGGCCGAGGGATTCCAGGCATAGATGTCGAAATGCGCGTAGGATTGCGTCTTCTCGACGAAGCGGTTGAGGAACAGGGCCGCCGTGACCGAGCCGGCCATGCCGCCAGTGGAGATATGGTTGACGTCGGCGATCTTGGAATCGAGCAGGCCGTCATAGGGCGGCCAGAGCGGCAGCCGCCAGACCGGGTCGTTCACGGCCATGCCGAGCCGCGCGATCTCGGCGGCGAGGCTCTCGTCATGCGTGTAGAACGGCGGCAGGTCCGGGCCGAGCGCGGTCCGTGCGGCGCCGGTCAGCGTCGCGAAATCGACGAGCAGCTCGGGTGCCTCCTCGTCGGCCAGCGCCAGCGCATCGGCCAGGATCAGCCGGCCTTCCGCGTCGGTGTTGCCGATCTCGACCGAGAGGCCCTTGCGGCTCGCCAGCACGTCGCCGGGCCGGAAGGCGTTCCCGGACACGGAATTCTCGACGGCCGGCACCAGCAGCCGCAGCCGCACGGGCAGCTTCGCCAGCATGATCATCCGCGCCGCCGCGATCGCCGCCGCCGCGCCGCCCATGTCCTTCTTCATCAGCAGCATCGAGGCGTCGGGCTTGAGGTTGAGACCGCCCGTGTCGAAGGCGACGCCCTTGCCGACGAGCGTCACCTTGGGATGGGCAGGGTCGCCCCAGACCAGGTCGACGAGCCGCGGCGCGCGTGTCGAGGCGCGGCCGACGGCGTGGATCATCGGGAAATTGCGGGCGATCAGGTCGTCGCCGACGATGCTGGCGACCGTCGCGCCGCATTCGGCCGCGAGTCCGCGGATCGCCGCTTCGATTTCGCCCGGCCCGAGTTCGTTGGCCGGCGTGTTGACGAGGTCGCGCGCCAGCATTGCGGATTCGGCGATCAGGCTGATTTCCTCGCCGTCGACGCCGTCGGGTACGACCAGCCGGGCGCGGGCCGGGTTCGGCTTGCGGTAGCGATCGAAGCGGTAGCCCTGCAGCAGCCAGCCCAGCGTCGCCAGTGCCGGATCGTCGATAGCGCCGGACAGCGCGTAGTCGCCGGCCGGCAGCAATGCGGCGAGGCGGCCCGGCGCGAACGGATCGGGTCGGCGCCCGGTGGTGTCGACGCCGAGCAGGACGGTCGCGATGGCCCCTTGCGGATCCGGCAGCAGGCAATGCTGGCCGGCACGGCCGGCGAAACCCTGGGCGAGGGCAAAGCTGCGGCTGGCCGGCGATAACTGGTCCAGAAGGGCGGGCCATGTGCCGGTCGAGACGGCGTGAACGGGAATGCCTGCGGCGGTCGAGGTCAGGAGGCTGTGCACGAGCGGTGTTCGATTTCGAGCGGGAGCATCGGGGCGGCGATTAAGAATGCATTAGGGTTAACGCTTTATCACCGGACCGACCAGACAAACCCATCCAGACGACCCGTGTTCGGGAGGCGATCCGGCCCATGTCTTCTTCAGCCCGGCCCCATTCCTCAGTCCGCCTTGCAGCCTCGGTGCAGCCCCTGTCCGCTCCCGTGGCCCATCGCGGCTCGCGGGCCGGCCTCGGCCTCGCGGTCTGCCTTGCGGCGCTCGTCCTGGCGGGCTGCCAGGGGCGCGGCGGCCCGGGCGACATCACCGGCTCGATCGGCCGCAGCCAGGCGAGCCAGCCGCGTACGGCGGCGGGCTGGCAGGCCGACCGGGAGACCTGGGCGAAGCGCTACGACGCCAATCCGAAGGACCGGGACGCCGCCTTCTACTATGCGCGCGCGCTGCGCAGCCTCGACCAGAACGCACAGGCCCTGGCCGTGCTTCAGGGCGCCGTCCTGATCCACCAGAACGATCGCGAGCTTCTTGGCGCCTATGGCCGTTCGCTCGCCGATAACGGGCGCCTGCGGGAGGCGGACGACGTTCTCTCGCGGGCGCATTCGCCCGAGCGCCCCGACTGGCGCATCCTGTCGGCGCAAGGCACGGTCGCCGATCAGCTGGGCGACCACACCCGTGCCCAGCAGATCTACCAGTCCGCGCTGAAGCTCGCTCCCAACGAGCCGACGATCATGTCGAACTACGGGCTGTCGCTCGCCCTCTCGCGCAACCTGCCGGAGGCCGAGCGCATCCTCGCCGAGGCCGCGGCCTCCGAGCGCGCCGATGCCCGCGTCCGTCAGAACCTCGTCCTGGTCCTCGGCCTGCAGGGCCGCTTCGGGGAGGCGGAGACCTGGGCGCGGCGCGACCAGAGCCCGGCCGAAGCCGCCCAGACGATCGCCTATCTCAAGCGCAGCGTCAGCCAGCGCAATAGCTGGGAGATGCTGAAGGGTGGCAAGAATGGCCAGTCTCAGTCGGGCCAGGCCCAGTCGCCCGCCAGGCAGCCGCTGCCGGTGCGGGGAGCGGGTTCTCCGCCGGCCGCAACCCCGTCCGCCTGAACTGCCATTTCCAGGGATCGCCGGGCTCAAAAAAGCCCGGCGCGGGTATCCGGGCTGTCTCAAAGACGCCGTCGAGACATGCTGGAAGTAGCGATCGGAGCTTGGTGTGGCACGGAGCAGCGCTGCGAACGGTTGTTGCCAGATGGCAGGCCTGTAAGGAAACAGGGCTGCACCGCACCATAAGCAGACGCAGTTCGTCCGCACGCGTGCAGGACCCTCCGTACCAGCGGCGGCGACGACAATTGCTGGAAGTCAGAGCATCGTTTTGGCGCACGGTGCGGATTTGCGTCACCAGCGCAGGAAACGTGGCAGGATGAGCGCGCCGAGCGTGGTCATGATCGCGGTCGCGATCGTGTACCAGGTCGCCAGGAAGGGCGCGGTATCGTCCGGGCAGTGCAGGCTGTAGGCGATCGTGGCGAGCCCAGCGGAGGCGAGGCCGGCGCAGGCCCCCGTCAAGGCGCTGTCGACCGGTGCGCCGCGGCGAGCCAGCAGCAGAAGCACGACGAGCGGAAGCAGCGCGTAGAGCGGTACCGCAATGAGGCAGGCTCGCCAGTAGCGGCCGAAGATCAGGGCATGCCATTGCTCGGCCGGCGCCTGCGCCAGCGTCAGGAGGGCCCAGCCAGCAGCAGCCAGCAGCGGGAGCGCAACGAGCGGCAGGCGCCGCGCCGGCTTCAGGCCGGGCCGCAGGCTGCTCTGGAACAGCACGAGCGCAATCGCCGCGACGCTGGCGCCGAATGCGGCCTTGGCGATGACCGGCAGCGTCGTCCAGGCGCTTGCGAGGTCGGGCCTGGTTCCGAGCGTCAGCAGGACAAGCCCGGCCGTTGCCGCGAGCGCCGCGAATGCCGAGAGCCAGGTCGTGCGGCGCAGCCAGCCAGTATCGACCGGCCGGCTGTCCACGCTCATCAGGGAGATCAAATCGTCGGTCTGCATGTCCGATTTTCGAAGGTGGTCCGGTTCAAGGGGAGTTCGCGCGGAGCCGGCGAAAGGTTACGGCGTGTCGATGCCTGATGCACATCGTCATGGTTGTTTCCTCCGTTTCGAGAGGAATTGTGCCATGGCCTGAAGGCCGCGATGGATCGCGACCTTGGCCGCCGTTTCCGTCATCCCGGCAGCGGTGGCGGCGTCGGCGACGCTGGTGCCCTGGAGCTTGACCTGATCGATCAGGCGCCGTGTGCGCTCCGGCAGAGCTTCCATCGCGCGTGCCAGATCGAGCCTTGCGTCGACCGCGGCACTCTCCGGAGGGCCTGCGAGCTGATGGGCTTCGTCCTCGAGCGGCAGGGCTCCGACATGGCGGCCGGAGCGGCGCAGATGATCGACCAGCTTGTAGCGCGCGATCGCATGCGCCCAGGCCGTCACCGGGCTCGCGGCATCGTAGGTGTGGCGCGACAGGTGCAGCGCCAGCAGGGTTTCCTGCAGCACGTCCTCGGCCTCGCTCGCCTCGCTCCGACCGGCACGGGTCAGCATCTGGCGGAGATAGCCGCGCAGCCGCAGGCTGATCGTGTCGAGGAACAGGCGATAGGCCGCGGCATCGCCGGCAAGGGCCGCGAGGAAGATCGGTCGGAGCTGGGTTTCGAGCTCTTGCAGCGACACGTCTTGCGCTTGTTCGCAGGGGGATTCGCAACGCAAGTCCGTTGCATGGCCGGGGCCGGCTCACAAGCCCGCGATGGCCGGGTGAAGCGCCGGCGCGCTCCGGCTACGCTCGCGCGCAAGGGCAGGCTTCAGCGAAGCAGCGGAGAGATCGCAAATGGCATCGAGGCTAGGGCTCGTCGGTGCGCTGGCCGGCTTCGTCCTGATGGCGTCGGCCGCGGCGCAGACGCTCGTCCCTGCCCAGTTCCGCGATGCCTGCCCTGCGGATGCAGGCTGCAGCGTGGCGAGCGGCCGTTACCGCCTCGTGCTGCCGCCGCAGGCGTCGGCAGGGCGGAAGGTCGGCGCGATCATGTACTTCCACGGCTATCAGGGTTCGGCCGAGGAGGTGATCGCCGATGCCGGCCTCGTCGCTGTTACCCGACGTCTTGGCGTCGCGCTGATCGCACCCGACGGCGCCGGGCGCTCATGGTCCTATCCTGGCTCGCCTGCCCGTCATCGCGATGAGTTCGTCTTCGTCGGACAGGTGCTCGACGATGTCGCCGCGCGCTTTCCCATCGATCCCGGCCGCATCCTTGCGAGCGGTTTCTCGCAGGGCGGTTCGATGGTCTGGTATCTCGGCTGCCGGATGCCCGGGCGCTTTGCTGGCTTCGCGCCGATCGCGGGGGCTTTCTGGGAGCCGGTGCCGGAAAGCTGCGCAGGTCCGCGCCCGCCGCTGATCCATGTCCATGGCATGAGCGACACGACCGTGCCGCTCGCCGGCCGCACCCTGCGCCAGGGCTCCCGGCAGGGCGATGTCTTCAAGAGCCTCGCGGTCTTCGCGCCCGGCGGCTGTACCGCAGGCTGGGCGGAAGCTGCCCGCGCCGCTCTCAAGCCGGAAGGCTTGACCTGCCGCGTCGCGACCGGTTGTGGCGGCCCGGCGCGGCTGGAGCTCTGCCTGCATGGCGGTGGCCATGTCGCAGACGCTGCCTGGGTCGAACGCGCCTGGCGCCTGACGATGCGGCCGCCTGCCTCGGCTGCCGGTCTCACGTCTCCGTGATCGTGTAACCAAACCGGGCTCCCGCGCGATCTCTCCCGCAGAGCCGCTTTTGCGGCAAGGCGGAGAGAGACGATGCGTCACGAACGGATAGCGGCCGTGGAACCGACTGGAGCCGATCCGGAAGAATTCGTGACCGGTGCCGATCTCCTGGCGGCCCAGTTGGCGGTGGCCGGCGCGACCCATGCCTTCGGCATCCCCGGCGGCGAAGTGCTGGCGCTGGTCGATGCGCTCGAACGCGCTGGAATCCGCTTCCAGATCGCGCGGCACGAGAACGCGGCCGGCTTCATGGCGGAAGGGCTTTGGCATGCGACCGGCGCGCTGCCCGTGCTGGTCGCGACGCTGGGGCCCGGCGTCGCCAATGCGGTCAATGTCCTCGCCAATGCCCAGCAGGACCGCGTGCCCCTGATCGTCGTGACCGGCTGCGTCGACCAGGCTCTGGCCGAGAGCTACACGCATCAGGTCTTCGATCATCAGGCCGTGCTGCGCCCGCTGGTGAAGGCGAGCTTCCGTGTCGCGCCGGGCACCGAGGACCTTGTCGTGGCCAAGGCCGTCGCCATAGCCCGGCGCGGGCGGCCGGGACCGGTCCATATCGACCTGCCGATCTCTGTCGCGGAAGCCCGCACCATCAAGCGCAAGGCGCCAGCCGTGCTCTCCGTGGCGCCTTCCGTCCCGGCCGATCTTCGGCCTGCGCAAGCGCTGATCGCCACCGCGCAGCGCCCTTTGGTGATCGCGGGGCTCGATCTTGTCGGCCAGGACGGCGCAGCGGCTGCGCTCGACGAGTTCCTGACCCGCACCGGCGCGCCGCTGCTCACCACCTACAAGGCCAAGGGGCTGGTGCCGGAGGATGATCCGCGCGTGATCGGGGCCGTCGGCCTTTCGCCAAGGGCCGACGCAATCGTCCGCCCGCTGATCGAGGCCGCCGACCTGATCGTTCTCGCCGGCTATGACCCGATCGAGATGCGCCAGGGCTGGCGAAACCCTTGGCCGGCCGGCACGCCCGTTATCGATATCGTTGCGGAGCCGATCCAGCACGGCATGCATCATTCCAGCCTGTTGCTCGAAGGCGATGTCGGCATGACGCTGACGAGGCTCTCGGAAGAGCGGGTGGCGAAGGCAAACCGGCCGGACGATGAGCCTGCCGCGATCCGTAAGGCCTTCCGCGCCGCCTTCGCCGCTCCCGACGGATGGGGGCCGCATGCGGTCTTCGAGACGCTGCGTCGGGCTGCGCCGGCCGGCATCATCGCGACCGCCGATTCCGGGGCGCACCGCATCCTGCTCAGCCAGATGTGGGGCTGCGACGGCCCGCGCCGCCTGCTGCAATCGAGCGGATTCTGCACCATGGGCTGCGCCCTGCCGCTGGCGATAGGCGCGGCGCGGGGCTCCGGCCGGCCGACATTGTGCTTCGTCGGGGATGCCGGGCTCGAAATGGTGCTGGGCGAGCTGGCGACGCTGCGCGATCTCGGCCTGCCGGTGATCGTCGTCGCGCTCGTCGATCGGGCGCTCGGGCTGATCGCGCTGAAGCAGCGCCAGCTCGGCCTGGTCCGCGCCGCCGTCGATATCGGCGAGACCGATTTCGCCGCCATCGCCCGCGCAATGGGCGGGCACGGCGCCACGATCGACGACCGCGAAACGCTGGCGCGCGAGGCGGAGGCGGCCTTCCGCCGCGGTCGCTTCACTGTGCTCGCCTGCCGCATCGACGCTTCCAGCTACGAGGGAGCGTTCTGATGGCCGCAGCCTCCACCACTCCCGCGAAGCGGCCTCGCGACGAGCGACTCGACCTCTTTCGCGGCTTGACCATGCTGATCATCTTCGTCGCGCATCTGCCGGAGAACAGCTGGAACGGCTGGATTCCCGCGCGCTTCGGCTTTTCCTCCGGCGCGGAGCTCTTCGTCTTCTGCTCCGGCATCGCCAGCGCGCTCGCCTTCGGCAGCGTCTTCACGCGTCGCGGGTGGTGGTTGGGTACGGCGCGCATCGCCTACAGGATCTGGCAGGTCTACTGGGCTCAGATCGGCCTCGTGCTGGCGCTGATCGCGCTCGCCGCCGCGCTGGACCGGTTCCTCGGTCTCGCCGTGGTCGCGCAGCAGTTCCAGCCGCTGCTCGCCGATCCCGAGAACGCTCTGCTCGGCCTTGCCACGCTCTCCTGGCAGCCGGACTATCTCGACATCCTGCCGATGTATCTCATCATCCTGGCGCTCGTGCCCGTGATGATGCTCGGGCGTCGGCTCCATGCCGCCCTGCCGTTCCTGATCGCGGCAACCCTCTATGCCGCGGTTTGGGCGACCGGCCTCAATCTCTCCGGCAACCCGTGGAACGGCGCCGGCTGGTTCCTCAATCCGTTCGCCTGGCAGTTCATCTTCTTCATCGGCTTCTTCATCGCCATGAAATGGCTGCCGATGCCCCCGTTTGGTGACCGGCGATTGATGCTGGCGGCCGCGCTCTTCCTCCTGCTCTCGGTGCCGCTGTCCTTCTGGGGCATCCTGGAACACTGGCCGTTGGCGCAGGCGGCCCGCGATCTCGTCATCCCGGCCAGCGAGAAGACCGACCTGCATATCCTGCGCGTGCTGCATTTCCTGGCGCTCGCTTATCTCGTGCTGAGCCTGATCGAACCCTGGCGGGACCGGCTCGATCGCGGCGCGGGCCATCTGCTCATCCTGATCGGGCGGCAGTCGCTCGCGTGTTTCCTGGCAAGCGTCGTGCTGGCGCGGCTGCTGGGCACGATCGCTGATATGGCCGGGCGCAGCGAGCCTGTCGTGGCGGCGCTCAATCTCACTGGCTTCGCGCTGATCCTCGCCACTGCGCTCGCGGTCGGCTGGTTCAAGAGCGCGCCATGGGCCGGCCCGGAGCGCAGGCCGCTGGCCGGGCCGCTGAGCGAACCGGCCGCGCAGGCCCCGCTGACAACACGGGTCCGTGAAGCGAGTTGAACGCCGCTTGATCGCGCCGTTGCGAACTCCCTGACGAGCGCCCTTCACCGGCGCGGCAATGGAGCAGCCCATGTCTTATGCCGTTCATCACGACCTCTCCGGCGATCGCATCACCGTCTTCAACGACGCGGCGCGCCTCGCCTGGAACGACATGCTCGAAGCGCTGATGGCCCATGCCGCCGCGACGCCCGAGCATCTCGCCCGGGCGCTCGCCGCCGACCCGGATTTCACGCTGGCCCATGCCGCCAAGGGGCTGATGCTGCTCTCGCTGGCCCGTGGCGAGCATGTCGCCCCGGCCCGCGAGTGCCTGCTCAGAGCGCGCGCGGCGGCGCTGTTGCGGCCGGTGACGCAGCGCGAAACGATGATCGTCGAGGCCCTGGCGTTCTGGCTTGACGATCAGCCGCGCCGGGCGGCCGAACGGCTGGAAACGATCCTCCTCGCCCATCCCTTCGATGTTCTGGCGCTCAAGCTCTCGCATGGGCTGCGCTTCATGCTGGGCGACCAGAGCGAGATGCTCGCGACGCTCAACCGTTTCGCGCCAGGCTTCGGCGAGAGCCATCCGCTCGCCGGCTTCGTCCATGGCTGCCATGCCTTCGCGCTGGAGGAGCGCGGCTTCTATGCGCAGGCCGAGCGTATCGGTCGCCGTGCCGTGGCCTTGAGCCCGCGCGACGCCTGGGGCCGCCACGCCGTCGCCCATGTGCTGGAGATGACGGGGCGCACCGACGAGGGCATCGTCTGGCTCGGCGACGGGCGCGAGGTTGCCCACGCCAACAACCTGCGCTTCCACATCTTCTGGCATCTCGCGCTGTTCCGTCTGGAACGCGGCGAGACCGCCGAGGTGCTGCGGCTCTATGACGATGAGATCCGGGCCGAGCCGACCGACGATTACCGCGACATCGCCAACGGCGCCTCGCTGCTCGCCCGGCTCGACTATGCCGGTGTCGATATCGGCGATCGCTGGGAAGAATTGGCTGCCAAGGCCGAGGGGCGCATCCATGACGGCCGCCTCGTCTTTGCCGATCTGCACTATGCGCTGTCCCTGCTCGGCGCCGGCCATGCCAACGGGGCCGAGAGCATCGCCCGCAGCCTGATCGAGGATGCGGAAGCGCATTCCAGTAGCGAGCGGCGCGATGCTGCCTGTCACGGCGGGCTGGCTGCCTTCGGGCTGATCGCCTTCCATGAGGGCGATTATGACGAGGCCGCCCGTCTGCTCGGCTCAGCCCGCAACGGCTTGATCGCGATCGGCGGCAGCCATGCCCAGCGTGACCTGTTCGAGCAGGCCTATGCCGAGAGCCTGATTCGCGCCGGCGAGCACGAGCGTGCCGCCGAAATCCTCACGGAGCGCCTCAGGCGCCGCGGCGGCTCGAATCTCTTCGCCGCCCGCCGCTTGGCGCAGTTGCACGGCAGCAGAGCCGGGCGGCTCGCAGGCCTCGCCATCGCTTCCACCCCGCTTGCCATCGCCCACTGACACCGGAAAGGACCCTGCCATGACGACCGCGACCATGACCCGCAGCTTCGCGCTGCCCTCGACCCGCACCGTCATCAACCTGGCTCTCGGCGGTTTTGCCGGCCTCGGCTTCTGGGAACTGTTCTCGGCCGTGCCGACCGCCTGGTTCGCCGAATTTCCGCTGGAACCGCCGGAGCTGGTGAAGTCGCTCTTTTATCATCAGCTCGGCCTGACGATCTCGACGCCGACCGCCAAGCTGCTGCACTTCGTCACCGGCTTCCTGTTCTATCCGCTCGGCTACTGGATCCTGACGCGCCGGGTGAAGAGCTTCGGCATGCCGGCCGATGGCTGGATCTGGGGCGTGATCACCTATTTCATCGCGCTCGCCTTCTTCGCGCCGTTGGCCGGGCAGCATTTCCTGCTGAACGACGTGCCGCGCCTCTCCTTCATGAGCCTCGTCGGCCACGCGCTCTACGGCTATCTCGCGGCCTATGTCTTCGAGGCTCTGGAAGCGCGCGAGAGGTGACGCCATGCTCGACAGACGCGCCTTCATCGGTCTCGCCGCGGCGGCGCTCGCTGCCGGCGGCGAGGTCCGCGCCGAGGCTCGACGCCCGGTCAACACGCTCGGCTCGCCGGATGGCGTCGCGATCCGCGGCTACGATCCCGTCGCCTATTTTCGCGACGGAGGTCCGCGGCTCGGCAAGCCGGAATTCGCGGCCCATTTTGGCGGTGCCACCTGGCGTTTCGTCAGCGCCGAGCACAAGGCACTGTTCGAGGCCGATCCACAGCGCTACCTGCCGGCCTATGGCGGCTTCTGCGCCTATGGGACTTCGCGGGGATATCTCGTGAAGATCGAGCCGGAAGCCTGGTCGATCGTCGATGGACGGCTCTACCTCAACTACGACCTGAGCGTACGGAAGACCTGGCTGGGGCGGACCAGGACCTATATCGCCCGCGCTGACGGCAGCTGGCCGCGCTTGACGACGAAGGATATCCGTTAGGTTGCATGAGAGCTCCGCGCCAGAAATCTCCTTCAAGACCTGATGCGTTTGAAATCAGGTCAACAACTGCAATTGCGGGGGTTTTTGGCGTGCACTAGCCGCATATCGGTCTCACCCGCGTGAGATTTGCGCATGCTCCAGTCTCACCGTGAGCGAGACAGTCTCATCTTGAATGAGATCCGACAGGCATGGCGGTCGATCGACTTCACTTCCACTTGAAGACCTGAATCAGCGCGGGCGTCATGATGATGACGAACAGCACCGGCAGGAAGAACAGGATCATCGGCACCGTGAGTTTCGGCGGCAGCGCGGCCGCCTTCTTCTCGGCCGCGTTCATGCGCTGGTCACGGCTTTCCTGTGCGAGCGTGCGCAGTGCGGTGCCCAGCGGTGTGCCGTAGCGCTCGGCCTGGATCAGGGCCGTCGAGACCGACCGGACGCTTTCGAGGCCGGTGCGGAGCGCGAGGTTCTCGTAGGCGATGCGGCGGTCGGAGAGATAGGAGAGCTCGGCGGTGCACAGCGCGAACTCCTCCGCCAGCGGAACCGACTGATTGCCGATCTCGCCGGAGACCTTCCGGAAGGCATGCTCGATCGACATGCCGGCTTCCACGCAGATCAGCAGCAGGTCGAGCGCATCCGGAAAGGCCTGGCGCATCGACGCCTGCCGCTTGCCGGCCTGGTTCGTCAGGAAGACCTCCGGCGCCTTGATGCCGATATAGGCGCCGGCGATGGCCATGGCGATCTTGACCGCGAAGGGCTGGCCGAAACCGTTGATGGCGAAGACGTAGAACAGTGTTAGCAGGAACAGCCCGACCGGCACGGCGAGACGGAAGAAAAGGAAGGTGACCTCGGCCTGGGGGCCGCGATAGCCGGCCATGGCGAGCTGCTTCTTGGCGTTTTCGGTGCCGAGCCAGTCGCCCAGCTTGAACCGCTCCACGATGCGCCGCATGTAGGCTTTCGGCTCCTGACGCAGCGAGACCTTCTCGTTCTGCCGGTTGAGCCGTTCGCGCTCGCGGGCGCGGATCTTCTCGCGTTCCGTCGCGACGTTCTTCATCCGCTTCTGGAGGCTGTTGCCCTCGGTCAGCGGAATCGCGATCGTCAGCACGGTCGCGGCCGCCGCGATGGCGGCCAGCAGGCCCATCATGAACTGCGGATTGGTGACGGCGCTGGCGATCTGGGAAATCATCGTCCGCCTCAGATCTCGAAGTTGATCATCTTGCGCATGACCAGGATGCCGATCAGCATCCACAGGCCGCTCGCGACCAGCGCGACCTTGCCGGAATTGGTGATCCAGAGAAGCTCGATATATTTCGGGGTGGTGAGCCAGACGAGGAATGCCACGATCGGGGGCAGCGATCCGATGATCGCCGCCGAGGCCTTCGCCTCCGTCGACACGGCCTGGATCTTGTCGCGCATCTTGCGGCGTTCGCGCAGCACGCGCGAGAGGTTCCCGAGGGTTTCGGACAGGTTGCCACCGGTCTTCTGCTGGATGGCGATGACGATTCCGAAGAAATTGGCCTCGGCACAGGGCATCCGCTCGAACAGCTTGACCGTGGCCTCCGACAGCGGCAGGCCCAGCGCCTGTCCCTCGATGATCATTCTGAACTCGCTCTTCACCGGCTCCACCGCCTCGTTGGCGATGATGCGCAGGCAGTCGTTGACGGGCAGGCCCGCCTTGATGCCACGCACGATGACGTCGAGCGCGTTGGGGAATTCGGCCCCGAACTTCTTCAGTCGCTTGATCTTGCAGCGTTTCAGGAACCAGGCGGGGATGCCGAAGCCGCCGATGAAGAGACCGGCGAGACCGAGGACCCAGGTTCCGCTCGCGAGCCATAGCGTGAGCCCGAGCACGGCCGCGACGCCCGCGCTGATCGCGTAATATTTCTTGGCGGTCCAGGTCAGTCCGGCCTGGGCGATGCGCTGCTCGAGCGGGACCTTGTTGCGCGCGTTCTCGCGGTCCTCGAGTTCCTTGAGGCTCTGCGCGACCTGGCCGCGCTTCTGGCGCGCCTGCGCCTCCCGGTCGATGCCGCGAACCGTGCTCGGCCCGGCGAATTCCTTGCGCCGCTTCTCGGCGCGCTTTTGGCCGCTCAGCGTCGGATACAACAGCGCATAGACCACGCCGCCGACGGCGAACATGGCGAGCAGGGCGACGGCGAGCGTGCTCGTGTTCATGCCCCGCCTCCCGGTAAGGCCTTCCGCTCAGACGGCATTGCTGACGCCCGCGTCTTCGAGCTGGTCGAGAGCGGCGGCGAGGCGCTGGTCCTCGTTGAAATAGCGCGCACGCTCCCAGAAGCGCGGCCGCCCGACGCCGGTGGCACGGTGCCGGCCGATGAGCTTGCCGGCGGCATCCTCGCCGACGATATCGTAGAGCATCAGGTCCTGTGTCGTGATCACCTCGCCCTCCATGCCCATCACTTCGGTGATGTGGGTGATGCGGCGCGATCCGTCGCGCAGGCGCTGGGCCTGGATGATGACGTCGATCGACGAGCAGATCATCTCGCGCAGCGTCTTCGACGGCAGCGAGAACCCGCCCATGGTGATCATCGATTCGATACGGCTCAGGCACTCGCGCGGCGAGTTGGCGTGCAATGTGCCCATCGAGCCGTCATGGCCGGTGTTCATTGCCTGGAGCAGGTCGAAGGCCTCGGGGCCGCGCACCTCGCCGACGATGATGCGTTCGGGGCGCATGCGCAGGCAGTTCTTGACGAGGTCGCGCATCGTCACCGCGCCCGTGCCTTCGAGGTTGGGTGGGCGGGTTTCGAGCCGCACCACATGCGGCTGCTGGAGCTGGAGCTCGGCGGCGTCCTCGCAGGTGATGACGCGCTCGTCATGGTCGATATAGTTGGTCAGGCAGTTGAGCAGCGTCGTCTTGCCCGAGCCCGTGCCGCCGGAGATGACGATGTTGCAGCGGACGCGCCCGATGATCTTTAGGAGCTCGGCGCCCGGCGGCGAGATCGCGCCGAACTTGACGAGCTGGTCGAGCGTCAGCTTGTCCTTCCTGAACTTGCGGATGGTGAGGGCCGGGCCGTCGATCGCCAGCGGCGGCGCGATGACGTTGACGCGCGAGCCGTCGGCGAGGCGCGCATCGCAGATCGGCGAGCTTTCGTCGACGCGGCGGCCGACCTGGCTGACGATGCGCTGGCAGATATTCATCAGCTGGGCGTTGTCGCGGAAGCGGATGTTGGTGAGCTGAATCTTGCCGGCGGTTTCGATGAAGGTCCGGCCGGCGCCGTTGACCATGATGTCGGCGATGTCGTCGCGGGCCAGCAGGGGCTCGAGCGGTCCGTAGCCGAGCACGTCGTTGCAGATGTCGTCGAGCAGTTCCTCCTGCTCCGCGATCGACAGCACGACATTCTTCAGCGAGATGATCTCGTTGATGATGTCGCGGATTTCCTCGCGGGCGGATTCGGCGTCGAGCTTCGCGAGCTGCGACAGATCGATGGCCTCGATCAGCGCCCCGAAGATCGTGCTCTTCATCTGGTAGTAGTCTTCGGATCGCGGGGCCGTCTCGGCGACGGGCGTGATCCTGCGCTCTTCCGCAGCGGTCTGAACCGGCTCGGGCTTGCTGCGCGGCGCAGCCGGCATGGCCGCGGGCGCCCTGGCGCTCAGATTGGGCGCGTGACCTGCGCCTGCGGATCGCTTGCCGAACATCTCGTCACTCTCCCGCCCGGTCCGGGCCGGTCTCTTGCCTGGTGAGCGGGCATCGTCCCGTCATCGTCGGTTCCTGCCCGTCACGAGGCCTTGCGGCGCTTCAGCTTCGCGACGAACGGTTCGAGCAGGCTGCGCCGGCCCCGCTTGGCTTCGCCGCGTCCGGTCAGGGCGCTGGCGATCTGGGTGAAGGCCTCGGTCGCCTTGCTCCCGGCCTGCACCTCGGCGATCATCTGGCCGTTGTTGGCGGCGGTGCCGAACAGGTGGGCGTCGAACGGAATCGTGCTGAGCACGTCGATACCGAGCGCCTTCGAGAACTCCCCGGCATTGATCTCCGGCCGTTTCGGGACGCCGACCCGGTTGAGGACGAGCCGGGCGACGGCATCGTTCGGCCGCGTCGCCCGCGACAGGTCGATCAGGTTCTTGGCGTTGCGCAGGGAGGCGAGCTCCGGCTCGGCGACGATGACGATCTCGTCGGCGCTGAGCACCGTGCGCTTGACCCAGGCGCCCCACTGGTGCGGCACGTCGAGGATGATGCAGGGCACGCTGGCGCGCAGCAGATCGAGGAGCTGTTCGAGCGCCTCCTCGTCGAGATCGATCGTCCGGTCCAGCACGGCCGGGGCGGCGAGCAGCGCGAGGTTGTCGCTGCAGCGCGAGAGCAGCCGGTCAAGCAGGTTGGAATCGAGGCGCTCGGGTGCGAACACGGCTTCGGCGATGCCTTGCGGCGGGTCTTGGTTGAAGTTCAGGCCGGCCGTGCCGAAGGCGATGTCGAGATCGACGATGACGGTCGAGGCGTCGAGATTGCGGGCGATCGCCCAGGAGACGTTGTGCGCGACCGTCGAGGCGCCGACGCCGCCCTTGGCGCCCATCACCGCGATGACGCGGCCGAGATTGCGGGCCTCCGGGGCGACATAGAGCTCCGACAGGGTACGCAGGACGTCGAGGGGCTCCAGCGGCGCGATCAGGTACTCGCTGACGCCGCGCCGGATCAGGTCGCGATAGAGCTGGACGTCGTTGACATGGCCGATCACGACGACCTTGGTGCCGGCGTCGCAGCTTTCGGACAGCGATTCGAGATGCGAGACCAGCGTCGCCGGGTCTGCCACGGCTTCGAGCACGATGATGTTGGGCGTCGGGGCCGAGCGGAAGGCCTCGACGGCGGCAGCCGGGCCGCCCATCTGGACGCGGGCATGCGCCTTGTCCATGCGCCGGTCGGCGACCGCGGCCTGCATGGTCGCGGCAATGGCCGGCGTTTCGCAGAAGGCCTGCAGCGTGATGCGCGGCAACGGTGCGATGGTCTCGTCGCTTGGCAGCTCGATCGCCGAATTCTCGCGGATTTCGGAATGCATCAGTTGCCGCCTCCGACCGTGGAGTTGATCTGCGGCGTCGCCTGCCGGTACTGCGTCGAGGGGTCCTTGCCTTCGCGGATCTTCGTGATGGCGCCCATGCGCTTGACGATGTCGGGGCGGCCTTCGTCGCGCGACCGGACGAGATCGATCGGATCGGCCACCTGCGCGGCCAGCGTCGCCTGCGAGGAGCAGCCGAGATTCCAGTAGGGTGCGTTCGAGGACGAGAACCTGAAGTCGGAGCTGCCCAGGTCTGTCGGCCATTGGCCGCAGGCATGCGCCACGCCCGCCTGGAGCGAGGCGAAGGTCAGGCGGATCGGCGAGGCCAGGCCCGGATCCTGAACCGGGTAGCTGCGGACGCTGAGGATGCCGGGCGAAACGCCGCCGCGCGACAAGGCCGCCCGGATGCCGTTCAGCGTATCCTGGGTCGCATGGTCGCGGTGGGCTCCGGTCGGGACCTCGGCCACCAGGCCACCCTTGCCGGAGCGGCGGAATTCGCGGGCGAAGCTGGCGACATCCTCGGCCTGCCTGATATCGAGTCTGCCGCCGGAACGCCCGACGAAGACGTCGAGCGAACGGGGGGCGTCGCGCAGGACGATCGGGTGCCGCTCGCGCACGTCGTCCGGCCCGAAGGCGAGCGTGTCGCCCCCGGCCGGGCGATTGGCGCAGCCGCCGAGCAGGGCTCCGAGCGCCAGCATGGCGGCGATCAGGCGCGGTCCTGTCGTGTCGATCCGTGAGGAAACCGTCATGGTCGGGCCATCCATCATCGTTGTCACCGGGCGCTCAGTCGGCGATGAAGCCGACGCGGCCCTTGTAGGCCTGGGGAACCGGGCCGCCGCCGCTGCCGTAGATCTTGTTCAGGCGGCCGAGCAGGATCGCCTGGGAGTCGTGCGTTTCGACGAAGCCGTCATCGGGCCGCTGGACTTCGGTCGGCTGCATCGGCTTGGCGATGTAGGGCGTGACCGTGATCATCAGCTCGGTCTCCTCGCGCTGGTAGTCGCGCGACCGGAACAGCACGCCGATGATCGGCAGGTTCATCAGGCCGGGCAGGCCGTTGATCGAGCTCTTGGAGACGCGCTGGATCAGGCCGGCGGTGGCCAGCGTGCCGCCGGACGGCAGCTCGACCGTGGTGTCGGATTTGCGCACGCGGAAGGCGGGGACGGTGACGGTCGGCTGGCCGGAGCCGCCCTGGAGCACGATCTGGTTCTCGAAGTCGAGTTCGGTGACCTCGGTCGCGATGCGCATGCTGATCTTGTTGGCCGAGAGTACGATCGGCGTGAAGTTCAGGGCGACACCGATGGGCTTGTAGGAGACGCCGAGCGAGCAGACGGCCTTGGCCGGGTCGCAGGTGTAGCCGGTCGGGATCGGGACTTCGCCGCCTGCCGTGAATTTCGCGCTCTCGCCCGAGATCGCGGTCACCGTCGGTTCGGCGAGGACGCGTGCCATGCCGGCCCGCTCCAGGGCCCGCAGCGTGAAATTCTGGGAATTGCCGATGCCGGCGCCGATCGCCGAGGCGGACAAGGCCTGCGGCGAGAGCGAGAACGGGTTGTCGATCGAGGGCGTGATGGAGAACTTGCCGAGCTTCCATTCGCCGCTGGAATTGATGCCGAGCTGCTTGATCGCCTTGCGCGAGACCTCGGACACCGTGACCTTCACCATCACCTGGTCGCGGTCGCGGATGGTCAGCGAGTTGATGACCGTCCCGCTCTTTCCTGTCGCGTCGCTGCCGACGAAGGCCTTGGCGATGTCGACGGCCTGGGTCGCATCCGAGGCATCGGGCACCGTCCCGACGAGCAGGATCGAATCGCCCGCCGGCTTGATCTCGATCTGCGCGTTCGGCAGCGCCGTGCGCAGCGTCTGTCTGAGAACGTTGAGGTCGCGCCCGACATTGATGTCGAGCGCGGTGATCTGCTGGCCGTCGCCATCCATCACGAACATCGAGGTCGCGCCGTCGGCGATGCCGATCACGAAAAGCTTGCGCGCCGTCCGGACGACCGCGTTGGCGACCTTCGGGTTGGCGACGAAGACCTCCTTGGCGTCGCGCGGCAGCTCGACGATGAGCGAGCGGCCGATCGAGAGGTCGAGCTTGCGGGAGATCGCGTTCTCGCTCGAGCCGACATTGATGACGGGAGCGGGGCCGCTCCTGCTCGACTGGGCGGCGACGCTGCCGGCGGCGAGGGCGAGCGCGAGAGCCGTCGCGATGCGGAGAGAAGATCTGATCATGGCTTCACGCTCTTCGAGGTCACACCGTAGCGCACGAGCGTCATGGAGTTGTCTGCCTGGGTCGGTGGCGCGGTTTCGTTGGCATCCTTGAGGCTGCGCAGGGCGAGCGAGAGCGTGCCTGTCTTCTGGGCCTGGACCAGGTTCTCGACCTGCCCGGGCTCGACTTGCAGCGTGGCGGTTTCGCCGACCACGACCTTCTCGCCGTTGCGTTCCTGCACGTTCTGGCCGATGGCCAGCACGCGGATGTTCCGCAGGATGACTTCGCTGGCGTAGGATTCCTGGCCGCCCGCTGCTTCGCCGCGCTCGGTGGAGATCACGTCGACGCGGTCGTTGGGGAGGATGAAGCCGCCGGCGGTGTTGGCGCCACGGCTGTCGGTCGAGATCGCGACGGCGCGCATGCCCGCCGGCAGGACGGCCGAGAGAAAGCCGGTTCCGTCCGTCTTGATCAGCTTCTCGCGGCGGATCGGCTCGGCGCCGAGGGTGGCGTAGCGCGACACCTGCCCGATGATCTCCTTTTCGGCTTCGGGCGCTTCGTCCTTGCGGATGACGCCGGCCGGTACGCTAGCCAGCGGCCAGTCGAGCCAGCGCAGGTCATTGGCCGTCACCGTATTGCCGACGGGAATCTCGGCCGCCGCGACCAGGACCGGTACTGTCGGCGCCGGCTGGATCTTTGCGACGGGTGCGGGGGCCTTGGGGCCCTGAACGAGCAGCGCTGCACCCAGCCCTGCCAGGAGTGCGACCACGAGAATGATGATGCGTGCGGGACTCATTTGACGGTCGACCCTCAGCCAAGCGTGATTGGCTCTCGTCCCGGATCGTCGTCTGGAAACGTCAACTTATGGTTAACTGGGCGTATATTTTTGAAATTCGCTTCCGTTACGTCCGCAGCGCGCCTCAGAGGCCGATCGCGGCGTGCCAGATCGTCGTATCCGGCAGCACCAGCAGCGCGGCGAAGGCCAGCGCGATGCCGTAGGGGACGCCCTCGTTGGCGGCGTGCAGCCGGCGCATCCAGCTCCAGTTCTCGGCGAAGGCCGGCAGGGGGCGCGATCGCAGCCGCAGGATGAGAATGGTCAGCAGGCCGCCGAGGAAGGCTGCCATAAGCAGATAGGGCATCAATTGATCGAAGCCGAACCAGAGCGCGGTCGCGGCAACGAGCTTGGCGTCGCCGCCGCCGATCCATCCGGCGGCGAACAGGCCGAAGGCGATCACAAGGACAAGCCCACCCGCTGCGAGATGCCAGCCGATTGCGGCCGGGCTCAGGCCGAACAGGACGCAGCAGACCGCGAAACCCGCGACAAGGAACAGGCAGAGCCGGTTCGAGATCGTCATCGAAACCAGGTCGCTGGCGGCGGCATAGGCCATGGCGAAGGGAAACACGCCGAGCATGACGATGTGGGGCAGGGTCATGACACTTCCTCCGCTACGGAACGATGATGCCGCAAATGCCTCACCAAACCCTTACGGCGACCGCATAAAACGCAGCATGAAAAGAAAAACGCCCCGGGATGACCGGGGCGTTTGCCGACATATCGGTAAGGTACCGACGATCAGGAGACCGTGGTGTTCTGCAGCTTGTCCGCGATACGCTGGAAGATGCTGCTGAGCTCGGTGCCGAGATTGGTGGCGGCGATGATGATGCCGACGGCGATCAGAGCCGCGATCAGGCCGTACTCGATGGCGGTGGCGCCGGACTCGTCCTTAACGAAGCGAGCGAAAAGATTGGTCATGCTGGATCTCCTTTACACCACGGTTTGACGGCTGCCTGTGCTCTGAGGTGGCTTCGGTCAGCGACAGGAACGACATTAGCCCGCTCGCCTTGCTGATCGGTTAAGCGGATCGAAGAATTGGCTTGTTTCTCCCTCGGTTTTTTCTGTGGTTAACACTCGCTTTAGCAGGCTTAAGACCGCAGTGAGCTTATGAATAAAGCCAGGTGTGTGGGTTTTTATCGGTAAACAGGGTGTTTAATTGATTCCGCTCCGTTGATTTATTTTTGAGGCGTTCGGCAATCGACGCTGGCGTGGGTCGCTATTCCGTTGCGACAAGTTGTGCCTCGCGGCGTGAAATCGCTATTCGTCCCGCGCTTAGGATTTGATTCATCATTTTCCGCTTTATTGGCACGGTCGCAGAGCTTGAGGCGCCGCCATGTTGATCATCCGTGCTCCTGAAGGGTGCCGCCGGCTTACGCGCCGGGTGGCCGCGACAAGCCTCGCGATCATCCTATGCGGCGCTGGTGCTGCTCACGCCGCGCCGCGCGCGCCATCCGAGAGCGTGGTCGTCATGGTCGATCACGCCAAGGTCGTGCGGCTCCCGGAGAAGGCTCAAACGGTCGTCGTCGGTAATCCGGCCATCGCCGATGTCTCCATGCAGCGCAACGGCGTCATGATCGTCACCGGCAAGAGTTTCGGCGTGACCAACCTGATCGCGCTGGATGCCAACGGGACGCTGCTGGCTGAATCAATGGTTCGGGTCGGTTCCGCCTCCGACGCGGTTCTGACGGTCCAGCGGGGCATGGAACGCGAAAGCTATGCCTGCAGCCCGGATTGCCAGCCTTCGGTCCAGATGGGCGATGCGAAGGAATACTTTGCCGGCGTCGCCGGGCAGGCCGCCGCGCGCAACGCGCTCGCGATCGGGGGCCCGAAGAAATAGGGCAGCCGCCCGAACGCGGCGCCTGGCTCTCGGGAAAAGTCGAGGTTTCTCGCGCGGAAGCTTAGCAGGTACGCGCGCGAGACCTCCGTGACGCGCCAAACCCATGGTTAGCGAAAGCTTCACGCCGATTTCGGCTGGCCGGCGACGTCCCTAACCGATCTGAAATTCTTTTGCCGTAGAGATTTCCGGCCTGGGCCGAAGCTCGATGGGGCAAACGGATGTTCGACCGACCGAAAAAAACGCCCCTGCCGAAGAACGGATTGCCGCGCCGCGGCGTGCATCGCCTGCTGTTCCGGCGCTTTCGCCGCTCCCAGGACGGGGCGACTGCCGTAGAGTTCGCGTTCGTCGTCGTGCCGTTTCTGATGATCCTCTTCGCCATCTTCGAGACGGCCTTGATGTTCTGGACCAGCCAGGTCCTGGAAGAGTCGCTGTCGCAGGTCTCCCGCTCCCTGGTCACGGGGCAGTCGCGGACCCTCTATACCGGCTCAACCGGCGCGGTGAACGCGAAGAAATTCCGGGACAATATCTGCGAACTCGCGCCGATGGGACTGATCGACTGCTCGAAACTGTACGTCGACGTGCGGGTCTACAACAGTTTTGCCTCTACGGCATCCGCAAGCGATCCGCTTGCGGGCGGGAGCCTCGACACCTCCGGCTTCACCTACGTCCAGCCGCAGGGCAACGACATCGTCGTCGTGCGCGCAGTGCTCGACTACAAGCTCTTCCTGACGAGCTGGGCTTCCTCCGCGCTTGCCAATATCAAGCCCGCCGGATCGGGCCGGCGGGGTATCGTCGTGAGCATGGCTTTCCGGGCCGAGCCCTTCGTCTCGTCGGGCGCGACCCCTCCTCCGGCAGGTTCTTGATCGGGAATGACGGACATGCCGAAAAACACAGGTCTCCGTTTCTGGCGCCGCTTCTGCCGCAATCGGGACGGCGTGGCTGCGGTCGAGTTCGCTCTGCTGCTGCCGGTGATGCTCATCACCTATACGGGGATGGTGGATGTGGTGCAGCTCGTGATGGTCAACCGCAAGGTCACTCAATTGACCTCGGCTCTCAGCGATCTCACGGCGCGCGTCCAGTCGGTTTCGCCCACGGATGTCCAGAACATCTTCAATGCCGCGCGGTCGATCCTGATGCCATATGACAGCGGCAAGGCCACGATGGTGATCGCCAGCGTCGTCATCGATTCGGCGGGCGTTGCGAAGGTCTGCTGGAGCGAGCCTCGCGATGGCACTGCACCGGCCCGGGGGACCTCGATCACCATTCCCGACACCTACCGGGTTCCGGGCACCTCCGTCATCATGGCGCGCGCGAGCTACGAATACACGCCCATCGTTGGTTATGTCCTGACCAAATCCTTCACGCTCGGCGACAGCCCGATCTATGCACGCCCGCGTAACGGCGTGCCTGGCGGCACCAACAATATCGAACAGGTGGTGCGGACCGGCACCAATCCCTGCCCGCTCTACAATTGACGGTCGGGCGATCATGCCGGCAGGGGGCTTCGCGCCTGGGCCGGCGCTCCCCGATGTTACCGGTCTTTGCCTTATCGCCTATTCGCTGACGCGGACCGGTGTCCGGTTCGCTCAGAAATGCTCTAGCCGCGCAGCACCATGCGCCCGGTCTGGACCTCGTAGCCCTGGAGCTTGCTGAGGAAGGAATTCCCGAGCAGGCTCATCGAGAGCGCGCGTTCGGGCAGGACGACGGCATCGACATTCCGCACGACGATATCGCCGAGCCGGATCTCCCGCAGGACGGTGCGGAAGCCCGTGACGGCGCCGTTGGCGGTGCTGAGCACGATCTTGCGTGACGAGGCATCGTTCTTGACACCGAGCGCGCGGGCATCGGCAGCCGTCAATGCCACGATGCTGGCGCCGGTATCGACCATCATCTTGATGCGGTAGTTGTCGACCGAGGGGTGCACGATATAGTGCCCGCGATAATCGGCGGCGACGGCGAGCGTCGAGGGCATGCGGGGGCCCGGCGGTTTCTGTTCCGTCGCGGCCATGGCCGCGGAAGGCGCCTCGTCCGCCATGCGCGGGGCAAGAAACTGCGTATAGGACAGCGCTCCGGCGATCGCGACACCGGCGACGCTCAAAGCCCAGATCAGCGGTGGTGTCGTCACGGCGCTCCCCAACCCTTCCACAGCCCTTCCACGATGCGGAAGCGAGCCCTGACGAAGCGTGAAGAGCTTGCACGCATTTGCGTGCAAGCGGGGCGGGGAAGGCTGCCCGATTGCGGACAGGCTTAATCGAGGCTTACCGGCGCGGTCCGTTTGCAAGCGTGGTGGCCAATGCCGCGATCTCGGCTGCGCGGGGGATGCTCGGCTGGGCGCCCGGCCGCGTGCAGGCAAGCGAGCCGGCGGCCAGCCCGTCGTACAGCGCCGCCGCCATGCTCTTCTCGGCCGCGAGGGCTGCGGCGAAGGCGCCGGTGAAGCTGTCACCGGCCGCGACCGTGTCGACGACCGCAACCTGCGGCGCTGCGAGGCGATGGCGGATGCCGTCGATCCAGGCGACGACTCCGGCTGCCCCCAGCGTCGCGATCGTGGCGATCTGTCGCTCGCTGTCGAGCCGGCGCGCGATGGCGTCGGGATCGCGGTCCGCCCATCCGAGCGCCTGTGCCAGCACGATCGCTTCGTGCTCGTTGACGATCAGCATGTCGAGCTGCTCCAGCAGCGCGGGCGACGGCGCCTCGGCCGGAGCGAGGTTGAGGATCACCCGCCCGCCGGCCTGCTTCATCCTTCGGGCGGCCTGCAGGCAGGCTTCTTCAGGCACTTCGCGTTGCAGGAGCAGGATATCCTCCGCCGCGAGCTCGAGCTGCCGCAAGGCATCCGGGCGGACAGCAGCATTGGCGCCGGCTGCGACGATGATCTGGTTGGCGCCCTCGCGATCCGTCGCGATGAAGGCGGCGCCGGTCGGTTCGTCGACCTGTGCGACGTGATCGAGATCGACGCCGTCGGTGGTGAGCAGCGCCAGCGCCGCGTCGCTGAATCGATCCCGCCCGGTCGCGCCGACGAGCACGACATCCGCGCCGGCGCGGCGGGCTGCGAGAGCCTGGTTCGCGCCCTTGCCGCCCGGATGCAGGGCATAGCCCGGTCCGAGCACCGTTTCGCCTGGCCCCGGCAGGCGCTCGACCGGTGTGACGAGGTCGATATTGATGGAGCCGAAGACAACGATCATGCAGGAAGATCCGCCGCGAGCCGCCTCACGCCGGCGACGAAGGCCGCCTCGGGCGAGACGAGTTGAATGGCATGTCCCCGCGCCTGCAAGCCGGCGCCGTAGCTCTCGGCCAAAGCCCCGTCTGCGACGAGATGGACCGTCTGGCCCTTGCCGAACAAGGCTTCGGCCCCGGAGATTTCCTGCCCGACCAGCAGCGCCGAGAGATAAGGCCCGACCGCACCACCCGCCATCCGCCCGGCGAGAACTTCGGTACGTGCGGCGAAGGCCGTGTTGAGCAGCCCTCCCGGCCGGCCGGCAGCCAGGCGACCGCGCGCGGCGCCATCAACCGTGTCAGCGTCCGAAGGCGCTTCGGCGAGCCGGGCGAGGATCGAGTCGTTGCGCAGCAGCCCGTAGATTTCGCCGGTCATGAAGCTGGCGAAGCGGGTGATGCGACCTCCCTTGATCTCGGCCCATTTCGAATGGGTGCCGGGCAGGCAGGCGATGCCATCGCTCAGGCCGAGGCCGACGATCAGGGTCTCCTCGCCGCGCATCACGTCGAAGGCGCTATCGTCGCAGCTCAGGCCCGGCAGGATGGTCGCCGTCGTCCCGGCATCGAGCGCGACCTGGATCGCGGCGGCCGCGATCTCGGCAGGGGAGGCCGGACAGGCGACGTAGCGCGCCTCGATCCAGCCGTTGCGGCTGCCGACCATGCCGGCGAGCACGATCACGGCATCGGGCGCAGTCTCGCGGAAGTCGCCGGCGAGCTCGGCAAAGGCTTCAGGATAGCCGCCCGCCGGAATCGACTGGATGCCGCGATCGGCGATGCGCCGCTCCAGCACCTCCCCCGTCTCCGAGATCAGGAAGGCGCGCGCGCGGGTCGTGCCCCAGTCGAGCGCGATCAGAGGTTTGGGCATGGCAGGCTCCGGCAGCAGCATCGGACCAAAAAGTGGGAGCCACTTTTCGGTCCGATGCGACAGCAAATGTATGGATCACTGCACGTCCGATAGGGCGCGCGGTGAACCAAGGCTGGCGACTGTCTCCGCCGCATTCCATCGGGTCAAGGGCCGGCGCCGAGGCCTTGTATATGGCTGGCCTTCGCGGCAACCCTGCTGGCCTTGGGTGCGAGAACGAATCGGACAAGCCGGATGCTCGAACTGCAAGTGGGGGGCCTCGACGCCGCCATCTCTCCCGAGGCGGGCGGGATCGTCTTCTCTCTGAGCTGGCGCGGGCCGGACGGGCGCAGCCATGACGTGCTCTATCCGCCGACCGGGCGGCAGCCGGGCACGGCCTCGCCGAACTTCTTCGGGACCTGGGCACTCCTGCCTTTCGCCAACCGCGCCTTCGGCTGCGTCGTCGACGATGGCGAGCAGCGCTTCCTCGTTCCGCAGAACGATCCCGGCGGCACCATTCACGGCTTCGGCTGGCAGGCGGCTTGGGATGTCCTGCGGTATGACCGCAGCCATACCGTCCTCGAACATCGCCGCATGGAGGGGACAGACCCTTATCGCTACCGGGCGCGGCAGGAGATCAGTCTCGACGAGTCCGGTATGACCATCCGATTGGCGATCACCAACGAGGCGCAGGTGGCACTACCGTTCGGCATCGGCCACCACCCCTGGTTTCCCTGTGCTGCCGATACGAGCCTCGTGATGCGCAGCAAGGGCGCGCTGGTCTTCGGCGAAGCCTTCCGCGCCACCGGTCAGCAGGATTTCGCCGATGGCGGCCCCTATGCCGAGACGCATCCCTTCCGCGCCGAGACGGTGACCGCCTGGAGCTTCCTCGGCTGGGACGGCACGGCCCGGATCGAGACGCCCTCGACCGGCCTGGCCATCACGCTCACCGCGAGCGACAATCTCGACTGCCCGGTGGTCTGGGCGCCGGCCGGCGCGGATTTCCTCTGCGTCGAGCCGCAGAGCCATGCGATTGGCGCACCGAGCGAGCCGGCAGCGCGGGCCGCCGCGCCGCTCAAGCGTCTGGCGCCGGGCGAGACGCTGGAAGGCTGGCTCAGGATCGCGCCGGAAGCTCTCTAAAGCTTAGCGCCAGCCGTAGCCGCTCGGGTAATAAGGCTGGTAGCCATAGGCGCCGGCCGGCAGGGCGGGGCGCAGCAGGATTTGGCCGCGCGCCGCTTCCCAATCACCGCCGCGGCGCTGCTGCGCGACGCTCATGGTGTTGCTGCGATGCTTCGCCTTGGCGATCTTGTGCTTGGACGAGCCGGCCTTCGCGACCTTGTGCTTGGAAGAGGTCGTCTTCGCGAGCTTGGCCTTCGACGGCGAGGAGGCCTTGGCGAAGCGCGAGAGATTGTCTGGTGCGGCACCGTGCAGCGCGATCCGGGTCTGGCTGGAGCCATGCTTCTTCACCAGCGCGAAGAGCTTTGCGGCGTTGGCGGGGTGCAGCCGGATGCAGCCATGCGAGGCCGGGCGGCCGAGCGCGCCAACGGCCCCGGTGCCATGGATTGCGTAGCCGCCGCGGAAGAACACGGCATGGGGCATCGCGCCGCCATATTTGCGCGAGTACCAGTTCTTCTCCAGCCGGGTCGGCCGATAGACGCCGTTGGGCGAACGGAAACCCTTGCGGCCGGACGAGATCTTCCAGTCGTAGACCTCGCCATCGGTCGTGGTCACCGTCATGCGCTGGGCAACGATGTCGACATTGACGCTGACGCCGGCATGGGCGGCGCCGGCGAAGGCCGACAGGACGAGGGCGGCCAGGAGGCCGAGAACGCGACGCATCACACTCACTCCGAAAGACGCAAGCTGCTGAATGAGGCGTTGTCGAGCTCTGACGGCCGCCGCCCTTGACTCTAGGAAAGCGCCGACGGCCCCGGCTTGTAAAGCCGGAAGGCGGAACGTGGTTTCCGGCCGTTCAGATCATCGGCAGCGAGGCGGGCTTGCGGCCGCGCGGGAAGGCCGCGTCGATCCGGGCGATCTCGGCATCGGAAAGCGCGAGGTTCAAAGCCCCGGTATTGTCCTCGACATGGGTGACCCGGCCGGCCTTCGGGATTGCGAAGACGCTTTCGCGCCGCGTCAGGAAGGCGAGCGCGACCTGCCGGGGCGTCGCGCCATGGCTCGCGGCGATCTCGGCCAGGACCTTGCCCGGCGCGCTGCCGGCAGCCGGGAAATCGTCATGGCCGAAGGGGCTGTAGGCGGTGACGGCGACGCCATTGCGTTCGCACCACGGGATCACCGCATGCTCGATGGCGCGCTCGCGCAGATGGTAGAGCACCTGATTGCAGGCGATCTTGCCGGGGCCTGCGGTCGCGAGCGCCTCGTCGAGATCGTCCTCGTCGAAATTGCTGACGCCCCAGGACAGGATCTTGCCCTCCTGCTTGAGCGCCTCGAAGGCGGAGAAGGTTTCCGCTAGAGGATGCGGACCGCGCCAGTGCAGCAGGTAGCAGTCGAGCCGGTCGGTCTTGAGATGCTTCAGCGAGCGCTCGCAGGCGGCCTGCACGCCGCGTCGCGAGGCGTTATGCGGCAGGACTTTCGACACGAGGAAGACCTCGTCGCGCCGGCCTTCGATGGCCTCGCCGATCAGCGCTTCCGCGCGGCCGTCGCCATACATCTCGGCCGTGTCGATATGCGAGAGCCCGAGATCGAGCCCGCGCCGGAAGGCGGCGATCGCCTCGCGCCGGTCACCCTGTTCGCTATACCAGCTGCCCTGGCCGATCGGCGGGACAGATGGCCCTGACGCTCCGAAGCTTCGCTGCATGACGTTTTCTCCAGCTAGTCGACGGTAATCTCAAAACGCTCGTAGCGGAGCTCGCCGTCATTGTAGCGGATGCGCACGAGGAAGCTGTCGGCGCCGCGATAGCCGCGCTTCGAGGTATACTCGAACGCGAGAGACGGCCCGACCCTGCCGTTGCAATGCCGGAATGGCCCCGGCCCGTATTCGGCCGCGGCCTTGCGGGTCGCCAGCCTGACCTTGCCATGCCGGGGCGGCTCGGTCAGCACGCCCTTAGGGCGCGGGATCGGCCGGCAGCGCTCGTCCATCGTCATGAAGGTCTTCTGCAGGAAGGTGCGCTTGCCCGATGCGACCCGCTCCGTGCCTTCACTCTGCCCCTGTGCTGTTCCTTCGGTCGTGACGCAGCCGCCGAGCAGGCTGCAGAGCAGGGCGGCGGCGAGGACGGTCAGTCCTGGAACGGGCATGGCTTTCCTCGATGGCAAGACAGGTCGAGACGCGGAAAGACCTAGGTCGGCGGCGTGCCGTTGGCCGAGAGCACTTCGCCGGCGAGATAGAGCGAGCCGCAGATCAGGATGCGTGGCGGCGCCGGCCAGTCCCGTGCTGCGATCGTCCGCAACGCCTGTTCCACCGAGCTGGAGGTTTCGGCGGCGAGCCCGGCGCTGCGGGCGGCCTCGGCGACCTCCTCGGCCGGGCGCGCGGCCAGCGAATTCTGGATCGGCACGGCGTAGAGCGCCTGCGCCAGCCCCTTGAAATGTCCGAGCGTCGCAGCGGCGTCCTTGGTCGAGAGCAGGCCGGCGATCATCACCAGCGGTGCCGGATTGCGGTCGGCGAGGTCGGCCATCGCCTGGGCGAGGACGCGCCCGCCATCGGGATTATGGCCGCCATCGAGCCAGAGCTCGGCACGATCAGGCACGATCTCGGCCAGCGCGCCGCGCGACAGGCGCTGCAACCGCGCCGGCCAGTCGGCGTTGCGCATGCCGTCCTCGAAGGCGCGCGACGGCAGGGCGCCATAGCCGGCGGCCCGCAAGGCCGCGATCGCCGTGCCGGCATTGATGTGCTGGTGCCGGCCGGAGAGGCGCGGCAGCGGCAGGTCGAGCAAACCGTCCTGGTCTTCATAGACCAGCCGCCCGCCGGCCTCGTGGACGTTGAAATCCTGCGCGCCGATCAGGATCTTCGAGGCGCCGGCGCGCTCGGCGGCAGCTTCCAGAACCGCGGTCGGCTCGGGTTCCTGCGGTGCGATCACGGCCGGCGCGCCGCGCTTGAAGATGCCGGCTTTCTCGCCGGCGATCTTGGTGACGGTGTCGCCGAGATATTCGGAATGATCGAGCGAGACCGGCGTCACCACCGTGCAGGCCGGATGGGCGATGACATTGGTCGCGTCGAAGCGCCCGCCGAGCCCGACTTCCAGCAGCAGGACATCGGCCGGATGCTCGGCGAAGAGCAGGAGGCCTGCCGTCGTCGTCATCTCGAAGAAGGTGATGGGATCGCCGGCATTGACGGCCTCGCAGCGCTCCAGCGCCTCGACCAGCTTGTCCTCTGGGACGAAGCGCCCGCCGCCGGGGGCGCCCAGCCGGATGCGCTCATGGAAGCGCACCAGATGGGGCGAGGTGTAGACATGGACCGACAGCCCGGCTGCCTCGAGGATCGCCCGCATGAAGGCGATGGTCGAGCCCTTGCCGTTGGTGCCGGCGACATGGATCACCGGCGGCAGCTTCTTCTGGGGATCGCCGAGCCGTTCGAGCAGGGTCAGGATGCGGCCGAGCGAGAGATCGATCAGCTTGGGATGCAGCGCCATGAAGCGCGCGAGCAAGGCGTCGGAAGACCCCATGACGTGACGGCCCCCAGCCGTGAACTAACTCGAACCGCCTCAGACCGCCTCGGCCACCGGGCGCGCGGGCGCAGCCTCTTCCTTCGCGGCCGGCTGCTTCGTCAGCAGGCGGCCGAGCCGGGCGAGCGTCTCCGGCAGGTCGCGGCGATGCACCACCATGTCGACCATGCCGTGATCCTTGAGGTACTCGGAGCGCTGGAAGCCTTCCGGCAGCTTCTCGCGGATGGTCTGCTCGATCACGCGCGGGCCGGCGAAGCCGATCAGCGCGCCGGGCTCGGCGATGTGGATGTCGCCGAGCATGGCGTAGGAGGCGGTGACGCCGCCGGTCGTCGGGTTGGTCAGCACCACGAAATAGGGCAGGCCCGCCGCCCGCAGGCGCCTGACCGCGACCGTCGTGCGCGGCAACTGCATCAGCGAGAGGATGCCTTCCTGCATGCGGGCGCCGCCCGACGCCGCGAAGACGACATAGGGCGTCTTCTTGTCGAGCGCGGTCTCGGCGCCCTTCACGAAGGCCTCGCCCGCGGCCATGCCGAGCGAGCCGCCCATGAAGTGGAAATCCTGCACGGCCAGCGTCATCGGCAGGCCCTTGACCCGGCCATAGCCGATCTTGAAGGCATCCTGCGCGCCGGTCTTGGCGCGGGCATCCTTCAAGCGGTCGACATAGCGCTTCTCGTCGCGGAACTTCAGCGGGTCGACCGCGACCTCCGGCAGCGCGACGTCGAGCCATTTGCCGTCGTCGAAGGTCAGGCGCAAACGCTCCGGCGCGGTGACGCGCATATGGTGCTCGGAGCCGGGGATGACATAGCCATTGGCCTCGACATCCCTATGGAACACCATCTGCCCGGAATCGGGGCACTTGATCCAGAGGTTCTCGGGGCTCTCGCGCTTGAACAGCGTCTTGATGCGCGGCCGGACGACTTCGGAAATCCAGTTCATCGGATGAATCCCTGATGGGCTTTCAGCACTTGCGCGCCGTCAGGCCTGAAATAGGTCGCGCCGGCCGATGGGCAAGCGGCGCGACCGTCGCATGAAACCGGGCTCAGGCCGCCTTGGCGGCGGAGCGGATGCCCTGGGCGAGTTCGCTGACCAGCGAGGTGACAGCCGAAACCGTCTTTTCCGTGGCTTTACCTTCGCTGTCGAGCGAAAGGCGGACGCGCTCGACCAGCGCCGAGCCGACGACGACGCCGTCCGCCCGCTTGGCGATGGTGGCCGCATCCTCGGCAGTCTTGACGCCGAAGCCGACGGCCACCGGCAGGTCGGTATGGCGCTTGATCCGAGTAACCGCATCGCCGACCGCACCGTAATCGGCGATGGCGCCGCCGGTCACACCGGTGACCGAGACGTAATAGACGAAGCCGGAGGTGTTCTGCAGCACCTTGGGCAGGCGCTTGTCGTCCGTCGTCGGCGTCGCCAGCCGGATGAAGGAGACGCCGGCCTTGAGCGCCGGCAGGCAGAGCTCCTCGTCCTCTTCCGGCGGCAGGTCGACGACGATGAGCCCGTCGATGCCGACGCGGCGGGCATCGGTCAGGAAGGCTTCGACGCCATAGGCGTAGATCGGATTGTAATAGCCCATCAGCACGATCGGCGTGTCATGGCCGGCCTTGCGGAAGCTCTCGACCATGGCGAGCGTCTTGCGCAGCGTCTGGCCGGCCTTGAGCGCGCGCTGGCCGGCGAGCTGGACGGGAACGCCGTCCGCCATCGGATCGGTGAAGGGCACGCCGAGCTCGATCACGTCGGCGCCGGCTCCGGGCAGGGCCGCGAGGATCGCGCTGGAGGTCTCGAAATCCGGGTCGCCGGCGGTGACGAAGGTCACGAGCGCCGCCCGGCCCTCGCGGGCGCAGGCCTGGAAACGATTCTGGATGCGGGTCTGGCCGGTCTCAGTCATGCCGCAGCGGTTAGCATGATGAGCGCCGGCTGGCGAGTGGCTTGCGTGCGGCACGCGCCTGCGCCACATCGGCCTGGTATGCGCGCCTTCGACACGCCCCTCCCGATCGATGCCGTCCTCGGCGATCTCGCCGCTTCCCTGCGCGCGAGGCCGAATGCCGTGCTGGTCGCCCCGCCCGGCGCCGGCAAGACCACGCGCGTGCCGCTCGCCCTGCTCGACGAGCCCTGGACGCAAGGCGGCAAGCTGATCGTGCTCGAACCGCGAAGGCTGGCGGCACGCGGCGCGGCCAACCGGATGGCGCAGACGCTGGGCGAGCGCGTCGGCGACACCGTGGGCTTACGCGTCCGCCTCGGCTCGAAGATCGGTCCGAAGACGCGCATCGAGGTCGTCACCGAGGGCGTCTTCGCCCGGATGATCCTCGACGATCCCGCGCTGGACGGCGTCGCCGCCGTGCTGTTCGACGAATTCCACGAGCGCTCGCTCGATGCCGATTTCGGCCTCGCGCTGGCGCTCGACGCGCAGGGCGGCCTGCGCGAGGACCTGCGCATCCTCGTGATGTCCGCGACCCTCGACGGCGCCCGTGTCGCGAAATTGCTCGGCGATGCCCCGGTGATCGAAAGCGAGGGCCGCGCCTATCCCATCGAGACGCGCTATCGCAGCCGCGACCCGCTGAAGCGCATCGAGGATCAGGTCACGGAGACGGTCCTGCTCGCGCTCAACGAACAGCCCGGCTCGCAGCTCGTCTTCCTGCCCGGCCAGGGCGAGATCCGCCGCGTCGAGGAACGCCTGCGCGAAAGATTGCGCGATCCGGCCGTCGAGATCGCGCCGCTCTATGGCGCGCTCGACCAGCGTGAGCAGGACCGTGCTGTACTGCCGGCGCCCGCCGGCAGGCGCAAGATCGTGCTCGCGACCGCCATCGCCGAGACCTCGCTGACGATCGAGGGCGTGCGCGTCGTGATCGATTCCGGCCTCGCCCGCGTCCCGGTCTACGAGCCCGATATCGGCGTGACCCGATTGGAGACCCGCCGCGTCAGCCGGGCAGCCGCCGATCAGCGCCGGGGCCGCGCCGGCCGCACCGAACCGGGCGTGTGCTACCGGCTCTGGGAGGAGGCCGCAACCGGCGCGCTCGAAGCCTTCGCCCGACCCGAAATCCTCTCCGCCGACCTCAGCCCGCTGCTGCTCGACTGCGCCGCATGGGGTGTGGGCGATCCATTGAGCCTCGCCTTCCTCGACCCGCCGCCCGCGCCTGCGCTCAAGGAGGCGCGCGCCCTGCTCAGCAATATCGGCGCGCTCGATGCCGATGGCCGTATCACGCCTGATGGACGCGCCCTGCAGGCACTACCCCTGCCGCCGCGGCTTGCCCGCATGGTCGTGGCGGCCGCGCGCTTCGGACAGGCGGATGCCGCCGCCGATCTTGCTGCCGTGCTGGTCGAACGCGGCCTCGGCGGTGATGCCATCGATCTCGGCGAGCGGTTGGAGCGCTTCAATCGCGAGCGCGGCGGTCGGGCTGGCGATATGCGCCGCCTCGCCGAAGGCTGGGCACGTACCGCCGCGAGCAGCCTCGGCAAGGCTCGGGCTTCGGGCGGCGAAACCCTCTCACCCGGTCTCCTGCTTGCCTTCGCCTATCCGGATCGCGTCGCCAAGGCGCGCACGCCCGGCTCCGGCCAATATCTCCTCGCCAATGGCCGCGGCGGCGCGCTGGAAGCCTCGCAGCGTCTGGCGCGCGAGCCCTACATCGTCGTGGCCGAGATGACCGGCGCAGCCCAACAGGCCCGCATCATGGCCGCCGCCGCGATCAGCGAAGCGGAGATCGCGACGCTCGTCTCCCATGGCCTCGCGCCCTTCGCCATCGCGGAGCGTGAGGAGGCGAGCTTCGATCGCACGGCGCGCGCCCTGCGTGTCCGGGCTGTGCGCCGCTATGGAGCGCTTTCGCTGTCGGAACGGCCGCTTTCGGTTGCGGATACGCCCGAGAATGCCGAAGCGTTGGCCAAGGGCATCGCCTCGCTCGGCATCAACCTCCTGCCCTGGACCAAGGGGCAGAACCAATTGCGCGAGCGCGCCGCCTTCCTGCGCAAGGCCGAACCGGAGGCCGGCTGGCCCGACCTTTCCGACGAGGGCCTGGCCGAGGAGCCGGAACTCTGGCTGGCGCCGCATCTCGTCGGCCGCGCCTCGCTCGCTTCGATCCAGCCTTCCGATCTCGATTCGGCGCTGGCGGGCCTCCTGCCCTGGGAGTTGAAGCGCCGGCTCGATCAGGAGGCGCCGACGCATTTCACCGCGCCGACCGGCTCCTCGTTCGCGGTCGACTATGCCGCCGAGGCCGGCCCGACAATCTCGGTGCGCGTGCAGGAACTCTACGGCGTCGCGATCCATCCGGCTTTGGCCGGCGGGCGCGTGCCGCTGGTGCTGGAATTGCTCTCACCGGCACACCGCCCGATCCAGGTCACCCGCGATTTGCCCGGCTTCTGGCGCGGCTCCTGGGCTGCGGTGAAATCGGAGATGAAGGGCCGCTATCCCCGCCATCTCTGGCCGGACGACCCCGCCGCCGCGCTACCGACGACGCGGGCGAAGCCGAGGGGGACGTAAATCTAGTTCCCCATCCGGTCGCGCC
Source organism: Allobosea sp. GW822-FHT05A11 (assembly GCF_058800455.1). NCBI lineage: Bacteria > Pseudomonadati > Pseudomonadota > Alphaproteobacteria > Hyphomicrobiales > Alloboseaceae > Allobosea > Allobosea sp. GW822-FHT05A11. Next base: position 96,216 of record NZ_JBXAMI010000006.1, on the reverse strand, counting down.
ATTGCCGCTCGCCGGCAAGGCAGGTCGCGATATTGCCGGACTGCGCCTTCTGGACCGTCGCATCGGCCGGCGCCTCGGCGATCTCGCGCAGCAGCTTTGTCTTCGTCGCCTCGACGAATTGGCTCTTCTCGCGGATTGGAATGACGAAGGCGCCGATCCCCGTGATGACGCAGTCGGTGTAGTAGGTGTCGAGATTGTCGATGTCGAAATAGCCTGCCTGTTTCAGCATCACCGGCAGGCCGTTGATGGCGATGCCCTTGGCACCGGCCTCGTCGCGCGCCGTGGTGACCGGGCGCCCGTCATTGTTGGCGCCGTCGCCGGAGATGTCGATCACGCGCCGCATCGCTGTCACGTTCGACTGCTCCAGCAATTGCACGCCGAGATCGATCGCGCCCGAGATTGATGTGCGCCGGCCGCGTCGTGTCGGCGCCTCGCCGAGCTCTTCGGCGAAGGCCATCGCCGCGGCCGGGCCGTCGATCACCTTCCACGGCCGGACGACGTACTGGAAACCGCCGCCGGCCCATTCGAAATAGGTCACGGCGATCTTGCCGATCGCGCCCTTGTCGATCGCGTCGTGAAGCTGCTTGGAGCGGAAGGCCTCGATATAGCCGTTGCGCTGCAAAGCGAGCTCGTCCAGATCCATCGAATAGGAAACGTCGACCGCCAGCACGAGCGCGACGTCGACCTCCTCGGGCGGTGGCGCCGCCATCTGCGCTCGTGGCAGGGCGGGCTGCCAGAGCGCCGCCGCTGCCAGACATGAGAGACCGTACAGCCAGCGCCGCATCGCCACCTCCGTCGCCTATTCGCGAAGGGAAGTGTGCGCTTGGCCGGGACGCTCGCCAAGCCGGAAAATCCGGCTGACGGCGCCTGTTTCGATAGCAAATTCGCGAGCGGCGCTCTCAGGCGGCGCGGCGGCCTTCGACGATGCCGATCGCAGCGGAGGCCGCCTCCTCGACGGTCAGCGCCGAGGTATCGAGCACGATCGCATCCTCGGCCGCCTTCAGCGGGGCATCGCTGCGGCCGGAATCGCGGGCATCGCGCCTGCGGATATCGACGAGGATGCCGTCGAGGGTGACGGCCTCGCCGCGCCCGACCAGTTCCTTGTGCCGGCGCGCGGCGCGCACCTCCGGCGTCGCGGTGACGAAGAGCTTGGCCGGCGCCTCAGGGCAGATCACCGTGCCGATGTCGCGCCCGTCCAGCACGGCCCCTCCGGGTTGCGCCGCGAAGCGCCGTTGCCGGGTGAGCAGGCCGGCGCGTACGGCCGGCATCGCCGCGACCACGGAGGCCGCCTCGCCGATCTCGCGGCCGCGCAGCCGCTCCTCGGGGAAGGCGGTCTCGTCGAAGCTATTGACGACCTGCTCGGCTGCGACGGCGTCGTGGATGTCGTGGCCGGCATCGAGCATGGCGCGCGCGACCATCCGGTAGAGCAGGCCGGTATCGAGATAGGGCAGCCCGTAATGCGCTGCCAGCCGGCGGGCGAGCGTGCCCTTGCCGGACGCGGCCGGGCCGTCGACGGCAATGACGAGGCGGCCGGGCCGCGCCGCCGCGCTCATCCGATCTGGCCTCCGAGGCCGTTCATCAGCGGGATGAAGCTCGGGAAGCTCGTGGCGATCATGGCGCCGTCGTCGACCACGACCGGCTGCTCTGTCGCCAGCCCGAGGATGAGGAAGCTCATCGCGATGCGGTGGTCGAGATGGGTCGCGATCGGCCCGCCACCACGCACCGGTCCGCCACCCGAGCCTTCGACGACCAGGTCGTCGCCCTCGATCCGGCAGGTCACTCCGGCGGCCTTCAGTCCGGCTTCGACCGCGGCGAGGCGGTCGGATTCCTTGACGCGCAGTTCCTGCAGGCCGCGCATCCGCGTCGTGCCCGTGGCGAAAGAGGCGGCCACCGCCAGCACCGGATATTCGTCGATCATCGCCGGTGCGCGCTCGGGGGGCACCGTCACGCCCTTCAGGCCGGAGGCGCGCACGCGCAGGTCGCAGACCGTCTCGCCGCCCTCGTTGGCCTCGCGCTCGACGGTGATGTCGGCGCCCATCTCGCGCAGCGTGGTCAGCAGGCCGGAGCGCAGCGGATTGGTCATCACGCTCTCGATCAGGATGTCCGAGCCCGGCACGATCAGCCCCGCCACCAGCGGGAAGGCGGCCGAGGACGGGTCCGCCGGCACGACGATCGGCGCCGCCTTCAGCTCAGGCTGGCCCTTCAGCACGATGCGCCTTCCATGTTCGCCCTCAGGCGTCACCGTGATCTCGGCGCCGAAATGCGCCAGCATCTTCTCGGTGTGGTCGCGGGTGGCTTCCGCCTCGATCACCGTGGTCTCGCCGGGCGCTGCCAGCGCGGCCAAAAGTACGGCCGACTTGATCTGCGCCGAGGCGACCGGCGGGCGATAGGTGATCGGGATCGCCTCCTTCGGACCGCGCAGGGTCAGCGGCACGCGCCCGCCTTCCTGCTGCGAGACGACGACGGTGCCCATCTGTTCGAGCGGATCGAGAATGCGCCGCATCGGCCGCTTGCGCAGCGAGGCGTCGCCATCGAAGGTCGTGGTGATCGGATGCGAGCCGCAGACGCCCATCATCAGGCGCGATCCGGTGCCGGCATTGCCGAAATCGAGCATGCCGGCCGGTTCGCGCAAGCCGCCGACGCCGACGCCCTGCACGCGCCAGGCGCCCGGACCGTCATGATGGACGATGGCGCCGAGCGCGCGGGCCGCGGCGGCGGTGCGCATCACGTCCTCGCCTTCGAGCAGGCCGGTGACCTTGGTCTCGCCGATCGCCAGCAGGCCGAAGATCATCGCCCGGTGCGAGATCGACTTGTCGCCGGGCACGCGGACGCGGCCCTTGAGGGGGCCGCCTGCGCGGGCGGTGACGGGGACGGGTTCATGGTCGTGGGACACGGGGCGCGGTCTCTGCAAGCGGGCCGAAAAGGAATGCGCGCAAGGCCGTAGCATGGTCGCGCGCGGCGCGCCAAGACGCGCGCGGCGCGGTGCGCGAAACCGTCGCTTCGAGCTCCGGGTTTGACGCTCCCTGCAAATCAGTATTTGACAGCATCGCTCGCCCCGACTAACGGACGCGCCTGCTTTTCAGAACATGATAGTTGAAGGTCCGACGCAGTGGCGAAACCGGAACTCGGAACGAAGCGCGTTTGCCCGGTCACGGGGCGCAAATTCTACGACCTGAACAAGGACCCGATCGTCTCGCCCTATACAGGGCAGGCTTATCCGCGGGCGATCTTCGAGCCGCAGGCCAAGGCCGCGCCGGCGCCGAAGCCGGAGCCCGACGAGGAGGACGAGACCGAGTCCGCCGACAGCGCCGTCGAGATCGTTTCGCTCGACGAGGCCGATGCCGAGGCGTCGGAGAAGGAAGCCGTCGTCACCAGCGAGGACGATATCGAGGTCGAGGACGTCGGCGACGACGAGGACGACAACACCTTCCTCGAGGAAGATGAGGAAGGCGACGACGACGTCGCCGACCTGATCGATGGCGACATCGAGGGCGACGAGGACAACTGATCCTCAGCCTCTGAAAAAGATGACGACAAAGCGACATTAGGCGCTTGTGTCTTCCGCCCGAGCCGCCTATAGAGCGCTTCGTCGCCGCCGGGCGGCTCGGACGGAACCGCCGAGGCGGTACCAAAATCCGGTTGGTGATCGGTCCCCAAGCCGATCATCGCGAGTGGGGCCATAGCTCAGTTGGGAGAGCGCTTGAATGGCATTCAAGAGGTCGGCGGTTCGATTCCGCCTGGCTCCACCAAATCTCTTTCCTCCGCGAACGGCTACCTTGGTTCGTTGCGGATCGACGCTTCGGCGCTCCCCAAATTGCGAACAGTCCGGGGCCGGCTGAAAGCGTGATGGAAGATCATCGCCGCGCCTGGCCTGATTCGTCCAAGCTCTGCCGCATATCGCGGATCGGCCGAGCCCGAGCGGCGGAATCGGCCAAGCGCTCCCTCCCTCTCGCCTCATCGACACGCTGGCGCGTGCCTTTGCTCCGCTGGAAGCCGCGAATCATCCCGGCGGCTTGCCGTGCGAGCGTCAGCGTGAGAGTTGCACGCTCCGGACAAGGAAGCAGGAATGGCCAAGCGCACGAAATCCAAAGCCCTCGATACCGAGTTCACCATGTTCGATGTCGTCTACGAGGACGGCTCGAGGACCTCGAACCGGCGCGTTCCGACCGCGTTGCTCGGCGGCCTGGACGGCGATGAGCCGGCCCGCACGGCCATCATGGAGCAGGATCAGGTCATTTCGGAAAAGTCGGGCAAGCCGCCCTTGGCGATCAAGACGCTCGCGCGGGCGTCCAAGTCGGCGGCCGAGCCGGATCCGCGCAAGGACGATCGCAAGAAGCGGTCGGCGTGACGTCAGGTTTGCAGAGCATTCTGCGCGAGCCGCGCTACGACCTCGTCAAGGCGCCGACGCCCTTGCAGCGGCTCTCCGGCTTCGAGCGAAAGCTCGGTCGTCCGCGCCTCTACATGAAACGCGATGACCTGATGGAGATCGGGCTCGGCGGCAACAAGCTGCGCAGCCTCGAATTCTGGCTCGGCGCCGCGCTGCGCGAGCACGCCGACATCGTCCTCGTCGCGGGCGGGGCGACCTCGAATCTCTGCCGCCTCACCGCGGCGGCGGCCGCGATGGCCGGGCTCGATTGCCTGATCATCCACAATGCCGAGGACAGCCCTGCGAATCGCGAGCGCTCCTTCCTGAACCGGCTGTTCGGCGCCGAAACCCGCTTCATCGGCTCGGTCGGCGAGGAAGAGCGCGGGGCTGCGATGAAGGCGGCGGCCGCGGAGCTGAGGCGGCAAGGGCGCGCGCCCTATATCGTCGGCGATGTCGTTCTGGGCGCGCTCGGCTATATCCTCGCCGCTTTCGAACTGCATGAGCAGTCGCGGCGCGAATCGGCACCGCTCCGCCATGTCTTCCTGGCGGGCTCGATGGGGCCGACCGAGGCCGGCTTCATCTTCGGCAATGCCATGCTCGGCCACCCTTTCCAGGTCCATCTCGTCAGCGTCGAATACGGGCAGGCGGAGCTGGAGGAGCGGATCCGCCGGATCTACGAGGGCATCGCTGAGCGAACCGGGGTTCCGGTCGGTGGGTTCGACCGGGCGCCGCTGCACTGTCACATGGCTCATCTTGGCGGCGGCTGGGGCGTGCCGACCCTCGAATCGGAAGCGGCGATCCTCGCCTTCGCCCGCACCGAGGGCATCCTGGTCGAGCATGTCTACACGGCGAAGACCTGTGCCGGTTTCCTCGACCTCGTCGCCAATGGCGCGATCCCGCCGGGCGAGCCGGCCTGCATCATCCATACCGGTGGGACGGCCTCGCTGTTCTCGCAGCGTGAGCAGTTCAGGACTGTGAGCTGAGAGGCCCAGCCCTATCCGCGGCTCTCAGAAGCGCGAGCGTGGCCGATAGGGCTGGGCCAGGTCGCGGGCATTGTTGAGGGCGAGCGCGAGCTCGGTGATGTGCAGCGCGAGCGCTCCCGAGAAACGCGGCGCCTCGCCGCGCCCGATCGCCTCGGCCTGATCCGCCACGCCGCGCATGAAATCGATCTGAGAGGGGTAGCCAGGCAGGGCCTTGCTCATCGGCTGGGCCGGGTAGGTCAGCTTGCGCCCCGGCGTCGGCTTCCACGGCAGCGCACGCCCGAGCTTGGCTTCGGCCCGCGTCAGAATGCGCTCGAGCAGCGGTCGTGGCGCACCGGTCTCCTCGACATGGACGACCGAGCGGTTGTCCCAGAGGTCGCGCACCGTCAGCGAGCCCTTTTCGGCGAAGACCTGCAGCGAGCGGTCGCGGGGCGCGGCAAGCCCGTTGGTCAGCCTTGCGACGACGCCCGAGCGGAAGACCAGGCACCCCACGGAGAAATCCGGCGCCATCGTGATCTGTTCGGTGCCCGGTCCCTTGTCGGGGAAGGTCACGGCGGAGAAGGCGGTCAGGCTCTCGACCGGGCCGAACAGCGTCACCAGCCAGGACAGCGCGTAGCCGGCATGTTCCAGTGTGCAGCCGATCTCGAACTCGTGCAGCCCCGGCCAGGGCGCGCCCGAGCGCGAGCGCCAACTTGCCCATTTGTCGCGGAAGACCGGGCCGTCCTCCATCGCCGCATAGACCAGCCGGGCTGAGCCGATCCGGCCGGAGCGCAAGGCGTCCTCGACGAGGCGATGGGCATCGCTGAGCCCGTTGGCGGGCGCGGTGGCGAGCGTCAGCCCGAAGCCTTGCGCCTGCGCGACCAGCGCCTCGGCCTGCGCCAGCTCCATCGCCAGCGGCTTTTCGCAATAGACATGCTTGCCGGCCGCCAGCGCGCGGCTCGTAATCTCGTAATGGCTTTCCGGCGTCGTCAGGTTGACGACGATCTGCACTGCGGCGTCAGCCAGCAGGGCATCGAGATCCGGATAGGCCGGAACATTGTGGAAGGCGCGGAAGGCTTCGAGCCGCGCGGCGTCGCGATCCCAGACGCCGGCGAGCGTGAGCGTCGGGTGGTTCGCCAGCGTGGTCATGTAGTAGTCGGCGACGAACCCCGTCCCGACGAGCGCGATCTTCATGCCCGATTCCGTTCCATCGGCTGGAAGCCGATGGAACCGCCTCTATCAGGCAAGGATGAAGATCGGCTTTCGCGAAAACGCGACTTACGCCGCGCCGATCGCGTTCGACGGCGTCTGCCGGTCGGTGATCTGCTGGCCGAACAGACTGCCGGCGAGCTCCACCGCGAGGCGGGCCGTTTGGCCGCGATCGTCGAGGAAGGGGTTCAGCTCGACGATATCCATCGAGCGGACCAGCCCGGAATCGTGCAAGAGCTCCATCACCAGATGCGCTTCGCGATAGGTCGCGCCGCCCGGTACGGTGGTGCCGACGCCGGGCGCCAGCGGCGGATCGAGGAAATCGACGTCGAACGAGACATGCAGGACGCCGTTGGCGGCGCGCACCTTCTCGATCACCTTGCGGATCAGCACGCCCACGCCATGCTCGTCGATGGCGCGCATGTCGGCGATGTCGACGCCGCGCGCCTTCACGGCGGCCTTCTCGAGCGGGTCGATCGAGCGGATGCCGAACAGGCTGAGCTGCTCATGCGAAATCGAGGCGCGCGGCTCGGAGCCCAGCAGGTCGTCGAGCCCGGCCTCGCCGCAGAGGAAGGCCGAGGACATGCCGTGCATGTTCCCGGAAGGAGAGATCGCCGGCATGTTGAAATCGGCATGGGCGTCGAGCCAGAGCACGAAGAGCTTGCGGCCCTGCTCCTGCCAGTGGCGGGCGACGCCGTTGACCGAGCCCATCGACAGGCTGTGGTCGCCGCCGAGGAAGATCGGCGTGTCGCCGGAGCGGGCGAGCTCGTAGGCGCGGGCGCTGAGTGCGCGCATCCAGGCGGCGATCTCGTTGTAGAAGCGGGCATTGGCCGGGGCCGGGCCGTCGACCGTGGTCAGGTCGCGCGGCAGGATGTCGCCATGGTCGCTGACCGTGTAGCCGAGGCTTTCCAGCACGCCGACGAGGCCGGCGGTGCGCAGACCGGCCGGGCCCATCAGGGCGCCGCGGCGCGAGGCGCCGACCTCGATGGGCGCACCGAGCAGGGCGATGCGGCCCTGGGAAGCGGGAGCGGAGGAAGCGGTCATGCTGGCGGTCCGTTGACAGGATTGCGAGGGGCGTCACGCGCCGATGCGCCGTCCATGGCGCATCGGCTCCCCCCTGTCGAGTGGCGCGCTTGCGTAACCGGTTGATGTCAGCCGAGGCCGAGCACGCCGCGCAGCCTGGAGAGATCCTCCGCCAGCGTCGTGATCATCGCGGCCAGCGCCTTGCGGTCGGCCTCGCTCAGCTTGTCATAGGTCTCGAAGCCGCCGTCCTTGAGCTTGTACTTGGCCAGCGTCTTGTCGACCGTCGCGAAATTGGCGTCGATCTTGCCGGCCAGCGCCTTGTCTTCCTTGACGACGAGCGGCCGCAGCAGGTCGACGATCTTCTTGGCGCCGTCGACATTGGCCTGGAAGTCCCAGAGATCGGTATGGCTGTAGCGGTCTTCCTCGCCGGAGATCTTGGTCGCCGCGACCTCCTCGATCAGCGCCGCCGCGCCACCGACCATCTTGTCTGGCGGAACCGTCAGGCCCTTGATGCGGCTCTGCAATTCGGTGACGTCGGCGATGAGCTTGTCGGCGAAGGAGGCAAGCCCTTCCGTGCTGTTCTTGGCGAAGAGCCCGTATTCGAGGCGGTGGAAGCCGGTGAATTCCGGGTCCTCTTCCTTCTTCTCATGGTCGTCGGCGCGCGCGTCGATCTTGCCGTCGAGATCGCTGAACAGCTCGGCGACCGGCTCGATCATCTCGTAGGAGACGCGCGTCGGCGCATAGAGCGCCTTGGCCTTGGCGAGGTCGCCGGCCTTGACCGCGTCGGTGAAGGTTTTGGTGTCCTTCACCAGCTGGTCGACTCCCTTGGAGACATAGAGCTTGTATTCGGCGACCGGCGCCACGAGGTCGAGAGGCGAGGCGGCCTGCGCCGCTCCGGCGGTCACGGCGGCGATCAGGCTGGCTCCGGCCAGCCCTGCGAGACGCAAGTGCATATCAATCTCCTGTCTTGCGGGGGGAAGAGGTCGTCGAGGCGGGCGTGATGCCGCGCGCGGCCCGGATCAGGCCTGCGCCGAGATAGCTCCCGCCATCCGGCACGCCCGGCAGGGCGAAGAAATAGCCGCCACCCACGGGCTTGATGTATTCCTCCAGCGGCTCGCCATCGAGCCGCTTCTGCACGGCGATGAAGCTGCGCTCGAGGTCCTGCTGGAAGCAGATGAAGAGCAGCCCCATGTCGAGCTGGCCGGCGCGCGTGACGCCGTTGGAATAGTTGAAAGGCCGGCGCAGCATGCGGCTGCCTTCGGTCTCCGGCCGGCGCGGATTGGCGAGCCGGATATGGGCATCGAGCCTGGTGCGCTTGCCCTCGGGATCGTCGGCATAGACCGGTTCGTCATATTCGCGTCTGCCGCCGAAGGGCGCGCCGCTCGCCTTCTCGCGGCCCATGATCGCTTCCTGCTCGCCCAGCGGCGTGCGGTCCCAGCGCTCGACGAAATTCCGGATGATCCGGACGACCTGATAGCTGCCATTTGCGGCCCAGTCCGGCTCACTGGGGCCGGATTGCACCCAGACGAGATGATCCATCAGCCCGACATCGGCGGCGTCGGGATTGGCGGTGCCGTCGCGGAAGCCGAGCAGGTTGCGTGCGCTCTCGGCCGGTTCGCCCTGCTTCGGCTTGAGCACCGGCACCGTGCCCTCCTGCTTCCAGCGCAGCAGGAGCAGGTCCGGTGCGTTCTTCAGGATGTCGCGCAGCGCGTGGATACTGGTATCGGCGGTGTTGGCGCAGAATTGCAGCAAGAGGTCACCATGGCAGAGCGCGCCGTCGAGCGCATCGTTGCGGAAGCGCTTCATCCGCTGCAGATGCTTCGGCTTGAGCGGCCCGAGTCCGAAGCGCTCGTCGAAGAGCGAAGCGCCGAGCGCGATGGTGACGGTGAGATTGTCGGGCGCGATGACCGGCCCGAGGATGCCGCTGTCGGGCGGCGGAAAGCCCGGATCGGCGGTCGGGGCTTCTCCGCCCTGCATCAGGAAGGCGATGCGCTCGCTGAGCAGCCGGAACAGCCGTTCGAGCTCGTCGAGCGAGGTCGCGGTGACGTCAAAGGCGGCGACGAGCCCGGTCGCCGGGCGCGGCGTGACGATGCCGGATTGATGGATGCCATGGAAGGGCTGGCGCTGGGCGGTCGTGCCGCTTTCCGGCGCTGCCGCCGGGTTCTGGGCTGGTTCGGTCGCTGCCTGCGCCAATGAGGCGTTACCGAGGGCGACTGCGCCGCCGGTCAGGAGCGCGCGTCGCGAGGGGGTGAAGGGATTGGTCGGCTTGGTCATGACTTGCGCTCCGCTTCGGGCAAAGCGAGCGCCTTGCGCATGGCCGCGAGATCCTCGGCCAGCGCCCGCAGCGCCCCGCCCGGCTTGGCGTCGTTGGGCAAGGCCACGAGGTCGGCCCGGACGCGCCCTGCCAGCTCGGGGTCGACGCGTGCCGTCAGCGGCAGCAGCAGCTTTGCGATATCGCGCGCGGCGGCGACATCCTCGGGCGAGCCGGTCTCGCTGTCCTGGGGCGACAGGAGGTTGATCGCGCCGGCCAGCATCGTATCGGGCAGGACGGTGCGCTGGGCGAGCGCGGCGCGGAAGGCCTCGGCATCCGCTGCCGTTGCATCGCCCGTCAGGGCCGCTTGCAGCTTGCCGAAGAGGGTTTCGAGCTCGGCATCGCCCGCCGCCGCGGGCCGGAGGGCGGGCAACAGTGCCGCGGCGTCGCGACGGGCTTTGTCCGCAGCCTGCGTATCGCCTGCGTCCCGTGCCTTTTCGAGGGCGTCGAGCGCGGTGCCGAGCGCGACCGAACGTTCGCTCAGGAAGGCGCGATATTCGGCGGCCGGCCCGACCACGTCCATCAAGGTCAGGGCCGGATGCGGCTGCGTCGTCGAAGCCTGCACGACCAAGCGGCCGCGCGGTGCGCTCAGTAATCCGCAGGTGATGGCGTATTCGCCCGGATCGAGCCGTGTCGTCAGCCGCCGCGACTGGCCGGGCGCGATATTCTCGCGTTCCTCCACGACCATGACGCCCTCGAGGATCTCCCACTCCAGCACGCGCTCGCCGCGATTGGTCACGACGAAGCTGGCCTTGCCGGCGGGAACGGTCAGCGTCGCCGGCTGGCAGGTCCGGTCGGTGATCGCGATGGCGATATCGGCCGTGCCGGCCTGGGCCGCTCGCCGTGCGCCGGTGCCGGCCGCATAGATGAAGGCGCCGGCGCCGCCACAGACCAGCAGCAGCGTGCCGATGCCCGCCAGTTTCAGGCGGGGCGAGCGCCGCGTTTCGAAGCGGGGCGCTGCGGCTGCCTGTTCCGGCCGGCCGCCGGCCAGGAACAGGGCGAGCATCGGGATCAGGAAGGCGAGATAGGCGATGACTTCGCCGAGCGCCGCCCGCTCCTGATAGCCGAAGAAGCCGGAAAGGATTGTGCCGAGCGCACTGTCGGCCGGCAGCATCGTGCCGAGATCGTAGACGCTCTGCTGGAGATGGTTCCAGAGCCCGGCTTCATGCAGGGAACGCACCGCATTCGCGACGAGTCCGGCCGCAACGAACAGGATCAGGATGGCGGTCCAGCGGAAGAAGCTGCGCAGGTTGAGCTTCACCCCGAGCGCATAGATCGCATAGCCGATGATGGCCGCCAATCCCATGCCGAGTCCGGCTCCAATCGCAGGAGCCCAGCCGCTGTTCTGCTGGAAGGTGGCGAGCAGGAAGAAGACGGATTCGAGTCCCTCGCGCACGACGGCGAGGAAGGCGAGCCCGACCAGCGCGAGCCCCTGATGCGGGCCTGCCAGCGCCATATCGACGCCGGCCTGCAATTCGCCCTTGATCGAGCGCGCCGCCCTGCGCATCCAGAACACCATCGAGGTCAGCATCGCCGCGGCGATCAGGCCGATCACGGCCTCGAACAATTCCTGTCCGCGCTGGGGCAATTCACCGACGATGATGTCGAGCGCCGCGCCGGCCGCGAGGCTCACCGCGCAGGCGAGGCCGACGCCGATCCAGAGCGCCGGCAGCCACTCGCGCCGCCCGCTCCTGACCAGATAGCTCGCGACGATGCCGACGATCAGCGCGGCCTCGATGCCTTCGCGGAGCATGATGAGAAACGGTACGATCACGGCGAACCCGGCCCGGTTGCACGTCGCGATCAGGCTATTCGCGGCGCAGATCCTCCGTGCCTAGGCACGCACAGCGCAGGGGTCAACCAAATCCTGATAGTTTAGAATGATCGCAAACTATTGAGAATGCTCCGGATACTTGCGAGAGCATGGCCGAGCTGTACGCGTCTCGGCGTTGTCGTCTTGCAGCTACCGTCATGCTCGCCCCGGTGGCGAGCATCGACGTCTTGAACACCGCATCGGACAAGGGAAGACGTGGATGGCCGGGACAAGCCCGGCCATGACGGAGAGGCTGCGCCTCCTCAACGCCGCTTCAGCAGGATCATCTTCTCCTGCGTCATGTCATGCATCGTGTAGGGGATGCCGCCGGTGCCGTAGCCCGAGACGCGCCGGCCGGCGAAGGGCATCCAGTCGACGCGGAAGCTGGTCGGGTCGTTGACCATGACGGCGGAGGCGTCGAGCCGGTTTGCCGCCCGCATCGCGACATCGATATCCTGCGCGAAGATGCTGGCCTGGAAGGCGACAGGCAGCGAATTCGCCCGCGCGATGGCGTCGTCGAGCTTGCTGTAGCGATAGATCGCCACGACCGGGCCGAAGACCTCCTCGCTGGAGATGCGCGCTGCCGGATCGGGATCGATCAGCACCGTCGGCTCCAGCGTCGTCTCGGACAGGCGCTTGCCGCCAGTCGCGAGCCGGGTGCCGCCCTTCACGGCCTCGTCGATCCAGGAGGCGACGCGGTCCGCCTCCTTCGGGATGATCAGCGGCCCGACCTCGGTGTCCTTCAGGGTAGGATCACCGGTGCGCAGCTTCTTCACCCGCGCCACGAGCCGCTCGGTGAAGTCGTTGATGATCGCGTCATGGACATAGATGCGCTGCGTCGACACGCAGACCTGGCCCGCATGGTAGTAGCCGCCCTTCACGATCGGCTCGATGATCCCGTCGAGATCGGCGCTCCGATCGACGATCGCGGGCGCGACGCCGCCATGCTCCAGCGCCGAGCGGGCGCCATGGGCGAGCTTGGAATGCAGGTACCAGCCGACCTTGGCCGAGCCGATGAAGCTCAGGAAGGCGATGCGCGGATCGGTCGCGAACTTCTCTGCCAGCGCGGTCTCTGCGGGCACGAATGTCTGGCACCAGGCTTCCGGAAGCCCGGCCTCGTGCACCAGCTTGACGAAATCGATGCAGGAGAGTGGCGTCGTGCCGGCCGGCTTGACGATGACCGGGCAGCCGACCGCGATCGCCGGCGCGACCTGATGCACGATCAGGTTGAGCGGGTGGTTAAAGGCCGAGATCGCCGCGACGATGCCGATCGGCTCCTTGGTGGTGAAGGCCCAGCGATCGGCGGCCGCCGCCGAGAGCCCCATCGGGATCTCGCGCCCGGCGAAGTTCCGGAGCTCCTCGGCGGCATTGTAGACGCCGTCGACGGCCCGGTTCGCCTCGACGATGGCGTCCGGCAGTGGCTTGCCGCCTTCGCGCGCGATCTGCATGGCGAAATGGTCGCGCCTGGCTTCGAGGAGGCCGGCGAGCTTGCGCAGGATCGCGATGCGCTGATGCGGCTTCAGCCAGTTGTCGCGATCCTTGAAGACGGCCTCAGCCGCCTGGAGTTTGCGTTCGAGCGCGGCCTCGTCATCGGTCTCGATCTCGGTGATCGGAGCGCGGTCATAGGCTTGCACAACCTGGAGCATGGTCGTCTCCTTGAATTCACTGGGAGTGCCGAGGATCAGGCGAGATCGACGTCCGGCACCTTGTTTCTGAGTTCCTCGACGAGAACGCGGGTGTTCTCTGAGTAATCGATCGGGCAATCGACGAGATGGACGCCGCCGCCCTTGAAGGCGGCTTCCAGAGTGGGCACCAGTGCCTCGGCCGAGGCCACGCGCGAGCCCTTGGCGCCATAGGCCTTGGCATAGGCGACGAAATCCGGATTGCCGAAGGTCATGCCGTAATCCGGGAATTTATCAACGGCCTGCTTCCAGCGGATCATGCCATAGGCGCCGTCATTGAGGACGAGCACGACGAGGTTGAGCCCGAGTCGGACCGCCGTCTCCATCTCCTGCGAGTTCATCATGAAGCCGCCATCGCCGCAGACGGCCATGACGCGCCGTTCCGGATGCAGCATCGCCGCCATCATCGCCGAGGGCAGGCCTGCGCCCATCGTCGCCAGCGCATTGTCGAGCAACAGCGTATTGGCGACATGGGTGCGGTAGTTCCGCGCAAACCAGATCTTGTACATGCCGTTATCGAGGCAGACGATGCCGTCCTCCGGCATCACCGCCCGCACGTCGTGGACGAGCCGCTGCGGCGTCACCGGGAAACGGTCCTCTTCCGAGCGGGCATTGATCTTCGCCAGGATCTTCTGGCGCAGTTCCAGCGTCTGCTCCTGCTCGGGCAGCTTGCCTTCGAGCCGGTCGGCGAGCCCGGTCATCGTGACGCCGATATCGCCGATCACCTCGGCATCGGGGTGGTAGACCTGCTCGACATTGGCCGACTGGAAGCCGAGATGGACCACCTTCGGCCCGCCGGCATTGCGCATCAGGAAGGGCGGCTTCTCGATCGTGTCGTGGCCGACGGCGATGATCAGGTCGGCTGCGGCCACGGCCTCATGGACATAGTCGCCTTCGGAGAGCGCCGCCGTGCCGAGATAGAGGTTCGAGCCGCCGGTGACGGCGCCCTTGCCCATCTGGGTGTTGAAGAAGGGCAGGCCGATGCGGCGTACCGCAGCCGAGAGCGGCTCGACCAGGCGCGGCCGGTTGCCGGCGGCGCCGATCATCACCAGCGGCCGCTTGGCGGCAAGGATCATCTGTGCAGCCCGATCGATCGCTCCGGCCGGCGCGATCGGCCGGTCCAGCGGATGGACCGGGATCGCCGGAATGTCCTCGACCTCCTCGGCCGCCACGTCCTCGGGCAGTTCGAGATGGACGGGGCCCGGCCGCTCCTCCATCGCGACGCGGAAGGCGTCGCGCACCACCGAGGGAATGCTGGCGGGGCTGACGATCTGGCGGGTCATCTTGGTCAGCGGGCGCATCGAGGCGACGACATCGACGATCTGGAAGCGCGCCTGCTTGGCGGTCATGATCGCCTTCTGCCCGGTGATGAGGATCATCGGCATCGCGCCGAGATGGGCATAGGCCGCGCCTGTCGAGAAATTGAGCGCGCCCGGCCCGAGGGTCGCGATGCAGACGCCGGGGCGGCCGGTCAGGCGCCCATGCGTCGCGGCCATGAAGGCGGCGGCCTGCTCGTGCCGCGTCAGCACCAGCTCGATCTTCGATTTGCGCAGGGATTCGACGACGTCGAGATTTTCCTCGCCGGGAACGCCGAAGACGCGATCGACGCCCTCGTTCTCAAGCGCCTCGACCAGAAGATCGGAACCCTTCTTCATCGCCCGTGCCTTTCGCGGAGAGAGCCTCGCCGGACAGCAAGGCTAGGCTCTCGACGTAGGAACGCAACCGGGGGCGTGTCAGGGCGAGCGGCGCATGGCTGTTCTGCCCGGCAGCGGCTTGCGATGATGGGCTGATACCGGCTCAGGCCGCCTGTTTCAGCGCAATCTCGAGGGGCGAGAACGTCACCGCGCCGCCCCGCACCGTGACCAGCGTGTTGCAGGGCAGGGCCTGCCAGCATTCGCGCGCGGCATCGACGGGCTCCGAGGCGACGACGACGCTGTCGGGCCGTTCGCAGACATAGAGGCTAGGCGGCTTGGTGTCCGAGGACCAGCGGATGGCATGGATGCTGTCGCCATCGGCGAGCGCCGCAGCGCAGCGCAGCGGCTCGCGGATGCCGGCCTGTTCCATCAGCGCGAGCGCATCGACAATCGCTGCGGCCAGCGCCTGGCCGGGCGCCATGCCCTCGGCCAGATGGGAAAGGGTGAGCAGGAACAGCGCTTCGGAATCGGTCGAGCCGGCGCGGGCGTCGTAGAGCGAATCCGGAATCAGGGCCTCCAGCCGCCGGCGGATCGTGCCATAGCCGCCGATCTGGCCGTTATGCATGAAGAGATAGCGGCCATGGACGAAGGGGTGGCAGTTCGCCCGCGTCGTCGCTGTGCCGGTCGCGGCGCGGACATGGGCGAAGAACAGATGCGAGCGCACCTGCCGCGCGATCGAGAGCAGATTCTCGTCGGACCAGGCGGGCCTGACCTCGCGGTACTGGCCGGGCTCGGGCCGCTCGCCATACCAGCCGACGCCGAAGCCGTCGCCATTGGTGCCGGTCTTGGCTTCCTCGGCATGGAGCGACTGGTGGATCAGCGAATGGCAGGGCGAGGCGACGAAGTCCTCGAGGAAGACGGGAACGCCGGAATAGGCGAGGAAGCGGCACATCTGCGCCTCGAATCGATGGGGTGGAAGCAGCCGGGAGAATAATGTTCTCCGAAGATGAATGCGAACATAACGATTATTCGCTTCGCTGCCGACGACACTCTCCCGCCATCTGCTGACGCGAAAACAGGCAGGCGCGCCCTCCGCCTTTCGTCCAATGGATAAGACCCGTACCGTCTTGCGTGGCGCGCATCCCTCCTATACCGATCCTGCCGACAAAGGGGCGGAAACGGCGCAAAATTGCGCCCTCACGGGAGCGGGAATGTGAAGGGTCTCCTTGCCATCAGCCGGGTCATCGACGCGGTCAACAGCCAGATCGGCAAGAAGATCGCCTGGCTGATCCTCGTCGCGGTCCTCGTGGCGGCGGTCAACGCCATCATCCGCAAGGTCTTCAACGTCTCGTCGAATGCCTGGCTCGAACTGCAATGGATGCTGTTCGGCGCCGTCTTCCTGATGTGCGCGTCCTGGACGATGCAGGTGAAGGAGCACATCCGCATCGACATCGTGAACAGCATGCTGCCGCAGCGCGTGCGGCAATGGATCGAGCTCATCGGCCATGTGCTCTTCCTGATGCCGTTCTGCCTGCTGATCGTCTATCATTCCTGGCCGTTCTTCATGCGCTCCTACGCGATCAACGAGCAGTCGCTCTCGGCTGGCGGCCTGCCCCAATGGCCGGCCAAGGGGCTCGTCGTCATCGGCTTCGTGATGCTGACCTTCCAGGGTGTTTCCGAGATCATCAAGCAGATCGCGATCATGCGTGGCGATCTGGAGGATCACGAGGCGGCGCTCGGCCATGCGGCCGCCGCCGAGGCGGAAGCCCAGCGCCTGCTCGACCAAGCCAAGGAACAGGGCCTCGCCTCGTGAGCGGCCCGCAAGAAGTCCGGAACCGTCCCATGCACGCTCATCGCCTTCCGCGCGTCGCCGGCCTGCTGCTCGCGCTCACGATCCTCGCCTTCTTCGGCCTCCATACCGGCGACGCCCTTGCGGCGGGCGGCGGTGTCGGCGATTTCCTGCGCATCAACATGGCGCCGGTGATGTTCGCCGCCCTCGTCGTCTTCCTGCTGCTCGGCTATCCCGTCGCCTTCGCGCTCGCCGCCAACGGCCTGCTCTTCGCGCTGCTCGGCATCGAGCTCGGCCTGTTCCAGGAGAACTTCCTGCAGGCGCTGCCGGAGCGCATCTACGGCACGATGAACAACGACGTGCTGCTGGCGGTGCCGTTCTTCACCTTCATGGGGCTGATCCTCGAACGCTCCGGCATGGCGGAGGACCTGCTCGACACCATCGGCCAGCTCTTCGGGCCGATCCGCGGCGGCCTTGCCTATGCTGTGATTTTCGTCGGCGCGCTGCTCGCTGCCACCACCGGCGTCGTCGCGGCCTCGGTGATCTCGATGGGCCTGATCTCACTGCCGATCATGCTGCGCTACGGCTATGACCGGCGCCTTGCGTCGGGTGTCATCGCGGCCTCCGGCACGCTTGCTCAGATCATCCCGCCCTCGCTCGTCCTGATCGTGCTCGCCGACCAGCTCGGCCGTTCGGTCGGCGACATGTACGAGGGCGCCTTCATCCCCGGCCTCGTGCTGGCCTCGATGTATGCGGGCTATGTCTTCCTGATAACGATCGTCTATCCCAATCGCGCGCCCGGCCTGCCGCCGGAGGCTCAGACCCTGCGGGACGCCGATGGTAAGACCCGCCGTCTGTCGCTGCTTGTCGTCGCGGTCATCTCGCTCGTCCTCGCCTATGCCTACATGAAGCTCTTCACCAAGCTGCAGGCGGGCGCCGATTTCGTCGTGCTGACGATGTCACTGATGGTGGCGATCTCCTTCGTCATCGCGCTGGTCAACAAGCTGTTCGGCCTCGGGCTGCTCTCGCGCATGGCCGAGCAGGTCGTCTTCGTGATGGTGCCGCCGCTGGCGCTGATCTTCCTGGTGCTCGGCACCATCTTCATCGGTGTCGCCACGCCGACGGAGGGCGGCGCGATGGGTGCTGCCGGTGCGATCCTGCTCGCCTACGGCAAGAAGCGCATGACCTTCGATCTGCTGAAACAGGCGACGGAATCGACCGCTAAGCTCTCGGCCTTCGTGCTCTTCATCCTGGTCGGTGCGCGCGTGTTCTCGCTGACCTTCTACGGCGTCAACGGCCATCTCTGGGTCGAGCATCTGCTGGTCGGCCTGCCGGGCGGCGCGACGGGCTTCTTGATCGTCGTCAACGTGATGGTCTTCCTGCTCGCCTTCTTCCTCGACTTCTTCGAGCTGGCCTTCATCATCGTGCCGCTGCTCGGACCCGCGGCGGAAAAGCTCGGCATCGACCTGATCTGGTTCGGTGTCATCCTCGGCGTGAACATGCAGACCTCCTTCATGCATCCGCCCTTCGGGTTCGCCCTGTTCTTCCTGCGCTCGGTCGCGCCGAAGAACGCCTACAAGGATCGCGTCACCGGCCGGATGATGGAGCCCGTCACCACCGGCCAGATCTACTGGGGTGCGGTGCCCTTCGTGGTGATCCAGTGCATCATGGTCGCGCTCGTCGTGTTCTTCCCGAGCATGGTGATGCACTACAAGGCCTCCGCGATTCAGCTCGACCAGAAGGCGATCGACAAGCAGTTCGACTCGATCCAGATCCCCGGCCTCGGTGCTTCGGGTCTGCCTGGTGGGTTCGACCTCAATGCGCCGCCGGTCATCGGCGCACCGCCGAAGCCGTAAGGGCGCGGGCCGTGATGGGGTTCGCCGGCCGGCTGATCGCAACGACGTCGCTTGCGCTCGTGGCGATGCCCGGTGCCGCCTGGGCGGCAGGCGATATCGGTGGCGCGAGCATGGGTGTCGGCTGGGCCCTGCCCTTCGCCGGCATGCTGCTCTCGATCGCGCTCGGCCCGGTGCTGTTCCCGCATCTCTGGGAGCATCACTATGGCAAGTTCGCCGCGTTCTGGGTCTTGCTGACGCTGGTGCCGCTGTTTCTGCTGCGTGGCGTCGATCCGGCTTTGGGGGCTCTGCTCCACACCGCGCTGCTCGACTACATCCCCTTCATCATCCTGCTCTTCGCGCTCTTCACCATCGCGGGCGGCATTCTGATCTCGGGCAACCTGCACGGCACGCCGGCGACCAATACGGTGCTGCTGGCGATCGGCACGGTGCTGGCGAGCTTCGTCGGCACGACCGGCGCCTCGATCATCATGATCCGGCCGGTGCTGCGGGCGAACGATGACCGGCGTTTCAACGTCCATGTCGTCGTGTTCTTCATCTTCCTGGTCTCGAATATCGGCGGTTCGCTGACCCCGCTCGGCGACCCGCCGCTGTTCCTCGGCTTCCTGCGCGGCGTCGATTTCTTCTGGACCACGAAACATCTGCTGCCCGAGACGGCCTTCGCCGTCGTCGTGCTGCTTGCCCTGTTCTACGCGCTCGACAGTTTTCTCTTCCGCAAGGAAGAGGGCTTTCCGAAGCTCAAGGACCCGACGCCGGACCGCGCCATCAAGCTCTGGGGCAAGGTCAACATCCTGTTGCTGGCCGGCGTCATCGTCGCGATCCTGATGTCGGCGAACTGGAAGCCGGGCGTCGCCTTCACCGTGCATGGCGTCCCCGTCGAGGGCCAGAACCTGCTGCGCGACGTCGTTCTGCTCGTGCTTGCCGGCCTCTCTCTCAAGCTCACGCCCGGCCCTATCCGCGCCGGAAACGAGTTCTCCTGGGGTCCGATCAAGGAGGTCGCCAAGCTCTTCGCCGGCATCTTCATCTGCATCATCCCGGTTCTGGCGATGCTGCAGGCGGGGAAGGCGGGCGCCTTCGCGCCGCTGGTCGGGCTCGTCACCAATGCCGATGGCAGCGCCAACACGGTGGCCTATTTCTGGCTGACCGGCGCGCTCTCCTCCTTCCTCGACAACGCCCCGACCTATCTCGTCTTCTTCGAGCTGGCCGGCGGCGATCCGAAGGCGCTGATGACGACGGGGGCGCTGACGCTGGCGGCGATCTCGGCCGGCGCGGTCTTCATGGGCGCCAACAGCTATATCGGCAACGCCCCGAACTTCATGGTCTACGCCATCGCCAAGGACCGGAAGGTGAAGATGCCCTCCTTCTTCGGCTACATGCTCTGGTCGGGGGCGATCCTGATCCCGCTCTTCGTGGTGCAGACGCTGCTGTTCTTCCGGTAAACAAGAGTGTCTTCCCGTGCGCGCTGCGGCGCGCAGTGCCGCTGCGCAGACACGGGACCGTGCGGCGGAAGAGGCGCCTTTTTCTGCGCACGATCCCGCATCTGCGCTGCAGCATTCACATGCTGCAGCGCGTGCGGGATGACACTTACGGCCGCCCGGCCGGAACGCCCTCGCGGATCTTCGCCGAGAACTGCGGATCGTCGAGCGAGAGCGTGCGGGCATGGTCGCCGATGCGGGCGCGCCGGACCAGCTCCTCCAGCGGGATATCCTGCCGGATCGCGCCGATCTGCTGGAGATAGCCCGGCAGGTAGCCGGAGAGCAGCACGCGCGGATCGAGCGGTAGCGAGAATGTCCAGCCCGGCGCGACGCTGCCGACGAGATGGTAGACCACCGTCGTGCAATTGGTCGTCAGCGTGTTGTACCAGCGCGGCTTGGCGGCGAGGTCGTTGATATCCGCGATATAGGCGACGAGCAGGTCGCGGGCCTGCGTTCCCGAGGCGCTGAGCCGGAAGAGCCTTGCATCCTCGCGCCGCGCATGGGTGCGCAAGCCCACGATGTCGCGCTCGTCGGCCGCGACATAGGCCATCTCATAGCTGCGGAAGAAGCCGGCCAGCGCCGACCAGTCCTCGCCCTTCTCGCGCCGGACCTCGATCGAGATGGTGAGCGGCACCGAATCGGAAAAAGTGAAGCTGATCATCAGATGCGCGATCGCCTCGCCCGACCAGTAGGTCAGGAAGACATCGGCGCCGGTGACGGCTGCGAGGTTATAGCGCCGCGTCTCCCAGCGCTGGTCGTAATCCTCCTCCGTGCGCCAGCGGAAATCGCGCAGGTTGGAGACGGTGATGGCCTCGCCCTCGCGCGTGACGGTGGGCAGCCGCGCGAGCTCGGGAATCCAGTCGCGGTCATGCGAGGGCTGGAGGCTGCTCCACCACCCGAGCAGACCGACGAAAACCATGGCGAAGCCGAGCGACAGGCGCGCGTCGCTGGTCCAGATGCCGACGAGTCCGGCCAAGGCCGCGATGCCGAAGCCGATCGCGGCGATTGTCGCGGTCGTGCCCGAGAGGCGGAACAGCAGGAGCCCCGCGCCCCAGGTCGCGGCGCCGAGAATGACGAGGGTGAGGAGAAGCTTCAGCACAATGAAAAAGAGGCGGCCCATGGCCGCCTCTCGTAGCACAGCCCGGAGGGCTTGGCGTCAGGCCGCGAGGTAATTCGTCGGCGCCGCCGCCTTCACGGCGTCGTCGACATGGTCCTCGAACTTGGCGAAGTTCTTGGCGAACATGCCGACGAGGTTCTTCGCGGTCTCGGCGAAGGCGGCCTTATCGGCCCAGGTCTTCACGGGGTAGAGGATATGCGGCTCGACGCCGGGCACCGAGCTCGGCACCGCGAAGCCGAAATAGGGGTCGCGGCGGAAATCGGCGCGGTTGAGCGAGCCGTCGAGCGCCGAGGAGAGCAGGCGGCGTGTGACGCGGATCGGCATGCGCCGGCCGGTGCCGTACTGGCCGCCGGTCCAGCCGGTGTTGACCAGCCAGCAATCGACATGGTGCTTGTCGATGAAGTCGCGCAGCAGGTTGGCGTATTCCGACGGGTGCCGCGGCAGGAAGGGCGAGCCGAAGCAGGTCGAGAATTCCGGCTCGACGCCGGTCAGCCCACGCTCCGTGCCGGCGACCTTGGCGGTGTAGCCGGAGAGGAAGTGATACATCGCCTCGGCCGGGGTCAGCTTGGCGATCGGCGGCATCACGCCGAAGGCGTCGGCCGTCAGCATCACGATGTTCTTCGGGATGCCGGCGCGGCCGGTGCGCGAGGCGTTCGGGATGAAGTCGAGCGGATAGGCCGAGCGGGTGTTCTCGGTCTTGCTCTGGTCGTCGAAATCGACCTCGCGCGTCAGCGGGTCCATGACGGTGTTCTCGAGCACCGTGCCGAAGCGCAGCGAGGCCGCATGGATCATCGGCTCGGCCTCGGCCGAGAGGCGGATCGTCTTGGCGTAGCAGCCGCCCTCGAAATTGAAGATGCCCTCCTTCGACCAGCCATGCTCGTCATCGCCGATCAGCGTGCGCTCCGGATCGGCCGAGAGCGTGGTCTTGCCGGTACCGGAGAGGCCGAAGAAGATCGCGGAATCGTCCTTCGGGCCGACATTGGCCGAGCAGTGCATCGGCACCACGCCCTTGGTCGGCAGGACGTAGTTCAGATAGGTGAAGACCGATTTCTTCATCTCGCCGGCATAGGCCGAGCCGCCGATCAGCACGATCTTGCGGGTGAAGTCGATTGCGACGACGGTCTCGCTGCGGCAGCCATGGCGCTTCGGGTCGGCCTTGAAGCTCGGCAGGTCGACGATCGTCATCTCCGGCACATAGGCGTTGATCTCGTCGCGCGGCGGCCGGATCAGCAGGTTGCGGATGAACAGCGAATGCCAGGCCATCTCGGTGAAGACGCGGGCCTTGACGCGATGGACGGGGTCGGCGCCACCATAGAGGTCCTGTGCGAACAGCTCCTTGCCTTCGGCATGGGCGAGGAAGTCGCCGAGCAGCGTCTCGAAATGCTCTGGGCTCATCGCCTGGTTGTTGTCCCACCAGACCGTGTTCTCGGTCAGCGCGTCGCGCACCGTGAACTTGTCCTTGGGCGAGCGGCCGGTATGGCTGCCGGTATCGGCGCAGAGCGCGCCGCCGCGGGCGAGCTGGGATTCGCCCCGGTGCAGCGATTCCTCGTAGAGCTGCGGCGCTTCCAGGTTCCAGTGCACGGCCTTGAGCTTGCGGAAGCCGAAGCCTTCGGCACCATGGGCGGCATTGAACTGACCGATAATGTCCACTGAATTCCTCCGGAGGCCGGCCATGCTGAGGGCGGCCCGTTGTCTTCACGAATGCGCCGGGGCCGGTGGCGAGGCCCAGGGCGTCGAAGGCGAGGCCTTGCGGCCACGATGCTCTTTAAGGCGATGCGTCGCCTCGCTCAAGTCATTGAAAAGGCCCGCCGTCGCGGCGAGGTTTTCTAAATCGATTGAATTTCAACCTGTGGTAAATGGCCGCGTGTCTTCGCCGGAGCCGGGCATGCCGGCGGCTTGCGGGATGTCACGTCGCCTGGGAACGCGCCTTGCCTGCCAGCTCGGCGAGGATGCGCCGCAGGTTGCCGGGCCCGTCCACAGAGGTCGGGAAAGGCAGGCGCAGTGCCGCGCTGCCGAGCGCCATGTCGAGCCCGTCCGGATCGAGCCCGATAGCCCGCCAATCGCCGGCCTTCGCCCCGAGCAATCGCGTGGCATAGAGGCCGATCGCCTCGGCATGGTCCTCGTTCATATGGGCGACGGCGCCGGCTTCGACTTCAGCGAGCGCGGCGGCATGGGCCGGATCGCTCATGAGATCGGCCGGGGACGGCGCAAAGGCGCGGGCGAAGCCGCCGTTCAGGCTCGCGCCCTCGATCTCCAGTGCAAAGAAGCTGAAATCCGGGAAATCAGCATAGAGCGCCGATTTCGGCAGGCGCGCGAGATAGCGGCGGCGGATGCGCGCGCCTTCCTCGCTCTCGCGGTCGATCTTGCGGGCACGGACCTTCAGCGTGATCCGCGCATGGGCGAGCGGGTCGCCCTTGCCGCCGGGCGAGATCAGCAGCGAGGCGCGCGGATCATTGGCGAGATTGCTTGTATGCGCGGCGAGCCCGGAGATCAGGATGATCGGCGTGCCCTGGATGTCGGTGGCGAGCCCGACCAGGCTCGCGGAGGGATGGCCATCGGGACCGAGCGTGGCGAGCGCGGCGGAGCGGGCCTCGCGCAGCAGGCCCCTGGCCTCCTGTCGGACGGCTTCGTCCATCGGCTGAATCACGTCCTTGACATCCCTGGCCATGGAACCTCCTTGCGATTTCCGGCTTGTGATACGGGGACATAGGCAAATCGCCCCGCTCCGGCTAGATTGCCGCCATGCTTTGGCCTCTCTCCCGCGAGAGGGGAGCCCGTATATTGCAACGAGAAAAAGAGACGAAGGCCTTATGCCAACGATTGCGCTGGTCGACGACGACCGCAACATCCTGACGTCGGTTTCGATCGCCCTCGAGGCTGAGGGCTATCGCATCCTGACCTATACCGACGGTGCCTCGGCCCTCGACGGGCTGAAGCAGAACCCGCCGGATCTCGCGATCTTCGACATCAAGATGCCGCGCATGGACGGCATGGAGCTGCTGCGCCGCCTGCGCCAGAAATCGGACTTGCCCGTGATCTTCCTCACTTCCAAGGACGAGGAGATCGACGAGCTCTTCGGCCTGAAGATGGGCGCCGACGATTTCATCCGGAAGCCGTTCTCGCAGCGCCTGCTGGTCGAGCGCGTCAAGGCGATCCTGCGCCGCGCCGGCGCCAAGGATGCGACCGCCGCCCCGCGCACCGAGGATGCCAAGGCTCTGGAGCGCGGCCTGCTGCGCATGGACCCCGAGCGCCATACCTGCACCTGGAAGGGCGAGCCGGTGACCCTCACCGTCACCGAGTTCCTGATCCTGCAATCGCTGGCGCAGCGCCCCGGCGTGGTGAAGAGCCGCAATGCCCTGATGGACGCGGCCTATGACGACGAGGTCTATGTCGACGACCGCACCATCGACAGCCACATCAAGCGCCTGCGCAAGAAGTTCAATCAGGTCGATGCCGATTTCGACATGATCGAGACGCTCTACGGCGTGGGCTATCGCTTCAAGGAAACCTGAGGCAAGGAAGGCCGACGCGCGGCGGGTTCGCCGCAGCCACCCTCCCGAGCGGAAGCAAGCCGCAGCCATGGCAACCGTCGACAACGAGGCTAGAGCGTCAGCACCGCCTGCCGGCTGGCGTGCCGTGCTGCGTCGCCGCACCGGCATCGCGTGGCGGCGCCTGACGCGCGCGATTTCGCTGCGCGCCGCCTCCAGCCTGACGCGGCGCATCCTCGTCCTCAATCTCGGCGGGCTCGTCGCGCTGCTGATAGGCTTCCTCTATCTCAACCAGTTCCGCGAGGGCTTGATCGAGGCGCGCGTCCAGAGCCTGCTGACCCAGGGCGAGATCATCGCCGGCGCGATCGCAGCCTCCGCCACGGTCGAGATCGACACGATCACCATTGATCCCGACAAGCTGCTGCAGCTCCAGGCCGGCGAGAGCGCCGGCATTGCCGAGGACCCGCTCGATTTCTCGATCAATCCCGAGAAGGTCGCGCCGCTGCTGCGCCGGCTGGTGACGCCGACCAAGACCCGGGCCCGGGTCTACGACAAGGACGGCATGCTCACCATCGACTCGCGCAGCCTGTATTCGCGCGGTGACGTGCTGCGCCTCGATCTGCCGCGCGTCGGCGAGCCCGACGAGCCGCCGCTGCTGGAGCGCACCTGGAACATGCTGCGCAACCGGCTCGGCAAGGCTGATGTCCCGACCTATGACGATTTCGAGAATGCCAATGGCAAGTCCTATCCGGAGGTCGCCCGCGCCCTGAACGGCGCGCCGGCGAGCGTCGTGCGCGTCAATACCCGCGGCCAGACCATCGTTTCGGTGGCGGTGCCGGTGCAGCGCTTCCGCACGGTGAAGGGGGCGCTGCTGCTCTCCACGCAAGGCGGCGACATCGATGCGGTGATCGCTGCCGAGCGTTTCGCGATCTTCCAGGTCTTCGCGGTCGCCGCCGGCGTGATGATCGTGCTCTCGATCCTGCTGGCGGGCACCATTGCCGAGCCGATCCGCAAGCTCGCGGATGCCGCCCAGCGCGTGCGGCGCGGCGTCAAGTCGCGCGAGCAGATTCCGGATTTCAGCAGCCGTCACGACGAGATCGGCCATTTGTCCGGCACGCTGCGCGACATGACCAAGGCGCTCTACAGCCGCATCGAGGCGATCGAGAGCTTCGCGGCTGACGTCGCTCATGAGTTGAAGAACCCGCTGACCTCGCTGCGCAGCGCCGTCGAGACCCTGCCCCGCGCCCGCAACGAGGATGCGCGCGGGCGCCTGATGGCCGTGATCCAGCACGATGTCCGCCGGCTCGACCGGCTGATCTCGGATATCTCCGATGCCTCGCGGCTCGATGCCGAGCTCGCCCGCAACGATTCCGCCCCGGTCGATGTCAGCCAGGTTCTGGAGGCCGTGGTGACGATCCAGAACGAGACCCGCCGCGAAGGCCGGGCCCTGATCGAGCTGGGCAGCGATCGCCGCAACCAGCGCCTGGGCGACGATGCCTTCCTCGTGCTCGGCCATGATTCCCGCATCGGCCAGGTCCTGGTCAACCTGATCGACAATGCCCGCTCCTTCTCGCCGCCCGACAAGCCGGTGAAGGTCATGCTCTCGCGCGTCGCCAACGACGTGCTCATCACCGTCGAGGACGAGGGGCCGGGTATCGAGCCCCATGCGCTGGAGCGCATCTTCGAGCGCTTCTATACCGATCGTCCGAACGAGGGGTTCGGCCAGAATTCCGGCCTCGGCCTGTCGATCTCGCGCCAGATCATCGAAGCGCATCGCGGCTCGATCCGGGCCGAGAACCGGCTCGGGCCGGTCGGCCCGGATGGCGAGGCGCAGCGCCTCGGGGCCCGCTTCATCGTCTGTCTGCCGGCGGCTTATGCCCATGCAGCCTGACGGCGGGATGGCTGCCGGGGCGCGTCAGCGAACGCGTATCCATGCGACCGTCGTGGCCGTCGGCGAGGCCGGCATCCTGATCCGCGGCGCTTCGGGAACCGGCAAGTCGACGCTCGCGCTGGCCCTGATCGCGCTCGCCGGACAGACCGGGCGCTTCGCCCGGCTGGTCGCCGATGACCGGGCGGAACTCGTCGCGACCGGCGATCGGCTGGTGGCGCGACCGGTTGCGCCGCTGGAGGGCGTCGTCGAGCGGCGCGGCCTCGGCCTGACGCCCGAACCCCACACCGGAGCGGTCGTGATCAGGCTCGTCGTCGATCTGGCGGCCGAGGAGCCGGCGCGGATGCCCGAACCCGAGGATCTCGTCGACAGCCTCGCAGGCATCGATCTCCCTCGCTTGCGCATGACGGGTCGCGCCGGCGACGAGAGGCTTGCGTTGAACGCGCTCGACTTATTCACAGACGCCGGCCGCTAACCACGATTTCGACAAGTTTGACGGCCGATGGCTTGCGCATATCTCGCGTCTGCCGCATAACCCGCGACCTTGTCCGGGCGCCCGACGGCGCTCGCCGGTGCTGGATTGAATGATCGGACTGGTCCTCGTGACGCATGGGCATTTGGCGACGGAGTTCCGCGCTGCGCTCGAACACGTCGTCGGCCCCCAAAAGAACCTCGCGACCATCGCCATCGCTCCCGATGACGACATGGAAAGCCGACGCCGCGACATCATCGCCGCCGTCGAGCAGGTCGAGACCGACCGTGGCGTCATCATCCTGACCGACATGTTCGGCGGCACCCCCTCGAACCTGGCGATCTCGGTGATGGAGCCCGGCCGCATCGACGTCGTCGCGGGCGTCAACCTGCCGATGCTGATCAAGCTCGCCAGCGTGCGCGAGGAGAAGACCCTCGACGAAGCCGTCACCAGCGCGCAGGATGCGGGCCGGAAATACATCACCGTCGCCAGCCGCGTGTTGGCCGGCAAGTAACGGCGCCGAGAGGGGCGGATGGACGAAGACTGCGATTGCCCCGAAGTCGAAATTCCCGCCGGGGCCCTCTACGGTGAATTCCAGATCGTCAACAAGAAGGGGCTGCACGCCCGCGCCACGGCGAAATTCGTGCAATGCGCTGCCCGCTACGAGGCTGACATCACGGTCAGCCGCTGCGGCGAGACGGTCGGCGCGACCTCGATCATGGGCGTTCTGACGCTGGGCGCCGGCATCGGCTCGACGATCACCATCGTCGCGAAGGGCGCGGAGGCGAAACCGGCGCTCGACGCGCTCGCGGCCCTGATCGCCGACAGGTTCGGCGAGGGGGAGTAGGGGTGTAGCTCGCGCGTCATTCCCGAGCGCAGCGCCGATCCGGGAATCTCGTTCCAGATGGGCTGCGGGTCAATGGCGTCATCGTCATGAGATACTGGGGGCAAGCCCGAGCATGACGGCGGCTGTGCAGGCTTCGGCAATCATATAAAGACATCTTTATATCTTTGATTGCCATTCGCTCCGCGCGCTGCTAGAGAGCGCGCCATCATTCAGGCTGAGCGATTGGAGCCACCCGTGTCGGATTACATCGTCAAGGACATCTCGCTTGCGGATTACGGCCGCAAGGAAATCAACATGGCCCAGGACGAGATGCCAGGCCTGATGGCGATCCGCGCCGAGCACAAGGGCAAGTTCCCGCTCAAGGGCGCCCGCATCGCCGGCTGCCTGCACATGACGATCCAGACCGCCGTGCTGATCGAGACGCTGAAGGATCTCGGCGCCGATGTGCGCTGGTCGTCCTGCAACATCTTCTCGACCCAGGACCATGCAGCCGCCGCGATCGCCGCGACCGGCACCCCTGTCTTCGCCATCAAGGGCGAGACGCTGGAAGAGTACTGGGAGTACGTGCTGAAGACCGCGACCTGGGGTGACGGCGGCACGCCGAACATGATCCTCGACGATGGCGGCGATCTGACCATGCTCATCATCCTCGGCGCCGAGGCCGAGGCCGGCAAGGCCGAGTTCCTGGACAAGCCGGGCAATGAGGAAGAGACGATCTTCTTCAAGCTGATCAAGCGCGAGCTCAAGGCCAATCCGGGCTGGTTCACCAAGACCCGCGCCGCGATCAAGGGCGTCTCGGAAGAGACCACCACCGGCGTGCACCGCCTGTACGAGCTGGCCAAGGCCGGCCGCATGCCCTTCCCGGCGATCAACGTCAACGACAGCGTCACCAAGTCGAAGTTCGACAACCTCTACGGCTGCCGCGAGTCGCTGGTCGACGCCATCCGCCGCGGCACCGACGTCATGATGTCGGGCAAGGTCGCGGCCGTCGCCGGCTATGGCGACGTCGGCAAGGGCTCGGCCGCCTCGCTGCGCCAGGCCGGCTGCCGCGTGCTGGTCACCGAGATCGACCCGATCTGCGCCCTGCAGGCGGCGATGGAGGGCTATGAGGTCGTCACCATGGAGGACGCCGCTCCGCGCGCCGACATCTTCGTGACCGCCACCGGCAACCTCGACGTCATCACCGTCGAGCACATGCGCGCGATGAAGCACCGCGCCATCGTCTGCAATATCGGCCATTTCGACTCGGAGATTCAGGTCGCCGGCCTGAAGAACTTCAAGTGGGACAACGTCAAGCCGCAGGTCGACGAGATCGAGTTCCCCGACGGCAAGCGCATCATCCTGCTCTCGGAAGGCCGCCTCGTGAACCTCGGCAACGCGACCGGCCATCCGTCCTTCGTGATGTCCTGCTCGTTCTCGAACCAGACGCTGGCCCAGGTCGAACTCTGGAACCATCACGCCAAGTACGAGAACAAGGTCTACACGCTGCCGAAGCATCTCGACGAGAAGGTCGCGGCGCTGCATCTGGCCAAGGTCGGCGCCAAGCTGACCGTGCTCAACGATGCGCAGGCGAAGTATCTCGGCCTGCCGGTGACCGGACCGTTCAAGCCGGAGCTCTACCGCTACTGACAAGGCGCCACGGCGCTCTCGATCGTGAGGCCCGGCGTCAGCCGGGCCTTTTTTCATGTCTGTGCCTTCCGGGAATCAGGCTTCGGGACACTACAAATTGTGCCTCGTCGGCTAACGGCATCTACTGCTTGACGATCTCCGGCAATGTGCCGGCTCGGCCGGCAAATCGAACGATTTACCTGCCATTAAGCACTTCCTGACGGACTCCACCGATGATTAGAGTGGGGCTGATTCGGCCGCCGCGATGCGCGGGCCGGATCGAAAGCTCTGACGTGATTGGCGTGGTGGCGAGCGTGGATCGGCCCCTCCGGAGATGGCAGCCCTGCCAGCTCCCCCGGCCGATTCCGACGGGCCCGATGGACAGGGCGGCTCAAGGCCGCCGGAGAGACGACGGACGCAGGGATGACACGGGCGAGGCGACAGGAGCGAGATGGCGGCTGGCGACCGCGCGCATTGCTGCCCGCGCTGGCGGCAGCGTCGGTCATCGTTCCGACCATGGCGCGCAGCGAGTGGCTGGCACCCGTACCCTTCGATACCATGGGCTCGGGCGGGCTTTCGCTGGTCCTGGCGGGCCTGACCGTCTTCGCCACGACGACATCGCTGATCTATGTGCGCGAGCGGACGCGCTGGCAGAAGCGCGAGGCCAAGCTCGCGGCCGATCTCGAAGCGGCGCGCAGCCACCAGGAGCGGCTCTCGATCCTGCTCGCGGCCGATCCGCAGGTGGTGGTGAGCTGGAAGGGCCGTGATGCCGAGCCCATCTTCGAGGGCGACAGCGGCTTCCTCGGAGCTCCCGGTGCGACGCTCGCTTTGGCTTATGGCAGCTGGGCGCCGCCGGTCGACGCCAAGCGTCTGGAACTCGCGACCGATGCGCTGAAGCAGCGCGGCGAGGCCTTCAATTTCACGCTCCGCAGCAAGGCGGGGCCTTTCATCGACGTCGAGGGCCGGCCCGTCGCCGGGCGCGCGGTGATCCGCTTCCGCGAGGTCACGGGCGAGCGGGCCGAGGTCATGACCCTGCGCGGCGAGCTCGAACGCGTGACCGTGGGCCATGCGGCGCTTTCGAGCCTGCTCGCCGGGCTGCCGCATCCCGCCTGGATGCGCAATGCCGATGGCCGCCTCACCTGGGTCAACGCCGCCTATGCCCGTGCGGTCGAAGCTGCCGATCCGTCCGTGGTCGCGAAGAACGGCCTCGAACTGCTCGACCGCACCGAGCGCGATGCCGCCTCGCGGGCGCGCCGGGAAGGCGCGACCTTCGCCCTGCGGGCGCCAGCCGTCGTCTCAGGACAGCGGCGCACGCTCGACATCATGGAACTGCCGACCGCGACCGGATATGCCGGCTTCGCCACCGACATGAGCGAACTCGAGGCGGTCCGGGCCGATCTCCAGCGCCAGATGGACGCCCATGTCCGCACGCTCGATCGGCTCAAGACGGCGGTCGCCGTCTTCGACGGCACCCAGCGCCTCGTCTACCGCAATTCCGGCTTCGATGCGCTCTGGTCGCTGGAAGCGGGCTTCCTCGACGGTCAGCCGACCGATGGCGAGATTCTCGACAAGCTGCGCGCCGAGCGGCGCCTGCCCGAGCTCGGCGATTACCGCAGCTGGAAGGCGGCGGCGCAGGCCGCCTATACCGCGACGCGCGCCAGCGAGGACTGGTGGTATCTGCCGGACGGGCGCACCGTCCATGTCGTCGCCAGCCCGAATCCGCAGGGCGGCGTCACTTATCTCTATGACGACGTCACCGAGCGCTTCACGCTGGAATCGCGCTTCAACGCCCTGTCCCGCACCCAGCGCGAGACGCTCGACTCGCTGCGCGAAGGCGTCGCGGTGTTCGGCTCGGACGGGCGGCTCAAGCTCTCCAACCCGGCCTTCGCCCAATCCTGGCGCATCCAGGGTGGCGACCTCGCGGCCAGCGCGCCGCATATCGATGAGGTCATCCGGCTCTGCCGGCCGCTCTTCCCGCAGGACGAGGTCTGGAGCGAATTGCACAGCGTCGTCACCGGCGTCCGTGATGCGCGCGAGGATTACAGCAGCCGCATCGAGCGGCGCGACGGCACGGTGCTCGACATGGCCGCAGCGCCCCTGCCGGATGGCGCGACACTGATCTCCTTCGCCGACGTCACGGCCAGCGTGAATGTCGAGAGGGCGCTGACCGAGAAGAACGAGGCGCTGGAGACGATCTCGCGGCTGCGCGAGGATTTCGTCCACCATGTCTCCTACGAACTGCGCTCGCCGTTGACCAACATCATCGGCTTCGCGCAGTTGCTCGGCACCGAGACGGTCGGCGCGCTCAATGACAAGCAGCGCGACTACACCTCCCACATCGTCCGCTCCTCCGGCGCACTGCTCGCCATCATCAACGACATCCTCGACCTCGCCACCATCGACAACGGCGCGCTGACGCTCGAAATCCAGGATGTCGACGTCGCCGACACCATCGCCCAGGCGGCGGCCGGGCTGCACGACCGGCTGACCGACACCAAGCTCGACCTCAAGGTCGAGATCGATCCGCGCACCGGCCCGCTGCGGGCCGACGGCAAGCGCCTGCGCCAGGTGTTGTTCAACCTGCTCTCCAACGCCATCGGCTTCTCCTCCGCCGGCCAGACCGTGACGGTGAACGCGACGCGCACAGGCGGGGACATCCGCATCACGGTTGTCGATCAGGGCCGTGGCATCCCGGCCGAGGTGGTGGAAAAGGTGTTCGAGCGCTTCGAGAGCCATTCGCTCGGCTCCAGCCATCGCGGCGTCGGACTGGGATTGTCCATCGTCCGCTCGATCGTCGAATTGCATGGCGGCCATGTCGAGCTCGATTCCGTGCCCGGCCGCGGCACGCGGGTGACGGCCGTCTTCCCGGCACAGGGCGTGCCGCTCTCGGATGCCGCCGAATGACCGAAGAAGCCCGCAAGGCGGGGACGCACCGGCTTCTGCTTGCGGACGAGGCGGCGACGCTGCGCCTCGCTGCCGATATCGCCGCCATCCTCAAGCCTGGCGACATCGTCGCGCTCTCCGGCCATCTCGGTTCCGGCAAATCGTTCCTGGCGCGCGCCATCCTGCGCGAGCTCGCCGACGATCCGGCGCTGGAGGCGCCGAGCCCGACCTTCACCCTGGTCCAGAGCTACGAGACGGGCCATGGCACGGTGTTGCATGCCGATCTCTACCGCGTGCGCTCGCCCGACGAACTCGACGATATCGGGCTGGTCGAGGATATCGATCGCCTGATCATGCTGGTCGAGTGGCCTGACCGGGCCGGTACGCGCCTGCCGGCGGCCCGCCGCATCGACATCGTGCTCGATGTCGACCCCGATAATCCGGAAACCGGCCGCATCGCCGATCTTTCGGGCGGTGTCCTCTGGAAGCAGCGCGTGGCCATTGCGGTGGCATCGCGCCGCCTCCTCGACGATGCCGGCTGGGGCGAGGCCCGCCGCGACTTCATGCTCGGTGACGCCTCGACGCGCGCCTATGAGCGCCTGACCCGGCCGAGCGGCGAGACCGCGGTGCTGATGATCTCGCCGCCGCGGCCCGACGGTCCCCCGGTCCGGCTCGGCAAGCCCTATAGCGCGCTCGCCCATCTCGCCGAGACGATCGAGGCCTTCGTCGCGATGGATCGCGGCCTGCGTTCGCTCGGCTATTCGGCGCCGCAGATCTTGGCGCAGGATCTGACGACCGGCCTGCTGGTGATCGAGGATCTGGGGGCTGAGGGCGTGATCGATGCCGAGCGCCGCCCGATCGCCGAGCGCTACGAGGCTACGGCGCAGCTCCTCGCCGATCTGCATCGCCACACCCTGCCGACGATCCTGCCGGTGGCGGAGGGGCGCGACCACACGCTGCCGCCATACGACCGCCAGGCGCTCGCCATCGAGACCGAGCTGATCCTCGAATGGTATGCGCCGCATATCGCCGGCGTGACGCTTCCCGCCGTTACCCAGGCCGAGTTCGCGCGCATCTGGAGCAAGCTCTTCGACGAGATCCTCGCGGCGCCCCAGACCTGGACGATGCGCGACGTGCACTCGCCCAACCTGATTTGGCTGGAGCAGCGCCAGGGCCATGCCCGCCTCGGCCTGATCGACTTCCAGGATGCGGTGCTCGGCCATCCCGCCTATGATCTGGTCTCGCTCGGCCAGGATGCCCGCATCGACGTCCCCGCCTCGCTGGAACTGCGCTTGCTCGCGGCCTATGGCGCGGCGCGGCGCGGCGATGCCCCCGATTTCGATCTCGCCGGTTTCGCCCGCGCCTATGCGATCCTCGGCGCCCAGCGCAGCACCAAGATCGCCGGCATCTTCGCTCGGCTCGACAAGCGCGACGGCAAGCCCGACTATCTGAAGCATCTGCCGCGCGTCGAAGGCTATCTGCGCCGCAACCTCGAGCATCCTGCCTTGGAAGAGCTCAAGGCCTGGTACCAGGCGCATATGCCGAAGCTGTTCGAGACCGGCGCGACGGACTAGTCTTAAGCCGATCACTACGGAGATTCGCGTGACCACAACCGCTTCGCCGCCGATCCGCCGGGCGATGGTGCTGGCGGCCGGGCTCGGGCAGCGCATGCGCCCGATCACCGACACGCTGCCGAAGCCGCTGGTCAGGATCGGCGGCAAGGCGATGCTCGACCATATGCTCGACCGGCTGGCCGAGGCCGGCGTTGAGGAAGCGGTCGTCAACGTCCACCATCTCGCCGGACAGGTCGAAACGCATCTCGTGGATCGCACCCGCCCCCGCATCACCATCTCGGACGAACGCGCGGAGCTGCTGGAGACCGGCGGCGGCGTCCGGAAGGCGCTGCCGTTGCTGGGTGCCGCGCCCTTCTTCCACGTCAATTCCGATGCGCTCTGGCGCGAGACCGGCCAGCCCGCGATGAAGGCGATGGCCACGGCCTGGGACCCCGCGCGGATGGACATGTTGCTCCTGCTCGCCGATCGCGAAACCAGCCTCGGCTTCGATGGCGCCGGCGATTTTGTCCTCGCCGATGACGACCGCCTGTCCCGCCGGGGCAGCGCCGCGAGCGCACCTTACGTCTATGCCGGCGTCGCGATCCTGAAGCCGGAGCTCTTTGCCGATACGCCGGAAGGGCCGTTCTCGCTCAACCTGCTCTTCGACCGTGCCATCGCGCGCGGCCGCCTGTTCGGCGAGCGGCTGGAAGGCCGCTGGCTGCATGTCGGCACGCCCGAGGCGATCGCGCCGGCCGAGGCCGTGTTCGCCGCCGCCCAGCCGGTCGATGCCTGAGCTCAACCTGTTCAGCATCCCGGCCGGCGCCCCCTTCTTGGAGGTGCTGGCGCAGGCGATGCTCGACGGGCGGCTGGGCCCGGTCCACGACCCCGCCGATCCCGCGGCGATGGCGCGCGCGACACTCTACCTGCCGACGCGCCGCGCCGCCCGCGCCTTCGCCACGATCCTCGCCGGAAAGCTCGGCGGTCGGCCGCTGCTACTGCCGCGCATCGTCCCGCTCGGCGATGTCGACGAAGCCGAAACGGCGTTGATCGGGGCCGGTGCCTGGGCAGAAGAACGCGTCTCTCCGATCGCCCCGCTCGAACGCCGCATGCTGCTGACGCGGCTGGTCGATGCCTGGGGCCGCACGGCCAATCGCAACCATCTCAAGCTCGATCCGGCCGAGCCCGCGCTGGTGCCGGCGACGCTGGCCGAGGCCTATGGGCTCGCCGGCGATCTCGCGGCCCTGCTCGACCAGATGCAGACCGAAGGCGTTTCGGTCGAACGACTCGCCTCGCTCGATGCCGCCCGTTTCGATCGCGTCTGGCAGCTCAATGCCGGCTTCCTCGCCATTCTCGGCGAGGCCTGGCCCGAAATCCTCGTCGAGCGCGGCGCCTGCGATCCGGCCGCCTTCCGCAACCGCATGCTTGCGGCCGAGCGCGACAGGCTCATCGGCGGCGGGGCGAGCGGGCCGATCATCGCCGCCGGCTCGACCGGTACGGTTCCGGCCACGGCACGGCTGCTTGCGGCCATCGCCCGGCTCCCGAACGGAGCGGTGGTCCTGCCCGGCATCGATCTCGGGCTGGAGCAGCGGGCCTGGGATGCGATCGCGAAGGAGCCGGCCCATTCGCATCCGCAGGCTGCCCTGCATCACCTGATGGAGACCCTCGAAGCGGATCGCGACGATGTTCGCGAGCTGGCGCAGCCCGCCGCCGCACGCGAAGCCCGCGCCGCGCTGCTGCGCGAGGCGATGCTGCCCGCTTCGGTCACAGAACTCTGGTCTGATGTCGGCGCGCGCATCCCGGAAGCGATGGCGGCGGAAGGCTTCGAGGGCCTGCGCGTCGTCGAAGCCGCAGATGAGCGCGAGGAGGCGCTGATAGTCGCCATTGCCTTGCGCGAGACATTGGAACGGCCCGGCGCTCATGCGGCTTTGGTGACGCCGGATCGCGGCCTTGCCGAGCGCGTCGCCGTCGAGCTCAAGCGCTGGGGTGTCGAGGTCGACGATTCCGCCGGCCTGCCGCTGGGGCGTTGGCCGGCCGGTTCGCTGCTGCGCCTGATCCTCGAAGCGGTACTGGCCGAGATGGCGCCGGTCGCGCTTGTACCGTTGCTCGCCCACCCGCTCTGCCGGCTCAGCCTCGGGAAGGCGGCGCTGACACACGGCGCTGCCGCGCTCGATATCGGGACATGGCGCGGGCAGGCGGTGGGCCAGGGGATGCCGGGACTGGAAGTCGCGCTCGCAAACTGGGAGGCGATCCGCAAAAGCGGGCACGTTCCGCGTCCGCGCGCCCGGCTGGCGGCGGAGGACCAGGCGGCCGCCGCTGCCGTATTGCGTGGACTCGGGGCAGCAAGCGCATCCTTGCGCGAGGCATTCGCCGCCGCGACGCCGTCATTGGCCACCGTCGTCGCAGCAGCGCGCGAAGCTGTCACCGCCTTCAGCCAGAGCGAGGCGGGCACGCCGCTCGCCTTCGTCGGGCCGGATGGCGAGGCCCTGTCAGGGCTCTTCGACGAACTCGCCGCCGCCGAGGCCGTCATGCCGCCGGATGGCACGGCGCGGGATTTCGTCGCCATCCTCGACGGGCTGCTGGCCGAGACCGTGGTCAAGCGTGCAACGCCCGGCTATCCGCGCGTCGCGATCTGGGGGCTGCTCGAAGCGCGCCTGCTGGAGGCCGACCATGTCGTGCTCGGCGGGCTCAACGAGACCGTCTGGCCGCCGCAGACCACGACCGATTCCTTCATAAACCGGCCGATGCGGGCCGAGCTCGGCCTGTCGCCGCCGGAGCGGCGCGTCGGCCAGACTGCGCATGACTTCGTCATGGCCGCTCTGGCGCCGCAGGTGACGCTGACGCGCCCCCGCAAGGCCGGCGAGGCCGAGACCATCGCTTCGCGCTTCTGGCAGCGCCTGCAGGCGGTGACGCCGCAGCCGGTCTGGGCGAAGGCCGTGGACGAGGGGGCGAAGCTGCGGGCTTTGGCCGGTGTCCTGAGCGCTCCCGCCGATGCCAGGCCGATCGCCCGTCCGGCGCCGCGCCCGCCACGCAATCTCCAGCCGCTCTCGCTCAGCGTTACCGAGGTCGAGACGCTGTATCGCGACCCCTACCAGATCCATGCCCGCAAGATCCTGAAGCTCGACGCGCTCGATGATCTCGTGGCGGACCCGACCGCGCAGGATCGCGGCAAGCTCTTGCACGGCATCGTCGAGGAATTCACCACGACCTATCCCGAAGGGCTGCCGGCGGATGCGCTCGGCCAATTGGTCGAGATCGGCGCCCGGCTCTTCCGTGCCTATGACGACGTGCCGGAGGTCAAGGCCTTCTGGTGGCCGCGCTTCCTGCTGACGGCTGGCCATTTCATCCGCTGGGAGGAGCGCCGACGCGGCGATATCGGCCGCATCGGCGTCGAGCTCTTCACGGCCGCGAGCTTCCCGCTCGCCGATGGCAGCGAATTCCGCTTGAGCGGCAAGGCCGACCGGATCGAGCTGACGCGGACACCTTCGCTGCGCATCGTCGATTTCAAGACGGGTGTGCCGCCCTCCAAGAAGCAGGTCGAGAAGGGCTTTGCACCGCAATTGACGCTGGAAGCCGATCTGGCTGCGCGCGCCGGCTTCAAGGGGCTGGCCGGGCCGCTGCCGGTCGACGACGTGCTCTATATCAAGCTCCACCACGATCCCAAGAGCTGGGGAACGAGCGCGCCGCTCAAGTTCGGTGACGAGTCTTTGGCCGATGTCGCCGCGCTTCATCTCGAGCGCCTGCTCGAATATCTCGGCGCCCTTCGCTCGGGCCGCGAGCCCTTCGTCTCGCGCCGCGCGCCCGACTATATCCGCTATGCCAGCCCCTATGACCATCTCGCTCGCGTGAAGGAATGGTCGGCGGCGCCCGGTGGCGACGAGGGGGGCGAGGCATGAGGCCCGGCTGGATCGTCCCGTCGCTGACCAACCAGCGCCAGGCGCAGGCCGCCGATCCCGGCCTTTCCGCCTGGGTCTCGGCCAATGCCGGCTCGGGCAAGACCCATGTGCTGGTCAACCGCGTGCTCAGGCTGCTGCTCGACGATGTCCCGCCCGGCCGGATGCTCTGCATCACCTATACCAAGGCGGCGGCCGCCAATATGGAGAACCGCATCTTCAGGGCGCTGGGGGGATGGGCGACACTCCCCGACGAGGCGTTGGGGCGCGAGCTGGCAAATCTCACGGGTCAGGTGCCGACGATGGCCGAGCGGGCCAAGGCCCGCCGCCTCTTCGCGCAGGCGCTGGAGACGCCGGGCGGCTTGCGCATCGAGACCATCCACGCCTTCTGCACGCGGGTGCTGCAGGCTGCCCCGTTCGAGGCGAATGTGCCGCCCCGTTTCGAGGTCGCCGATGATCTGGCGCAGGCCGAGATGCTGCGCGCCGCACGCCGCGAGTTGCTTGCCCTCGTCGCGGCCGAGCCGAGCGGGCCGGAGGCGCACGCGCTCGACCTGCTCGCAAGACTCGCAGCGCAGGACAGCTTCGAGACCATGTTCCAGGAGGCTTTGCGCCAACGCGCCCTATTCAGCGACGAGAACGGCCGCGCTCGTGACGCTGGGGCAGTGAAGGCCAGCATCGCGGTCTTCCTCGGCGTCACGCCGGACCTGTCGGCCGATGCGATCAAGACACGCTTCCGCGCCGACCTCGCAGCACTGCCGGGGCTGCATCCTCTTATCGAAGCTCTCCAGACTGGCAGCGACACACGCCAGACCTTTGCCGGCAATCTACGGACCTTGCTGGCCGGCGGTGACGATGGCGACCCGATTGCATATTGCGGTGAGGGCCTGCTCACGAAGCCCGATAAAAAGAAGCCAGAGAGAACGATAAAGAACCACATTCGCGGCACGGGTAAGTCCACATACGAAGGTGTGCTTCTATCTACGCTAGAAGCACTAGCTGCATGTGTTCTGAGTGCCGCCGAGCAATTGAACGCCGTCGCCATCCGCGACCGCAGCGCGGCGCTCGCTTTGCTGGTGACGCGCATGCTCGCCTCCTACCAGCGCCAGAAGAGCCTGCGCTCGCTGCTCGACTATGACGATCTGATCGCACGCACGCGCTCGCTGCTGGAGCGGGTCGAGGCGGCCTGGGTGCTGTACAAGCTCGATGCCGGCATCGACCACATCCTGCTCGACGAGGCGCAGGACACCGGCGAGGCGCAATGGGCGATCCTGCGCAAGCTTGCCGAGGAGTTCACCAGCGGCGGCGATCTCCGGGCGAAGCCGCGCACCATCTTCGTCGTCGGCGACGAGAAGCAGTCGATCTACGGCTTCCAGGGCGCCGCTCCCGCAGCCTTCGGCGAGGAGCGCCGGGCGCTCGAGACGCGGGTTACGGCCGCGAAACAGGATTTCGAGGCGATCAGCCTCAACACCTCCTTCCGCTCGGCGCCGGACATCATGCAGGCAGTCGATGCCGTCTTCGCCCTGCCCGAGCACGCGCGCGGCCTCGTCTTCGACGGCGCGGCGCGGCCGGAAATCCACGATACGGTCCGTCGCAACGCACCCGGAACCGTCGATATCTGGCCGCTCGCCGCGAACGATACCGGCGAGCCGCCCGATGCCTGGACGACGCCGGTCGACGCACCCGAGCGGCGCAGCGGCACGGTGAAGCTCGCCGAGCGCATCGCCCGCACCTTGCGGCGCTGGCACGACGCCGGCCGCGACGATCTCGGCCATCCCTTCGCGGCGGGCGACGTCATGATCCTGCTGCGCCAGCGCGGTGCGCTGTTCGAGGCGATCGTCAAGGCGTTGAAGGATGCCGGCGTCCCAGTCGCCGGCCGCGATCGTTTGACGCTGGCCGAGCATCCGGCGGTGGAGGATCTCGTGGTGCTCGGCCGCGCCCTGCTGCTGCCCGACGATGACCTGACGCTCGCCACCGCGCTCAAGACGCCCTTGATCGATCTCGACGACGACGATCTTCTGCGCCTTGCGCCGAACCGCAAGAGCTCGCTGCGTGCCGCCCTGCAGGCGGCGGCGGCCGAGGAACCGCGCTACGCCGCTGCCGAGGCGAAACTCATCCACTGGACGCGGGAGGCGGGGCGCTGCGGGCCGTTCCGCTTCTTCGCCGACCTGCTTGGCCCCGGCGGCGGGCGCAATCTCGCCCTGGCCCGGCTCGGTGCCGAGTCCGGCGACGCGCTCGATGCCTTCCTCAACGCCGCGCTCGATCACGAGCGCCGCTACGGCCCCTCGCTCGCCGGTTTCCTCCAGCATGTCGCCGGCAGCGCCGCCGATGTGAAACGCGATCTCTCGGCCAGCGCCGGTGAGGTCCGCGTCATGACCGTGCATGGTTCGAAGGGGCTGGAGGCGAAGATCGTCATCCTCGCCGATCTCGGGCCTGAGCCCGGTGCGAGGCGCCTGCCGAAGATCCTGGCCGTGCCGTCGCCCCATGGTGAGCTCGTGCCGCTCTGGCCACCCGCCGCCGCGGAGGACGTATCGGCCACCGCTGCGGCCAAGGCCGTGGTGGTCGCGCAGATGGTCGAGGAGCATCATCGCCTGCTCTATGTCGCGATGACCCGCGCCGAGGACCGGTTGATCGTCTGCGGCGTGCAAGCCAAGGGCGAGGCGCCGCCTGGAAGCTGGTACGCGATGATCGAGCAGGGGCTGATGCGGTCGGAAGCTGGTCTGAAGCCGATCGGCGA
Source organism: Allobosea sp. GW822-FHT05A11 (assembly GCF_058800455.1). Lineage (NCBI taxonomy): Bacteria > Pseudomonadati > Pseudomonadota > Alphaproteobacteria > Hyphomicrobiales > Alloboseaceae > Allobosea > Allobosea sp. GW822-FHT05A11. The sequence continues at coordinate 55,622 of NZ_JBXAMI010000006.1, read as the reverse complement.
CGGCGACGAGGCGACGCTGCGCTTCATGATCTCCGCGCCGTCGTCGGCAGAAGAGGAGACCGGCCGGATACACGGAGAGGCCGTGCCTTCCGCCGTGCCGTCCTGGCTGTCCGAGCGGGTCGCGCGCGAAGCCGAACCCTTGCCGCCGCTGAAGCCGTCGAGCGCGCTTGCCGCGGCTGATGGCGAGGAGCGGCCGGGCGACGGTCCTTTCCTCGCCGAAGCGGCGGCGGCCGGCCGGCTGGCGCATTTGCTCCTGCAGGTCCTGCCGGGCGTTCCCGAGGCGCGTCGCCCGGCGACGGCGGCGGCCCTGGCGCAGGCGCGCGGCGGAGCCCTGCCGCCCGAAAGGCGGGCAACCATCGTCACGGACGCCCTGCACCTGCTGGCCGCCCCGGCGCTGGCCGGGCTCTTCGCCCCGGATGCCCTGGCGGAAGTCCCCGTCGCGGGTTCGATCCGCCTGGCGGATGGCGCGGCGCGGGCCGTATCCGGGCGGATCGACCGGTTGGCGGTGACCGCCGAGAGCGTCGTCGTCGCCGATTTCAAGACCACGGCCCGGCCCCCGCGCGAGGCCGATGCGATCCCGGTCACGACGATCGCCCAGCTTGCCGCCTATGCCGCGCTGATGCGGGAGATCTATCCGGGGCGGGAGGTTCGGGCTCTGGTGATCTATACGGCGAGCCTCGCCTGTTTCGAACTGGAGGCCGACCGCCTCGACGCCGCGCTCGCGGCCCTGGCAGCCGGTGAGGAAGCCGCTTCCGCCGAGGGATCGTTCCCGCCATGAAATTCGTGCCGCATTCCCTCGCCCTGCGCCCGCGTCTGCTGATCGCTCTGGCCGCGGGAGCCTTGCTCGCGATGCTGTTGCCGGGCGACTGGCGCTGGGCGACGCGCCTGCTGGTCGCCTGGGATGCCGGCGCCGTCCTCTATCTCGGCCTGCTGGCAGCGACGATGTTCACGGAGACGGTCGATCAGATTCGGGCGCGGGCGGAGCAGCAGGACGAGGGCGCCGTCGCCATCCTCGTCATATCCTGCCTCGCGGCGACGGCGAGCCTTGCGGCCATCGCGGTCCAGCTCACGGGCATCGGGGCGGTGCCGGCGGCTGAGCGCGGCGCCCATCTCGCGCTCGGCGGCGTCACGATCCTGTGTTCCTGGACGTTGCTGCACGCCTTCTTCACCCTGCACTATGCCGGCATCTATTATCGCGGCGGCAAGACCGAGCCCTGCCTCGATTTTCCCGGCAGCGGCACGCCGAACTATGTCGATTTCCTGTATTTCTCCTGCACGATCGGCTGCACCTCGCAGACCTCGGATGTCGGCGTGACCACGCGCCGCGCGCGCGGCGTCGTGCTCGTGCATTCGATCCTGGCCTTCGTCTTCAACACCTCTATCCTGGCGATGGCGATCAATGTCGGGGCGAGCCTGGTCTCGGGAGGGTCGTGACGCGCCGGCCTCACCTCCGCCCTGCGGTGCACGCGCCTTGACCGGAGGGGCCGGCGTTCATAGCTTCGCTGGCGAAGGGCGACGATGCCGCCCATGGATTCGAAAGGCAGCCAGTCATGGCAACGAGCAAGGTAACCGACGCGAGCTTCGAGGCCGATGTCCTGAAGTCGTCCGAGCCGGTCGTGGTGGATTTCTGGGCGGAATGGTGCGGTCCCTGCCGCATGATCGGCCCGGCGCTCGAGGAAATCGCGACCGAGCTCGGCGGCAAGGTCAAGATCGTCAAGATGAATGTCGACGAGAACCAGCAGATTCCGGCTCAGTTCGGCATCCGCTCGATCCCGACGCTGATGCTGTTCAAGGACGGCAAGCTCGCCTCCCAGAAGGTCGGCGCCGCCCCCAAGAGCGATCTCTCGCGCTGGATCTCCGCGGCGGTCTGATCCGCCTGCTTCAGACATGAAAAAAGGCCCGCTTCCGATAAGGAGGCGGGCCTTTCGTCGTCATGCGCCGTCGAATGTCAGTTCTTGCGGGAATCGAGCGCGAAGGCGCCGGGGCCAGCGGTCGCGATGTAGAGGAAGATGAAGCAGAACAGCATTGCCGCCTCGCCGCCGTTCAGCAGCGGATAGAAGCCCTTCGAGCCATGGGCCATCCAGTAGGCGACGGCCATCAGGCCGGAGAGAACGAAGGCGGCTGGCCGGGTGAAGAACCCGACGAGGACGAGCGCGCCGCCGACGATCTCGATCACGCCGGCGGTCCAGGGCAGGCTCATGGCGGAGGGCAGGCCCCAGGACGGAGCAGCCGGGAAGCCGAACAGCTTCTGCGTGCCGTGCGAGATGAAGCTCAGCGCGGCGAAGATGCGAAGCAGGCCGAGTGCATAGGGCTGGAAGCGCGACAGAAACTGCATGCGGTGGTCCTTGGTTGGGGAGAACTGCGGATGGCTCAGGTGTTCCAGTTCCGGGTTCTAGGCGAGCCCCCTGAATTTGCGCAATATCCGATTTGATGACGATTTCGTTTGCGTGTTTGCAAGTTCGATCACGTTTGCGCGACGGCTGTGTCCGTGCCGCCGCAGTGCACGCTTTACGAACCCTTAAAAGCGCCATGTTTGAATCCTGTGTGACCTGACCGCATTGCGACGCGGCATGGCGGCCGAAAACGGGGCAGGATGAACGACCGGATTGCACGAGGCGAGCGGCGCGAGCCCTCCTTTGGATATGAGCGTGGCGAAGGCCATGTGGACGGTGACATGCGCCTTTCTCCAGACGATCGCCCTTCGCGTTTCCGGAATGCTCCGGCACAGCCCGAGCCGAGCCGACAGCTCCGCAACCCGCCCAAGCGCGGCAACAAGCGTAGCGGTGGCGGCGGTGGGGGCAAGCGCCGTGGCCGACATCGCCGCCGCTCGTTCCTGGGCGGGCTGTTCTACTGGACGATGGTGCTCGGCCTCTGGTGCGTTATCGGCCTTGGCGGGCTCATCGCCTATCACGCGTCGCAATTGCCGCCGATCGACCAGCTCACCGTGCCGAAGCGGCCGCCGAACATCGCGATCCTCGCCGCCGACGGCTCGCTTCTCGCCAATCGCGGCGAGACCGGTGGGCGCACCGTCACCATCGGCGAGATCCCGCCCTATCTGCCGCGGGCCTTCGTCGCGATCGAGGACCGGCGCTTCTACGAGCATTTCGGCATCGATCCGATCGGCATCACCCGCGCGCTCGTCACCAACCTGCGCGGGCGCGGCGTGGCGCAGGGCGGCTCGACCTTGACCCAGCAGCTCGCCAAGAACCTGTTCCTGACGCAGGAGCGTACCGCCGCCCGCAAGATCCAGGAGGCGATCCTGGCGCTCTGGCTGGAGCGCACCTACACCAAGGACCAGATCCTCGAGCTCTACCTGAACCGCGTCTATTTCGGCTCCGGCGCCTATGGCGTCGAGGCTGCCGCCCAGCGCTATTTCAACAAGTCGGCGCGCTCGGTGACGATCGCGGAGGCGGCGATGCTGGCCGGCCTCGTCCAGGCGCCGTCGCGCCTGGCGCCCAACCGCAATCCCGAGGCGGCCGAGAAGCGCGCCCAGCTCGTCATCGCCGCGATGGCCGACCAGGGCTTCATCACGCAGGCCGCGGCCAAGACCGCGCTGACGGCGCCGGCCGAGGTGCCGGAGCGCGTCGGGGCGGGCTCGGTCAACTACGCCGCCGACTACGTCATGGACGTGCTCGACGATTTCATTGGCGCGGTCGACGGCGATGTCACCGTCCTCACCACGATCGATTCGAAATTGCAGGCGTCGGCCGAGACGATCCTGGTCGATGCGCTGTCCGCGCAGGGCGCCAAGCTGAACGCGTCTCAGGGCGCGGTCGTCTCGCTCGCGCCCGACGGGGCGATCCGCGCCCTGATCGGCGGCCGCGACTATACCAAGAGCCAGTTCAACCGCGCCACGGCGGCGCGCCGCCAGCCGGGCTCGTCCTTCAAGCCCCTCGTCTATCTCACGGCGATGGAGAAGGGCCTGACCCCCGACACCATCCGCGACGACGCCCCGGTCTCGATCAAGGGCTGGGAGCCGGAGAATTATTCGCGCAACTATCGCGGCCCGGTGACGCTGGCGACGGCGATGCAGCATTCGCTCAACACGGTCGCCGCGCGGCTGATCCAGGAGGTGACGCCCAAGGAGGTCGTCCGCACCGCCCAGCGCCTCGGCATCTCCTCGGCCCTGCAGCCGAACCTGTCGCTGGCGCTCGGCACCTCGGAGGTGACGCCGCTGGAGATGACCGCGGCCTACGCGACCTTCGCCAATGGCGGTCAGTCGGTGCTGCCCTATGTCATCCGCGAGGTGCGCCAGACCACTGGCAAGGTCGTGTATGCCCGCAAGGCAACGAGCCTCGGCCAGGTCATCCAGCCGCAATATCTCGCGATGATGGATACGATGTTCACCGGCGTGATGAACGGCGGCACCGGCAGCAAGTTCAACATCCCGGGCTGGCAGGTCGGCGGCAAGTCCGGCACGACGCAGGATTACGGCGACGCCTGGTTCGTCGGCTTCACCGCCAAGCTCGTTACCGCCGTCTGGGTCGGCAACGACGACAATTCGAAGATGAAGCGCGTCACCGGCAGCGGCCTGCCCGGCGAGATCTGGGGCAAGTACATGAAGGCCGCCCATGCCGGAGCGCAGCCGATTCCGTTGCCCGGTGGCTTCTGGCAGGGCGCGCCGCGGCCGCTCGATCTGGGCGCGCCGGTCGCCGAGGCCCGCCAGCCGGAGGCGCCCCCGCCGACCAGCGACCGGGCCTGGGTGCCGCCGGCGCCGCAGGAGAAGAACTTCTTCGAGCGGCTCTTCGGCGGCTGACGAACCCTGTCGTCATTCCCGGGCTTGATCCCGAGATACTCTTGCTGGGCGAGAAGCGGGTCCTTTAGCTCTTCGCCGCGCGGATGCCCCGCGTCGCGCGGAACAGGACGAGGGCGGCGACGCCCAGCGCCGACATCACCAGTGGCAGCGGCAGCGCCGCGTTCTTCAGGAGATGCCCGACGAGCAGCCCGACGCAGGCCGAGAGCAGCATCTGGCACAGCCCGTTGAAGGAGGAGGCCGCACCCGCCCGATCCGGGAAGGGCATCATCGCCGAGGCCTGGGCTTGCGGCATGGTCAGCCCGACGCCGCAGGCATAGAGCGCCATCGGCACGACGACGCCGGCAGGCCCGCCGAATCCGGTGAGCACCCCGACCAGCATGGCGAGCCCGCCGCCGGCGAGGCAGGCGACGCCGATGGCGATGACCCCGTCCATGCCGCGCCGTCCGACCAGCCGCTGGGCGATGATCGTGCCGGTGATGTAGCCGAGCACGCCGAAGCCGAAGGAGAAGCCGTATTCGACCGGCGTCAGCCCGTAGACGCCGATCAGCACGAAGGACGAGCCTGAGATGAAGGCGAACAGCCCGGCATAGGCCAGCGCCGTCAGCGCGACATAGACGCGGAAGGCGCGGTTGTGCAGCAGCGTGCCGAACCCCTTGAAGATGCTGACAAGCGAGAGCGGCTGCGGCGAGCGCGCCCGCAGCGTCTCCGGCATCACGGTGATGATGACCACGGCGAGCACCAGCGCGAAGGCGAGCGAGGCGAGGAAGGTCGAGCGCCAGCCGAAGGCGACCTGCAGCACCCCGCCGATCACCGGTGCGACCGCTGGCACCAGCCCCATGATCATGCCCATCCGGGCGAGTTCGCGGCCGGCGCGCGGCCCGTCATAGAGATCGCGCACCATGGCGCGGCCGAGCACGATCGGCCCGGACGCGCCGAGCGCCTGGAAGGCTCGCGCCAGCGTCAGCGCGCCGATCGAGGGTGCGAAGGCACAAGCCAGCGTCGCGATTCCGAACAGGGCAAGGCCCGCGAGCAGCACCGGCCGGCGTCCAAGTCGATCCGAAAGCGGCCCCCAGAAGATCTGTCCGGCGGCGAAGCCGAACAGGAACGAGGAGAGCGTCGCCTGCGCGCCCGCCACATCCGTCTCCATCACCCGCGCGATCTCGGGCAGGGAGGGCAGGTAGAAATCGGTCGAGAGAGGCCCTAGCGCCGTCAGCATGGCGAGGATGGCGGTCATCGCCAGCGTATCGGGACGAAGCTTCATGCACGGCCTCCGGCGCAGCCGGAAGGGCCGCGCTGCCCTGCTACGACGTCAGCCGGTCATCCGGCAATGGCCCGGGCCCCCGGCCGATCCTGCGTCTCGCCGTGATAGGCGGTCGCCCGCATCGAGGGGCGCGCCGAGAACGCCTCATGCCAGCGCGTCAGCCTCGGCCGTCCGATCCGGAAATCCGGGAGGTCGCGGAATTCGAGCCAGGCGAGCGCCGTCGCCAGGCCGATATGGCCGATATGGACGGGCTCGTCGAAGCTTTCGCTGCGTTCCAGCAGGTCGAAGGATTCGACGAGCTTCGCGGTCTGTCCCTCGCTCAAGGGCGGATAGCGCAGGTGCTCCGGCCGTCGCAACGTCTCCCAGCGCAAAGCGATGCCGGCATCGCAGAGCCCCTGCGCGATCGCATGCAGGCGCAAAGCCTGCCAACGGGCCTTGCCCTCGGCCGGGATCAATCGACGGCCGTCATGAAGCCCGTCGAGATAGTCGCAGATCACCAGCGAGTCGAAGATCGCGCCGGCTTCCGGCGTGATCAGTACCGGCACCTTGCCGAGCGGATTGACCGCGAAGACCTCGGGGTTGCGATTGGTCGGGCTCGTCTCCTGATCGATGATGTCGAGGCGGTCGGCGACCCCCGCCTCATGCGCGAAGACGATGGTCTTGCGCGCATAGGGCGAATGGCTCTGCGAATGCAGCGTTAATCGCTCGCTGGGCGGCAAGCTCACGCGACGTCCTCCGGCTTGAGGCCGACGAGTTCGGTATAGCGCGCGGGGTCGGTCGCTCCTTCGGTATTGACGAGGAAGACGCGGGACTTGCTGTCGAGCTTCAGCGCTGCGCGGGCCTGCGGGTCGCGCAGTGCTGCCAGCAAGCCGGCCAACCCCGCCCCGCCGCTTTCGCCGGCGACGATGGCGGGGTCACCTGCGACGGGGCGCGCAAGCCGGTTCATCGCCTCGACGGCATCGGAATCCTCGGCCGTCATGAAGGCATCGGCGGCGCGGTAAAGCACGCGCAGCGCCAATGGCGAGGGATCGTAGCATTCGAGCATCGCCATCACGGTCGGCGCGCCATGCGGGATCTTGCCGGGCTTGCCGTTCTTGGCCGCCTCGAAGATGCAGGCGGCGCGCGACGGCTCGACCACCGTGAAGAACGGCCGCTCATCGCCAAAGCTCGTCTGCATCTGGGCGGCGAGCGCGGCCGCGATGCCGCCGACGCCGGCCTGCACGAAGACATGGCTCGGCCGCTCCGGTATCTGCGCCAGCCCCTCGCGGGCGATGGCGGTGTAGCCCTGCATGACGAGGCCGGGGATGCGCTCATAGCCGTCCCAGGAGGTGTCGGAGACGATGGTCCAGCCGCGCTCGGTCGCGACACGCGCCGCCTCGACCACGGAATCGTCATAGGTGCCGTCGACGCGCACCATCTCCGCGCCGAAGCGGGCGATCGCCGCGACGCGCTCGTCGCTGACGCCGCCATGGACGAAGATCACGGCCTTCGCGCCGAGCAGTTGCGCGCCCTGCGCCACCGACCGTCCATGGTTGCCGTCGGTCGCGCAGGCGAAGGTCATGCCGGTCGCCGCCTCGCGAACGGCGGGATCGTTCATGTCGGCATCGCTCAAGCGGCGCCCGAGCTTTTCGGACGCGGCTTCCAGCGCGAGCCGGATCACCGCGTAGGCGCCGCCGAGCGCCTTGAAGCTGCCCAGCCCGAGGCGCTGGCCCTCGTCCTTGATGGAAAGCGCGCCGATGCCGAGCGCGGCGGCGAGGCCCGGCAGGCTGTGCAGCGGCGTCGGCACATGGTTCGGCCGCACCGCCAGATGCGCCGCAATTGCATCGGCACCGGCCGGCCCCAGCGTCGCGACATCCTCCGGATGCAGGGCCGAGCGGTAATCCGGGTGATGGTTGAGCAGGAACATGGCGGCCTCGTCTGGCTGATTGCCTGAATGGATATTGCATCCCAGGTGAAAAAGGCGCTGGATTTGTCCCATGTCCTTGCAAGTTTCTTTCTCGGGATGAGGCATGGCCGAACCGACCGCTCATCAACTCGACGCTTTCGACCGTGCGATCCTTGCGATCCTCCAGCAGGATAACACCACGCCCCAGCGGGTGATCGGCGAGCGCGTCAATCTGTCGGCGCCGGCCGTGCAGCGCCGCATCCGCCGGATGGAGGCGACGGGTGTCATCCAGGCCAATGTCGCGGTCGTCGATCCCGCCGCGCTCGGCCATCCGATCACGCTCTTCGTCGAGATCGAGCTGGTCAGCGAGACGGCCCCCGATATCGATGCGGCCAAGAGCGCTTTCCTCGCCGCGCCGGAGGTGCAGCAATGCTATTACGTCACCGGGGAGGTCGATTTCATGCTGGTCGTGCTGGTGCCGAGCATGGCGGCCTATGAGGCCCTGACGCGGCGCCTCTTCTTCGCTGATCCCAATATCCGCAAGTTCCGCTCCTTTGTCGCCATGGACCGGGTCAAGACCGGTCTCGCGGTGCCAATTTCGTAGCCGCCCTGCGGCTCAGGCGGGGCCGCTATCGCCGAGCCGTCTTGTTCCGGCCGCTGCGATATGCGACCGCGGACGGACGTGACGAACGAGCCTGACGGGCCTTGCCGTGATCACCGTGAAAGCCACCGAAACGCCGGCCGGGACAGGCGATGCGCCGCAGGGCTGGCGCGCGCTCGTCCGCTCCAGCGAAATCGGTATCGTGGTACTGGCCTGTGTGGTCGGCGTCCTCGCGGGGCTCGTCGTGCTGGCGATGTCCTTCACGACGCAGCTCCTGCATGAGATGATCTTCGGGTTGCCGCATACGCAGCGGCTCTCGATCACGACCACGATCCCGCCCTGGCGCGCACTTGCCGGACCAGTTCTCGGCGGCCTCGTCATCGGCTGCGCCTCCTGGCTGTTCTTCCGCCGCCGCAAGCAGCCGATCGATCCGATCGAGGCCAATGCCCTGCATGGCGGGCGCATGTCCTTCCGCGACAGCGTCTTCGTCGCGCTGCAGACGATGGGCTCCAGTGGTGCGGGTGCCTCGGTTGGACTCGAAGCCGGCTACACGCAGGCGGCGAGCGGGCTCGCCTCGCATATCGGCCGGCGCCTGCGCCTGCGCCGCGCGGATATGCGCCTGATGGTCGGCTGCGCTGCCGGGGGCGCCATCGGCGCGGCCTTCGATGCGCCCCTGACCGGCGCCTTCTATGCCTTCGAACTGATCCTCGGCAGCTATTCGATCGCGGCCTTCGTGCCGGTGATGGCCGCGACCTTCATGGCGACGGTGACCCACAGCGTACTCGCGCCCGCATTGCTCGCGGTCGAGGTGCCGCCGATCGGGTCGATCACGGTGGCGGATTTGCCGCTCGTCGTCATGCTCGGCGCCGCCTGCGGGCTCGTCGGCATCGTCGTGATGCGCGCCGCCGCCTTCGTCGAGGCGGGGTTCAGGCGCTCGCGGATCCCGACCTGGCTGCGGCCTGCTTTCGGCGGCCTCGTCGTCGGCGCGCTGGCGGTCTGGAACCCTTCCGTCTTTTCGGCCGGCCACGGCGCGATCAATCTCTATCTCGGCATCGATGCCAGCCTCATGCTGTTCGCGCTGGTGCTCGTCGCCAAGGCGCTGGCCTCCTCGGTCTCGATCGGCTCGGGCTTTCGCGGCGGCCTGTTCTTCGCCTCGCTCCTGCTCGGCGTGCTGACGGGCCGCCTCTTCATCGGCGTGCTGACGCTCGCCTTTCCCAACCTCGCCGGGCACGAGACGCTGTTCGCGCTGGTCGGGATGAGCTCGCTTGCGGTCTCGATCGTCGGCGGCCCGATGACGATGACGCTGCTCGCGCTCGAGATGACCGGCGATCTCAAGCTGACGCTTGCCGTGGTCGGTGCGGCCGGCGCGGCCTCGCTGGTGACGCGCCGCCTCTTCGGCTTCTCCTTCGCGACCTGGCGCTTCCACCTGCGCGGCGAAAGCATCCGCGGCGCCCATGATGTCGGCTGGATGCGCGATCTCACGGCCGGCAGCATGATGCGCATCGAGGTGCCGAAGATCGCGGCCGATGCCACCATTGCCGAAGCGCGGCTGAAATACCCGCCTGGCTCGACCAGCTATCTCGTCGCCGTCGGCCCGGGCGATGCCTATGCCGGCATGGTGCCGCCCGGTGCGCTCTACGAGCCCGATCCGGCATTGGACGAGGAGGCGGCAGCGGAGCCCGCCCCCCGCACCGTTCGCCATCTCCTGCGCAACACGGATCGGATGCTGCTCGCCGACATGTCGGTGCGCGACACGCTGAAGCTGTTCAATGAGGCGGAAAGCGAGGCCTTGCCGGTCGTCGCCGATCGCGACAGCCGCCGCCTTGTCGGCATCCTCAGCGAGGCGCATGCGATCAAGCGCTACAGCGACGAGGTCAGCCGCCGCAATCGCGAATTGACCGGAGAATAGCCGGAAGGCTCAGGCTGAACGTAGTGCGACGCTCGCCACGACCTGCCAGTCGGCGATCGGCACATCCTGTCCGGAGGTCACGATGCCCACGCGGTCGAAGCGGATGGCGCGCCCGGCGAGGCGGGCGTTGATCTCGGCGATGGCTGCAGCCTTCGCACCCGCCTCGACCTCCCCATAGAGCAGCGAGACATGCGGCATGAAGCTCGCGAAGCCGCTGGGATCGAGCGACTGCTTCAGCTTCGCCAAAGCGGGCGAGACGGCGAAGCGGGCATAGAACGAGCGGAAATAGGCGTCGCTGCCTTCGACGACGGAGACCGGCTCCGCGAAGGCCTCGACCGCCCCGGCGGCCGCGGTGATCGCCTGCCTCAGCAGCTCGGGCGTCGTCTCGGTGTCGCCCTGCAATGTCAGATGCGGGGCGAAGAGCGGCGTGCCGAAACGGCCCGACAGCTCGCCGATGATTCCGGCCAGCATCGCTTCGTCCGCAGGCGCCGGCATCAGCCAGAGAGAATGAATCCGCACTGTCATCCGAGTTTCACAAAGCTCTTGCATAGACTGCGCCCCGTGCGTAACGTTTATTTCAACTGAGCCGGCGATGGAAGAAATATTCCATTGTCAGGCGATAAGAGCAGAGCCGGGGGAGTAGGCGCCTTGCAGCCGGAAACGCAAGCCAGAGCGGGTAGCGGCGCAGCCATCGGCGTGCGCGGTCTCAAGGTCGCCTATGGCGGCACGCGCGTGCTGCACGGCATCGATCTGGATTTCACGCCCGGCAGCTTCACCGCGCTCCTCGGTTCCTCCGGCTGCGGCAAGACCACGTTGCTGCGCTCGCTCTCCGGTTTCGTTCCGGTCGAGGAAGGCTCGATCGTCGTCGGCGGCAAGGATGTCGCCGGACTGCCGCCGGAAAAGCGCGGCATGGCTATGGTCTTCCAGTCCTATGCGCTCTGGCCGCATATGACCGTGCTCCAGAATATCGGCTACGGCCTCAAGCTGCGGGGCAAGTCGAAGGCCGAGATCGCCGCGAAGGTTGGCCAGATGCTAGGTTTCCTCGGGCTTGCCGGGTATGAGGACCGCAAGGTCACGGCCCTCTCCGGCGGCCAGCGCCAGCGCGTTGCGCTCGGCCGGGCGCTTGCGATCGATCCCGGCATCCTCCTGCTCGACGAGCCGCTCTCCAATCTCGACGCCAAGATCCGCATGGTGATGCGCCACGAGATCCGCGCCATTCAGCAGCGGCTCGGCCTGACCGCCGTCCACGTCACCCATGACCGCGAGGAGGCCATGACCATGGCCGACCGGCTCGTCATCATGCAGGCTGGCCGGGTCGCTCAGGTCGGCACGCCCGAGGAGGTCTATGACCGCCCGGCCAGCGCCTTCGTCGCCAATTTCATGGGCGCGGAGAATGTCCTGCCGCTCAGCATCAACCGCGAGGAGGGCCGGGCTTCCGTCGCGGCCGGCGAGGCCCGCGCGACGCTTGCAGGCGCTGCGGCAGCAGTGCTGCCGAACGGTGATGCGCTCGCCTATTTCCGCGACGACGTCGCGAGCCTCGGCGCCCTTGATGCGGCGGCGGCCGGCGGCGATCTCGTCGTCCCCGGCACGATCGCCGCGCGCGCCTATCCCGGTGGCATCTACCGCTACAAGGTCGAAGCCGCCGGCCGCCAGATCACGGTCGACGATACCGGCCGTCACGAACTCGGAACGAAGGTCGGGCTGCGCATTCCGCTGCAGCGCCTTCACATCTTCCCGGCGACCGAGGCCGGGATTGCCGCCTGACAGGGAGTCAGACCCATGCGCATCCTCACGCTTGCCTGCTCGCTTGCTGCGCTGATCGTGGCATCGCCGCTATCCGCGCAGACCCTCAACGTCGCCTCCGCCGGCGACCAGAACATGGTCGACTACGTCAAGGACTATCTCGGGCCGATGTTCGAGAAGGCCCATCCCGGCGTGAAGGTCGTCTCGGTCGGTACCGGCCCGGGCGATTCCGGTTCGCAGAAGATCTACGAGAAGCTCGACGCCCAGAAGGGCGCGGCCTCGACCGATTTCGACGTGCTCGTCATCCATCAGAAAGCGGCCGGCCAGATGGTCAAGGAAGGCCTGCTCAACAAGTACACGGCCAATGTCGAGACGGCCAAGCTCGCCACCGGTGACTCCGCGAAGAATTCGCTCGGCACCGATGTCAGCGGCTTCGTCATTCCGATGTTCCAGTCGCAGACCGCGCTCGCCTACAATGCCGACATGGTCAAGACGCCGCCGGCGACCTTCGCCGAGCTCGCCGATTGGGCCAAGAAGAACCCGAAGCAGTTCGGCTATAACGGCATCAAGGGCGGCATGTCCGGCGTCTCCTTCGTCGCCGGCTGGGTCTATGCCTTCGGCGGTGACGCCGAGAAGTTGATGAAGGGCCCCTATGACGCGGCTACCAAGACGAGCTGGGACAAGGCCTTCGCCGATCTCAAGGCCTTCAATGCCAATGTCGTGATCACCCCCGGCAATGCCGGCACGCTCGACATGCTGAACCGCGGCGAGATCGCGATCGGCCCGGTCTGGGTCGACATGTTCTATTCTTGGCAGGCCGACGGCAAGCTGCCGCCGAACATGAAGCTGAAGCTCGTCTCGCCCGGCATGCCCGGCCAGCCGATGTATTATGCCGTGCCGGAGAAGTCGGCCCAGAAGAAGCTGGCCGAGGCCTTCATCGCGCTCGCGACCTCGCCGCAGGTCCAGGCCGACGGCATCGTCAAGAAGTTCAACTGGTATCCGGGCATCGACGCCAAGAACCTCGAAGGCAAGCTCGACAAGGCCGCCTGGGACAAGCTCTTCACCGACGTCACCCCGGCTGAGCTCGCCAAGAACGGCAAGCCCTTCCCGATCGCGCCCTATTTCAACGACATCCTTGAGGGCTACGAGAAGAAGGTCGCGAACTGAGGTTCGCCTGACGGGGCGGCGTGGCCTCCGCGTCAACTCGTGCCACGCCCTCCGTCATCCTCGGGCTTGATCCGAGGATTTCATGACCAGCTCGCTCTGGTTTTCGAGATGGCCGGGTCAAGCCCCGGCCATGACACCCCTTCTAGCTCAGCGCGATTGGTTAGCCGGAACCGAGAATGTCCCTTTCCCAACGCAATCTCGCCTTGCTGCTGATCGCGCCCGGCCTCGCGCTCGTCGCGGCATTGTTCCTCTATCCGCTCTGCTTCTCGCTGATCTCGGCCTTCACCGGGCCTGAGGGAGGCTTTTCGCTGCAGGCCTTCGGCAAGGCGTGGGAGCTTTACTCCGGCGATGTCGTCTTCACTGTCATCATCGTTCTGTCGTCCTGCCTGCTGACCGGGCTTGCCGCCATCATCATCGCCGGCACGCTGACGATGGGTGAGAACCGCTGGATCGTCGGCACGCTGAAGGCGCTCTATCGCTGGCCGCTCTTCATCCCCTTCATCGTCGCGGCGCAGTGCATGCGCACCTTCCTCGCCAAGAACGGCCTGATGAACAACACCTTCGTCTCCATGGGCTTGATGGAACCGTTGCAGGCGGTGAGCTTCCTTGATTGGCGCGGCATCATCGCGACCTTCGTCTGGAAGCAGACGCCCTTCGTCGCGCTGCTGCTGGCCGGCGCGCTCGCCTCGCTTGACCGCGCCACGCTGGAGGCCGGCCGCAATCTCGGCGCCTCTCGCATGCGCGTCCTCGTTGAACTCGCCTTGCCGCAGGTGATGCCGCAGCTCCTCGTCGCGCTCGTCCTCTCCTTCGTGACGATGCTGTCGGTGCTCTCGGTGCCGATGATGGTGGCGGGCTCGCAGCCGACCATGCTGACCGTCGACATGGCCTTCCGCATCAACGCCTATGGCGACTACGCCACGGCCAATGCGCTTGGCGTCATCACCTATCTGATCTCGGCCGGCGCGGCGATCATCTACCTCAAGCGCGGCATGGCGAAGGAGAACGCGCCATGATCCGCGCCGTCTCCGGCCTGCGCATGGTCCTTGCGGCCTTCGCGCTCGCGGCCTTCGCCTTCTTCCTGATCGGGCCGCTGGTCAATCTGGCGCTCTGGTCCGTCGCCGAGCGCTGGTACACGCCCTACAAATTGCCGGTCGTCTACGGCACGCGCTACTGGGAGCAGGTCTTCCGCCCGACCGGCGACGCCATGGCCTCGCTCGGCACCTCGGTCTGGATCGCGGTGCTGACGGTGCTCGTCGCGCTCGCGCTCTCGATTCCCGCCGGCTATGCGCTGGCGCGATTGAAGCTGCCGGCGCGCGCCTTCTTCATGGTGCTGTTCCTGCTGCCGCAGGCCTTCCCCTCGGTTGCGATCTACATCAACGTCGCCCGCGTCTTCTATTCGCTCGGCATCAACGGAACCGTTTTCGCCGTGGTGCTCGTCCATGCCGCGCATGGTCTCGTCTATTCCGTTTGGATCGCGGCCGCGGCCTTCGCCGCCGTCGACAAGGATCTCGAGCTCGCCGCCCGCAATATCGGCGCGTCGCCGCTCAAGGCTTTCTTCTCGGTGACGCTGCCTCTGGCGGCGCCCGGCATCATCGCCAGCGGCATCTTCGTCTTTCTTGAGTCGCTGGACGAGTTCACCGGCACCTTCTTCGTCGGCGTGCCGCAGGTCACGACCCTGCCGCTCCTGCTCTACAGCGCGGCGATGGGCGGCAATTATCAGGTCGCCTCGATCACGGCGCTGATCCTGCTCGTGCCCTCGGTGCTGTTCATGCTGTTCATCGAGCGCTTCCTGCGTGCCGATGTGCTCGCCAAGGTCGGCGCCTGACCTCGGCCGTCTGAAGCCGCACGCCGTTCCAATTGGTTATCGATCAGGGCCGCTGCCACCGCAGCGGCCCTGATGCGTTTGCGCGCGCATCTCGAAAATCGGCTTGCCCGCAACTAATATACTAGTATATGAATCGCGAAACAAAGCCTTGGGAGGGCGCGCATTGACGGTCGGTGGCATCATGGCTGCGGGTTCGGGTTCATCGGGACGGCGCACGGCCGCCGCGGTGATCCGCGATGCGCTGCGCGCCGAGATTGTCTCGCTCGCCATCCCGCCCGGCACCCCGATCGTCGAGAAGGACATCGCAGAGGCCCATGCGGTCAGCCGCACGCCGGTGCGCGAGGCCCTGCTGAAGCTCGCCGACGAGGGGCTGGTCTCGATCTTCCCGCAGTCGGGCACTTTCGCCGCGCTGATCCCGTTCCGGGCCCTGCCCGAGGCGCTGGTGATCCGCCGTTCGCTGGAAGAGACCTGCGCGAGGCTCGCCGCACAACATGGCGCCGGCCGGGCCGACGGGCTCGCCCGCATCATGGATGAACTGGCGGCGCGGGCCGATCGCGGCGAGCGCGAGCTCTTCCACCAGTCCGACGACGCCTTTCATGCCGGCATCGCCGAGCTTGCCGGCTATCCCGGCATCTGGCGCTTCACCCAGCAGGTGAAGCTGCAGATGGACCGTTTCCGCCGGCTCACCCTGCCGCAGCAGGGCCGCATGGAGCGCGTGCTGCGCGAGCATGGCGCGGTGGTCGAGGCGATCCGCCGCGGCGATGCGGAAGCCGCGGCCCACGCCATGGGCGAGCATCTCGGCAAGCTCTTCGACGACCTCGACGCGGTCGCCGCCCTCAACAGCCCCTATTTCGACATGGGCGACGGTTCGGAGCGGCCACGGCGCGCCGCTCCGCCGGTCGCCCGACTGGAGACGACATGACCATCGACATCCGCCAGGTTTCGCATCCGGAGGCCGTGAAGGGCTTCGACACCGCCGAATTGCGCCGCCATTTCCTGATCGAGACGCTGTTCGTTTCCGGCGAGGTCAAGCTGACCTATAGCCATCTCGACCGCGTCATCGTCGGCGGCGCCATGCCGGGGGGCAAGCCGGTCGTGCTGCCGACGCCGAAGGCTGTCGGGACCGATGCCTTCCTGAAGCGCCGCGAGCTCGGCATCGTCAATGTCGGCGGTCCCGGCAAGGTCTCCGTCGGCGGCAAGGATTACGCTCTGGCCAAACGCGATGCGCTCTATGTCGGCAAGGAGGCGGGCGAGGTTTCCTTCGCCAGCGACGATGATGCGAATCCGGCTAAGTTCTACCTGCTCTCCACCCCGGCCCATGCCGTGCACCCGACCAGGGTGATCCGCGAAGCGGATGCCAAGACGCTGCATCTCGGCGAGCAGGCCACCGCCAACAAGCGCACGATCCGCCAGTACATCATCCCCGGTGTCTGCGAGACCTGCCAGCTCGTCATGGGCGTGACCACGCTGGACGAGGGCAGCATCTGGAACACCATGCCCTCGCACACCCATGACAGGCGCTGCGAGATCTACCTCTATTTCGACGTGCCGGCCGATGCCCGCGTCTTCCATCTGATGGGCGAGCCGCAGGAGACCCGTCATCTCGTCGTCGCCAACGAGCAGGCGATCCTGTCGCCGGGCTGGTCGATCCATTCCGGCGTCGGAACGAAGGCCTATTCCTTCATCTGGGGCATGGGCGGCGACAATGTCGACTACACCGACATGGACATGGTCGCCACCGGGGACCTGCGCTGATGGCCTCGCCCTTCGACCTGACCGGCCGCACGGCGATCGTCACCGGCGCCAATACCGGGCTCGGCCAGGCGATTGCGGTCGCCATGGCTCAGGCGGGGGCCGGCATCGTCGCGGTCGGTCGTTCCAGCATGGCGCAGACGAAGGCGCTGGTGGCGGAAACCGGCAATCCTTTCCATGAGATCACCGCCGATCTGGCAACGCTGCAGCCGATCGCCGGCATCGTCGAGCAGGCCGACGCCGCCGCGAAGGCCGACGGCTCGCGTCTCGACATCCTCGTCAACAATGCCGGTATCATCCGCCGCGCCGACGCCATCGACTTCACCGAGGCCGACTGGGACGCGGTGATGGACGTCAACCTGAAGTCGACCTTCTTCCTGACTCAAGGGGTCGCCAAGCGCATGCTCGCCGACGGCAAGGGTGGCAAGGTCATCAACATCGCCTCGCTGCTCTCCTTCCAGGGCGGCATCCGCATCCCCTCCTACACCGCCTCGAAGAGCGGGCTCGCCGGATTGACGCGGTTGCTCGCCTGCGAATGGGCGGGGAAGGGCATCAACGTCAACGCGATCGCACCCGGCTATTTCGTCACCAACAACACGGAAGCCCTGCGCGCCGATCCCGCCCGCAACGAGGCGATCCTCGCGCGCATCCCGGCCGGGCATTGGGGCAAGCCGCAGGAAATCGGCGGCGCCGCCGTGTTCCTCGCCTCCGAGGCGGCTGCCTATATCCACGGCGTCGTGCTGCCGGTCGACGGCGGCTGGCTCGCGCGCTGACGGGGAGGGCCGGACGATGCGCTACAAATTCGATTTCGGCGCCCTCGTCGAGCACTGGCCGGAATTCCTCAGCGGCGCGCTGACCACGCTGCAGATGACCGCCTTCGCCGTCGTCTTCGGGCTGGCGATCGGCATCCTCTGCGCCATCGGTCGGCGCAGCGCCTCGCCCGCCCTGCAATGGCTCTGCGGCTTCTATATCGAGACGATCCGCAACACGCCCTACCTGATCCAGATCTTCTTCATCTTCTTCGGGCTCTCCAGCATCGGCATCAAATTGCCGATCCTGGTCGCCGCTGTGCTGACGCTGGTCATCAATGTCGGCGCCTATACCGCCGAGATCGTCCGGGCCGGCATGGACACGATCCATCCCGGCCAGATCGAGGCGGCGCAGGCGCTGGGCCTCTCGCAGCCGCAGATCTACTGGGACGTGATCCTGCGCCCGGCGCTGGAGCGGGTCTATCCGGCGCTGACCAGCCAGTTCGTGCTGATGATGCTGGCCTCCTCGATCACCTCGCAGATCTCGGCCGAGGAGCTGACGGCGGTCGCCAACAACATCCAGTCCTTCACCTTCCGCGCCTTCGAGACCTACATCGTCGTCGCCGTTCTCTATCTCCTGCTCGCCGTCCTCCTGAAGCTCGCCTTCTACGGCTTCGGCCAGATCATCTTCCCGCGCCGCCGGCGCCTCGGCACGGCTCTGTGAGGGCGTGATGGGCGGCTTCACCCTCGTTCACTTCGTGTATCTGCTGCAGGCGACGCTCTGGACGGTCGTGCTGACCGTGCTCGCCTTCGGGCTGGGCAGCCTCGCCGGTTTCGTGGTGATGCTGGCACGCACCGCGCGGACCCGCTGGATCCGGGCGGTGTCGATGATCTATGTCGACGTCATCCAGGGCACGCCGCTGCTGATCGTGCTGTTCCTGATCTATTTCGGCCTCGCCGTGGTCGGGATCGAGCTGCCGGCGCTGCTCGCCGCCGCGATCTCGCTGATGATCTATTGCAGCGCCTTCCTCGGCGAGATCTGGCGTGGCTGTGTCCAGTCCGTGCCGCGCACCCAGAGCGAGGCGGCCGAATGCCTCGGCCTGACGCGCTGGCAGACGCTGGTCGACGTCATCCTGCCGCAGGCGATGCGGATCGCGACGCCGCCGACGGTCGGCTTCCTCGTTCAGGTGCTCAAGAACACCTCGCTCGCCTCGGTCGTCGGCTTCGTCGAGCTGACCCGCGCCAGCCAGGTCATCAACAACTCGCTGTTCCAGCCCTTCCTCGTCTTCGGCATCGCAGGCGCCCTCTATTTCGCACTCTGCTACCCGCTGTCGCGGCTCAGCCGGGCGCTCGAAAGGAAACTCAATGTCGGCCGCCGTCAGCCTGCGTGACGTCCACAAGCGCTTCGGCGAGGTGGAGGTCCTGAAGGGCGTCTCCTTCGACGTGGCGCCGGGCGAGGTCGTGGCCGTCATCGGCCGGTCCGGCTCGGGCAAGTCGACGGCTCTGCGCTGCGTCAACCGGCTGGAGACGATCCAGTCGGGCGAGATCGAGGTCCATGGCCGGCGCGTCGACGATCCCCAGCTCGACCTGCGCGCTTTGCGCCGCGATGTCGGCATGGTCTTCCAGAGCTACAACCTCTTCCCGCATCTGACGGTGGCAGAGAACATCACGCTGGCCCCCCGGCGCGTGCGCAAGACGCCGCAGGCGGAAGCCCGCCATATCGCCGTGGAGGCGCTCGCCCGCGTCGGCCTCTCCGACAAGATCGATGCCTATCCAGAGCAGCTCTCCGGCGGCCAGCAGCAGCGGGTCGCTATCGCCCGCTCGCTGGCGATGGAGCCCAAGGTCATGCTGTTCGACGAAGTCACCTCGGCGCTCGATCCGCATCTCACCGGCGAGGTGCTCAAGGTCATGGAAGCGCTGGCGAAGGGCGGCATGACCATGCTCGTCGTCACCCACGAGATGGCCTTCGCCCGGCGCGTCGCCGACCGCGTCATCTTCATGCACACCGGCAAGGTCTGGGAGACCGGCGCCGGCGAGATGCTCGCAAATCCTCAGACCCCCGAGCTCAGGGAATTCCTCGCCAACGGGCTCTGACGATCCCGCGGCCGTCCGGCCGCCCGACGACCATAACGACAACGAAAAGGGAAACGACCATGACCACGATCACCCGCCGCTCTGCCCTCGGTCTCGCCGCGACCGCCGGCGCCTTCCTTGCCCTGGGCAGCGCAGCCCATGCCGATCAGCTCGCCGACATCAAGAAGGCCGGCAAGATCCGCGTCGCGGTCGCGATGGGCGTGCCGCTCTTCGCCTTCGTCGACGGCCAGCTCAAGCCGACCGGCTCCGATGTCGAGACCGCGAAGCTGATCGCCAAGGATCTGGGCGTCCAGCTCGAGCTGATCGAGATCACCAACGCTGCCCGCGTGCCGACGATCCAGACCCGCAAGGCCGACATCCTTGTCGCCAATCTCGGCATCACCGCCGAGCGCAAGAAGGCGGTCGATTTCTCGGTGCCCTATGCGACGTTGAACATCATCGTCGCCGGCCCCGACGGCGTCGAGATCAAGGATTACAAGGACCTGACCGGCAAGCGCATCGCGGTGACCCGCGCCACCGTCAACGACCAGATGGTGACGCAGAATTCCAAGGGCGCCGAGATCGTCCGCTTCGAGGACGACGCGACCCTGATCACCGCCGTCGTCTCCGGCCAGGTCGACATCGTCTCGACCCAGACCGCCGTGCTCGCCGCGATGAACGAGAAGCGCAGCGGCGCCAAGCTCGCGACCAAGTTCGTGCAGCAGGAGCTTAATCTCGGCATCGCACTGCCGCAGGGCGAGACGGAACTGAAGTCCTGGCTCGACGGTTGGATCAAGAAGAAGGTTGCCGATGGCGAACTCAACGCCGTCTTCAAGAAATTCCACAATCGCGACCTGCCGGCCGACCTGACCCAGCGCGGCTGATCTGCGTCTGCGATCGGCGGTGGGCTTGCGCGCCTGCCGCCGATCCGCAACTCTGCGGTCCCTCGTCTGAAACGGGTCTTCCATGGCGAACGCGGCCGCTCCGTCCTCCCCCGTTCCGCCGGGCCGTCCCTTCGCGGGCCTCATCCCCAGCCTGATCGGCTTTGGCGGCGCACCGCTCGGTGATCTCTATGGGCATCTCGACGAGGCCGCGGCGCAGGACACGGTCCGTGCCGCGCTCGCGGCCGGCATCAATCTCGTCGATACCTCGCCGCTCTACGGCCACGGCCTCTCTGAGCACCGCATCGGTGCCGCACTCCGCAGCGTGCCGCGCGACAGCGTCATCATCTCCACCAAGGTCGGCCGCTGGATGCAGGCCGGCGAGCCGAAGCGCGACGGCTCGGGCTATGCCGGCGGCCTGCCGCACCCGGCGGTGATCGACTATACCTATGATGGCGCGATGCGCTCCTTTGAGCAGTCCCTGCTCCGCCTCGGCACCGACCATATCGACATCCTGCTGATCCATGACGTCGATATCTGGACCCATGGCGACAGGATGGAGCAGCGCTTCTCCGAGGCGATGGACGGCGCCTATCGCGCGCTGGAGAGGCTGCGTGCGTCCGGCGCGGTCAGGGCCATCGGCGTCGGCGTCAACGAGGCCGAGATGTGCGTCCGCTTCGCTCGATCAGGCGATTTCGATGTGATGATGCTGGCCGGCCGCTATTCGCTGCTGGAGCAGGGCGCCCTGCCTGAGTTCCTGCCGCTGGCGCTGGAGAAGAAGATCGCGGTGATGCTGGCCGGAGTCTTCAACTCCGGCATTCTCGCCACCGGTGCCAGACCCGGCGCCTTCTACAATTACAAGCCGGCGCCGCCGGAGGTACTGGCGCGCGTTGCCCGGATCGAGGCGGTCTGTGCCAGCCATGGCGTCGCCCTGCCGCAAGCGGCGCTCGCCTTCTGCGCCGCCCATCCGGCGGTGGCGACGATCGTGCTCGGCGCGGTGACGCCGCAGGAGGTCGCCCGCAATCTCGACCTCGTCGCGCGGCCGGTACCGGCCGCGCTCTGGCGCGATCTAAAGGCCGAGGGCCTGCTGGCCGAAGAGGCGCCGGTCCCCGAGGCCTGAGCCTTACTTGGCCGCCGGCCCCGTCGAGCCGAGATAGTCGACCGCGCAGGCGACGTGCAGCTTCATCACCGCGATCGCCTCGTCGATGGTGACATGCTCCTCGTCGGTGCCCATGCTGATCGGCGAAGGCCCGCAGATCAGGGCGGGCACGCCGCGCCAGCGCCAGTAGCGGGTGTCGGTGCCGCCCAAGCTGGAGACCGGCGGCGCGTCATGGCCGAGCAGCTCGCGGATATTGCCGCGCAGGATATTGGCCATCTCGCTGAACGGATCGGTCAGGCTCGCCGGATAGCTGTGGTCCTCGTTGACCACCATCTCGCAATCGGCCTCGCGGGCGAGGGTTTCGAGATCGGCGCGGATCGCGTCGCGGTCGGAGCCGATCGGGATGCGCATGTCGAGATGGGCGACGCAATGCGTCGGGATCTGCGTCGCCTTCTGCCCGCCCTGCAGGATGCCGACATTGACGGTGATCCGCCGGGCGACATCGCCCGCGCCTTTGCCGAGATTGAGATCGGCCGCCGCGATCGTCTCGGCCGAGGTCAGAACCGCATCGATCTCGGGCGGCAGCGCGGCGAGCTTGAGATGGTAGCGGTCGTAGATCGCGGTCACGAGCCGGCTCACATCCGCGATCGGATTGCGCGCCCGGTGGGCATAGCCGCCATGGCCGCCGATGCTTTTCGCCGAAAGCGAGAAGCGCAGCGTGCCCTTCTCGGTGAAGCGCAGGTTGGCGAGGCCGCTCGGCTCGCCGTTGAGGCAGCAATCGGCCTCCATCTCGTCGCCGAATTCATCGAACAGGAACTTGGTGCCGTAGCGCCCGCCTGATTGCTCGTCCGAAACCACGGTCAGCGACAGCGCCCCATTGAGCTTCTCGCGATGCGGATAGAGCTGGCAGAACGCGAGGATCGAGGCGAGCGTCCCGGTCTTCATGTCGGAGGCGCCGCGGCCCATGATCTTGCCGTCGATGATCTCGGCTTCCCAGAGCTTCTCGTTGGTGACCGGGAAGATGTCCATATGGCCGTTGAGCATGAGATGGCGGCCGGGCTGGCCCGCCTCCCAGCGGCTGATGATGTTCGGCATCTCCGGCACGAAGGCCTCGGTGCGATGCGCCACGCCGGCGGCATCAAGCAGCTCGCGCACGAAGGCCGCGGCCTCGCGCGTATCGCCCGGCGGGTTGACGCTCCTGATGCGCAGGAAGCGTTGCAACAGCGCGACGATCTCGTCGCGGCGCTGATCGATCGCCTGAAGCAGTTCGGCCTTCAGGGCGGCGGTAGTCTCGGACATGGTCGTGGTCTTCTTGGACGGCGTTTCAAAAAGGATGGAGTGCTTAGCTACGGGCGCGGAACGACATCGCCTGCGTGAGCTCGGTCTTCTCCAGCCGCGCGGCGACGCAATAGGCCGGGTTGAAGACATTGGCGATGTCGTAGCGCACCGCCTGCCCGAGCAGATGGCTCGCCTCGATCGGATCGACGCCGAGAGCCTCGCCGACCCAGCGCAGCAATTCCGTCGTGGCGAATTGCAGCGGCTGGTCGAGCGGGCGCCCGCTCGCGATCACCAGCAGGTCGGTCTCGGTCTCGCAGCGCGGCCAGCGGAGGCCCTGCTTCTTGACGAGCTTCACTGAGAATTCGACCTCGAACGAGGTCTCGACACCGGTGCCGGCGATCTCGCCATCGCCCTGGCAGGCATGGCCGTCGCCGAGGAAGAACAGCGCGCCATCGACGAAGACCGGGAAGGCGATGGTCGCGCCCGGTCCGAACAGGCGATAATCCATATTGCCGCCATTGGCGCCGCTGGTCGCGGTCGAGATCGCCTGGGCGCGTTCCGGCGCGACGCCGAAGCAACCGAGCATCGGCGCGAGCGGGAAGCTCCAGTCCTTGATACGGGCGGAGGGCTCGAGCAGCTTTACGGTGCCGGCCTGCGCGTCGATCGCCCATTCATAGCGCTCGCGCTTCGGCAATTCGTGCAGCATCGCGGGGTCGAGCACGCCGGGCGCCAATGGCGAATAGGTCCAGCCGGTCTTCCGGTTAGGCGTCATCCGCTCGATCGTGACGAGCAGGGCATCGCCGGGCTCCGCGCCAGTGACGAAGAACGGTCCGGTCATCGGGTTGCCGCGCGGGGCATGCTGCGCGCCGTCGCCGCCGAAGCCCGCCGCATCGAGCGTGGTGGTGACGACACTGTCGCCGCTGGCGATCTCCAGCACGGGCGGCAGGGTGGCGAGCACGTTCGAATATTGCGTGGGAGCAAAGTGGTGGCGCGCCATGGAAACCTTCCTGAGCGGGATTTGCGTCTGTGTCCTGCGGTGACCGTAGGAGCAAGCCGCCGGCTTGAGAAGCACGCGCGGGCGAAGGGGCGCCCTGCATGCTGGTCAGCAGGCGCCGGCGCTGGACAAGACATGTCGATGTCAGGACATGGCGGACAGGGTGTCCGTCGAACTAATCGCCTGCGGTGATCATGGTGGTTCGGAAAGCGCTGCATTTGTAGCCGCTTGCCGCAGGTTTCGTTCAAATCGAGCGGCCTTGGCCCGCATCGATTCGCGCCCGATGTCTGGTCGTATCCGGGTAAGGCGAGGCATGCGCGATGGCGCGATCAACCGACAGGCTCTCCGCGTCGAGCCGAAACCGGTTGGACGCGAAGAGCCCTGGATTTGTCAGGCTGCGGCACCTGTCCTGCGCGGTAACACCCAGTCCGGGCGGATGAAATGGCAGGTATAGCCATGCGGAATGCGTTCGAGGTAGTCCTGATGCTCGGGCTCCGCCTCCCAGAAATCACCGACCGGCTCGACTTCGGTGACGACCTTGCCCGGCCACAGTCCCGACGCATCGACATCCGCGATCGTATCGAGCGCAACAGCCTTCTGCTCATCGCCGCTGAAATAGATCGCCGAGCGGTAGCTGGTGCCGCGGTCGTTGCCCTGGCGGTTGAGCGTGGTCGGATCGTGGATCTGGAAGAAGAATTCGAGCAAGCGGCGATAGCTGGTCTGCGAGGGGTCGAAGGTGATCTCGATCGCCTCGGCATGGGTGCCGTGATGGCGATAGGTCGCATTCGGCACGTCACCACCGGAGTAACCGACCCGGGTCGAAACCACGCCGGGCAGCTTGCGGATGAGATCCTGCATGCCCCAGAAGCAGCCCCCGGCGAGAACAGCGCGTTCGGTCGTCATCAGATATCCTCCACCTGGTCGAGATAGTCTCTGTAACCCTGCTCGATCATCTCGTCGCGTGGCACGAAGCGCAGCGAGGCCGAGTTGATGCAGTAACGCAGGCCACCGCGATCGCGGGGCCCGTCCGGAAAAACATGGCCGAGGTGGCTGTCGCCATGGGTCGAACGCACTTCCGTACGGACCATGCCGTGGCCGTCGTCGCCCAGCTCATTCACGTTCGCCGGTTCGATCGGCTTGGTGAAGCTCGGCCATCCGCAGCCCGACTCATATTTGTCCGATGATGCAAACAGCGGCTCACCCGAGACGATGTCGACATAGATGCCGGGTTCCTTGTTGTCGAGAAGTGCCCCGGTTCCAGGGCGCTCGGTCCCATTCTGCTGGGTGACCCGATATTCCTCGGGCGACAGCCTGGCGATCGCAGCTTCTGTCTTCCTGTAGGCTGACATGGATCTCTCCTTCGAACTCATGCCAGGAAATGGGTATTCGTTCCGAGGCTGTCCAATGCGCCGCGCCTATAATTTCCATGCTGTCACCGGCGCACCCGCGAAGTTCATGGTCACGCATAACGCCCGATCAGCAACCGAAGCTGCCCTGCGGCGGCTCGACGGGGGGATGGCCTTCAGCCTTTCGCTTCGTCATCCGGATGCGGCATTTCGCAGAACTTGCCGCCGAGATAAAGTCCCGCGGGCGATAGCGGGTCGAGTGCCGGGGAGCTGGCTTCGACCTTGGCCCGGAACGGCTCCGAGTTGTCCTGCGGGTGATAGCCGAGATGGCCGGCACCGCTATTGTCCACCGCCTTCACCGCGTTGTCGGAGGTGCCGAAGGCAATCGTGTGCCCGACGAAGGGCGCGCTCAGCGCCGCCGTGACGAGGCGCACGCAATCGGCGAAGGACAGATAGGACCAGAGCATCCGGCGATCGGCCGGCTCCGGGAAGGACGAGAAGATGCGCAGGCACGCCGTCTCGATGCCGTGCTTGTCCCAGTAGAGCCGGCTGAGGCTCTCCACGAAGGTCTTGCCGACGCCATAGAGGCAGTCGGGCCGCACCGGCGCATCGACTGAAATATGCGCGCCGATCTCGTGGAAGCCGATCGCGTGGACGGACGAGGCGTAGACGATGCGCTTGACCCCGTGTTTCCGCGCGCCCTCGTAGATGTGATAGGAGCCGCGGATACTGGAATCGAGAATCACCTGCCACTCGCGTTCGGTCGGCGCGCCGCCGAAATGGACGATGGCATCGCATCCTTCGGTCGCGGCGATCGTGGCTTCCATATCGGCGAGGTCGAAGATTGCCGCCTCCTCGTGGGCAGCAAGCGGGCCGAGTGGCTCGCGATCGGCAAGGCGGATCACCCCGGCGAGCGGAGCAAGGCCGGCGCGAAGCTGCGAGCCGAGACGCCCGGCCGCGCCGGTGATCAGGATGCGGTTGTAATGCGGCATGCTATCCTCGCGTCTGGCGGCCTCGTCGTGCCAGTGCGGCCATGTTCGGGCCATCCCGGTCGAAGGCCGCAGTGAGGCATCGACGGGCGATCGCTGACAAGCCGCAGCACTGCGCAGGCCGCCATGCCGCTGCCTCTGCCGCTAACGGGGCAACTCACCGCGCCGGGACGCGGCCAGCACATCGGCCACCCGCTCCTCGGACAGGCCATAATCGGCGCGGGCCGCCTCCGCCGAGACATAACCCAGGGCGAGGTCGCGCTCCACGCTGCTTGCGGGCCGCTCGGCGGATGCGCCATAGCCCGCGCCCCCCGGGAAGGCCATGACGACCTTGCGGCCATGCGGCACGAACTGCTTGCCCTTGCCCTTCATCGCCGTGCCGTCGTCGAGCGCGATGGTGGTCGGCGCTCCGCCGCCGCCGCCGCGCCGGCCGCGGGCGGGATGGTGGACCCGGTCGAACATCGCCTGGATGTCGAACTCGTAGCCCTCCCAGGCGCCGACCTCCATATGCTGCCCGAGGCCGCCGCGATGCTGGCCCTTGCCGCCGGAATCGGGCCGGAGCTCCTTGCGCCAGACGATCACCGGGCCGACCTGCTCGGTCGCCTCGACCGGCATCGTCATCACGCCGGAAGGGAAGGCGGTCGCGTTCATGCCGTCGAGTGCGGGCCGGGCACCGGAGCCGCCCGAATTGAAGGTCAGGACCTCGGCGCGCACGGGATCGGCGGGCCAGGGGCCGTCGCTGCGCGGCCGGAGCGAGACCTGGAAGTTGCAGAGGCTCCCGGCGCCCTCGGCCGGGACGAGGCCGGGCAGGAGCTTGTCGAGCGCGTCGTAGATCGTGTCCGGCACCATATGGCCGATGATGTGGCGGAGCGCCACCGGCGCCGGCCAGACGGCGTTGACGATGGTGTGCTCCGGCGCCGTGATGCGGAACGGCTCCAGCGACGCCGCATTGTTCGGGATTTCCGGCGCGATGGCGCATTTCAGCGCGTAGCAGGTATAGGCCTTCGTATAGACCAGCGGCACGTTGATGCCGTTCTTGTCGACGCCGGAGGTGCCGGCCCAGTCGCAGAGCACGCCGTCCGGCTCGATCGAGATCTTCACCTTGAGGTCGATCGGCCGGCTGTAGCCGTCGATCCGCATATGGCCCTCGGCCTGCCCACGCGGCAGCGCGGCGATCTTGTCGAGCGTCGCCTGGCGCGAATTGGTCAGGATGAAATCGGAGATGCCGGCGAGGTCGGCGAGCCTGAACTCGACCATCATGTCCACCAGCCGGCGATGGCCGATCTCGTTGCAGGTCGCCAGCGCATAGATGTCGCCGACAAGCTGGTCGGGCTCGCGGACATTGCCGCGGATGATCGTGACCAGCGTCTCGTTGACCGTGCCGCGGTCGACGAACTTCATGATCGGGATATGCAGGCCTTCCTCGTAGACCGAGTTGGCATCGGCACCGAAGCCGCGCCCGCCGATATCGACGATATGGGCGGTGCAGGCGAAGAAGCCGACATGGCGGCCCTGGTGGAAGGACGGGCTGACGACGGTGATGTCGTGCAGGTGGCCGGTGCCCTCCCAGGGGTTGTTGGTGATGTAGACATCACCCTCGGCGATATTCTCGCGCCCGATGCGGCGGATGAAATGGGCGACGGCATCGGCCATGGCGTTGACGTGGCCGGGCGTGCCGGTCACCGCCTGCGCCAGCATCTCGCCTTTCTCGTTGTAGACGCCAGCGGAAAGGTCTCCCGCCTCGCGCACCGAGGTCGAGAAGGAGGTGCGGATCAGCGCCTGGGCCTGTTCCTCGACGACCGAGATCAGGCGGTTCCACATGACCTGATAGGCGACCTTGGAGATCTCAGACATGGGCGGGCTCCTTCCGCGCGGCGATGGCAGCGGCGGGTGCGGCTTCGGCAAGGCGGATGTCGATGCAGCCGTCGTTCAGCGTGACGGCGAAGCGGCTCGACGGCAGGATGATGGTGGTCTCGTCCTCGGTGACGATGCCGGGGCCGCTGATCCGGCTGCCGGCGGGCAGGGCAGTGCGGCTATGGGCTTCAGCCTCGACGCGGCGGCCGAGCCCGGCATCGAAGACGGAGCGGCTGCCCTCAGCCGGGGCTTCGCGCATCTGCGAGACCGGAGCGACCGGAGCAACCGCCTCCTGTGGCGTATGCGCGTTGACCGACCAGACGGTGATCTCGGCCGCGAGACCCTTCACCGTGCGCCCGAAAAGATTGGCGTATTCGTGCTCGAAGCGCTGGAGGATGACGGCCGGATCGGCGGCGCGAGCCTCTTCAGGCGTCAGGATCACCGGGATTTCCCAGCCCTGGCCGGCATAGCGCATGTAGATCTTGTATTCGGCCTGGATCGCGCCGGCCCAGCCGCAGGAGCGCACCACTCGCGTCGCTTCCTCTTCCATCTCGTCGAAGAGTTTGGTGACGCGCGCCGTGTCGAACTGGGCGAGCCGCATGAACAGCGTGCGGTTGGCCTCGAAGCTGAACGGTGCTCGCAGGAAACCGATGGCCGAGCCGACGCCGGCGCCGGGCGGCACGAGGCAGCGCGCAATTCCGAGCTTTTCGCAAAGGCGGCCGGCATGCAGCGGGGCGGCGCCGCCGAAGGCGATCATCGTGTATTCCGAGAGGTCCTCGCCGTTCTCGACGGCATGGACGCGGGCGGCGTTGGCCATGTTCTCGTCGACGACCTCGGCGACACCCCAGGCGCTTTCCTGGGCGTCCATGCCCAGCCTGCCGCCGATCTCGGCTGTCAGCGCCGCGGCCGACTGGTCGGCGAAGAGCGGGATCGTGCCGGCGGCGAAATTGTCCGGATCGATCTTGCCGAGGATCACGTCGGCATCGGTCACGGCCGGGCGTTTGCCGCCGCGGCCGTAGCAGGCCGGGCCGGGCTCAGAGCCTGCGCTTTCCGGCCCGACGCGGATCTGGTTCATCGAGTCGACATGGGCGAGGCTGCCGCCGCCGGCCCCGATCTCGACCATATCGATCACCGGGATCGAGATCGGCATGCCTGAGCCCTTCTTGAAGCGATATGTCCGGGCGACCTCGAAGACGCGGGCGGTCTTCGGCGTATAGTTCTTGATCAGGCAGATCTTGGCGGTGGTGCCGCCCATGTCGAAGGAGAGCACCTTCTTCAGCCCGTGCCGCGCTGCGATGTCGGCGGCGAAGACGGCGCCGCCTGCCGGGCCGGATTCGACGAGGCGAACCGGGAATTCCGAGGCGCTCTCCAGCGAGATGATGCCGCCGCCCGAATGCATCAGGAAGATCGGGCAGGAAGCGCCCTCGGCTGCCAGTCGCCCCTTGAGCCGGACGAGATAGCTCTTCATCAGCGGCTTGATGAAAGCGTTGGCGATCGTCGTGTTGAAGCGCTCGTATTCCCGCATCTGCGGCGAGACTTCCGATGAGAGCGAAACCATCGCGCCCGGCAGGCGCGCAGTCAGCACCTCCTGGATCAGGCGCTCATGCGCGTCGTTGACATAGGAATGCAGCAGTCCGACTGCGACGCTCTCGTAGCCGGCTTCGCGCAATTCATCGACGAGGGTCTCGACGGCGGCCCGATCGAGCGGGATCAGGACGTTGCCGCGCGCATCCATGCGCTCCTTGACCGTGTAGCGGCGGTTGCGCGGCAGCAGCGGTTCCGGCAGCGTCAGGTTGAGGTCGTATTGCTCGAAGCGGCTTTCGGTGCGCATCTCGATGACGTCGCGAAAGCCTTCGGTGGTGATGAGAGCGGTCTTGGCGCCGCGCCGCTCGATCAGCGCATTGGTCGCCAGCGTCGTGCCATGGATGATCTGCCCGATCGCCGAGGCCGCGATGCCGGCCTTCTCGCAGACACGGTGCATGCCTTCGATGATCGCATCCTCAGGGGCGGTATACGTGGTCAGGACCTTGGTCGAGAACCGCTGTCCGTCCTGCTCGAGCACGACATCCGTAAAGGTTCCCCCGATATCGACGCCCAGTCGGGCCCCGAGAATGGACATGGCTTACGCGCCTCCGTTGTCTGATGAGGCGAGGATGGAATGCGGCATCGATGTCGTCGAATTATTATTATCTATGATATTTGATAAGGGATATTTATCAGTTGGATCCGCGCTCGGCGTGTTCGGCGGGCCGCCGGGCGTCGCCCTGATGATGCCGCGCTGCCCGTTCGCTGGCGAGTTCGGCCGCCCGCTTGAGCAGGAAGCTGGCTGGCGTATGGGCGTATGAGGCCGTGAAGATCAAAGCGCTCGGCTTCCATTCATAGGGGAACTCCACAAGCTCTCCGGTGTCGAGAAGCTTCTCCACCAGCGTCCGCGACATCGGCGCGATCCCGAGGCCGTCGATGGTCATCTGCAGGCTGGCTGCGAGGCTGCTCGACGGCACGATCCGGACCGGCCTCTCCCAGTTGTCGCGGAAATGCGCCGAGAGCTCGACGAAATGGCGTGTGTTGCGCGCATGGGTCAGGATCGTGTGCGAGGCCATCGTCGCCAGTTCGGAGCCGGTGAGCCCAAGCTGCGGCGAGGCCACCCACAGATAGGGCACGGAGCCGAGATCGACATTGGTGATGTTGAAGTTCGGGATCGGGCCGTTCAGCAGGCACAGGTCGAGCGATCGCGACACCAGCTCCTCGCGCAGGTTGATCGTCAGGTCGACCCTGAGCTCGACATCGACATTCGGAAAGACCTGCCTGAGGTCGAGCAGATAGTCGCGGAGCCAGGTCTGGGCGATGAGCTCGGCGACGCCGAGCCTGAGGATGCCGATCTGCTGGTCGGAGCGGATCGATTGCTGCGAGAACTCCTCCGAGGCCTGCAGCACCCGCTCGGCCTGGCCGAGCAGCGAATGGCCGATCGGCGTCAGCGCGACCGAGCCGGAATCGCGGTGGAACAGCCTGACGCCCAGCACGGATTCGAGCTGCGAGATGCGCACGGAAATGTTCGGCTGGGTCGTGTTCAGACGCTCGGCCGTCGCCCGGAAGCTGCCGAGCTTGGCCACCCAGACGAAACTTTCGAGCTGCTTCAGCGTCCAGTTCGGCATCGCTTATTTCCGGCATAGCCGCGCGAGCAGATAATGGCGGCATATCCTCGATAAAGAAAATGCATCGCGAAAACAGCAAAATTCAATTGGCTGCTATCGGCGGAACGCGGTGGACTATCGTTAGCCGTCGATCGGGCTTCGGCTCGGCTCCGGCTCCAAACGCGCATGGATGTCTCCACAGCGCGACAAGAACGAGGGGAACCATGAACCGCAGAGCTTTGATCGCCTCCGCCGCCCTTGCCCTGAGCATCGGGTTTGCCGTTCCCGCCAGCGCCCAGACGAGCTGGACCATGGCCTCGGGCTATCCGGAAAGCAGCTTCTTCACCCAGAACATCCGGGAGATGATCAAGGAGATCGAGCAGAAGAGCGGCGGCAAGCTCAAGATCGACCTGCGCTCGAACGACAGCCTGATCAAGCTCGACGCGGTCAAGCGCGCCGTCCAGTCCAGCCAGATCCAGATCGGCGAGATCCGCCTCGGCGTCTACGGCAACGAAGCGGCGATGTACAATCTCGACAACATCCCCGGCGTCGCCACGACCTATGACCAGGCGACCAAGCTGACCGATGCCCAGCGCCCGTTCTTCGAGGCGATGTTCAAGAAGAGCGGCTTGCGCGCCATTACCTATGTCGCCTGGCCGGGGCAGGGCTTCTACACGAAGGCCGAGCTCAAGGGGCTGGCGGACCTGAAGGGCCAGAAGCTGCGCATCTATTCGAAGCAGACGCAGATCATGGGCGAAAAGCTCGGTATGGAGGCTCTGATCCTGCCCTTCGCCGAGGTTCCGCAGGCCTTCTCGACCGGCATGATCCAGTCGCTCTGGACCAGCGCCCAGACCGGCACCGACGTCCAGATCTGGGACTACGTCAAGCACTTCACCTATACCGGCACGATGCACAACAAGAACGCGATCCTGGTCAACGAGCGCGCCTTCCGCCAGCTCGACCCGGCGACGCAGAAGGTGGTGCTGGAGGCCGGCGAGGCCGCCACGAAGCGCGGCTGGGAACTCTCCAAGAAGGCCGGCGAGGAACGCGAAGGCGTGCTGAAGAGCCATGCCGTGACCATCGCCCAGTCGCCGAAGGATATCCTCGACGCAATCGAGGCGGCTGGAAAGGGCATGGTCGCCGACTGGCTGGGCACCGCCACGGCCGAGGAGAAGGCCGTCTATGAAAACTACCAGAAGAGCCTGAAGTAACCGGCTTCCGCGCGCCACTCTTTCAATCAAATCATGGCCAGTGGGGTGACCGGTGATACGCGGAGTTCTCGACAGGTTCTATGAAGCGTGCGGCTACATCGCCGCCGCCTTCATGGTCGGCATCGGGCTGGCCATCGTCACCCAGATCGTGGGGCGCATGCGCGGCGTCACCGTCGACGCGACCGAAGCGGCGGGCCTGTGCCTGGCGGCATCGACCTTCTTCGGTCTCGCCCATACCTTCCGGCGCGGCGGCCATGTCCGGATCAACCTGCTCATCGACCGCCTGCCGCAACGCTGGCGGCACGGCGTCGAGATCTTCAACTGCCTGCTCGGCACGGTGGTGGTCTCGTTCCTCGCCTGGCATGTCGCATCGCTGGCGCTGCAGTCGCGCGAGTTCAACGATGTCAGCCCCGGCCTGCTGGCGATGCCGTTCTGGATCCCGCAGACCGGCGTCGCCATCGGCATCGCCGCCCTGGCGATCGCCTTCATCGACGAGCTGATCTGGCTCCTCGCCGGCGGCAAGCCGCGCTACGAGGCGCCCGACGAAGTCGAGCTCGACAGGCCGGTGGCATAGGGGCCGATCATGGACACGACCGTTCTCGCCTCGCTGGTCCTCGCCAGCTCGCTCCTCCTGCTGCTCGCCAGCGGCGTCTGGGTCGCACTCTCGCTCCTCACCGTCGGCATGGTGATGATGGGGCTCTTCACCACCGCGCCGATGGGTTCGCTGATCGCGTCCACGCTCTGGGATTCGAGCTGGGGCTGGGCGCTGACCTCGCTGCCGCTCTTCATCTGGATGGGCGAGATCCTGTTCCGCTCGAAATTGTCGGCGGACATGTTTCAGGGGCTCGCACCCTGGGTGTCGCGGCTGCCGGGCCGGCTGCTCCATGTCAACGTGCTCGGCTGCGGCATTATGGCGGCGGTCGCCGGCTCATCGGCTGTGACCTGCGCCACGATCGGCCGGATCAGCGTGCCCGAGCTGGAGAAGCGCGGCTATCCGCTCAACATGACGATCGGCACGCTCGCGGGCTCCGGCACGCTCGGCCTGCTGATCCCGCCCTCGATCATCATGATCGTCTACGGCGTCACGGCAGAGGTCTCGATCGCGCGGCTCTTCATCGCCGGCGTCCTGCCCGGCATCCTGCTGATGGCGCTGTTCATGGGCTACACGGCAATTTGGAGCCTGCTCAACCCGGACAAGATGCCGCCGGCCGAGCCGCCGGTGCCGTTCCTGGAGAAGATCTACCGCTCGCGGCGCCTGATCCCGGTGGCGTTGCTGATCGCCTCTGTCGTCGGCTCGATCTATGGCGGCATCGCCACCCCCACGGAGGCCGCGACCATCGGTGTGATCGGGGCGCTGATCCTGGCGGCGGTCGGCGGCGGGCTGACGCGTGCGAGCTTCATGGACGGCTTGATGGCAGCCATGCGGACCTCCTGCATGATCTCCTTCATCATCGCCTGCGCCGCCTGCCTGACGATCGCCGTCGCCTTCGTTGACATTCCCCGCTCGCTCGCGGGCTGGGTCGACGCGATGCATCTCTCGCCCTACGCGCTGCTGGCGGTGCTGGCCGTGTTCATGCTGATCCTCGGCTGCTTCCTCGAGGGCATCTCGATCATTGTGCTGACCTCGTCGGTGATGTTGCCGATGGTGCAGGCGGCAGGCATCGACCTGCTCTGGTTCGGCATCTTCGTGGTGATCCTGATCGAGGCGGCGCAGATCACCCCGCCGGTCGGCTTCAACCTGTTCGTGCTGCAGAGCATCACCGGCAAGGACATCCTTGCCGTGACGAAGGCGGCGATTCCTTATTTCTTCGTGCTGATGCTGCTGCTGGTCCTGATCACGGCGTTCCCGCAGATCGTCACCATCCTGCCGAAGATGATGACGGGATAAACCCGGGGCAAATGCGATGATCCGCTCCTGGCCGCCTACGGCGGCCAGCTTTGAGGATAACGCAAACTGGCGACGAACCTCCGAATGGCGGCGAGAGCGAATATCGCGCGCCGGGACCGTTGGCGTCAGCTTGTGGCGAAGCCCCAGGGTCGGCTTCTGGGGCAAACCCGAATGGCATCGCCTCGAGGCTGATTCCGACCCGGAACACTGTCGAACGCAAGTGACTGTCGGGTCATCGCTGGGGGCAGCACGACACTGAGCTATCGATGCCGTCATCGAAACATATGCTGAGTGTCGAAATGCATGGCGGACAGGGCGGGATTCGAACCCGCGATACGGTTTCCCGTATACACACTTTCCAGGCGTGCGCCTTCAACCACTCGGCCACCTGTCCGGCGCGCTGCTTATGACTGCCGGCCCGTGATCTTTCAAGGGCCGAGATGCAGGGTTTTGCACAATCCCGGTAAATCGCGGGTCATCGGTTGCGATCTGCGGCCAGCATGGTCACATCTGGGCACCGAAGCGGTGCGCCGGCCGGACGTTTTGCGGCGTGGATTGCGATAGGGAGCGGATGGTGAGGTTTCTTCTCCGGTTGATCGGCTATGTATTCGTCGCGGCCGGCTTCGTCGCGCTGGTGATCGACGGTGCCCGCTCGATCGCGAATGCCGGATTGCGCTTCATGCCGGTCAGCGAGGCCCTGATCGCTCTCGTTCAGGAGCGCTACCAGCTGATCCAGCCGGCGATCGAGCGCAACATTCACCCCTGGCTCTGGGACCCGCTGCTGCTGACGGTGTTGCGGGCGCCAGCGGCGGTCGTCGCCCTCCTGCTCGGCTTCGCGCTGCTCTGGCTCGGACGGCGCCCGGAGGCGGCCATCGGCATCGTCACGCGTCGGTGATGGCGCCCCTTGCGCCCAGGCCCCTGTGATAGCGAGAGACGCAGGCTTTAAGCGTCGAGCTCGAACGAAACGGAGCGAATGACGTTCTCCCTGCGCTATCGGGCGAAGAACCCGGCCGGCTATTGCGGCCTGGGCGGCACCGGCGTGGCCTGCCAGATCGGCCTCGGCGTCGAAGCCTGACGACAAGGGGAGGCACCGCCTCCCCTTCTTTTCGATCTGTTGAGTTCCCGATATGTTCTTGCGTTGCCGCCAAAGCTTCGCTAGCCTTCCCAAGCGGTAAGGGAGCGGGGCGCAAGATGGTGGCGCGAGTCGCGACGGTGGCGTTCGAGGGCATCGAGGCGCGCGCCGTCGACGTTCAGGTCCAGGTCGCGCCGGGCGGCGTCGCCTTCGTGCTGGTCGGGCTGCCCGACAAGGCCGTTGCCGAAAGCCGCGAGCGGGTCCGCGCCGCGCTCCTCGCCTCGGGGCTTGCGCTGCCGGCCAAGCGCGTCACCGTCAATCTCGCCCCGGCCGACCTGCCCAAGGAGGGCAGCCATTACGATCTGCCGATCGCGCTCGCTGTCATGGCCGCGATCGGGGCGATTCCCGCCGATGCCCTCTCCGGCTACGTGGTCCTCGGCGAACTCGCGCTCGACGGCTCGACTACCCCTGTTGCGGGCGTCCTGCCGGCCGCGATCGCAGCTTATGCCAAGGGGCAGGGGCTGATCTGCCCGGCGGGGTCCGGCCCGGAGGCGGCCTGGGCGGCTGCCGATATCGACATCCTGGCGCCGCGTTCGCTGATCCAGCTCGCCAATCATTTCAAGGGCACGCAGGTCATGGCCCGGCCCGAACCGGCGGTCGCGCGCCAGGCTGGCCCTCTGCCTGACCTCGCCGACGTCAAGGGCCAGGAAAGCGCAAGGCGCGTGCTCGAGATCGCGGCGGCGGGCGGGCATAATCTCCTGATGAACGGGCCCCCCGGCGCCGGCAAGTCGATGCTGGCGAGCCGCCTGCCCTCGATCCTGCCGCCGCTCTCGCCGCGCGAGCTGCTCGAGGTCTCGATGGTCCTGTCCGTTGCCGGCAAGCTCGCCGACGGTGCCCTGACCGACCGGCGACCTTTCCGGGCTCCGCACCATTCGGCCTCGATGGCCGCGCTCGTCGGCGGTGGCTTGCAGGCCCGGCCGGGGGAAGTCTCGCTCGCCCATCACGGCGTGCTCTTCCTCGATGAACTGCCGGAATTCCAGCCGCAGGCGCTCGACGCCCTGCGCCAGCCGATGGAGACCGGCGACGTCCTGATCTCCCGCGCCAATCACCGCGTCGTCTACCCCGCGCGCTTCCAGCTCGTCGCCGCGATGAACCCGTGCCGCTGCGGCCGGGCGACCGAGCCCGGCTTCGCCTGCCGGCGCCAGCCGAACGACCGCTGCATGGCCCAATATCAGGCGCGCGTGTCCGGTCCGCTGCTCGACCGGATCGATATCGCGATCGATGTGCCCGCGGTGACGGCGGCGGACCTCATTCGCCCTGCCGCAGGCGAGAGCTCGGCGACGGTCGCGGCGCGCGTCGGAGCGGCCCGCCGGCTTCAGGCGACGCGCTTCGAGAGCCTCGGTTTCGGTCACGTCATGACCAATGCCGCCTGTCCCGTGCCGGTGATCGAGGAGGTCGCGCGGCCGGACAATGCCGGGCTCGCGCTGCTGCGGGATGCAGCGGAGGCGCTGCGATTGACGGCGCGTGCCTATCACCGCGTGCTGAAGGTCGCCCGTACCCTCGCCGATCTCGATGAGGAGGCGAAGGTCGGCCGGCGTCACCTGGCCGAAGCCT
This sequence comes from Allobosea sp. GW822-FHT05A11, assembly GCF_058800455.1. Classification (NCBI taxonomy): domain Bacteria; kingdom Pseudomonadati; phylum Pseudomonadota; class Alphaproteobacteria; order Hyphomicrobiales; family Alloboseaceae; genus Allobosea; species Allobosea sp. GW822-FHT05A11. Next base: position 18,544 of record NZ_JBXAMI010000006.1, on the reverse strand, counting down.
TGTCCTACCGGGCGCGAGGGGAGGACCTCGTTCAGGCCGCCTGAGGTGGCAGGGTTAACCGATCCTCTCATCCAACCGGTCGAATTCGCGCTATTCGCAGGCGGCTTTTTCAAGGCGGGCTGCGTAGATCGAAGGGCATGGCTTCTTCGATCTGGTCATGGTTCGCCCTTGCCTTCGCGGCTTTGCTTCTCCCGGCTGCGGGTGCCGTGCTGTGGCTGCTGCGCCAGCGCGGTGACCTCCGCCGGCAGGTGGCCTCGCTCGCCCATGATGCCGAAGCCCTCAACGACCGGCTCTGGACTCTCGCCGATAGCGAGGAACGCTATCGCAGCCTGATCGAAGCCCAGGGCGACCTGATCGTCCGGCGCGACGGCGCGCGGATCGTCTATGCCAACCGGGCCTACGCCGCCCTGTTCGGGGCCGGGGAGCAGGATCTGGTCGGCAGCCGGATGCTGCTGCCGCAGCTCGCCCTCCGCCCGCTCGTGCTGCTGGAAGGCGGCGCCCGCAGCTTCGACGAGTGCCTCGCGACCTATGAAGGCGAACGCTGGATCTCCTGGATCGAGACCGTCGTTCCCGGGCCCGACGGGCGTACGCTGATCCAGCGCGTCGGCCGCGACATCTCGGCGCGCATCGCCGGCGAGGATGCGCTGGTCGAGGCGCGGGCCCGCGCCGAGGCGGCGAACGAAGCAAAATCGCGCTTCCTGGCGACCGTCAGCCACGAATTCCGCACGCCGCTCAACGGCATTCTCGGCATGGCCGATCTCCTCACCGATACCGGCCCCGATGCCGAGCAGGCGACCTATGTCGCCGCGCTGCGCACCTCCGGCGAGGCCTTGCTCGCGCTGGTCGACGACATCCTCGATTTCGCCAAGGTCGAGGCCGGCAAGCTCGAACTGGTCGAGGAACCCTTCGATCCGGCCCAGCTCGTCGAGACCGTCGCGGAATTGATGGCGCCGCGCGCGCAGGCCAAGGGCATCGAGCTCGCAGCCCATATCGCGCCCAACTTCCCGGCAAGGCTTGTCGGCGATCGCGACCGATTGCGCCAGGTCCTGCTGAACCTCGTCGGCAATGCCGTGAAGTTCACGGAAGCCGGCGGCGTGGGCTTGAGCATGGCCTGCACCGATGATCGCCTGGAGATCGCCGTCGCCGATACCGGGCCGGGCATTCCGGCCGACCGGCTCGATACCATCTTCGGTGAGTTCGAGCAGCTCGACCCTGGCATCGACGCCCGGCAGACGGGCACCGGCCTCGGCCTCGCGATCGTTCGACGCCTCGCGCGCCTGATGGGTGGCGAGGTGCGGGCCGAAAGTCGATTGGGCGAGGGCGCGACCTTCCGTGTCACCCTGCCGCTGGTCGCGGCAATCGATGCGCCGGAGGCGCGGATTCCGCACTGGCCGGGGCAGCATGTCCTGCTGGTCTCGCCGGCTCCCTTCGCCGCGCGCTTCCTGGCCGAGACGATCCGGACGACCGGAGCTTCGATCTCCATCGCCGGCACGGTCGAGGCTGCGCGGGTGAAGCTCGCCGGGGATATCCCGGTCACGGCGGTGCTGGTCGACCATGCACTCGGCGATGAGCCGGCCAAGCAGCTCGCGGCGGCGGTTGCGGCGGCCGGCATTCGCGATTGCCTGATCCTGCTCTCGCCCCATGCGCGCCGGCAGTTCGGGTCACCGCAGGCGGCGGGTTTCTCTGGCTTCCTGATCAAGCCGGTGCGGACGCGCTCCCTCTATGAGCGCCTGGGCAACGGGCTTCCGCCCGGGGCGGCCGCGATCGGCGAGGCTCCGGCGCCGGCGTCGATGCCCACGCGTCAGCCGGGCACGGGGCTGACGGTGCTGGTCGCCGAAGACAACGAGATCAATGCCCTGCTCGCGACGCGCACCTTGGAGCGTTTCGGTTGCACAGCCATCTGGGCGCGTGACGGGGGCGAGGCTTTGAAGCGGGTCGAGGCCAGCTTTGCCGGCACGGCGCCGCCATTGGCGCTTGCCTTGCTCGATGTCCGGATACCGGTGATGACCGGGCTCGATTGCGCCCGTGCGATCCGCGCCCTGGAAAGACGGCTCGGCCGTGCCGCGACGCTGCCGCTGGTGGCGGTCACGGCCAATGTCTCGGCGGCCGACCGGGCCGCGGCCTTTGCCGCCGGGATGGATGATTGCCTGGCGAAACCACTGGAGCGCGAGGCCCTGCTGCGCTGGCTGGAGCGCCTGTCGCAGAACGCGGCCGGCAGCCTGACGGCTTGACGACCGTCATCGCTCCGACGCAGTTTCGTCGCGAAGTTGTAAGATCGTCGGAGCAAGCCTACCTCATGCCGGTAGCGGCAGGAGATGAGAAAAGCGATGGCACTGCACGTTTCTGGAAGCAAGAACGCGCTGCCTGGCCGGTCGTCAGCCGGCAATCCATTCTCGCGATTCGCGCCGTTGATGCTGATGAGGGGCGGATCCATGCGCCGCACCGGTGACGGGACCGGCGAGACGCCGCCGCTATCGGGCACGCTCGGCCGGCTCGGCTCGCTCGAGGTTCGGCTGGCGCGCGGCCCGCGCGAGATCTGGCGGGCGCAGCGCCTGCGCTACCGGGTCTTCTATCAGGAGATGTCGGCCAAGCCCGACGTGATCTCGCGCATGTTCCGCCGCGATGCCGATCGTTTCGACAAGGCCTGTGACCATCTTCTCGTCATCGATCATGCTGCGCGCGGCCGCTTCGGCGGCATCAAGCCCAAGGTGGTCGGCACCTACCGTTTGATGCGCCAGAGCGCGGCCGAGCGGCTTGGCGGATTCTATACGCAGGGCGAATTCGATCTCGGCCCGATGCTGGCGCGCCATCCCGGCCAGCGCTTCCTCGAGCTCGGCCGCTCCTGCGTCCTGAAGCCCTATCGCACCAAGCGGACGGTGGAGCTGCTCTGGGCCGGTATCTGGGCCTATCTCCAGCATCACCGCATCGATGCGATGTTCGGCTGCGCTTCCTTCGACGGCACCGATCCCGATGCGCTGGCGCTGCCGCTGAGCTTCCTGCACCATCAGGCCCGCTCGGAAGGCGACTGGGCGGCGATCGCGCACGCCGAGCATTTCGTCGGCATGGATCGCCTGCCGCCGGAGATGGTCGACGCCAAGCTCGCCCTCAAGCAGCTGCCGCCCCTGATCAAGGGTTATCTGCGCATCGGCGCCCGCTTCGGCACCGGCGCCGTGATCGACCACCAGTTCGGCACGACCGACGTGCTCGTCGTGCTGCCGGTCTCGGCGATCGACAAGCGTTATGCCGACTATTACGGCGGCGAGACGCCGCGCCGCGCCGCCTGACTATTCGCCGGCTTCGGCGAGGGCGCGCAGCGCTTCGCGATAGGTCGGGTAGCGGAAGGCATAGCCCAGTTCCCGCTTCACCAGCGCATTCGAGACGCGCTTGCTCTCGCCATAGAAGCTCGCCGCCATCGGCGAGAGTTTTGCCTGCTCGAAGGGGATTTCGGGCGGTGGCTGAAGGCCTGTCAGCTCGGCCGCGAAGGTGATGACGTCCTGCGGCGGGCCGGGCTCGTCGTCGGTGACGTTGTACATCGCGCCCTGGCGCGGCTGGGCCAGCGAGGCCATCAGCACCCCGGCGATGTCATCGACATGGATGCGGTTGAACACCTGCCCCGGCTTGATCAAGCGTGTCGCCTTGCCCTCGCGCAGCTTGACGATGGCGTTGCGGCCCGGCCCGTAGATTCCCGACAGGCGGAAGATCTGCACCGGCTTGCCGCTGTCGCGTCCAAGCTGCAGCCAGGCCTCCTCGATCGCGACGCGCTGGCGGGTACGGGCATTGGTCGGCGCCGGCGGCGTGGCTTCGTCGATCCATTCGCCGCCCTGGTCGCCATAGACGCCGATCGTCGAGAGATAGCCGATCCAGCCCAGTTTTGGCGCTGCGGCGAGAGTTTCGCGCAAGGGGCCGAGCGCCGGGTCGCCATCCTCCGCCGGCTGCACCGAGACCAGCACCGCATCGGCCTCCGCCACCGCCTTGGCAAGCGCCGACGAGACCGCGAAGCCGCCAAAGACCAGCGTCCGGATGCCCTCGCGGCTGAGGTCGGCCGCCCTCTCGGCGGAGCGGACAGTGCCCGTCACCTCCCAGCCCCGCGCCAGCGCGGCGCGCGCGAAGAACCCGGCGGAATAGCCGAGGCCGAGGATCAGGATATTCATGCGGCGTCTTCCGTCCGGGGCGTGAGCGCGAGCCATTCGGCGCGCACCTGCGAGTCAGTTTCGTTGCCGAGCCCTGCTGTGGCGAGCCCTCTGGCGCGCGCGATATCGAGCCGTCCCAGCGCCCAGACAGCCATGGCGCGGACCAGCGGCGAAGGATCGGCGAGATGGGGCAGGGCGCTCTCGATCAGCTCAGGCCGGCCACTGTTGCCGATCGCGATCAGCACATTCCGCAGGAAGCGGTCGCGCCCGGTACGCTTCACCGGCGTGCCCGCGAAGAGCGTGCGGAAGGCGGGATCGTCGAGGCGGGCAAGCGCGGCGAGGTCGAGTCCGTCGAGCTCGTCCTTGAGCGCGAGCCGCGTTTCCTGCGCGGCGGCCGCGAACTTGTTCCAGGGGCAGACGGCGAGGCAGTCGTCGCAACCGAAGACGCGGTTGCCGATGCCGGGCCGCAAGGCGGCGTCGATATGGCCTGCGTGCTCGATGGTGAGATAGGCGATGCAGCGGCGGGCATCGAGCTGGTAGGGCGCCGGGAAGGCATCGGTCGGGCAGATATCGAGGCAGCGCCGGCAGGAGCCGCAATGGTCGCGTTCGGCCGGATCGGCCGGCAGTTCGGCGGTGGTGTAGATCGCGCCTAGCAGGAGCCAGGAGCCATGTTCGCGCGAGACCAGCACGGTGTGCTTGCCCTGCCAGCCGAGTCCGGCCGCCTGCGCCAGCGGCTTTTCCATGACAGGGGCGGTATCGACGAAGACCTTGACGTCGGCGCCGCCGCGCGCCGCGAGCAGCCCCGCGACGCTCTTCAGCTTGCCCTTGATGACGTCGTGATAGTCGCGCCGTCTCGCATAGAGCGAGATCGCCGCCTTGTCGGTTTGCGCGAGCATGGCGAGCGGATCGCCTTCGCCGGCATAGTTCATGCCGAGCATCACGACGGAGCGAACCTCGCTCCAGAGTTCGCGCGGATCGGCGCGCTGCGCCTGGCGCTCCGCCATCCAGCCCATCTCGCCCTGGTAACCTTTGGCGAGCCAGGCTTCGAGCCGGCCCGGCGCCTGCGGGATCGCATCGGCCCCGGCGACGCGCATCACCGCGAAGCCTTCGTCGCGCGCGCGCTCGGCGACGGCGCGCTTGAGCTTCTCTGCGTTCAAAAATCCAGATTGTCGTAATGGGCGCTCGGAGCCATGCCGGGTATGCGGTCGCTCAGCAGCGGCCGGAAGCTCGGTCTCGACTTGATCCTCGCATACCATGCGCGAGCCGCCTCATCCTCTTCCCAGGGCACGTCGCCGAGATAGTCGACGCAGGACAGATGCGCCGCTGCCGCGAGATCGGCATAGCTCATCTGGGCGCCCGCGAGCCAGTTCCTCTTGGCCAGCAGCCAGGAGATATAGCGCAGATGATAGCGCACATTGGCGCGCGCCGCGCGGATCGTGCTCATATCGGGCGAGCCGCCGCCATCGTCGCGGCTCATGAAGCGCTTCATCACCTTTTCCAGCACGAGCGGGCCGGTGATTTCCTCGTGGAACTTGAGGTTGAACCAGTCGAGCAGGCGGCGCACCTCGATGCGCTCGCCCGGCCCTTCAGGCAGCAGGCGGCGGTCGCCCAGCGCCAGGCCCCGCGTCTCGTCGAGATATTCCGCGATCGGCCCGGCGCCGGGAACGGTGAGGCCATTCTGCTCCTGGAAGACGGGCGTCGTGCCCGCGGTATTGAGCTCGATGAACTCCCGTCGGCGCTCCCAGACGCGTTCCTCGACCAGCTCGGCCTCCATGCCGAACTCGCTGAGCGCGAGGCGGATGAAACGCGAATGCGGGCATAGCGGGTAATGATACAGGGTCGCCATGGCACTCATGAGCACTGTGAAGCAGGTGAAATGCGACGGAAGCAGGGCCGCCGGGCTTGCAGCGACCCGATAGGCGACGGCGGCTTGCTATAATCACGCCGGAAAACCGCCACAACCCGCGGCGATGCCGAAGCCCGCAATTTGCCGGTGCTGCTTCGCGAAGTGGTAACCAATTTGCAAAGAGCTGGGCGTAAGCCGGCGGAAGGCTGGTGCAGACGAACGTCCGTGCCGCCTGATTCGCGCGAGGAAAGCCTTCCATGCACAACCTGATCGAAGCCTTCGTTCTCGGCATCGTCGAGGGCCTGACCGAGTTCCTGCCGGTCTCTTCGACCGGGCATCTGCTCCTGATCGGCCATTTCCTCGGCTTCGAATCCAACGGCAAGACCTTCGAGGTTCTGGTCCAGCTCGGCGCGATCCTGGCGATCACGCTGGTCTATTTCCGCCGCCTGCTCGATATCGCCTTGCGCATTCCCAGCGACCCCTCGGCCCGCCGCTTCGTCATCGGCGTGCTCATCGCCTTCCTGCCGGCGGCGGTGATCGGTGCATTGCTGCACGGCTTCATCAAGGGAGTGCTGTTCAACCCCTTCATCGTCTGCTGCACGCTGATCGCCGGCGGCCTGATCCTGCTCGTCGTCGACGAGTTGGAATTGCAGGAGAAGCACACCGACGCCACCACCTTCCCGCTGCCGATGTATTTCAAGATCGGCCTGATCCAGTGCCTGGCGATGGTGCCCGGCGTCTCGCGCTCGGGCTCGACCATCGTCGGTGCGATGCTGCTCGGCGCCAGCAAGCGCGCGGCGGCCGAGTTTTCCTTCTTCCTGGCGATGCCGACCATGGCCGGCGCCTTCGCCTATGACCTGCTCAAGAGCTACAAGTTCCTGACCTTCGACGACGGCGTCATGATCGGCGTCGGCTTCGTCGCCGCCTTCATCTCGGCGCTGGTCGTGGTGCGCAGCTTCCTCGATTTCGTCTCGAAGCGCGGCTTCGCGCCCTTCGCGTGGTGGCGGATCATCGTCGGCATGGTCGGCCTCGCCGGCCTCTGGATCGTCGGCTGAGACCTGTCGTTTAAGCCGGCCGCGCCGGGTCGTTGAGCGAGTCCGCCAGCGTCGGCGTCCGGCTCGCCGCAAATTGCGGCAGCGAGGCCGTCTGCCGCTCGATCATGCGGTGGACCACCGGCGGGTTCGGGCCGCTATGTAGCGCGCGGACCTGCTCGCCGATCTCGGCATCGGCTTGGGTGACGCGCTGGTTCTGCCGGACATATTCGACCCAGGTCGGGCTGTCATAGCGCTCGATCCACAGCGTCGGATCGGTCAGGTCGCGCAGCAGGGTCCAGTGCCTTGCGCCGTCGCGGCGCCGGATGCGCCGGCGTTCCGCCATCGTGGTCAGGAAGGCGACGACGTCCTCGGGCTTGATGATGTATTCGATGGTGACGATGACCGGGCCGGAGCGCGGCTCGATATCGACCGCGACCTTGGGCTCGCGCCAGCGGCTGAGCGGGTCGAGATTGAGCTCCTCGAGCGGCGGCAGCCGGTAGCGCAGGCCGAGCGCCGCTCCGATCAGGAGGGTGGCCGCCGACATCAGCAGGGCCTTCTCGACGCCGAAATGCAGCGCCGAGCGGCCCCAGGCCCAGCTGCCCATCGCCATGCCGCCGAAGGTCGCCATCTGGTACATCGCCAGCGCCCGGCCGACGACCCAGCGCGGCGCCGAGAGCTGCACCGTGGCGTTGAAGGTCGAGAGCGCCAGAACCCAGCACGCGCCGCAGACGCACAGGCCCGCCATCGCCAGCCAGATCGTCTTGCTGAAGGCGATCAGCGTGACGCCGCAGGCATAGGCGACGAAGGTCGAGCGGACGAGCGCTTCCGTGCTCATCGACCGTCGCAGGCGTGCGCTCATGAAGGCGCCGGCCACCGCGCCGGCACCGAAGGCGCCGAGCAGCACGCCATAGGTCAGCGGGCCGCCGCGCACGAGATCGCGCGCGATCAATGGCAGCAGCGCCAGGCCGACGATGGCGCCGAAGCCGTAGACGAAGGCGCGCAGCGTGACGGTCCGGATATTCGGGGACATCGCGACATAGCGGATGCCCGCACTCATCGCGATGAACAATGTCTCGCGCGGCAGCAGGCGCTCGACCTTCGGCGGCGACCAGCGCGCCAGCACGATCAAGAGCGGGATATAGCTGAAGGCGTTGATGATGAAGGCGGCCACCGCACCGGCCGCCGCAACGATCGCGCCGCCGATCGCGGGACCTACGCTGCGGGCGATGTTGAAGGCGACGCTGTTGAGCGTCACCGCGGCCGGCACGTCGCGGCGCGGGACCATGTCGCCGACCGAGGATTGCCAGGCCGGATTGTTCAGCGCCGTGCCGCAGCCGATCAGGAAGGTGAAGGTCAGCAGCAGCCAGGGCGTGATCAGGCCGAACCAGGCGCAGACCGCGAGCCCGATCGAGACCGTCAGCATGAAGACCTGCGCGGTCAGCAGGATCTTGCGTCGGTCGTAATTATCGGCGATGGCCCCGGCCGCCAGCGAGAACAGCATCACCGGCAAGGTCGTCGAGGCCTGGACCAGCGCCACGAGCTCGGCCGAGGGCGAGATCGAGGCCATCATCCACGACGCGCCGACCGCCTGGACCAGGCCGCCGAAATTCGAGACCAGGCTGGCGAACCAGACGGCGCGGAAGATCGGCTGCTGCAGCGGGACGAAGGGCGAGACCCGCGCCTGGGTAGGCTTGATGCCCTCCGAGGCGAGCTCGGCTTCTACGACATCGGCCGTGGGCTGGGCGTGCGGGTCGTCAGGCATGTCACAGGGTTAGAGCATGAGTGCTGGAGGGGGAAACCCTTTCCATCTGGAAGATGTCGAAACTTGGAAAGTTTTTCTCTCACGCCGCCGGAGCGGGCGCGCTCTGACGAGCCTGCCGCGGCGGGCGGGCTTTTCGAGCACGCAAGCCATGGCCGAGGGCTACCGCGAGGCCCGCGAGCACGACCCAATGCGCCGGCCGGATCGAGGCATAGTCCTGATAGGTCAGGATGTCGGCATTGGCCTGGAAGACCAGCCAGGCCGAGACCCCGGAGGTCGCCGCATACCAGCCCGCTTCCAGCCCGGCAGTGAGCAACCCCGCGAGCAGCGACACGCCTGCGAGCACCGGCACCGAGACCGGCAGCTTCCAGCGATACAGGCCGCGATAGAGCATCAGGAGCAGGAACAGCCCGCTCATCAGCACCGGCTCGGTGACGTCGATCTTCGATTGCAGCGCGAAATGCAGCAGCGCCAGCATTGCGATGGGGTAGACGAGGTTGTGCAGGCGCTGCCAGTTCTTGCCGAGCCGGCGGATCATGCCGTCGGTCGAGGTCACGCCCTGCGCGACGAGGCCGATGAGCGCGACGAAGCCGATGGTCAGGTAGAAGCGCTTGACGATCTCGGAGACGATCAGCCCCCAGTCGAAGGCCATGTCGATGCAGTAGAGCGCGAGATGGCCGAGCGCATAGGCCATCACGCCGAGGCCGAGCATGCGACGGATGCCGATCAGCTTGCCCCAGTCGAACAGGCGCCGGAACGGCGAGACCGCCAGCGTGGCGATGAGGATCCTGACCGTCCAGGTCCCGATATGGTGGATCGCCTGCGTCCAGGGCTTGGAGCCGAGCTGGTGCATCCAGGCGGCGTAGAGCAGCATGAGTGCCGGCACGAGGAGCAGCGCGAAGGCCGCAGCCCGCAGGCCGGAGAACCGGCCCTGCCGGTCGGTCCAGGGCAGCCAGGTTCGTAAGGCGGCATTCGTGGTGCGGGTGCTCATAACCCCGGCATAAACGATGGGGTCGGCTGCTGTCCTGCACGTCTGGACACAAGCGCGTGAATGGTTTGTCCTGCCGGCCCTTTCAACCGGGTTTCGCCATGGCTTCCAGCACTCCCACCGTCGTCTTCGATGTCGGCAATGTCCTGCTGCGCTGGGATGCGCGGCTGATCTATCGCGCGCTCATCCCCGAGACCGAGCGGCTCGACTGGTTCATGCAGAACATCTGCACCGGCGACTGGAATCTGGAGCAGGACCGCGGCCGCTCCTGGGAGGAGGGCGTCGCGCTGCTGGTCAAGCAGCATCCCGAATGGGAGCGCGAGATTCGCGCCTTCGACGAGAGCTGGCACGACAGCGTGCCCCATGCCATCGCCGACAGCGTCGCGGTGCTGGAGGAGCTGAAGGGGCAGGGCGAGAAGGTCTACGCCATCACCAATTTCTCGCGCGAGAAATGGGCGGAATGCCTGATCCGCTTCCCGTTCCTGCAGAGCTTCGACGGCGTCGTCGTCTCCGCTCATGAGCGGATGCTGAAGCCGGAGCGCGCGATCTATGAGGTGCTGCTCGATCGCTATCGTCTGACGGCCGGCGATTGCATCTTCGTCGACGACAGCGAGAAGAACGTGGTGGGGGCCCGCGCCGCCGGCATGCGGGCCGTCCATTTCGTCGAGCCCATCGACCTGCGCGCCGAACTGCGCGGTCTGGGCGTCAGGCTCTGACGGGCAGAGCCTGACTTGTGAGCGAGCAGCCGCTCAGGCCGCGCTCTTGATCGCGACGGTCGGCACCAGGCCGGCCGCGTCGACACCGCGCGCTTCGCCGACCAGCCGGGCGCCGGCCCTGGTCGCGAGGAAATCGGCGAGGACAGCGTCCTCCTGGCGCACGAAGCCCTTGGCGGGCAGCTTGCCGGCGAGGAAGAGCTCGACCATCGCGACGCAGCCGGCGGCGGTGGTGAGCTGGATCGCACCGAGCTCGTCATTGCCGTCATAGCGCAGCACGACGCTCTCCTCCTCCAGGCGGCCGTTCCGCTCGCCCACGCCGGTCACGAAAATCACGACCACGTCCTTGCGGGTGAAGGGTGCGGAGTGCGTGAGGATGCGGCGGAGCGTCTCGCGGTCATCGGCGAGATCGAGGTCGCGCAGCAGGAGCTTCATGATCTCGGCATGGCCGGGATAGCGCAGCGTCTTGTAGCTCATGTTGCGGACCTTGCCGGCGAGCGTCTCGGTCAGCGTGCCGAGGCCACCCGAGGTGTTGAAGGCCTCGTAGGCGACGCCGTCGATCATCACGCTCTCGATGCCTTCGAGCGCCGGCACCAGGGTCGGCTGGCCGTCGAAGACGATCTCGCAAGGGTTGCAGTATTCGTTGATCAGGCCGTCGACCGACCAGGTCACATTGTAGCGCAGTGCATTGGTCGGATAGAGCGGCAGCGCGCCGACGCGCATCTTGATCGCGCGGACATTCTCGAAGCGCGCGGCCATGTCGGCGCCGAGGATGCAGATGAAGCCGGGAGCCAGGCCGCATTGCGGCACCAGCGCGACATCCGAGGTCTCGCCGAGTTCCTTGATATAGGAGGTCGTGGCGACGTCCTCGGTGAGGTCGAAATAATGGGTCTTGGTCTCGGCCGCGACCTTGGCGATGCCCTTGTTCAGGAAGTACGGGCAGGCGCTGACGACGATGTCGCGGTCTTTCAGGAAGACGCGCAGCGCGTCGAGATTGGACGCATCGACGGTCTCGGTGGCGAAACGGCCGCCAGAGGCGTGCTTGAGCTGCGCGGCGGAGGCGTCGGCCAGCGTCACCTGATGGCCCTGCTCGGCCAGCATGCCGGCGATGATGACGCCGATCTGGCCGGCGCCGAGCACGGCAATGCGCTTCTGGATGGTCATGTCGCGATCTCCTGGTTGAGTGTCGGGTCGGCCAGGAGCCTTCCCCTCGATACGGAGCATCGCCGCGAGCCGTGCCGGCTTTAACGGGCGGATCGTCGGAGGAGCGCGTTATGGTGTTTCAGTTCGATGGGAAATGAACCAAGACGATGGGAAACGCCGGAAGCCGCCGGCCGCCTCGCCCTCAGCGTTCGAACTTGCGGGCTAGAATCACCGAGGATGTCGTCCGGCGCACGCCTTCCATCTCGGCGATCCAGTCGATGATCGTGTCGAGGTCGCTGGAGGTCTCGCATTCGATCTTGACGCTGAGGTCGAAATGACCGCTCAACGTGTGGCATTGCACGATTTCCGGCCGTTTTTTCAGCGCAGCGACCACGCCGCCCTGCTGTTTCATCTCCAGCTCGATCAGGATCAGGGCCGCGATCGTCGTTGCAGGCCGGCTCGCCTTGCCGAGGATCGTGGTGTAGCCGGCGATCACTCCGTCGCGTTCGAGCCGGCTGAGGCGCCCTTGCGCCGTCGCCCGGGAGACGCCGAGCTGCTTGGCGATCTCGGACAGCGGCAAGCGCGCATTCTCGGTGAGGATGCGGATGAGCTCGCGGTCCTTCGCGGCGTCTGACGGCCGTGCCATGTCGTCTCCAGGGGTTTGGCGGGCCGTCATATAGCAGGGAAATAGTGATGCCCTGCAAGGGGCCGGCGTGTTTCGCCATCCGCGAGCGTCTCAGAGACTGCTGAGCGGGAATTCGCCCGAAAAGGAACATCTTGTGGTCCGAAGCATTGTTCGCGCGCCGGAGGGGACTTGCTTCGGGGCGCAAATCGGAGTGGCATGCCGACCGGCGGCAGCACGCTTTGCCATGGAGAACGCCATGTTCAGGACTCTCATTCTCGCATCCGCATCGGCCTTCGCGCTCGTTTCCTTCTCCGTGGCGCCCGCCTCGGCGCTGACCATGAAGGAATGCAGCGTCAAGTATCAGGACGCCAAGAAGGCCAATACGCTGAAGGGCCAGAAGTGGAACGACTTCCGCAAGGCCCAGTGCGGCGACGACGACGCCGCTGACGACGAGGCAGCCGCTGCCATGCCGGCCGAGCCGGCGAAGCCTGCCGCGTCCGCCATGCCGGCCGGGTCGGCTGCCAAGCCCGCGGCGATGCCGGCGGGCAAGGCCAAGGCTGCGATCTTCCCGAAGGCGGTTTCGCAGAAATATTCGAGCGAGACCGCCGGCAAGGCGCGCCTCAAGACCTGCGTCGATCAGTACAATGCCAACAAGGCTGCCAATGCCAATGGCGATCTCAAGTGGATCGAGAAGGGCGGCGGCTACTGGAGCCAGTGCAACACCAAGCTGAAGGGCTGATCCTCGGCAGGGTATCTGTTTCGGGAACGCCGCGCCGGAAGGCGCGGCGTTTCGCGTTTCTAAAGCGACTGGGAGGGGCGCGATCCCGGCTCGGCCGGCCGGCTCGGCGCCGGATTGCCGGGCCTCTGCCCCTTGCCGATCATCTCGCCGCGGGTGCGGATGACATGGGCGGTCACCACCTCCTGGACCCGCTTTTCCGCGGCCTCGCGCACGGCATTGCGATTGGTCGGCCGGCCGTCCTCGGTTTCGATGATTTCGATCGTGGCATGGGTCAGGGCGTCGACATCGCCCTTGCAGAACAGCATGGCGGCCTTGGCGACGACCTCTGCCTTCTCGTCCGTGAGCAGCATCGGCGCGCCCTCGCGGCCGATGCAGGCCAGCATCTTGCTGCGGATCAGGTCGCGGGTCTTCTCCAGCAAGGCCTTCTTCTCGGCCCGCGCCGCGCGTTCCTGCTCTGTCGACTGGGGTGTTTGCGCCTGGGCGGGCGCGCCGGGCGAGACCGGGCCGCGCACATTGGTGCTCTGTTTCACGCATTCGACCAGCGCCGGCAGCATCTCGCCGGTCGAGGTCAGCGCAAAGGTATAGCGCGCGTCATTGGCCACCAGCTCGAGATAGCGCCCCTGCCGGAAGGCATTGATCAGGGTGGACTGCGCCGGCATGGCGATCGTGACGAGCGTCGGCGACTTGATGTTGGCGGTCACCTCGATGGTCGAGCTGCGGTCGAAGACGAGCCGTAGCTTCAGCGTCTCGCCGGTTCTCAGCTTCCATTCGGGCTTCGAGAAGCCGAGCAGCCAGGAGAATTGCGCGGTCACCGAGGTCAGCATCGTCACCCCGCTCTTGTAGCGGGCGCTGACGGCGCAATGCGAGAAGGCACCGCTCTGGTCGTTGGTGAAGGTGCCGCCCGACCAGTTGCCGACGACGATCTTGCCGAAAGGACCTGCGGCTGCCGCCGGCAGCGACAGAAGGCAGCTCAGGGCGACGATCGCAGCCCGCATCAGGATTCCTCCGTTGATATCCCGCCACAAGGCTAGAGCAGGATGGCAGCCGGGGGAAACCCGCTTTTTCAGGCCGCTTCACGCCGGAGCGGTCGCAGCAGCATCGCCAGAAGGTCGCTCTGGCTGACGAGCCCGACCAGACGCTCGTCGTCATCGACGACGATGACAGCGTGATGGCTGCCATCGGTGAGGGCGGCGATGAGATCGACGGCCGGCTCGTCGGGGCGCGCGATCACGGCAGGGGACATCACGTCGCGAACGCGCAGGCCGGGATGGGTGAGTTCGCGCAGGCCGACCGTGCCGAGCAGCCGGTTCTCGCGATCGATGACGGGCAGGGTGCGGATGGCATGGTCCAGCAGCAAACGGCGGGCGGTCTCGATATCGTCGTGCTGGTCGACGCGGACGAGATCGCGGGACATGATGTCGGCGCAGCGCGGCAGCTCGCGCTTGCGCGCCAGCGCGTGGAGTTCGACGCGCCGGAGCAGCCGGTCGAGATCCTCGCGGTCGATGTCGAAGGCCTCTCCGACATCGCTCAGCGCGGCGTCGATATCGTCCTCGTTGAAGCCGACGCGCTGGCCGGAGGGCGGGTCCTTCGTGCCGTGGGTGTTCGCCGGTGCTGGTGGGCGATGCGGATAGCTGTGGCTGGAGAAGCGGTGGAACGCCACGCCGAGCATGGTCAGCACGAGCGCGTTGAGCCCGACCGGGACGAAGGCGAAGCCGAGCCCGTAGGTCGCGACGGCGGGGCCGCCGAGCGCAGCGGTCAGCGCCGCCGCTCCACCCGGCGGATGCAGGCAGCGCAAAAGCGACATTGCTGCGATCGCGAGCGCCACCGCACAGCCGGCAGCCACCGCCGGCTCCGGCACGTAGCGGCTGACGAGGAGGCCGATCAGGGCTGAGACGGTGTTGCCGCCGACGATCGGCCAGGGCTGCGCCAGCGGACTCGACGGGATCGCGAAGAGCAGCAGAGCTGACGCACCCATCGGTGCCACGAGAAGCGGCAGATGCGGGTCATTGCCGAGCAGCAGGCCGCAGATCAGCCCGGTCGCGCCGACGCAGACGAGCGCGCCGACGCAGGAGACCAGCCGGTCGCGCCAGGTTGCACCGGCCAGGATCGGCACGAAGAACCGGAAATGCGAGCGCCGGCTCGCGGGCGAAGGAGGGGAAGCGGAACTCATGACGGCCGATTGGGCTGCTCAAATATAGTGCAGGCTCAATAGGCGGATCGCGATTGTCTGGGCAATGTCAATCTGCCGTCAGATTGGCTGTTTTCATGCAAAAGGCAGAAACGTCTTTTCAAGCCGCGCGATTGGGGAATTTCGATCTAGCGAGGACCGCCCGGCCGCGTTGGCCGGGCGGTCGGTCATCATCAATCGACGACGCGCACCGCGCCCTTGGCCGCGCTCGTCGTCGTCGCGGCATAGGCCTTCAGCGCAGTGGTGACCTTGCGCTTGCGCGGCGCGGCCGGCTTCCAGGCATCCTTGCCCTTGGCCTCCATCGCGGCGCGGCGGCGTGCCAGATCCTCGTCGGAAACTTGGAGCGAGATGCTGCGATTGGGGATGTCGATCGCGATGATGTCGCCGCTCTCGACCAGGCCGATCGCGCCGCCCTCGGCCGCTTCCGGCGAGACATGGCCGATCGAGAGGCCTGACGAGCCGCCCGAGAAGCGCCCGTCGGTGATGAGCGCGCAGGCTTTGCCCAGCCCCTTCGACTTCAGATAGCTCGTCGGATAGAGCATTTCCTGCATGCCCGGCCCGCCGCGCGGCCCCTCGTAGCGGATCAGCACGATATCGCCTTCCTTGACCTTGCGGTTGAGGATGCCTTCGACCGCCGCGTCCTGGCTCTCGAAGATCACGGCCGGCCCGGAGAACTTGAGGATCGAGGCATCGACGCCGGCCGTCTTCACGATGCAACCGTCGAGCGCGATGTTGCCGAACAGCACCGCGAGGCCACCGTCCTTCGAATAGGCATGCTCCGCGCTGCGGATCACGCCCTTCTCGCGGTCGGCGTCGAGCTCGGCGAAGCGACGATCCTGGCTGAAGGCGGTCTGCGTCGGCACGCCGCCGGGCGCCGCGCTATAGAAGGAGCGCACCGCCTCGCTCTCGGTCTGGGTGATGTCCCAGCGCGCCAGCGCGTCCGCCATCGTCGTGCTGTGCACGGTCGGCAGTGAGGTGTCGATCAGCCCGGCGCGGTCCAGTTCGCCGAGGATCGCCATGATGCCGCCGGCGCGATGCACGTCTTCCATATGCACGTCGGCAACGGCGGGCGCGACCTTGCACAGCACGGGCACGCGGCGCGAGAGCCGGTCGATATCGGCCATGGTGAAGTCGATCTCGGCCTCGTGCGCTGCGGCCAGCAGATGCAGCACCGTGTTGGTCGAGCCGCCCATGGCGATGTCGAGCGTCATCGCGTTCTCGAAGGCCTTGAACGAGCCGACCTTGCGCGGCAGCACGCTCTCGTCGTCCTGTTCGTAATAGCGGCGGGCGAGATCGACGATCAGGTGGCCAGCCTCGACGAAGAGGCGCTTGCGATCGGCATGGGTGGCGAGCGTCGAGCCGTTGCCCGGCAGGGCGAGACCGAGCGCCTCCGTCAGGCAGTTCATCGAATTGGCGGTGAACATGCCCGAGCAGGAGCCGCAGGTCGGGCAGGCCGAGCGCTCGATCACGTCGACCTCGGCATCGGTATATTTGTCGTCGGCGGCCGCGATCATCGCGTCGACGAGGTCGACCTTCTTCAGCACGCCCTCGGCGATGAACTTGCCGGCTTCCATCGGCCCGCCCGAGACGAAGACCGTCGGGATGTTCAGGCGCATCGAGGCCATCAGCATGCCGGGCGTGATCTTGTCGCAGTTGGAGATGCAGACCATCGCATCGGCGCAATGCGCGTTGACCATGTATTCGACGCTGTCGGCGATCAGCTCGCGCGAGGGCAGGCTGTAGAGCATGCCGTCATGGCCCATCGCGATGCCGTCATCGACCGCGATCGTGTTGAACTCCTTGGCGACGCCGCCGGCCTTCTCGATCTCGCGCGCCACCAATTGGCCGAGGTCCTGGAGATGGACATGGCCCGGCACGAACTGGGTGAAGGAATTCACCACCGCGACGATCGGCTTGCCGAAATCGCTGTCCTTCATGCCGGTTGCGCGCCACAGGCCGCGGGCGCCGGCCATGTTGCGGCCATGGGTGGAGGTGGCGGATCTCAAGCGAGGCATTGCTAAGCGTCTCCGGTCTCGGGCTCGGCGGTTTGGGCTCTGATTGTCCCGTTGCGCGACAGGCTATCGCCCCCGCGCCCTGCGACAAAATTGAATTCTTCGATTTCCATGATCGGTGCCGTGCATGGCGGCCCCTCGGCCTTGCCTACGGGACAGATGGTTTCCGAATTGCGATAACGGCTCCCGCTTGATGGTTATGAGGTGAGGGCGTCGCACCATGCTGCGCAATATCGACGTCGACCTGTTGCGCAGCTTCGTCACGGTTGCGGAACTCAGGAGCTTCACGCGCGCCGCGACTGCACTGTTCCGCAGCCAGTCGACCGTCAGCACCCAGATCCGCCGCCTCGAGGAGCTGGCCGGCCAGACGCTGTTGCAGCGCTCGCCGCACGAAGTTCTTCTCACGCGCGCGGGCGAGCAGTTCCTTGGCTATGCCCGCCGCATCGTCGCGCTGCATGACGAGGCGCTGGACGTCATCAATGCGCAGAGCGTCAGCGGCCGGGTCAGACTCGCGGTGATGGACGATTACGCTACCATCGTCCTGCCGGAGACGCTGGCGCGCTTCGCGCGCTCGCATCCGGATGTCGAGCTCGAGGTCACGACGGGTTTCACGCGCGATCTCCTGAACAGCCTTGGCGAAGAGTTCGATCTCGTTCTCGCGACCCAGAAGGCCGGCAATGGGCGCGGCGAGGTCCTGCGCAAGGAGCAGACGGCCTGGGCCTGCTCGGACCGCATCGCCTTCTCGTTGGAGGAACCCTTGCAGCTCGCCTTGCTCAAGGCGCCCAACATGTTCCGCGAATGGGCGCTCGAAGCGTTGAACGAGGCGGGCCTGCGCTGGCGCATCCTGTTCTCCTCGTCGAGCATCGGCGCCGTCGAGGCGATGGTCGCTTCCGGCGTGGCGCTCACCGTGGTCAAGGCCGGCACAGCCCGTCCCGGCTTGCAGTTGCTGGGTGCCGAACGTGGCTTGCCCGTCCTGCCGGCCTCCGAGATCGCGCTCCACCTGGCGCCCGGGCGAGCCTCGGCCGCCGTCGCAGCGCTCAGCACCTTCCTGGCGGAAGCCTTGAGCGAAGCTGCTTCTCTTCCCTGAAGATCCGCCTGTCTCCGACTTTTGTGGGCCGTCCGGAACTGTCTCGGATGACGTGGACAGAGGACTGGCAGCAGAAGGGGGCCTGGGCAGCCCTTATCGAGGGGTCGAAAACTGCGACTTTCGTCTAAGTCATTGGAATAATGACGAAACCAATTTTTGTCGAAAAACTTTCAAAAAGCGCGTTGACAGGAGAAAGGGGTCCCGCCTATAAACCGGCCATCGAGACGGCGCCGCCGCTGAGCGGCGCCTCTTCTGCGCTTCCTAAGGACGCTGAGGCTGA
>NZ_JBXAMI010000005.1:0-559665 GCF_058800455.1 Allobosea sp. GW822-FHT05A11 | reverse complement strand
AGCCGAAGCTCGCGGAACGAAGCTGCGTTGATGGTCATGGCTTCCGGATGAATCTGAGAAACGGGATCGAAAGGACGCCATCAGGCGTTGAAATGAGACAAGCCCGCGATCACACGGCAATCAGCGGTTACCGCATATGATTTGTCAGCCGGGCTTGTGGCGGTAGCCCATGTCGCGGCTGTCCCGGAATCCGATCGGATCTCCACAGAACCTGGCATGCGCATGGCGTATCCTCCCGGCAGGGCATCGTTCATGTACCCCGATTGACGGCCGGAACGTGTTTCAGAGGCGCCTGGCCGTCAATGATCCGCTCCTCTCGGAGGATCATATTGTGAGACGCCATGAGGGCTGCGGCTCAATGACCTTCCTGGCACGCTAAGCTAATTTGCTCCATAGAGGCTTGATGCCGGCCGATCTTGGCCGGTTATCCCTCCGCTCGCTCCAGCAGAAGGCGCGTGCCCCAGAATGTAAGACACGATCTCCGGTGCTGCCCTATGACCTCTGCTCGTAATACGCGGCCATGGCAATCTTTGACACGCCCTAATCTCCCGGCCGCGCGATGGCTATCCGGGGACGCATGTCCTGCACGTTTCTGGCTCGCCCTGGCCAAGGAACATCCCAGATTGTGCGAGGTCCGATAATTCAAGCCCGAGTGGCGGCCACTCCCCACGGTCCGGGCTGAGAATTTGGCGAGGGAGGGGTGTTTGAATAGCAAAAGGCGTGAAAGGAACGGGCGACAGCGCGATAGGAGCCGTCTCGCATTCGACAGGTCAGCCTTTACTCGTCTGCGCCACCAGCAAATGGCCGGATAGTGGTGCTTTTTCCAGGACCTCACGGGCAAGGTCGATCCTGGCGGTGGTGACGTAGACTTTACCCTCGCCGCCGAAGGCAAGACCGGTTGGGCGCGGAACCGGCAGTGGCAGCAACCGCTCGATCTCGCCATCGGGCGTCAGTCGCGCAATGCTCCAGCCGTCGTAGAGCCCCACCCAGAGCCGGTCATCCGTATCGACCGCTAGACTGCGCGGCTCGCCTGAGACGGGCGGTAGGCGGGTAAAAAGCCTGGGCGCCGCCGCCTCGCGCCCAAAGAGATAGATCGTGCCGTTCTGGGGATCCGAAGCGAAGAGCGTGCCGCTCGCCTGCGACCAGGCAAGCGCGCCGATCCGCTTTCGCAGGGCCCAGGCGACGTCGAACGTCCCGTCGGCGCCGATTCTGCCGATCCGCGTCTCGTCACCCTGGTATACGGCGACCCATGGCTGCCCCGCGGCATCGGTTGCCATCGCAGTAGCGCCGGCGAGCATGGGTACGGTGCGATCCAGGATGCATTCCTGCTTGCTGATCTTTAGAACACGCCCGCCGAGCAGCAGGATGACGTCGCCTTCGGTCGTCACCGCGAGGCCGTCGATCGGAGCGCCGGGCTCCGGTCGGATTGTCGCAGTCCGCCCCCCCGACGTGATGTAAAGGGTGGGCCCGAGCCGGTCCGCCCAGACGAGGGACGAGCGTTCCGGGTCCCAGACCGGGTGAGCGCCGTAGAAGACCGGCTTGCCGTGCGAGCCATGCGGTTGCCAGGGCATGCCGGCTTGCGATTGCCGCGCCGGCGCGCCTTTGAGCCCCAGGCCGATATTGCGAGCCACATTCGCAATCTCGGGGCCGAGTTGCGCCACCCTTTCGCTGGTCAATCGATAGACGGGCCCGGCGACGCTGATGGCCGCGATGGGCTGACCGCCGGAATCGAGTACTGGCGCGCCGACGCAGCGGTTGCCCGGCACGATTTCCTGGTCTTCGACCGCATAGCCGCGGGCCCGCACGATACGCAGTTGCGCCACCAGCGCGTTGGGATCGGTGATCGTCTGCGGGGTGAAACGCTCTAGAGGCCCCTGGCCGAGCAAGGCCTCGGCCTCCGATTCCGGCAGGAAGGCCAGGATCGCTTTGCCCTGGCTGGTGCAGTGCAGAGGCTTGCGCACGCCCAGGCGCGCGGCTGAGCGGATGTCGTGCGGGCTTTCGAACTTGCCGAGCGCCAGGACCGTGCCGTCATGAGGCACCGCGAGATAGGCGGTCTCTCCGGTCATGTCGCGGAGGCGCTGCAGTTCGACGCTGGCGACGGTGGCGAGATCGGGCGCGACCCAGACATTCTGCGCCAGCTCGAGCAGGCGGTAGCCGAGCGTATAACCTTGAGATTGCGGATCGAGGCGAACGAAGCCATGCGCCGTGACGGAAGCGAGAATCCGGTAGAGCGTCGCCTTCGGCCACCCCGTCGCGACGGCAAGTTCGGCCGCCGAGATTTGCCCCGGGGCGGCGGCAATCAGATCGATCAGCCGAAAGGCTTTGCCGATCAGGGCCGTACCGGCGACAGCCGGCTGCTCGTTGCGATCGTCCGGTATCCATCGGATCGCGTCCGCTTGCGGTTCTGCCATCGCATGATTCCATATTGTGAGACTGATGGCGCGAGAGCTTGGCCCTGAGGCTTCCCGAGGATCAATATGTAGGTCAGAAAGGTCAAGGCCGAGGCGGCGAACGACTGCGCCATCGGCTTGAGAGCGAAATTCCTTCGGCCGGACAGCGATTCATGACATCACCCACGCAACACCCCGTCGCCGTCCCGCAGGAGGTGATCGACCGGCTGAAAGCGATCAGCAGCGGATCGCTCACCACCGAGCTGTTCCGCCGCGGCTTGCGCCAGTGCTTCCTGGTCGGGTTGAAGGCGCTGAACCCGAACGCCGCGAAATTCGCAGGCGAGGCCTTCACGATGCGCTTTATCCCGGCCCGTGAGGATATCGACACCTACGCGACCCTGACCCCGTATCCGAATCCGGACAACCTGCAGTGGGAGGCGGTCGAGCAGATCGGCCCGGGGCAGGTTCTCGTCATCGACAGTCGCGGCGACATTTCGTCCGCATCGGCTGGCAACGTCCTGCTGACGCGCATGATGGTGAAGGGCGTGGCCGGCATCGTCACCGACGGCGCCTTCCGCGACGGCCAGGAGATCGCCGCGATGCCGTTCCCGGCCTATGCCCGCGACGTGGTCGCCTCGACCCGCCTCTCGACCCATCACGCCGCCGATCTCAACGTGCCGATCTCCTGCGCCGGCGTAGCCGTCTATCCCGGTGACATCCTCGTCGGCGACGGTGACGGCGTCACGGTGGTGCCGCGCCGTTTGGCTGCCGAGATCGCCGATGCAGGCGAGAAGCGCGACATCCTGGAAGGCTATCTGGTCAAGCGCATCGCCTCCGGGGAAGGACTTTACGGCGTCTATCCGCCGACGCCACAAACCCGTGCCGATTTCGAGGCCTGGCAGAAGGCCGGCGCCCGCGAAGAGGACATCACGCGTATTCGCGCGGAGGCCGCCAATGGCTGAGATCACCCCCGCCTTCATGGAAAAGGCGATCCGGCGCTATTTCGAAGCCTGCAACGCCGGCGACTACGCCATGCTCGTCTCCTGCTTCACGCCCGACGCCGTCCATTATTTCCCGCCCGGTCTGCCCGAAATTCCCTGGCGGACCGCCGATGTGATTGCCCGCAAATGGGTCTGGTGCGTCGAAAACCTCGGCTCGCGCTGGACCATCGAAAAGATCCTGTGCTCCTCGACCACGCCCGAAGCCGTGATCGAATGGACCCATTGGAAGCCCAACGCCAAGACCGCGTTGCGAGGCGACGAATGGTACGTTTTCGACGAGAAGAGCGGACTGATCCGCGAAATCCGGGCTTATTACGCCTCGGCCGCCGATGGCAGCCTGCCGATCAGCGAACTGGTCGAGTTCGACTACGCCGGCCGCGGCTATCATCTCGGTCCACGAGCCTAGCCAGCGAGAGCGGTGGGAATGGCTGAAACCATGGAGCTTCCTCCGGTATTGCCCGAGGACACGAGGCCGGCAGTCCAGGGCCGCGAGGCTGACAGGCTGGTGCTGCGAGCCGGCGCGCTGGAGGCAACCCTCGCGCCCGCCGAGGGTGGACGCCTCGCCACGCTTCGCGACCTGTCCAGCACGCCCGCGCACGATCTCGTCGTGCCCCTGCGCGCCTGGCCGGCCGAGTCCCGGCGCTGGCCGAAAGGCGGAGCATATCCGCTCATTCCCTATTCCAACCGCATCGCCGCCGGCCGCCTGCGCCATGCCGGCCGCACGTGGCCCATCGAGCCGCACCCGGACACCGCCCCGCACAGCCTCCACGGCACGGCGCATCTCCGTGCCTGGACGGTCGAAGCCAGCGACCAGACGAGCGCCGTGCTGACGCTCTCCGCCAAGCCGGACGGCGATTGGCCCTGGCCCTATGTCGCCCGGCAATCCTTCGCGCTCACGCCGGAGACCTTGCGCGTCGAGCTGAGCGTCCGGAACCGCGGGGCGGAATCGGCCCCCGTGGGACTCGGCTGGCACCCCTATCTACCTTGGTCCCCCGGTGCGCAGATTCGTCACGACGCCCGGCAGCGTTGGCTGCATGACGAGGATTATCTTGCGACCGGCGAGAGGGCCCCGGCCGACGCCGTCGAGGAGCGGACCTGCTATCTTTCGAACTGGACCGGACTGGAGGTCGGGTATGCCGACGGACACTGTGTCCATGTCGCCGCGGCCCCGACACTCTCTCATCTGGTTCTGCATCGCCCGGACGACGACGCGTATCTCTGTGTCGAGCCGGTCTCCCATGTCGCGAACGGCTTCAATCTGGCGGCGGAGGGCGTCGCCGGCACCGGCACGCGCCTGCTCGAAGCCGGTGCGAGCTTCAGCACCTGGATCGAGATCGGCCTCGGGCGAAGAGGCGCACGGCCAGCTGCTGAGCGGGAGATCGATCCGTGACGAAGATCATCCTGGTGACCGGTGCCGGCGGCGTCGTCGGCCGGGCCATCCGGCCCTTACTGAGGAACGACTATCGCCTTCGTCTGTTCGACCGCAACGCCATCGTGGACCTCGGGGAAAACGAGGAAGCCATCCTCGGCGACATCGCGGACGGGAACACCCTGGCCGAGGCGCTGCAAGGTGCTTCAGCTGTAGTGCATCTTGCCGGCTGCACCACCGAGGCCGGGATCGAGGAGCAAATCGCCGGCAATGTGCAGGGTGCCTGGAACGTGTTCGATGCGGCGCGCGCCGCCGGGATCGAGCGCGTGGTTTTCACCAGTTCGCACCATGTCGTCGGTCATTATCCGCGCCACAGGCGGATCGGCACCGACGTCCTGCTACGGCCGGACAGCCGCTACGGCCTGACCAAGGCCTTTGGCGAGCAGGCCGGGGCCTTCTTCGCCGACCAGTTCGGGCTGCGGGTCCTGGCCATCCGGGTCGGATTCCTGGGCGACCGGCCAGTCGACCGCCGGCGTCTCGCCATCTGGACGAGCCCGCGCGATCTCGCGCAGTTGGTCCGGATCGGCCTGGAGCACGAGGCCCTGCGCTTCGCCGTCGTCTACGGCGTCTCCGACAACGCCCGCAGCTTCTTCGACAATGCCGCGGCATGGCGCCTGGGCTACCGGCCGCAAGACAGCGCCGACGACTATGCGGAAGCTGTGATGGCGGCCGTGCCGCCGGAAGATGCCGGCCGGCTCGCCAGCCGCGTCATCGGCGGCACGATGGCCGAAGCGAGCTTCGTCGGGGACATCGCGCGCATTGAGGATTGGTGAGGCAGCGCCAGGCCGCATCGGCCGCAGACGCCGAGCAAGAAACGATGGCGCACAAGACGCCGCGCAGAGAGGCCGCTCCGGCGGCAACCATTGGGAGGACAACAAAATGAAGATGACAGACCCATCTCGACGCCAGTTCATCGGTGGAGCGGCAGGCCTTGCCGCCATCGCCCCCGGCCTCGCGCAAGCGCAGCTCGCGCTGCCGAAGGCCCCCGTCAATCTCAATATCGTCGATGTCGCGGGCAATCTCGCACTGACGCAGAGGGCTTTCGAGGCCTATCGCCGGGCGAAGCCGGAGCTGGTGTCGCGGATGACCTTCACCAAGGCGCCCGCCCCCGAACTGCCGGGCAAGATCAAGGCGCAGCAGGCTGCCGGGCGGATCGACATCGACCTCGTCCTGACCGGCACGGACGCCCTCGCGGCCGGCATCGAGCAAAATCTCTGGGTAGACCTCCTCTCAGCCCACAAGAGTGCTCTGCCGAAACTCGACGAGATCTATGAGAAGGGCGCTGCCATGATGCAGGGCCTGGCGCGCGGCCAGGGCGTGGTCGTCGCCTATTACCCGTCAGGGCCCCTGCTCGAATACCTGCCGAACCACGTTCCGACCCCGCCCGGCTCGCTCGAGGAGCTGCTCGCCTGGGCCAAGGCCCACCCGAACAAATTCATGTATGCCCGGCCGGCAAATTCCGGCCCGGGCCGCACCTTCATCATGGGGCTGCCCTATATCCTCGGCGATCGCGATCCGAAGGACCCGATCAAGGGCTGGGACAAGACCTGGGCCTATCTGAAGGAGCTCGGCCGCTACATCGAGTACTACCCGACCGGAACCTCCGCGGTGATGAAGGAGCTCGGCGACGGCACCCGCCATATCATCGCCACCACGACGGGCTGGGACATCAATCCGCGCGTGCTCGGCGTCGTCCCGAAAGAGGCACGCATCGCCACCCTGAAGGATTTCCGCTGGGTCATCGACGGCCAGTACATGGCGATCCCGAAGGGGCTGCCCAACGACAAGCTCGCTGTCTTGCTCGACCTGATGGCTTTCATGCTGACCAAGCCGGCACAGGCCTTCACCTATGACGAGGGCTATCTCTATCCCGGACCGGCGGTGAAGGATGTCCCGCTTTCGATGGCACCGCCCGAGAGCCAGGCCGCGATCGCGGAATTCGGCCGCCCCGAATATGCGAAGCTGATCGCGGAAACGCCCTTCGAGCTGCCGCTCGAACCCGACCAGATGGTCCTGGCCTTCCGCCGCTGGGACGAGGAAATCGGCCGGAAAGCCTGATTGCCTTTCGAACTGGGCCGCGGGCACCGTGCCCGCCCCGCCCGATCGCGGTCGCCCATGCTCGTGCAGGGCGGCCGTACCCCGCCCGCTTCGCCGGGCCGGCCGCATCGGCCGGCCTTCGACCCGATGAGAAGGCCATGTCCGATCCGATCACCAAGGTGGAGCCGATTGTCCTGCGCATTCCGTTCGATGACGGGGGCAAGGGACAGGGCATCACGCCGACCCGCTGGAGCAATCTCGACATCGTCCTGGTTCGGGTCGAAACGAGATCGGGCCTGGTCGGCTGGGGCGAGGCTTTCGGTTACATGTGCCAGAACGCCACCGCCATCGCGGTTCGCGACCTGGTCGCGCCGGCCGTGATCGGGCGGGACTCGCGGGACCCGCAAGCCGTCAATCTGGCGGCCCAGCAGGCCCTGGCCCTCTTTGGCCGCTATGGCATCACCATGTTCGCGATCGCGGGGCTGGATATCGCGCTCTGGGATATCGCGGGCAAGCGCGCCGGCCTGCCGCTCTCCCGCCTGCTCGGACCGCCTCGCCGCGACCGGGTCCGCGCCTATGCGAGCCTCGTCCGCTATGGCGAGGCCGAGCGCGTCGAGCACTTCGCCGCCGAGGCGGCGGCACTGGGCTATGACGAGGTGAAGCTGCACGAAGTGCTGCCGGAGACGATCAGGGCCGGTCGCCGGGGCGCGGGGCCGAAGTCGCGCCTGACCGTCGACGTCAACTGCCAATGGTCGCTGGAGCAGATCCGGACCATGCTGCCGGTACTCGCCGAGACCGAGGTGAACTGGCTCGAGGAACCGACCTTTCCGCCCGAAGATCCCACACCCTGGCGGGCCATTGCAGCCGAGGGGATCGCAATCGCCGCCGGCGAGAATGCCTGCACGGCGGTCGAGTTCGGCCGCCTCGTGCCCGCGCTGGACGTAGTCCAGCCGAGCGTGACAAAAGTCGGCGGCGTCACCGAATTCGTTAAGATCGCGCAGCTCACGAACGCTGCCGGGAAGCGTCTTGCGCCCCATTCGCCCTATTTCGGGCCGGGCTATTGGGCGAGCCTGCAGCTTGCTGCCGCCATCGACATCTTCGAAGTCTTCGAATTCCTTTATGTCCGGCCGGAAGCCTGGTGCGGCCTCGATCCGGTCCTGCCGGTCGATGGAACCGTCCGGATCCCCGATGCTCCAGGCATCGGCTTTGAGCCTGACATGTCCGTCATTGAACATTATCGGATCTAGAGCGTTTCCGGTCTACTCTGGGGCGTATCCTGGAGTTCTGAAGAAGTTTGCGCATTCGCTTGGCGAGAAGAGAGCGACGATCGGTTCGACCGCATCCCGCAGCGCGCCGATCGAGCGCTCGGCCTTGACCGGAGGCAAGGCGTGAGCCTTGCGAGGTATTCTCGATCGGATTCACATCCGGGCTACAGGGCGGCAAGATACCGAGCGCGCTCGCCGTGTCACCGTGATAGCGAGGGCACGTGTGGTGGCGATCCGTGCCCATCACGAGGCGCGGGAGTGTGGGTACGCAACAGTAAGCGCACGTGCCCTTTGGTCGGCTGCAAACGACTACGTTCAGACTGCCGCTCCCTGGTCAACGCTCCGGAAAAACCACCTCGGTGCGGCAATCGCGACTCATACCGCTCTCCGCCTCATCGAAATCTGTGCCACCGCGGCCTAGAGCATTATTCCGGATCTCGCGACGTCGACCATTGCCGCAGCAGGTGGAACGGCGAGCGCAAGTCCACCCGCATGGTCGGACGATATCGAAGGCCAATTTCTCAATGGTCGAAGCTCAGGAATAGTTCTTCCGGCGTTATACGAAATGCGTTGGCCGCCCGCTCAAGGCGGGTTGAAATGTCTGGATTCGGGCACCGGGTTAATGTCCGGAATTGGCGCGTGTCGGAAGCCGTGGCGCGCAGCAACCGCTCCATTTTTATTGGCAAGCTAGCTTGCTTTGCTATTGTGACTGGCACGGGGATGGGGCTCCCCCGAAACCGCCCGCCGTGGGCTGATGACTCCTGTCAACGAAGCGGCACGCATCCGGCCGGGAGCCGGAGGATGCCTGCCACCGTCGATGGGAGCGCGAAGATGTCATTCTCCACCTGCGTCATGGCCGGCGGCGCCGTCGGGACGCTGGCCCGATACGTCGTCTCGACCTGGGCGCTCCCGATCAGCCGGGATCTGCTCTGGAGCACAATCCTCATCAACGTGACCGGCTCGTTCGTCATCGGTCTTTTCGGCACGCTGACGCTGGCGAGCGGCCGCTTCCCGGCGTCCGACAACTTGCGCCTCTTCGTGATGGTCGGCCTGTGCGGCGGCTTCACGATGTTCTCGTCCTTCAGCCTGCAGACGCTCGACCTGATGCGCTGCGGCGCGATGCTGCGGGCTTCTTTCAACATCGTCCTGTCGCTCGCGCTGTGCGTTGGCGCGGTCGCGCTCGGGCACGTCGTGGCCGCCCGGTTCGCTAACAACGCGGTACCGATCGCTCAGGCCGCCATCGAGGAGGAGGGTTGATGCCGGCCCTCCTGAAGCCACCCCAGGCCACCGAATCCGGTTGGAACGTCTGGTACGCTTGGCGACCCGTGTTGCCCGTCGACGACCATGGCGCCTTCTGGCTGGAGGACGTCTGGCATCGCAGGCACCCGCGAACGGGCCGACACGAGCACCGCAGCTTCCGGACCGAGACCACCAAGCTTCGGGAACTCGCCACTCGGGCGTTCTAGCCCTTGGACGGTTCCGCTGGCCGGTTCTCCTCCTGTGCGGCGAAGACGTTGTGGGCGTAGGCGTCGAGGATCGCTTCCGACCGAGTCAGCCGCTCGGCGGCCTCCTCGGCCCGCTGCGCCTTGTAAAAGTCGAGCTTCTGGATCTTGGCGATCCAAGTCTTGAACTTGGTCAGCTCCTGCTCGTTTTCCTCCAGCTCGGCGAAGGTGAAATGCTTGACCCGGGTCTCCTCCGCGATCTCCTCCTCGAAGGCGACGCACTTCTCGATGAACTCCTTGTACTCGTCGTCCCTGTCGGCATTGAAGCGGGCGATGATCTTTTCCTGCTGCTTCTGGTCGAGTCCCACCGTCGCCAGCAGAAGCGCCTCGCCCTCGGCCTCGGCGATCTCGTTCTCCAGCATCTTCAGGCGCCGCACGTGGTCGTCGGTCTTCGGCAACACGCAGACGCCGCCCTGCAGGTAGACGGCCCCCATGCCCTTGAGCTTGCGCCAGATCGAGACCCGCTTCCGGGCAGGCTCGGGTGGCACCTTATACGTCAGCAGAACCCATTCGAGCGCAGGCATCGTACCTCTTGATTGTTACAGCCGTTACATTTAATATGCTTGGATGATCGTATTCGATCCATACCACAGCTACGCCGTGGGCGCAGCATGCATTGCCCCATGCGCACCGGAAGGATCCTGCCGTGATGTCATGGGCGACAGTCGCTCCCGCAATATCCGCGACCTTCCTGGCCTCCATCGTCGAGGTCGTCGAGGCTTTCACCATCGTCCTGGCTGTCGGCACTGTGCAGGGCTGGCGCCCGGCCCTGACCGGCACAGCCGCCGGTCTCGGCGTCCTCGGGCTCCTGGTCCTGGCCCTAGGTCCCGTGATCGACCGCATCCCGCTGCGGAGCCTGCAACTCGTCATCGGTATTCTGCTGCTGCTTTTCGGCCTGCGCTGGCTGCGGAAAGCGATCCTCCGCGCAGCCGGCATCATCGCCCTCCACGACGAAGAGGTCGCGTTCGCCAAGGAGACGGCGAGCCTGACAGACGCCGCCCGCCGGGACATCACGCGGCGCAACTGGATCGCCGGACTCGCCGCTTTCAAGGCCGTCATGCTGGAGGGCGTCGAGGTCGTGTTTGTCGTCATTGCCGTCGGCGCCGGCCGCGGCCTGCTCTGGCCGGCCGCCATGGGCGCTCTCGCCGCCTGCCTGCTTGTCCTGGCGATCGGCTTCGCCGTCTACAAGCCGCTGTCGCGCGTGCCGGAGAACACGCTCAAATTCGGCGTCGGCGTGATGCTGTCGGCCTTCGGCGTCTACTGGACTGGTGAGGGGCTTGGCGTCGCCTGGCCGGGCCACGATTTCGCCATCCTCGGCCTTTGCGTCCTCTTCCTGGCGGTCGGCCTAGCTCTGGTTACCGTTGCCCGTCCCTCGCAGGAGATCGCCCGATGAACTTCATCCGCTTCATATTCCAGGAGTTCATCGGCCTGTTCGTCGACGACGAGATGCTGGCCGTCTCGATCCTCGCCGTTGTCGGCGGATCCTGGTTGCTGGCCCACTTCATCCACGAGACCTCCATGGTCATCGGTGCGCTACTGGTGGTCGGATGCGTCGGCGTCCTGCTCTCCAGCGTCGTCAAAGGAGCCAGGCGATGAGCCGGCGCTCGACCGCAGCCGTCATCTGCACGGTGTCGGCGACATGCTTCGCTGCCTTGGCATGGGGGCTGGTCCAAGGTCGCATCCAGATGTTCGACCAAGCCGTGTTGGGGGCTTTTCGCATCGGCGTCGACCAGGCCGGCGTCATCGGGCCGCCCTGGGTCCACGAACTCGGACGAGATGTCACCGCGGTGGGCAGCCTCGCGATACTCGGCTTCATTGCAGTCACGATGCTGGGCTACCTCGTGATCGCAGGTCGGCGCAGGGACGCGATCCGGCATTGCCTGACGCTGGTCCTCAGCGTCGTCGGCGCCTTCGGCCTAAAACACGTCTTCAACCGGCCACGGCCGGACCTGCCGGCTCTCGCCCGCGTCTTCACACCGAGCTTCCCGAGCGGGCACGCGGCGATCTCGGCGGCGATGTTCATCTCGCTTGCTGTCCTCGTTGCGGAACGCGCGGCCGACCGTGCACTCAAGGCTTATGCCATTGCTGTATCGGTCTTCGCGATCTTGGCGGTAGGCATCAGCCGCATCTATCTCGGCGTCCATTACCCCAGCGATGTCGTGTCGGGCTGGTGCGTGGGCGTGATCGCGGTCCTTGTCGCCAGCGAAGTCGCTGACGGGTGGGCCACTTAGAAATTCAAATCGCTAGCCTGCGCAAAGAAGTCTGCTTTCTGGACGGGTTTCAATGTCCGCAAATGGCGCACTCTTCGCCACAGGAGCGCGAGAGGCCAATCTGCATCTTGCCACCTATACAGCAGTGGAGATGGCTGAGATCGCATGCCACGCGCTCAGGGATCGACGGCTGCCTGGACGATGAACTCGACCTTCATCGCCGGGCTCGCCAGGGCGGCAGCGATGCAGGCTCACGAAGGCGGCACCTTCGGATCGATCCATTCGTCCCACGCACTGTTGACAGCGGCGTAGCTCGCCGTATCCGCCAACACGATCGTGACGAAGATCACCCTGGACTTGGATGATCCGAGTTCTTCAAGCCTGGCATCGAGCTTGGCGAGAAGCTGTCGCGTCTGCTCGCCCGCATCGAGCCCGGCATCGTATGGGTCTGCGGCGTCACTGCGAAATGCGCGATGCTGTTGCAAATGACCGCCTCGCTGGCCCGCGCGCCTATTCCAATACCCTGCACTGTCATGTGAACAACCGCCTTGAACGCGCTGATGGGTTGAAAGGGGTGACGGCAATCACGGGTCGACCAATCCGAGCGCAACCGGATTGTCCTGGAAGATCTTCCGGCGCAGGGAGGGAGCGGTATCGCTCAGTTGCGCATGCGGATCGGGAAGCCCCATCGAGAAGGGCCAATCGGACCCGAACAGCACATGATCCTCGCCATGGATCTCGACCGCCAGGCGCAAGGCCGCCGGATCATGCGTGATGCAGTCGACACAGAGCCGACGGAACGCGAGACGAGGCTTCTGCGCGCCGGTATCGGCACCCGGTCGGCCTGTCAGCTGCCCTCGTTCGAGCCGCCCAGCGACCGCCGCGGAGGCCCCACCGCCATGAGCGAGGCAGACGCGCATGTCAGGATGGCGTTCCAGCACTCCCGACATCGCCAGATGGGCCGCAGCAAGGGCCGTCTCCACCGGCGACCCCATCAGATTGTGCAGGTAGAAGGGCTCGTAGCGCGGGTCGCAGCCCTTGCAGGGATGCAGGAAGAGGAAGGCGCTGGCCTTGTCCAGTGCAGCCCATAGCGGCGCGTAGGCCGGGTCCGACAGGATGATCTCCCGGCTCTGCGATCCGGCCGGCATGGCGAACCGGGCGCCACCGCGCCCTGCTCGGTCGGCCGCGATCTCGGCCGCGAGCGCCGGATGATTGACCGGAAGGTGGTAGAGCGGCGCGAGACGTGTCGGAAAGAGCGCCGCCAGCGCATCGAGGCCATCATTGACGTAGATGGTCCAGTCGCGGCTCCCCGCCTCGTCGACTTCGAGCCGATAGAGCGGCGGCGGGATCGATATCCAGGCGCGCTCGACGCGGTTGGCGTCCATCCACGCGATCAGCGCTTCGGCGCGATAGACCGACGGCGCAGCCAACGTGTAGCCGTCGATCGTCAATGTGCCGGGGTTGGCGTTCCAGACGACGCCCGGGATGGCGTTGAGCTGCTCCGGCAGCACAGGCGCAAGGTGCGCATGGATATCCAGCGCGATCCGTTCCGGCTCCGCTTGGCCGATGAGGTTCGCGCTCATGCCTCGTACCCCATGATGGCCTTGACCTCGAGGAACTCGTGCAGGCCCCAGGCGCCCCATTCGCGTCCATTGCCCGATTGCTTGTAGCCACCGAACGGAGCCCCGCGATCCATCGGCGGGTAGTTGATGTGGACGTTGCCGGCTCGAATGCGCCTAGCTACGCGGCGCGCCCGGCCTAGATCGCCAGCCTGGACGTAGGCCGAGAGGCCATAAGGCGTGTCATTAGCGATCTCGATCGCCTCGTCCTCGCTCCGGTAGGGGATGATCGCGAGTACCGGGCCGAAGATTTCCTCTCGCGCGATCGTCATGTCCGGGCGAACATCCGCGAACACGGTCGGACGCACATAGTAGCCACGCTCCAAGCCTTCCGGCCGGCCCGGCCCGCCGGTCACGAGCGTCGCCCCTTCGGCAATGCCCGTCTCGATCAGGCGCTGGACCTTCTCGAACTGGGCCGCATTGACCAGCGGCCCGAGCGTGGTGCCCCGCTGGTCGGGAGCGCCGGTGACGAAGGTCTCAGCCGCCGCCTTGGCATAGGCTGCGATTTCGTTTTGCCGTTCCACGGGCACCAACAGACGCGTCGCGGCGCTGCAGGACTGGCCGGTGTTGCCGAAGCAGCGAGCGACGCCGAGTTCGGTCGCGCGCTTCATATCGGCATCCGGCAACAGGATGTTAGGCGACTTGCCGCCCAGTTCCTGCGCAACCCGCTTGATGGTGTCAGCCGCGCCCTTCGCAACGAGCGCGCCAGCCCGGGTCGAGCCGGTGATCGAGACCATATCGACCTCGGGATGGCTGGAGAGAGCGGCTCCGACCTCGGGTCCATTGCCATTGACGAGGTTGAAGACGCCGGCCGGGACACCCGAGTCATGCAGAATCTCGGCAAAGATGATGGCGCTGAGCGGCGCGACCTCGCTCGGCTTCAGCACCATGGTGCATCCGGCCGCCAGCGCCGGCGCGACCTTGCAAACGATCTGGTTGATCGGCCAGTTCCATGGCGTAATCAGCGCGCAGACGCCGATCGGCTCCTTTGCGATCATAGTGCGGCCCTGCGGCGCATCGAAATCGAAAGCCTCCAGAACGCGGATCATCTCCTTGATGTGGTTCGGGCCGCTGCCGACCTGAGCGCTCAGCGCGAAAGGAAGTGGAGCGCCCATCTCGCGCGAGATCGTCAGGGCCAACTCATCAGCGCGCGCATCGAAGCCCGCCGCGATCTTCTGCAGCAGCGCGATCCGCTCGGCGCGCGAGGTCTGCGAGAACGCCCCGAAGGCGCGCCTCGCTGCCGCGACGGCGCGGTCGACATCGGCCTGCGCGCCCATCGCGATCTCCGCGAAGGCTGTTTCGGTCGCGGGGTCGATCACCGCAAGGACCCGCGAGGTCGACGGCGCGACCCAAGCGCCATCGATGTAGAACTGCCTGGAATGGTTCATGATGCTCTCGAAATGGAAGTCCGCAGAAGGGCTCAGGACAGGGCCAGGACCGGATCGCTTTGGACGAAACCGACCGTTGCCCCCTGTACGCGCTGGCCGCCCGCAAAGACTTCGCCGTAAAGCCGCAGCCAGTTGCCGCTGGTGATCTTCTCGACCTCGGCCGGCTTGAAGCCGACGCCGCGAAGCCCGTCGGGCAGCAGGCCGAGATGATGGACCTCGGTGAACCAGGACGGCGGCGCCGCCTTGCCCGGTTTAGCTGCGGAGGCAGCGCCATAATCGACGCCACGGGTCCAGCGGCCCATCCGCATCCAGTCGTAATCGGGCCTGGTGAAGTTGTGGCTGCGGTCGGTGCCGATCGCGACATGGTCGATGCCGATCAGGTCGACCGTGCGAGCGACCATCTCGCACCAGGACTGCAGCGAGCTCGAATAATGGTCGCCCGTGATGTTGCGATAGGTCGCGCAACCAAGGACCCCGCCCCGCTCGGCCAACGCCTTCAGCACATCGTCAGTCTTGTTGCGCTTATGGGCGAACAGGCTGTCCGGATTGG
Organism: Allobosea sp. GW822-FHT05A11; assembly: GCF_058800455.1. Classification (NCBI taxonomy): domain Bacteria; kingdom Pseudomonadati; phylum Pseudomonadota; class Alphaproteobacteria; order Hyphomicrobiales; family Alloboseaceae; genus Allobosea; species Allobosea sp. GW822-FHT05A11. Next base: position 544,274 of record NZ_JBXAMI010000005.1, on the reverse strand, counting down.
CGTGGGTCACCGCGACGGGCTTCTGCGAGCACTCGATCGCATCCAACGCCGAGCGGTTGCCGACATGAGAGAGGTCGACCAGAATTCCGGCCCGGTTCATCTCCAGGATCACTTCGCGGCCGAAGCGGGCAAGCCCGCTATCGGTCTCTTCGTAGCAGCTGCTCGCGAGCTCGTTCTGGTTGTTATAGGTCAGTTGGACGACCCTGACGCCGAGTTCGGCGAAAAGCTCGACGAAGCGGATGCGGCCTTCCAGGAGGTTGGCGTTCTGGAAGCCGAGGATGATCGCGGTGCGCCCCGCCGCGGCAGCGGCCTCGATCTCGGCCGCCGTTGTCGCGATCGAAACGAGATCGGCATTCGCCGCGACCAGATCCCGCCAGCGCGCGAGCGAGTCCAGGGATTCGACCGTTCCCTCCCAGAAGCCGCAGGTCACAGTGACGGCCGCGACATTCGCCTGCCGCAGTTCAGTGAAGACGTCGCGGGTGAAATGCCCGCATTGCAGGCCATCGATCAGCATGGCTTTTAACCCTTGTGCTTTCTGTATCGGTGATTACGCGGATTGCCGCAGGACGAGACTGGCCGGAACGGCGATGCGCGCAGGGGCCGGTGGCGGTTCGTCCTCGCCCTTGAACCTGTCCCTGACGGCTCGTGCGACGGCGGCGACATCGAGCCTGACCGTGGTCATGGATGGGCGCGAGAAAACGCCCCAGCCCAGCCCGCCGAAGCCGACGAATGCGACCGAGTCGGGCACCGAATGGCCGCGGTCGATGGCGGCCGCCATGCTGCCAAGCGCGAGTTCGTCGCTGGCCGTGAGAACGGCTCGGAACTTCAAACCTTTGGCAAAGGCATTCGAAGTCGCCTGGTAGCCGGCGTCGGCGCGGTAGCCCTCCGAGATATCCCAGACCAGCTCCGGGTCGACCGCCTGTCCATTGGCGACGAGCGCGTCCCGATAGCCCTCGAAGCGCGCGCGGCCGATTGCCGATGTCGCGATGCGGCCGAGGAACGCGATCGGAGTCCGACCTTGTGCGATGAGATGCTCGGCGGCGGCCTGCGCTCCGCCGGTGTCGTCGTGGATTATCGAGGCGATACCGTGCGCGCTGAGATCTTGGCTAACCGAGAGCACATCGATGCCGCTTTCGGTCGCTGTCCGGATCAGCGGCATGAGCTCGGCCATGTCCATGATATGCGGCGAGGACAGGAGCACGCCGCGCAGGCCCAGCGAGGGGGCCCTTTCGAGGAAATGGCGCAGCCGGTCTTCGCGGTGTCCGAGGTTGAACAGCAGCAGGTCGAGGCCGAGCGCTTCCAGCTCCGCCTGAACATGCTTGGCGAGCGCGGCATAAATGCCTTGCTCGACGTCGCCGGTAACGAGCGCGACCGCCCTGCCCCGCCCGGCGCGCAGGCTGCGCGCCATCTCATTGGGCCGATAGCCGAGTTCCTTGACCGCTTCGAGAACCCGCGCGCGGGTTTCGGGAGCGACGACGGTCCGCCCGGAGAGCACGCGCGAGACGGTCGCGGGAGACACTCCGGCATGCGTGGCGACTGCGACGACGCTGACCATCAGTGGCTCCCTGCGCCGGCGAGGGCCTGGGTGGCCGGGCGGCTCTGGGCCTGCAGATCTCGCAGGATTTCTTGGCTGGTATTGTGCCCGGCAATTCCGGAAATGTAGTTGCCCGGCCAGCTGCCGTTCCCGCTGAGGTAAAGCCCCTGCGTCGGAGTCCGGTAGGCGTGAAGGCCCGGCATCGGCCTCATCCAGAACATGTTGTGCGGGAGCGTATCGCCATGCGTTATGTTGGCCTCGACGAGGCCGAACTCGCTCTCGAACTGTGTCGGGTCGAGGACGCGATAGTCGCTGATCATTGCGGGCAGCGTCGGCATGAACTCGCTGAGCTTGGCGATGGCGCGCTTCGCCAGGATGTCACGCCCCTCGGCCCAGCTTCCCTCACGCAGATGATAGGGCGCGTTCCCGACATTGAGGCTGAGGACGTGCTTGCCGGCAGGGGCGAGGCTCGGCGAGGTCATCGACGGGCAAAGGCCCCAGATCACCGGCTTCTCGGAGAGCCGACCCGACAGCATGTCCATATGGCCCTCCTCGAGATATTCGAGGGTCGGCGCGATCCGGAACTGCGTGCAGGCGAAGCTCGCCGCCTCGGCATCGGAGCTGGCGCCGGCAAAGCGCGGCATGCCATCGAGAGCGAGCACGACCTTGAACGCGCGTCCGCGCAGGGATTTGCGCTGCACCTTGGGCTTTAGCTCGCCCCAGTTAGTCACTTCGTCGAGCAACGTCGCGACTGTGGTCTGAGGATTGATGGCCGAGACGACGATCGGCGCCTCGAATTCAAAGCCGCTGGTGGTGACGATGCCGCGAACCTGCTCGCCGTTTGTTCGGATGGAGGCAACAGGCTCGCTTGTAAGGACCGTTCCGCCATGCGCGACGACGCTGTCGCGCAGCGCATCGATGATGGCGCCCATTCCGCCGACCGGCAGTCCCGTCGATCCGCGCAGCGGGATCAGACGGGGGTCCTGCCCTCCTGCGTCACGCAGCGAGGCCAGCGACAACGGGCGCATCATCAGATTGAAAGGCGTCCCCGGCGTGGAGGGGGCGGCCTGGCCGCCGACAACCGCCAGCGGTGCAATCAAGGCCTTCGTCTTCGGCGCGAGCTCGAATTCGTCCATCAGGTCGCGAATGCTGCCGAAGAAGACCCGGCTGAACGCCTCCTGGTCCTCAAGCCGCGACAGGTTGCGCGTCAGGTGCTGCAGCGACGGCGGCGGCTCGAAAATCGAGATTCCGAGCCGGTCGGCGAAGTTCTGCAGGTAGGCGAAGAACGCGGCGTAGCGCGATGCCTCGCCGGGCGCGAAGGCCTCGATCTGGGCATTGTTGCGGGCTGGATCGCGCCAGCCCACATAAAGCGAATCCGGGCCCAAAGGCTGTACCAGAGTCGGGTCAGGGCGCACGAAGCTCAAGCCGTAGCGTTCGAGTTCCAGTTCGCGCACGATCTTGGGCTCGAGAGAGCCCGGCGAGTTGGCAAGCGTGGTCGAATAGCCCGGCATGAATTCGACCGTGGCAGCGGGGCCGCCGAGGCGCGGGCTGGCCTCGACCACGAGCGTCTTCAGGCCGGCACGGCCGAGATAGGCGGCAGCGACGAGGCCGTTATGTCCGCCCCCGACGACGATCGCATCGTATCGGGAGCTGGAGGTGGTCGGAGTGGCTGGCATCGTCGCTGGGCCTTCGATCACTTAGGCAGGAAATCGTTGGTGTAATAGGCCGCGGTGGGACGGTCGTCGCTCGGCAGCTCGCCGACGTCCTTGAGCGTGGCGATGAGCTTCGTCCACTCGTCCTCAGACTGCAGCCCCCATTCCGGAGAATCCGGCGGGGTCGAGAGCGCGAGCACACCCTGATTGTAGTCGACGCAGCGCTCCACCGTTCCGGCCAGATGCACCTGCGCCTGGATGAGCTCGCAAGCGGCCTTGTAGTCCTTGGCCGCCTCGATGAAGCCGCGCTTGGTGGCAGCCAGGAACTTGCGGACGGTTTCAGGATTCTTGGCGAGATAGGCGTTGTTGGCAGCGAAGCCGAACCCGATCAGCGGGACGCCGGCATCGGCAAGAAGCAGCGTCTCGGGCTCCTGGTTCGTCGACCTGACATAGGAGTTGTAGGCGGGGCTGTCGCCGCTGACGGCATCGATCGTGTGGCCGAAGAGAGCGGTGGTCTTGGCGTTCGAGTCGAGCGAGACGACGTTGAGGTCGGTCACCTTCATGCCGTTCGCGCGGGCGAAGATACGCAGGCTGAGCGCGTCGGAACCGCCGGGCGTGCTGCCGATCTTGATGGTCTTCAGCGATTGCGGCCCGTCGAGCTTGACCTTGCCCTTGATTCCGACAAATGCCGCTGCCGTCTTGTGCTGATAGATGCCGACGGTCTTGATCGTGCCGCCCTTGCCGATCATCTGCGCTGCGTTGGTGACGTTGAGATGGGCGATATCGAAGCCGCCCTGCGACAGCAGCAGCGCCGTCGTGGCCGAGCCGCGCCCCTGTTCGAGCGTGACCTCAAGGCCGGCGTCCTTGTAGAAGCCGCGCTCCTGCGCGATCAGGAACGGTGCATGATAGGGCAGCCAGGCCCAGTCGAGCAGCACCTTGACGGGCGTGAGAGCCTGCGCGGCAGCTGGGCCAGCGGACCAGGCCGCAGCGGCGAGGATACCTACTCTCAGGACGGCCGGAAACCGTGCCGCGAGAGTCTTAATTAGTTCGTTCATGCTTATTGCTCCCCTTTTTAGTTGTTCGCGCTGCGCAGAAGGAACGAGGCACGCTGGCTCGGATGCCAAGGCAGCACACGGCTTTCGACCCACTCGGCGGCGCGCCACAGCAACACGCCAAAGATCGAGAAGACCGTGACCGCGGCGAAGGCGAGCGGCGTATCCATGTCGCCGACGGCCCGGATGAGCAGATGGCCCAATCCCTTGTTCGAGGCCACGAATTCGCCAATAACGGCACCCACGGGCGCCAGACTCGTCGCGAGCTTTACACCCGAGCAGATGCTCGGCAGAGCGCTTGGAAACTGGATCGTCCGCAGCGTCTGCCGGGGCGTCGCGCCCATGGCGCGGACCATCACGAGCTGTTCCGGATCGGCCGACTTCAGGCCCGACACGGTATTGACGATCACCGGGAAGAAGGTGAACGCGACAACGAAGAACACCTCGCTCTGGAGGCCGAAGCCGAACCAGACGAGAAAGAGCGGCGCGATCACGACCTTCGGCACAGCATGCGCGATGACCAACCAAGGTGTCAGCATCCGGTCGACCAGCCGCGAACTGGCGATCGCCGCCCCCGCAACAAGGCCGAACGTCACGGCCAGGACGAGGCCGAGGGTCGCGGCAAGCGTCGTGATCGCCAGCTGCGCGAGGAGGTACTGCCAGTTCTCCACGATCGTCATCACGACCTGGCTCGGCGCCGGGACCATGAAGACGGGGACCTGGAAGGCCCGGACCAGCCCCTCCCAGAGCCCCAGTCCGATGGCGCCGCTTAGAAGCGGCCAGAGCATCCCGCCCGCGAGGTCGAGCATGCCCGTCGACTGCGCGCTCGACTTCGGAGACGGCGCCGTCGCGACGATTGGCTGTGTTTCGACGCTCATCCGACGAGGTCTCCCGCTCTTTCGAAATGCTCGCGAATCCGTCGCCCGATCGCTGCGAACTCGACCGTCTCACGGACTGCGAGCCGCCGGGGTCGTTCGAAAGGTATGCGGATGTCGTCGAGGATCATGCCGGGCCGGCCAGACATGACGATCACACGATCGGCACAGAAAATGGCCTCGGAGATGCTGTGCGTGATCAGCAGCGTCGTGGCATTGTGCGTCGCCTGAACCTGCTGGAGCAGAACATTCATCTGGTCGCGCGTGAGCGCGTCGAGCGCGCTGAACGGCTCGTCCAGGAAAATCAGGCCGGGATTCGTCAGCAAAGCCCTCGCGATGGCCACCCGCTGCCTCATGCCGCCCGACAGCTGCCAGGGATAGGATTTCGCGAAATCCCCGACGGCGAGTTCGTGCAGCAGTTCGAGCGCTCGGGGCTTCATGCCCTGCAGGCTCCTGATCTCGGCCGGCAGCAGCACATTGTCCAACACGTTGCGCCAATCGAGCAGCAGGTCGCGCTGGAAGACGATGCCCATATCCGCGATCGGCGCCGAGACCACATTCGCACCGATACGGACCTCGCCTCGACTCACGCCGTCGAGACCCGCGATCAGGCGCATTAGCGTGCTCTTCCCGCATCCGCTGGGGCCGACGATGCTGACTGACTCGCCCGCGGCGAGTGTCAGGCTGACAGGCGCGATGGCCTGCATGCTTCCGTAGAACTTCTCGACCCGATCGAGAACGATCGGCTGGGCGGCGGCCCGCGGCTTCTCTTCTTTTGATTGTCGGTCGGCAGACAGCATGCAACGCCGCTCCAAGGCTAATTGATTGCGATGAAATCGTTGTCATCGACGATGATAACGTTGTCATGACTGCTGATGCGGGTCAAGCTTGGCTGGGCCACTCTTGAAATCGAGGCTACGCGTCGAATGGATTCAGGGTGGCGGCCCTCAACGCGGAAATTCGACGGGCCGGGCGGGGTGACCTCAACGAGGGTGGCTGCGAGCGAGCGATGTCCGCTTCCTGGCAACCATCCAATGTCCGGTCATGGCGCGACGCTGCCTCAAGTGATTAAGTTCCTGCGGCGCGGGAATAGAGTGTCCTGCCGCGGCCGTTCACTCGGACAGAAACGGGAGCTTTTTTAAATGCCGCAGCTCCGCGGCTGCGAGAAATTGTCAATCTGCTCGAAAGTGGGCCTGCGCTTGGATCCCAGAGGGTTTACACGCCAATGTCCAGGCGCCGGTTGGACGGACCGAATCCGGCTCTCGTCCATCTGAGTCGATATCGCCATCCGTATGCTCGGCAGCCCATCTGTCGTAACACGCTGGTGCGTGTAACATCGGCGTGCCGACAGAATATGAGCTACGGTCCCCAGAGGCCCTCTAACGTTCGAGCAGCCTGCAACAAGACGTCATCGCAGTGAATGTCGGCCACGACTTGCAGCCCAAAGCCCGGTGCTCCCTCCGGGACCGGGAGTGAGAGAGCCGGCACGCCAAGAAAGCTGAAAGCAGGCGTGTAGGCCCCCAGGCGCGCATTGAAATCGAGGATAGCGCCTGTATCGCACCGCTTTTCGTATTCATCGCGCCGAGGCGGCAGAGACGGAGAGGTCGGCAGCAAGATAACGTCGACCTGCGAAAAAACGCTCTGTCTCAATGCTTCGAGATGCGCCTCTCGTGCTTTGCGGGCCAGCAGATAGAGGCTGCCAGGATAGGTGAGCCCCTGGAGCAAGCGCTCCGCGACTTGCGGGCCGATTTTTTCCCTGGCGGAATGCAGGCGAGCCGCATGCTCGGCCCCAGCCTCGGTCAAGAAGACCACAGCGGAAAGGGCGGAAACCTCGGCGAGACGGTTCATTCGGACAGAGCGGACCTCCATCCCGGCACGGCCTATTGCCTCGACAACGCTTTCGAACGAGTCGGCCACCTCCGTATCGGGCGCAACTGTCAGACAAGCCGTATCGAGAACGCCAAACCGGATCGGCCGCTTCTTGCCAAGTCCTTGTGCATACCGCCGGCCAGGTTGTTGCGGGACGAGCGCATCGAGCAGACGCGCACAGTCGCGCACCGTGCGGGCGAGCGGGCCGATGGTGTCGAGGCTGTTGGAAACCGGGAAGCAGCCGAAGGAAGGCACCAGACCGACCGTCGGCTTCAGCCCCACGACGCCGCAGAATGCCGCGGGGATTCGGATCGAGCCCCCCGTATCGGTCCCGAGCGCGCCGAACACAAGCTTGCGCGCAACGGCAGCCGCGCTACCGCTCGACGAGCCGCCCGTCACCAGGCTGGGATCGCGCGGATTCTCCAAGAACCCGTAATGCTCGCTCCAGCCGGCCGGCCCCATCGCAAACTCCGACAGGTGCAGTCCGCCGATGTTGACAGCGCCGGCGGAATCCAACGCGGCCAGAGCTGAAGCTGTCTCCTCTCCCTCCAGATGGAAGTCGGCGTGGGCTGAGAACGTCGCTTTCTTTGCCGGCAGCGAGAAGAGATCCTTGTGGGCCAAAGGCAGCCCGTGCAGGCTGCCCCGATGCTCTGTCACTCGGTCGAGCCGTTGCGATCGGGCGATGGCCTCTTCCTTGTCGAGACGGAGGAAGCAAGCGCGAGCGGCCGAATTGGCTTCGATCCTCGCGAACGAGGCCGATACGAGTTCCGATGGAGTAATCCGGCCGGAGGCCACCAACTGGGAGGCCGCGCACAGATCCAGATCCAGGACGTCACTCATCCTTGGGCGCCCGGATGCGAGGGGTCACGAAGCCCGGCTGCTTCGGCGGCGCGTGCAGCACCAACGCAGGCAGTCGCTCGGCCACACGGGTCACGCCACTATCGAGGCGCTCCGCCACATCGTCGGGAAGGACGATACCGTAATGAAACGCGAGCGCATCTCGCGGTCGACCAGAGCGCTCGCTCATAGTTCCCTCTCGATAACGGCATCGAAATTGGTCACGGGCGGAAAAGCCTCGCGGTCGATGACGATGTCGATAACGCAAGGATGGTCCGCGGAAATGCCCTGCGCAAGCGCCTGGCTGAGCTCAGCCCGGTTGGTCGCCCGCAGCCCGGTCGCACCCAGCGCCTTTGCCGCCAGTGCGAAGTCCGAGGCGGTGAAGTCGTTCGCCTCGGCGACGACATTTCCATTCCAGCGGTATTTTTGCTCGTGATACTCGAAGGCCAACCCGTTGTTGTTGAACACCAGGATGAGCGCCGGGATCTTGTAGCGGACCGCGGTTTCAATATCGGCCAAGTGGTAGCCGGCGCCGCCATCGCCCGTGATGCACACGACCTTCTCTGGACGCGCCATCTGCACACCCAGGGCTGCAGGCAATGCCCATCCAAGCGAACCGACCGCGCGGAAGAATGAATTGTAGCGAAGGGTCGGGAACAGAACGCCGGTCCAGGCGGCCATGTAGCCGGTATCGGCAACAACCGTGATCTCCGAGCCGTAACGCGACAACTCCTCGAGAACCGAGACCGGTGAGAGGACCTCGTGCGAGGCGACGCTAGCGGTATGCCGCGCGAAGCGCTCCAACCAGGCCGAACTTTCCCGCTGGCATGTCGCGAGCCAATCACTTTTTTCGGAAGGCAGCTTGGCACGGCTTGCGGTCAGCAGACCTTCGACGAAGATCCGGATATCGGAGCGGATGCAGAGAGCAGGCGCGTAGGGATTGGCGAATGCCGTGAGATCCTGATCGACCTGGATCACATTCGCCTTGCGGGAAGGCAGGCTGTAGCCATTTGTCGAGAGCCCACCCAGGCGTGTGCCGAGAGCCAGCACGCAATCGGCCTGAGCCATCAGGCGATTGGCCGTCACCGAGGAATAACGGCCGACAATCCCGCAGAATTGCGCGCATGACGAAAGCACCGCGGGCTTGCCGCCCATCGTTGCGACGACCGGAATTCCAAGCAGGTCGGCAAGGCGCGCGACCGCTTGGCCGGCGCCGCTGAGCCGCACGCCTTCCCCCACCAGAATCATCGGCCGCTTGGCGGCTCGCAGAGCCTCGAGCGTGCTCGCATATTCGGAGCTGTCAGCCTGCAACATGTTGAACGTCGGCAGCAGTCCCTTGCCTTCGACACCCTCGCTGCCGTCGGCCATTCCGAAATAGTTCTTGGGGACATCGAGATGCGTCGGGCCACGCGTCGGAGAGACGGCTGCGGTCAGCGCCTGTCTCATCAATGGGGCAACCTGCCCCGGCTCTTCGGCGGCACCGTTCCACTTGGTGACCGGGCCGAACATCGTGTTTTGATCGAGCGCCTGGTATTCGTTGACATGGACGGCTCCGGTCGCGGTAGCGCCCGTCAAGGCGAACACGGGAGACTGCGCCCAGTAGGAGTCGGCGAGCGCGGCCGCGACGTTGGCAGCACCTGGACCAGCCTGGCCATAAGTCACAGCCACCTTGTCGGCAGCGCGCGCATAGCCATCGGCCATGTAGACGGCGCCGGGCTCGCTGCGGGCAACGATCATCTTGATGCCGGCATCGCGCAGAGCGATCCAAAGCGGTTGGTCGCCGCCCGTCAGCATGAAGAAGTGCTCGACGCCACACTCCTTGAGAGTGCGCGCAATATTGGTCGCAACCGTTTGAGACATCGACGAACTCGCTAAGTGTGAGGAATCGCAGGACTTGAGGTCGAGCTTAGGTGCAGCCTGAAGGCTCCAAGGAGCCGCCTAGCCAGCACTCCAGGAACTGGCGCAGAGGCATCCCGACAGCGACGCCAAGACGGCGCGCGGCGACGTTGGCATGCGAAACCACGCCGCGCTGAAGGGTAGAAAGCGCATTGCCGATCTCCGCGCTTTCATGGCCGACGGTGACGGCGGCAATCCCGCGCAGGTCCAAGGGCTGCAGGCGGCCGAGGCCGGCATCCTCGCACCCGCAGCCGGCATCATTGAAAGCGAGAAAGCGGGCGTCGACATTGATCGCCTTGGAAGGGTGGCCGCCGATCAAGCCGCCATGCGACCCCGTCACGACAACACGGCCGCGGTCTCTCTCTTCGATCAGCGAGGCGGAATCGATGCAGATCACCCGCTCAGTGCCGGCGGCACAGGAAATCTCGTTGCGATGCTCCTGGACGACCTGGAGCGGCGTCTGTTCCGGCGCAAGCCGGGACAAACGGCGCACCGCTTCGATGCATGTCAGCCCCGGCGCAATCCCTGCAGCCCGGGCCGCGTGGTTCGCGTGGCTGACGATGCCTCGGCGAGCCATGTCGCCCGCATCGCCAATTCGTGCGCTGTCATGGCCGATCGTGACGACGGCGACCCCGGACCTGTCGCCTTCCGCCAAGGCGGCGATCCCGGCGTCATTGAGGCCCCGCCCCGCATCATTGAGAACTAGTCCGCGGGGCCGAACGCTCAGCCCCTTGAAAGCCGAATAGAGGCCGCCATGGGAGCCGCTCAATATGACGCGCGCCCGATCCTCGCTGGTGACGAAATTGATGGAATCGACCCGACAGAGCCAAGGCGCAGTCTCTGTTTCTTCCCGGGCAGCGTCGTCTGGTGCGACGTTCGACAACTGTTTTCCTCCGGCCAGTGCCAACGGCCGCGAGGATGATTCAGTGATTATGATAATTCAACGATGATGTTTTCTCATCTATCGATAACAAAACAGGATCGATAAACTATTCGATCACATGGTCCCCAGCTTCGCTGGCCAACCGGGCTGCCACATCGGTCACCGTGCGACTGAAGCGCTCGATCGAAGGAGCGCTCTGCTCGCCGCGACGCCGGATTAGGGTCACCGGAGCGGGCTGATACTCGATCGGGAATGGCAAGACGCGCAGCCCCGCCTCGGCAACGAAATGCCGGGCGATCTCGGTCGGCAGAATTCCGATCAGGTCGCTGTCGAGCAGGAAGGCTTTGATGATCTCCAAGGACGAGCTTTCGACCTGAACGCGCGGGGGCGTCAATCCGGATTGCATGAAGAGGGCACTCAGAGCCTGCCGCGCGGCCGTTCGGGATGGTGGGACAATCCACCCGAACCCCGTCGTCTCGGAAAGTGCGACCTGATCGCTTCGTCCAAGCGTCGGATGGCTGCCGTTCACCACGACAGTGAAGCGCTGATAATAGAGGATCTGCTGGTCCAATGCGTGCTCATGTTCCGAGACGTATCGGCCGATCACACAATCCAGCTCCCGTTGCAGAAGCTGGCTGACGAGAGCCTGGGTCGTGCCCTCGTGAATGTCGAGCGTGAGCGAGACCTTTTCGCTCGCGAACTGCTTCAGCGTGCGTGGGATGAGCGTCGGCGAGAGGAACGCGATCGCACCGAGCCGCAAATGCCCGATCTCCCCGGCCGTGATCGCCTCGATCTCCGCCCGGGTATGAGCCAGATCGTTCAAGAGCGCGACGGCGCGCGCGACCAGGGCCTCGCCGATACCATTGGGATGCATGCCGCTGCGGCCGCGCTCGAAGAGCTGGACCGCGAAAATCTCCTCGACCTCGCGGATGATCTTGCTGATTGCGGGCTGGCTCAGCCCCATCTCCTGCGCCGTTCGGTGAGCATTGCGGTAACGGCCGACATTCGCGAGCACCATGAGGTGCTGGACCTTCAGGCGTGATTGCAGATCCGTGGTGAACATTCCTCAGCTCCTCCCGTCAAATCGATATCATTCTGTTATCGTCTGATGAAAAAACATCATCATTGAATTATCAAAATATCTCCGCCTATCCTTTGGTCCAAGATGTGGGCGCCGGGTTTCGCACCGCGCCCCGTACCGGGGATCGTGGCGGAACATGCGCGTTGTTGCTGCTCAGAATGATCTGAACCCTGCTGGCGCCAGGCTTTTCGAGCGGGCCTTCCCGCACTTCGTCATCAAGCGAGGGCCGGGCGCCGAGGAACAATGGACATGAGGTCGTCAGCCGTTCCTGGGTCGCGGCAGGCACTGCTCGCCCTTCCCGGCGCCATCTGGCTGCTGACCTTCGCCGTGCTGCCCCTGGGCTTTCTGGTCGTCATGTCGTTCTGGTCGACAACCATCTTCGGACTGTCGACCGAGTTCACCCTCGACAATTACGCGACCATCTTCTCCGACAGCGTCTATCTGACCATCCTGGCCAAGACGATCCGGATGGCCCTGATTACAACGACCCTGACGCTGCTGTTTTCCTATCCTGTCGCGTATTTTCTGGCCGGCTTGAGCGGCCGCAGCAAAGCGATCTGCCTTTTGCTGCTCTTCATGCCGTTCTGGTCGAGCTATGTCGTGCGCACGTTCCTGTGGCTACCGATGCTGGGGCGCAACGGCTTGGTCAACACGCTGCTCATGAAGATCGGGATCATCGACGAGCCGATCAATGCCCTGCTCTTTTCCGAAGGCACGGTCCATCTCGGGCTCATCTACGTCTATTCGCTTTTCATGATCCTGCCGATCTACCTGTCGCTCGATCGGCTCGACAGGCGCTTGATCGAAGCTGCGGCCGATCTTGGCGCAGGTCCGCTCAACACCTTCAGGCGCGTCGTCCTGCCGCTGAGCATGCCCGGCGTCCTGTCGGGCAGCGTAATGGTCTTCCTGCTGGCTTGCGGAGCCTATGTCACGCCGCAGCTCCTCGGCGGAACCGCCGGCGTCATGTTCGGCAACATCATCGCCGCCCAGTACCTGAACACGAACAACTGGCCGCTCGGGGCTGCTTTGTCGGTCGTGCTGGTGCTCGTCGTCCTGGCCGGAATGTTCCTGGTCGGCCGCAAAGCCAAGATGGAAGAGATCTTCGTGGGAGGGCAGCACTGATGAGCAACGCCACTCTCGAAACCGAAGTTCGGCCTCTGGCGTCCTTCGCCTGGCCGCGCGCCGAGAACCTCCGCAAGGGGCTGCTTTACGCTTACGCCGCCCTGTTCTTCCTGTTCCTGTATGCGCCGATCGGGCTCCTTCTCGTCTTGTCGGTCAACGATTCCGAGGTGATCGGCCTGCCCTTCAAGGGCACCACCCTGCGCTGGTACGAATACGTCCTGACAACGCCCGAGCTCATTCGCGCGCTGGCCAACAGCTTTGCGCTCGGCTTCGTCAGCGCGGGCCTCGCCACCGCGATCGCACTCATGATGGCGATGGGCTTCCGGCGCGAGTTCCCGCTCAAGGGCCTGCTGATGAAGATCGTGCTCTTGCCGATCCTGATCCCGGGCATCGTCGGAAGCGCGGTGTTCCTGATCTTCTTCGGCTATCTGGAAATCCCGTTCGGGCTGTGGACCACGGCTCTGATGGTCCACATCACCTGGGCCCTTCCCTTCGCGTTCCTCACGATCTTTCCGCGGCTGCACGGCTTCGATCGCGGGCTCGAGGAAGCGGCGATGGATCTCGGTGCCACGCCGATCGTCGTCTTCCGCCGGGTACTGCTGCCGATCGTCCGCCCCGGCATTGTCGCCACCTTCCTTTTCGCCTTCACGCTCTCCTTCGACGAGTTCGTGCGCACCTTCCTCGTCATTGGCACGCAGCGCACGATCCCCGTCCATCTCTGGACCCTGATCATCGACCAGATGGCACCATTCCTGCCTGCCGTCGGCGTCGTGATCATGGCCGTTTCGGTCAGCGTATCGCTGATCGGCTTCGCGCTCACGCCGAAGGAGAAATGACGCCGGGCCGGCGCGGCACCGCTTTCGAAAGCCCAACAAGAACTGAACGAGGGGAAAACATGTCGAAACTCAACTCCGCATCGTCCGGCTTGAACCGCCGAACCTTTCTCAAACACAGCGCCAGCGCCGGTGCCGCGGCGAGCCTCGGCCTGTGGGGCGCGGCGGCGAACGCAGCCGCCTCGATCGACGTCGTCATGGTCAACGCCGCCATCAGCGGCCCTCTTCGCGGCGTGCTCGAAAGCGCCTCGGGGGGCAAGATCAACGATGCACCCTGGCAGTCGACCACCGATGTCGTTTCCCGCCTCACCGCTCCCGGCGGCACGGGTCGCTATGACCTTCTGATCGCGGGATCGGATTTCGTCCGCAAGCCGATCATGGGGCCGAAGCCGGGAAGCGAGCTCGTTCTGCCCCTCGACACGGCGAAGATGCCGAACTTCGGGCAGGTCGCCGACGCCTTCAAGAAGGACGTCGCGGATCGCGACGGCAAGGTGTTCATGGTGCCGGTTTTCTGGGGCTTCGACTCGGTGATCTACAACACCGAGCAGATGCCCGAGAACGATCCCTTCACACAGTCCTGGGCGCCTCTGTTCGAGGACAAATATGCCGGACGCATCGCCTGGTACGATGCCGCCCATCAGATGATCATGGCGGCCGGCCTGCACCTGGGAAACCCGAAGCCCGAGGATCTGAACGGCAAGGACCTCGATGAGGTTGTCAAGTTCCTGATCTCGCGCAAGAAGAATATTCGTACGATCTGGTCGACCTTCGCCCAGGGTACGAATCTGCTGGCAACTGGTGAAGTGGCCTGCCTCTATGGGCCGATTCCAGTCCGCGCCGAGCTCCAGCGCAAGGGTTTCAAGATCACCAATGCCTGGCCCAAGGAGGGCGTGCTCTCCTTCGCCCACTCCGCGTTCGTGCCCCGCGATTCGAAGAATCTCGAAGCCTCGCAGGCTGTAATCAACGCTATGCTCGGTAAGGATTACGCGTCGCAGGTGACGAAAGTTTCCGGCTACCTCTCGACGTCGAATCTTGGCAGCCAGGACTTTACCCCCGAGGAGCGAAAGCGCTTTGGCTACGGCGTGCTCGATGGCTCGACCAAGCATCACGGCCTCGGCTTCCCGCCCGCGATCGCGAAATGGATCGAAGGCTGGAACCGCGTGAAGAGCGCCTGAGCCTCGCGCAACGCGACGCCCGTCTGCACGGGCATCCCTCCGGCCTAAACCGGCCGGAGACCATCAAGCTTAATCGCCGGCCGCAGCTGCCGGCCGCCGACAAGGGAGAACGGCATGTCGATCGGTTACTTCGTCCGCTACGAGGGACAGTCCAATGAGCCGGAGCGCTTCATCGACTATTACATGAACACCCACGGCAGCTTCATGAAGGCCTATCCCGGTATCCGGTCCGCGATCGTCCACCTGCCGGTCGACGGCTGGCATGATCCGCTCAAGATCAATCCCGGCACCTCCTTCATGCTCGGCGAGTTCACCTTCGACTCCGTAGAGGCGCTCAATGCCGCCCTGGCGTCAGAGGCACGCATCCGGGCGCGTGAGGACGCCGGACGCTTTCCGCATTTCGAGGGGAAGGTCACGCACCAGGCTTTCAAGAAGCACATCCTGTTCTAGCGGGCGCCGCTTCCGAAGTTCTCTATGCGTAACGATGGGATGGCAAAATGGTAGCGGTGGCTAGGCGGGTGGACCTGATGGATGAAAACGTGAGCCAGGCCGATAGGGTGGCGCGTCCTTGTGCTGTCTCCATTCGCGCCGTTTCGAAGTCGTTTGGCCAGGTCAAGGTCCTGCAGGAGACAGATCTCGACATCCGCCAGGGCGAGTTCTTCTCCCTGCTCGGATCGTCCGGCTGCGGCAAGACGACCCTGCTGAGAATGATCGGCGGTTTCGAAACCCCGACCTCCGGCGACATCGCCATCAGCGGCCGCAGCGTCATCGGAGACCCGCCATACCGGCGACGCACCAACATGATCTTCCAGCATCTGGCGCTCTTTCCGCACATGACCGTGGCGGAAAACATCGGCTTCGGGCTGGAGATGAAGAAGCTCGACGCCAAGGCTATCGCCGGGAAGGTCGAGGAGGCGCTGGCCCTGGTGCGCCTGTCCGACATGGGCGGGCGCAGAATCGATGCCCTGTCGGGCGGCCAGAAGCAGCGCATCGCGATGGCCCGCGCCCTTGTCAACGAGCCCGATGTCCTGCTTCTCGACGAGCCGCTCGGCGCTCTCGACCTGCAACTGCGGCTACAGATGCAGGACGAGCTGAAACGGCTTCACCGCGAAACCGGACGGACCTTCATCTTCGTCACCCATGACCAGACCGAGGCGATGACGATGTCCGATCGCATCGCGGTGATGGGCCATGGCCGCATCATGCAGATCGGCACGCCCGAAGAGGTGTACGAGCGCCCGAACTCCCGGTTCGTCGCGCAGTTCATGGGCCACTCCAACTTCCTCGAGGGAGTGGTTCACTCGGTTGGGCCCGATCGCGTGGGTATGGTGACGACAAGGACGGCATCTCTGCCATGCCGAGTACCCGCATCGATCCAACCGGGACAATCGGTTCTGTTCGCGCTCCGATACGAAAAGCTCGGCGTCTCGGCACCGAGAGGCGGTCGCGACGAACTGTTGGCGACGGTCGTATCGCGGAGCTACATGGGCGCCAGCGTGCGGTACGAAATGCGGACGGATGACGGAACCGATCTGTTGGCCGACACCGGCCATGCCGCTCAGCACTTTGCGCCAACGACCGGCGACCGCGTCGCGATCAACTGGTCTGTCGACGCACCATCGATCCTCGCAGATTAGCTCCGTATGCGCACGGACACCGCTGTTAGGCAGCTTGTATAGGTTATGATCGCCTAGATAAGTCCTGTTTCTCGTCGAGTTGTCGGGCGATCGTGTCGGACGCCGCAGGCTGTCGTCAGGGCGCAGGCGATCTATGACCTAGAGATTACCCGCCTGCCAATTAAGCTGCACATCGGCATGAACCGGATAACTCCCATTCACCACTTGCGGCCATCCTAGCAGACCTGTGTGCGATGCCCTCGCGCTCTTGTAAGGGTTTGTGGCTTCGACTGGGAAAACACTGAGAGAAACACACAGCGACTTCCAGGCGAGGCACTATGCCAGGAAGGAGACGTCCCCAGTTTGCCAAGGACCGACACCTGGCGATCCTCATTCCTCCGCAAGTGTCTGCTTATGGGCAAGGCGCCAACTTCCGCAAATGTGGCGCACAGAGGCCGCTCCGGACGACAGCCGCGCGATCGAGTAATCGCTCCACTCGTTGGCGGCAGTTCGAGCGCGTATCAGCTGTCTGATCGCGCTAGACTTGTTGGCGTCGACCGAACCAGCGCAGTGCATTCGCCCTAATCACAAGGCTCATGGCATCGCCCGGAGCCAAGCCGCGGAGCGTATCCGGCGGGACGCAGGCAACGATCGCACTTCCGTCAGTTAGTGTGCCATGCAGATTGGCGATGGAGCCTTGATAGGAAATCTGCTCGACCGTTGCCTTGAGCGTGGAGGCCTGGCCGGCATCCGTGACCGAAACGGCTTCAGGACGAAGCAGAACCTCCCCTTCCTCCCCGAGCGAGCCGACAACGGTGTCGGCTTGCAGCTCGACTGTGATGCCGGCGGCAAGGGCAATCGATACATGCGTCTCGTTCCGGCCGGCGATATGGCCGGGGAGGAAGTTCGCCCGGCCGATAAAGTCAGCGACGAAGCGGTTCGCCGGCTTTTCGTAGATTTCGCTCGCGCTGCCGAGTTGCTGGAGCTCGCCATCCTTCATGACCGCGATCGTATCAGCGATGCTCATCGCTTCAGTCTGATCATGGGTCACGAAGATCGACGTTAGACCGAATTCGCGCTGCAGCCGCGACATTTCCAGGCCGGTGCTTTCGCGCAGCTTGGCGTCGAGATTGGAGAAGGGCTCGTCGAGCAGCAGGATCGAGGGGTTGATCACGAGCGCGCGCGCCACCGCGACCCGCTGCTGCTGACCGCCGGAGAGCTGGCGCGGAAGGCGATCCGCGAGGCCGGAGAGCTTGAGCTTGTCGAGCATCACGCCGACCCGCTGGTCGCGTTCCGCTCGCGCCACGCCGCGCCGGCGCAGCCCAAAGGCGATGTTCTCGGCCGCACTCATATGGGGAAACAGCGCGTAATTCTGGAACACCAGCCCGGTATCGCGCTTATGGGCCGGCATGCGGGTGATATCGGAGCCGCCGGCCCGAATCGACCCGGAGGTCGGCTCGATGAAGCCGGCGACCATCCGCAAGGTCGTGGTCTTTCCGCAGCCCGAGGGGCCCAGCAAAGCCAGCATCTGGCCCTGCGGAACCTTCGCGCTCAGGTCGGCGACCGCGACCGCGGAACCATAGGTCTTGCGCAGGTGATTGATCTCGATGTCCATGGTCAGTTCCGGGAGCGCCCAAGGGAGCTCGACAAATGATAGAGAAGCATGAAGCCGAGCGTGGCGAGCACGAGCAGGCCGGAGACCGCTGCAACCGAGGGCTCGAAGCCGAGCTGCACTGCGGAGTAGATCGTCACGGGTAGCGTCGGAGCGCCTGGCTCAGCCAGGAACAGCGCAAGCACAACCTCGTCGAAGGAGGTGATGAAGGCGAGAACCGTTCCGGCGATGATGCCTGGCCGGACGACCGGCAGGACCACGAGGAAGAAGGCGGTGACCGGCGAAGCCCCGAGATTTCGAGCGGCTTCTTCAAGGCTGCGGTCGAAGCGACGCAGCACCGGCAGAGAGACGCGCAGCACATAGGGCGTGCAGACGATGACATGCCCGGCGACGAGCTTCCACGGACCAGCCAGAAGCCCGGTGCGGGTGAAGAACAGCGTCAACCCGACGGCAAGCACGAGCGTGGGCAGGATCAGCGGCGACAGGAAGACCGCTTCCAGCAGCCGCCGGCCCGGAAAGTCGAAGCGCGTCAGCGCATAAGCTGCGGACACCCCCAATGTGCAGGCGATGAATGCGCTGATCACCGCAATGCGCAGGCTGGCCAGGAGCGCCGTGAGATAGCGGGTGTCGTGCAGCGCCGCAGCGTACCATTTCAGCGTCAGTCCCTGCGGAGGAAAAGCCAGATAGCCCGTATCTCCCAGCGGCGCGGCAACGACGACGAGGATGGGAAGCAGAAGGTATCCGAAGGCCAGGACCGTCAGAACCAGCATGGCGATGCCGAGCGGAGAACGCAGCGATATCGTCATCGCGATGGCTCCTTTTCGCCGCGGCCTTCAAGTAAGGCTCCATAGGCCAGCGACACCGCCAGCACGACGACGAGCAGGATAGTCGCTAGAGCAGCTGCGAACGGCCAGTCCAGCAATTCGACGGCCTGCTCGTAGATTGCGGTCGCCATGACGTTTGCACGGGCACCGCCGACCAGGCTCGGTGTCGCGAAGGCGCTGATCGCCAGGGAGAAGACGAGAAGCGAGCCCGCTACGATGCCCCCGCTTGCGAGCCGGAAGGTGACGAGGCCGAGGGCGACGCTCGGGCGCGCGCCCAGGCTCATCGCGGCGTATTCGAGATCGCGATCGATCGATTTGAACACTCCGTGCAGGGTCAGGATCATCAGCGGCAGCAGGACCTGCGCGAGGGCAATGATGACGCCCGTCATCGTGTACATGGTCTGCACCGGCTGATTGACGATCCCGAGCGCAAGCAAGGTCCGGCTGAGCAGCCCGTCGCGAAAGAACAGCACCATCCAGCCGAATGAGCGTACGACGGCGCTGACCAGCAGCGGAAAAGTCGTCAGCAGCAGGAGAAAACTAGCCCAGCGCGATTGCGATCGTGCCAGCAGATACGCTGTCGGGACGCCTAGGAGGAGGGTGATCGCTGTGACGGCGAAACCCAGCCAGAGCGTGCGGCCCAGCATTTCCCAATAATAGGAGTCGAAAATGAAGCGCTCATATTGCGCGAATGAGAAGCCGACCTTCTCGGTGGCGCTCATCGCCAGTAGCGATGCCTGCGGCCAGATGAAGAAGACTGCGTAGACGAACGCGCAGGGAGCGAAGAGCAAGACGGGCGCGAAACGCGCCGCGCCCGAGCCTGTAACGGCGGTCGTCACCTTGCGATCTCGCGATTCCAGCGCTCGATCCAGCCGGCGCGCTTGGCATTGATCTTGTCACGATCGAGCTGGGCAAGCTTGTCAACGGCGGGAACCTCAGCCGCCAGATCCGCAGGCAGCTTGGTGTCGGGATTGGATGCGGTCCAGCGCATCGTCCGCGCGATCTCGATCTGCGCTTCCGGCTTCAGCATTGCATCGATGGCTGCCCCGGCGACATCCGCGTTCTTGGTACCCTTGGCGACGCAGGCGGTGATGTTGACGGCAGGGCTACCTTCCTGCGGCGTGACGAAAGCCACCGGCAGGCCGGCCTGCTGCAGCTTGAAGGTGTTGCCGGTGTCATAGGGCATGATCCAGATGTCGCCCTGCCCGAACAGGGTCGGCAGATCGGAGGCCGCCTTGAAGATCGTCTCGCCCTTGATCTTCTTCATCGCCTCGAAGCCGGGCTCGATATTGTCTTCGCTGCCGCCGAAGGCCTTGGCGAGCATGACGAGGAAGTCGACGCCGTAGCCGTTGGTGATCGCCGGGAAGGCGATATGCCCCTTGTACTCGGGCTTCAGGAAATCCTTGTAGCTCGTCGGCGGCGTCTTGATCTTATCCTTGTTGTAGACGATGCCCTCGGCGATGACGGCCCACGTTACCCAGTGCCCGTCGGGATCCTTCAATGCGGCCGGAATCTGCCCAAGGCGGGAGACGCCGGCCAAGGGCTGGCTCAGCCCCTCGCTCTTGGCGAAGGCCTCCTGGCCGCCGGAGAACTGGAACATGTCGATCTGAGGATTGCCGGCCTCCGCCTTCATTCGGGCGAGGGCAGCGGCCGACTGCATCGGCACCTG
The DNA here is from genome assembly GCF_058800455.1 of Allobosea sp. GW822-FHT05A11. NCBI lineage: Bacteria > Pseudomonadati > Pseudomonadota > Alphaproteobacteria > Hyphomicrobiales > Alloboseaceae > Allobosea > Allobosea sp. GW822-FHT05A11. The sequence continues at coordinate 523,744 of NZ_JBXAMI010000005.1, read as the reverse complement.
GGTCGTGGACGCCCCGCTTTCCTTGTCGAAGGGCGTGAAGACAGCTGCCTGGATGATGTCCATGGTCGACCCGCCGAAGCCCGAACTCACGAGCTTGCGGCCGGCGAACGACTGCGCCTGTGCGGCGCCCGGCATCCATGGGAGAGCGGCGGAGGCGGCAAGCGCTGCCATCGCCTGGCGGCGGTTGATGTGGCTGATACCCATGATGGTCCCCTGTTGTTGGGCCGGGTATCGAAACCCGGCCATGTTACCGAGTTCAGCTGCGGTTTCAGGCCGCGTCGTACCCCTTGGTGCCGACCAACTCGAAAACCTGATCGCCATTGTAGATCGGCATGTGCGGGCGGCGGATCGACCCGACCCAGGCCTTCTCGACCGGGCAGTGAACCTCCTCCACCACGTCGCCGAAGAGATCGACGATATCGGCGAGATGCTGGCCCTTCACGACATCATCCCCCGGGCCGACCTTGGGGATGAACAGGCCACCATGGGTGGCTTTGTGATGGATCGCATCGCCGCCGAGGCGGAACTGCGCCGGCACGATCGGCTCGCCTGGCAGCATGCCACGCGCCTTGCAGACATTGAAGATAGCGAGCGTCAGACGGTCGAGATCTTCTGCCGTGACCCGCGCGCCACCGCCACTCTCGACGATCAGCGAGGGCTTGCCGCTCTTGGTATAATGGGTGAAGTGGCAGCCCGAGAGGCCCTCCTCCAGCGAATTCCAGACATTCGGGGCGCCGCAGGCGCGCCCGAGCCGCTCGGACTCCGTGCCCTCCGCCGTGCCGTTGTTGTGGAACAACGTATAATGGCAGGTGATGGTGAGGTCGCCGCCGGAATGCAGATCCAGCATCGCGTCCGAGTTTGCGAGCGAAAGCTCAAGCAGCCGATGGGCCAGTTGGTAAGTGTGATGGCCCTGACGGTCGCCGGGGAAAACGCGGTTGAGATTGTAGCCGTCCTGGGGGGTCAGGCGGTTGTAGCCCCGGAAGCCGAGCGGATTTGCGAGCATCAGGCAGACGACCCGCCCGGAAAGCTGGCTGAGATCGACCGTCTTCAGAAAGCGCTGGATCGAGAGAGGGCCGACCACTTCGGGGCCGTGGATGCAGGCCTGCAGCCAGAGCGTCGGGCCCTCCTTCTGGCCCTCGGCAATCAGCACCGGGGAATAGATCGGGCCGTCGGGGTAGGAGCCCAGCTCAACATGGCCCTTGGTGATCTGCCCTTTGGCAGGCTTGGCGGTGCCGATCATCATCTGCTGCGCGCTCTCGTTGCTATCGTGCAGCGGCTTCTCGCTGCTGCTATAAGAGAGCCTGACGTACCATATATGTCAACAGCGTTATCGCATATGGAACATACATGAGCTCGCTCGAAAACGGATTGCGCATCCTCTCGCTCCTCAATGAAGAACGGAACGTTCTCCGTGTCGGAGAAGTCTGCCGCGAGCTCGACATGCCCAAAGCCTCGGTTTCCCGGCTTCTGAAGGCACTGTCGGAAGCGGGTCTTCTGGAGCGCGAGGAGCGTGACCTAGGCTATGTCGTCGGGGGCCGCGCCCTGGATCTAGCCGCCCTCTATCTCGCTCGTCACAGCCTGCTCGATCTCGTTCGCGTCGCAATCGACGATCTCGTTCGTGAATTCGGTTTCACCGGGCATGCAGGAATCGTGTCAGGTCACGAGCGCGTGCTGCTGGTCGCCCAGCAGGGCACCTATGCGTTGCAGCACACCGGAGCCGTTGCCGAGCGGAAGCCAGCCTTCGATTCGATTATCGGCCGGGCCATTCTGGCGCGCCTGGACGACGATCGCGCCCTGGCGCAGCTCGATGCACAGGGAAAGCTGGGCCTGCGCGCCATGATGAGCGATCAGGAGGTCAAGGCGGAGTTCGCCGCAATCCGGAAGAACAGAATTGCGCGCTCTTCCAGCCTGATCACTCCGGGCATTTCTTCAATCGGGGCCGCAATCGCCGATCCTGGCCGCAACGAGATCATGGGGCTCTGCCTGTCATTCCCGACAATTGCGGCCGACAGTGGTGTGCAGGATCAGATTGCCGCGCGTGTCGCACAGCATGCGCATGCGATCGGCATGCGCATGCGCGATCCAGTCTGGTCTTGAGGGCGCTCCCGCTCGAAAGCGGCGCAACCGGAAGCAGCCGCTCCGAAAGTCATCAGCGAACCAAGCATGAGAATTCAACGTAGCCCCCGAAATGTCTGCTTCCGGGCAGTGACTCAATGTCCGGTCATGGCGCATCGCATTCTGACCTGCCTCTGGCGTCTCCGGCTCGCTGAGAACGATTGAAATGTAATTTTTCCGGCTTTCTGCCTGAACCGGTGAAGTCGCGGCGCAAGCAGGCAAACACTTTGCAGCCAAAGGCCGCACATTTAACGTCCACTCCTGCCTCCACAAATTTATCGGCAGCCCCGCGCGCCGTTTGACGCAGCGCTTTCAAAACCGTATGTACGGTATATTATTTGCTGCTTGGCTTGGTGGCTGGAAGGCAGATTCCTTAGATTGCACGCTTCAACGACGAAGGACGCCCGGCCAGTGTGCAGGGTTAGGTAATTGCCTCATGAACCAGACTTTCGACGCGGCTCGCGACTTTTATCTTCAGCCGCCCGAATTCACCGAAATCCGCGACGCCGCGGCCAATGCCGGCGGCCAGCTGGTGCGCACTCCCCTCTTCGAAAGCGAAAGGGTCAACCGCATGCTTGGAGGGCGCCTGCTGCTGAAGGCTGAAGGCTTGCAGCGGACCGGCAGCTTCAAGGCGCGCGGCGCGTTGAACTTCATCGCAGGCCTTCCGACAGCAAATCGTGCCAGGGGCGTGGTCGCCTACTCCTCCGGCAATCACGGGCAGGCGGTCTCCTGGGCAGCTTCGCGCCTGGGCATCCCGGCGCTGGTCATCATGCCTGAAACGGCGCCCGCCGCGAAAGTCGAGCGCGCCCGCGGCTGGGGCGCCGAGGTTCGGCTGATCGATTGGCGCGCCGTCGATGCCAAGAGCCTGTGTCAGTCGATCGCGGCCGAACGCGGCATGACCATGGTCTCGCCCTTCGAGGACCGCCGCATCATTGCCGGAGCGGGAACGCTGGCGATGGAAGTCGTCGAGCAGGCCGCTGAGATGAGGGCTCCCGAGCCCGATGCCATGCTGATAGGCTGCTCTGGCGGCGGATTGCTGGCCGGTTGCGCCATCGCGGCACATGCCCTGTCGCCGCAGACGGAGATATGGGGCGTCGAGCCAGCGGGCTTCGATGATCTCGCCCGCGGTCTTGCCGCCCGTGAGCGGCTCGCGAACGAGCCGGGCCACAGTTCGATCTGCGATGCCCTGACCGCGCGCACGATGGGTGACCTGACCTTCTCCATCGCACTGCGCCATGTCCGTGGCGCCGTCAGCGTCAGCGATGACGAGGTGATGCAGGCCATGCGATTTGCCTTCGAGGAATTCCGCATCGTCGTCGAACCTGGGGGGGCGGCTGCGCTTGCCGCCGCCATGTTCGGCCGCGTGCCGGTGGCCGGGCGCACTGTCGCGGTTGTGGCCTCCGGCTCGAATGTCGACGCTGAACTCTATCGACGCGCTCTGGAGACCTAGCGCGCCGTTGGGCTGGCAGCATGGCCCCATCTCGTGCCAGGCTATCTGACCAGCTCGTGCCGGAATCCGACGATTCGATGAAACAATCCTTGAGTGCGCATGCCCGGTCGTAAAGCCAAGCCGATGAGCTTCGTCGCCGAACAGCCCACGAAGAAGCGCGGTCGCCCCAGCATGAAGGCGGCTCTGCTCGATGCGGCTCTGGATCTGGTCGCGGAGGGCGGCGTCCAGGCGCTGACCTACGAGGCCCTTGCCGAGCGGACGGGCGCTTCCAAGGGCGGTCTGCTCTACCATTTTCCTTCCAAGGAAGCGCTCTTCCAGGAGATTACCGAGCAGCTGATCGCGCGCTACCGCGCCGCTCGCCAGTCGGCGATCGAGGCGCTTCCCGCAAGTCCAGCACGGGAGCTCAAAGGCAATACCATCGCCTCCCTGCGCAACTCGTCCAAATCCGACAACGTCAGCGCCAAGATGATGGTGTCAGGCCTGTGGGACGCTGAGCAGGGTAAAAAATACCGTCGCGCTCGCTTCGACGAGATGAGCAGCGGCGCAGGTTTCAACCGGACGGCGGTGGTCTACCTCGCAACCGAGGGGCTCTGGTTCATGGAGCTCGCCGGTCGCTCGCCCTTCACCGCGGAGGAGCGCGTGAAGATCGAGACTATCCTGCTGGCTCTCGCTGACGGCGCCCAGATCGAGACTGCATTGGACGGTACGACGCAGGACAAATAGCCGGGTTCCCGCTGCCAAAGACCTTTTACGACAAACCGTATCGAACTCCGGACAGATCATGCGCAACGCTCTTCGCTCCAGGCTCGCCGCCGGCCAGCGCTCCATCAATGGCTGGTTGTCATTGCCCAGCGGCTATTCCGCCGAGATCATGGCGCGCCACGGTTGGCACAGCCTGACCGTCGACATGCAGCATGGCGTGCAGGACTATGCCAGCATGGTGCAGTGCTTTCAGGCGATCTCGGGCTTCCCCCTGACCCCGATGGTGCGTGTGCCCACCAACGAGCCGGGCATCATCGGCAAGGCGCTCGATGCCGGCGCCTGGGGCGTCATCTGCCCGATGGTCAACAGCGCCGAGGACGCGAGCGCATTCGTTTCCGCCTGCCGCTATCCGCCAGCCGGGCGACGCTCGAACGGCCCGAACCGGGCGGCCGGCTATGCCGAGACGCAGCCCTATCAGGCCTTCGCCAACGACGAGGTGCTGGCGCTGCCGATGATAGAGACCTCCGAGGCGGTCGACTCACTGGAATCCATTCTCGACGTACCGGGCGTGGACGGCGTTTATGTCGGCCCAACCGATCTTGCTTTCTCTCTCGGCCTGCCTCCGGTCTTCGACACCGACAATCCCGAGCTTCTTTCGATCTATCGCCGGATCGTGGAAGAGACGCGCAAGCGGGGCCGGTTCGCGGCCATCCACACGATGGACCCGGCCTATGCCGCCCGGATGCTCGACATTGGCTTCGGCTTGGTCACCGTCGGCGGCGATGCGGTGTTCATTGCCAAGGGTGCCCGTGCGACGGTGGGCGCGCTGAAAGGCGCTATCGGCTGAGCTCGCTCGACTGATCTCCCGACCGGCGACGCCAACACGAATCTGGCGTCAGGATGTTCCGGCCAAGCTGACGGATCGTGGTGCCGCGTTTGCGCGACCCTGATCGACAACGCCGCTTCTGCCGCCCAGCCCTCGACACAGTGCATTCACGCAGCGCCCCTCTCTGCGGCGTGAATGCCGGCCTTGCCGTGCCCGATACCTTGGGCGTCGAACAGAGACGGCGACGATTTCTTGATGCGCCCCGTCTCCGCCCTCTCCGCCAGGCGCTCCCGTGGACTGCCTCGTCGGCTTCAGGACGGTGATTTCGTGGCAGGCGGTGAGCACTTTGCGCAGCGCGACGATAATGCTAGCGCGCGGCCTCGCGCTCGGAAGCCACACCCATACCCCGGCCGCGGCCCCTCACGTTCGAAATGAAGCATTTCCGGCCCGCGCGGCCGATTTCCGTTGCGCTGTAGAGAGTGGCGAAAACGGGCGCTTCCTCATTGACAGCGGAAGCCCCTGTCAATTTACTGTACCAAATGGTCGGTTTAAATTCTGGGCGCCCCCGATGCGAACGAGTGCTCCCGCGAGCTCGCGGACGGCTTGGGCTCAGGCAGCCTGGTTGGTCGAAGGCTCCTTCTGAAGCGTGTCTTCCCTGCCTGGGTCCAACGCGCACCTGGCAATAACCCACGCATCCTGTCAGCGCGCCGCTGAGGGGTGAATCCGAGAGAGCCAAGATGAAGATCAGGGATATCCGCACCACGCCGCTCCTTTGCCATTTCAAGAACGACTACCATTGGGCTGATGGCGTGACGCTGTCCTCCCCGATCGTGCTGATCGAGATCGAGACGGAAGACGGTGTCACCGGGATCGCGGAGTCCGGCGTCGGCCCGACCATCGAACCCATGCTCGCGATCCTGCGTGACGCAATTCCGCACTTCATCGGAAAGTCGGTTTACGACACCAACAAGCTGATCTGGAACTACTTCATGACCGGCTTCAAGGCGCGCGGCATGGGGAGCCAGTACCGGATGTTCTCGCGCACGATGTCCGGCATCGAACTCGCGGCGTGGGATGTCATCGGCAAGGCGACGGGGCAGCCCGTCTGCAACGTCCTGGGGGGCGCGGTGCGCGACGAGGTCGGATATTTCGGCTTCGTTCAGGGGGACACCCCCAATGAACTTCGCAACCACGCCGACGAGTTGGTCAAGGAGGGCTACCCCGTCCTCTATGTGAAGGTGGGGCGAGGCAACGATCTGGACCTGGCAATCGTGAAGGCCGTCCGGGAGGCCGCGCCGCATGTTCGCCTTCGGCTGGACGCGAACGAGGCCTGGGACACGCTGCAGGCGATCACGATGATGGAGCGGCTGAAGCCCTTCGATATCGAAATCATGGAGCAGCCGATTCCGGGCACGACAGGACCTGATGGCTTCAGGCGCCTGCAGGGGGGCGGCATGCCGATGGCTGCCGACCAGAGCGTGTATCTACCTGAGGAGGTCTTTGCGCTGTGCAGCAGTCATGCCGTTCAGTCGATCGTGCTCGGATTGCATGAGACCTGCGGCGCCCTGAGATGGCGTCAGGCCGCCGGCATCGCTGCTGCGGCCAATGTCCGCATCAACATCCATGGAATCTTCGAGACCGGCATCACGACCTGCATGGCAAACCAGGTCGGTGCTACGGTCTCGAATCTCGACGATGCCAATCAGATCATGTGGCAGTTGCTCGCCGAGGACCTCATCCAGTCTCCGAGCCTGAAGCCCTCGAGGGGCTTCCTGCCGGTCAGCAGGAAGCCAGGCTACGGGTTCGAGTTGAACTGGGATGCCGTGAACAGGGCGCACGAGACATACAGGCAGTGCCAAGCCTGGGTTCCGGCTCTCTGATCGACGGCAGGCGACGTCCGACAGGCGCGAAGGCGTCTCCCTGGGTCCAGCGGGGCTCTGGGCGCCGCCCATAGGCTTCGCCCGACCGGCCGAATGGCACGGTCTTGACAGCAGGACGACCCTATTACTATACCAGATGGACGGGATATAAATTATAGGGTCGTGAGGAAGCTGATCGACGTCTTCTGCCGCAATGACGCCGCTGCGAAGCGTGTGCGTCCCGCAGCAACGTCTAGGCGACTTCAAATACTGCCCAGGACTATCGGAACGATCTCAATCCAGGGAGGAGCAGAAAATGAAGTTGACGTCTTTGCTGCGCAGTGCAGCCATCGTACTGGCGCTCGCCGCCGTCCCCGCTCAAGCGCAGGTCCTCAAGAACGGAGCCACCCCAACCGGCGTGCCGTTCAACTTCCTAGACCCAAAGACAAACACGATGCGCGGCTTCTTGCTCGACATTGCGGCCGAGGTGGCGAAGCGTGGCAAGTTACAGTTCGACCTGCAGACGCTCGACTTCCAGTCCCTCGTGCCGGCGCTTGAAAGCAAGAGGATCGATATCATCACGTCCTCGTTCGCCATCACCGAGCAGCGAGCTAAGGTCGTCGACTTCGCGGTGCCAATGTACAGCTTCTACTGTGGATTGCTGGTTCCCCAGGGCAATCCGAAGAAATTGGTCACCTACGATGACGTGAAGAAAGTCAAAGTCGGCACCAATATGGGCAACAACATCATCGCCAGTGCCCGCCAGAACGGAATCGAATTCGAGCTTTACAGCACGATCCAGGACCTGGTGAGAGACCTCAATCTAGGCCGGATCGATGCCGCCATCGTCGATACGCCCATCGTTGACCAGATGATGAAGGATAAACCCGAGTACAAATTCGAGTGGGTCAAGGATTTCAAGCCCTTTTCCAAGGACTACTACTCCTTCGCGGTCCGCAAGGGTGATAGCGCGCTCCTGGACAAGATCAACCCGATCCTGACCGAGATCAAGAAAGATGGCACATTGCAGGCCCTTATTACGCAATGGGGCCTTTCCGTCGACATCGCTCCCTGATCGACCTGTCCGGCCTTTGCTCCGCCTGCTGTGACGGCGAGGCGGAGCGATGCCTTTTCGAAGCTGGAGCAGTACGTGCAATCTTTAGCGGATGTCCTGCAATACCTGCCGCTGTTTTACAGCGGCATAGGCATGACCGTGCTGCTCTGGCTGGCGTCGTTGGCTGTCGCCACGGTGCTCGGCCTACTCCTGGCACTGGCAAGTTGGAGCAGCATCCCGGTGCTGTCGCAAGCGGCGAGCGCATATATCCTGTTCATCCGCGGCGTGCCGATCCTGGTGCAGATTTTCTACATCTACTTCCTGCTGCCGAGCATCGGCGTTACCCTGCCGGCCTATTGGGCGGCCGTCGCGGGGCTGGGGCTCGCGTTCTCGGCCTATATGGCCGAGGTGTTTCGCGCCGGCATCCTTGCCGTCGACACCGGGCAAGTCGAGGCAGCCACATCGTTGGCCATGTCGCCGCTCGTGATAGCGAGGCGGGTGATCGTGCCGCAGGCCGTTCGCACAGCGCTGCCCGGCTACTCCAACATCGTTGTGATGATCCTGAAAACCACTTCGCTGGCCTCCGTCATCGCGGTCCCCGAAATGTCTCGCACCGCGTTCCTGCTCGTCCAGGCCACCTACAAGAGCATCGAGCTCTTCACCCTGCTGGCCTTGCTGTACATCGCGATCAGCATTCCGTTGATCATCCTCATTCGCCGAATGGAGCGGAGGTGACCATGACGGAGGCGCTGTTCGGCTTCCTGCCCAATCTCCTGTCCGGCGTGAAGCTGACAATCGTCATCGCATTGTCCGCGATCGCTCTGGCAACCGCGCTGGGCCTGTGCCTGGAGATGCTGAGATGGACTGGCTTCGGGTTCTTGAAACGCCTGAACGTCGTGCTTGTCGTCGTCCTGCGGGGCGTCCCGACGCTGGTCTTTATCTATTACGCGTATTTCGCCCTGCCGGCACTTGGTATCGCCTTGTCACCGATTGTCGCCGGCATCATCGCACTGGCCGTCGCGCATGCGCCCTACATGGCGGAAAACATGCGGCTGTCGATCGAGGCGATCGACAGGGGGCAATCCGAGGCAGCCGTTTCGCTTGGGATGAGCAAGGCGCTCATGATGCGACGCGTCATCATTCCCCAGGCCACGCGCTACTTTATGCCGCCCTACGGAAACTCGATCGTCATGGCAGTCAAGGACTCCAGCCTTTGCGCCGTCATCACCGTCGCGGAGCTGACCCGGCAAGCCCAGATCCTCGCATCCGAAACCTTCAGAACGATGGAAGTCTTCTCACAGGCAGCGCTGCTCTACGTTTCGATCTGCGTTCCGTTCATTCTCTTCATCCGATACTTCGAACACAGATTCTCCAAAGAGGCCGCAAGATGATCGTGTTCGACAACGTTCGAAAGTCGTTCGGCGCCGTCGAGGTGCTCCGGGGCGTTTCGGCCTCCCTGCCCGAGGGAAAGGTATCCTGCATCATCGGTCCGTCGGGGTCCGGCAAATCAACGCTCCTGCGTTGCATCAACGGCCTTGAAACCTATCAGGACGGCGAGATCCGCGTCGCCGGCTTACGCGCCGACCCGGAAAGCTTTGTGGCCATTCGCCGCAAGGTTGCGATGGTCTTCCAGCGCTTTAACCTGTTCCCGCATCGCACGGTGCTGGAGAATGTCATCGAGGCACCTGTCTACGTTCATAACGTGCCGCGCAATAAGGCTGAGTTACGTGCGAAGGAGTTGCTGGAGCGTGTCGGACTGTCCCATCGGCTGCACGCCTATCCGCCAACATTGTCCGGCGGCGAGCAGCAGCGTGTAGCCATAGCGCGGGCCGTGGCTGTCGGGCCGGAAGCCATCCTGTTCGACGAACCGACATCTGCGCTCGACCCCGAACTGGTGGGCGAAGTGTTGGCGGTCATGCGCGATCTCGCGGCGGACGGATTGACGATGGTCGTCGTGACGCACGAAATCCAGTTTGCCCAGTCGGTCGCGGACAAGGTGCTGTTCATCGACAAGGGCCGGATCGTCGAGGAAGGCCCACCGGATGCGGTCATCGGTAATCCGCGCGAGGAGCGGACGCGCGAATTCCTAAAGCGTCTTCTTAACCGCTGAAACGGACCTGATGTGGCGAGGTCGATACAAGTTCGACCTACGCCCTCTCATCCGCTCCCGTAGCGCGAATGCCTATGCGATCGCCGCGACCATTAGCGCTGTCTTGATCATCTCCCTTGGCTCGTCGGGCCTAACCATTCACGCCCGCCTGGCACGCCCAGCTTTGTCGATCGTGTCGGCGACTCGTCCGTGAAGATCATCATGGAATTCAGCGCTACGTAGGCGCCAGACAGCGTTTCGATGCGATCTCGACCGGCAGGTGTGAACGTCCGGCTCCTGGCGGAGGTCAAAAATCAGCAAATGACGCAAAAGCCCGGCTACTAATCGCCGGACAAGATCGAAACGCTTCGGCTCGCGGATCATATCGTCTCATCCCTTGTGTCGTTGAGATCGAGCGGACCATACCGTCCGCACCGCGCCACGCTTGCCGAGGAGACCAAGACCGACAAGCTGCTCACGCAGCTCGGCGGGCCCGGCAAACTCGGCGGCTGTCGCGCAAGCCAAGGCCGCGTGACCCGATCGCTTCCTTGGGGCCCTCTCTCCTCGTTGGAGAGAGAGAGCTTCACTGCATTCATGTTCGTGGGTGGCGGCACGATGGGTTCCCGGAACATTTCCTGATCGCCCCAACGAAACCAATTCCGTACCGCGCAAGACGCCTCAGGCCTCGAGGAAAAAGCGGACCATCTCACGCGAGGCATCGGGGCCCGTCGCATCGGTATAGCTTCCACCGCGGTCACCTCCTGACCAGGCATGACCGCCGCCGTGGATCAGCCAGTGCTCGGCGAGTGCAGGAGCATCGCCATGCCCGATCAGCGACCGAGTTACGCGTTTGCCATTGATCATCGCGTCGGTCTGAAGCTCTGCTGGCTTCCCCTGCGCGCACCCCGCGAGATCGAAAACGCCCTTGCCATTCGATGGATGAACCGTGGCATCGGCGGTTCCGTGGAAAATGATCTTCCTGATGGGCGAACGGCCTTGTGTCGTCGCTTTCGCATTTCCCTTCATTGCAGCGAATGCGGACACGACGTCGCAAGCCGCGCCATGAGGCAGGCCGGAATGAATGCCGGCTGCGGAAAAGACGTCGGGATGGGTCGAGGCCAGGACGTCGGCCATGGCCCCGCCCGCCGACAGGCCGGCAACGAAAACCCGCTTGCGATCGATCTTAAATTTCGAAGCCAGTTCGTGGGCAAGTCCTGCCAGCAGGGCCGGTTCGCCAGCGTCACGCCGCTGATGACGAGGGTCGAACCAGTTCCAGCAACCCTGCGCGTTGGCCGATTTCGGCTGCGAAGGGTAGGCGACGATCAGGCCGAACTCATCGGCCAAAGCATTCATTCTGGTCCCGCGGGCGAAATCATCCGGGTTTTGTGTGCAGCCGTGAAGCATCATCACCAGCGCAAGCTCACGATCGGCGTGATTAGGCGGCACGTAGAGCTTGTAGGTCACTGAGCCAACGGTCGATTGGAACCTGCGTGTCCTGAAGTTTGCACTGTCCCGCGCATCTTCCGTAACCGTTTCACCAGGGCTCGGCGCGTGGACGAAGCTCGCCTGCTCTTGTCGCAGCTTTTGCAGGATCGCCCGGAGGCCGCGCGCAGGCGGTGCTTCGGGACTGTCCCCGCTTTGTGTGCCGCTATCCGGGACAGCTGAGGGAATAGACCCGCGTCCGGCGAGAGCGTGCCGTATCGCGGCCGTTGCGCCCATCACGTCGGATGTTCGCAGGCGGTTCATGGCTTCGCCGATGGCGGCGTGAAAACGCGGGTTCATGGCGAAGGTCCTTTGGGTCATGTCAGCCGATCGGCCAGGGCGGCCTTGACCTCGGGGGATGTATGCAGGGCCCCGAGGATGGTGAGAGAGGCAACGGCTTGCCGCGCCAGTTCCGGGGAAACGTCACTGTCGATTACGGCCAAGCCCAGGACCCGGATGTCGAGCTGCTCCCCAGCTGCGACCACGGCTTCGAGATCCTGGCGCGTGAAGGTCCGCAGTCCCAGTTCCAGTGCCAGGCGTGTCGTCGCCTTCGCGGCGACATCCGAATGGGTCGCAAGCTGGTTGCGGATCGCGGTGCGAATGAAGTCCGAGCGGTTGGAATAGAAGCCGTCGCGGACCAGCAGGTCGATGCGGCCGAGATCCACGAATCCGAGGTTCAGGGTCAATTTTTCGCTCTCAGGAGTTTTCATTGGCAATCCATATACCATCCAATTGGATGGTATATGGATGCAATCAGAGGGATATCAATAGGCCGCCCCGCGTCTGGCGAACAAACCAAACCGTCAAAAGACAGAGACAGGGATTTGGCGGCGTGGCAGCACATGGCATAAACGGGAACGCTCCCTGAACGGGAACGAGATCGGGGACATTTTGCCGACGCCGGAACTTCGGGACGCCCGTTTCATGCGCAGCCTGCTGGCGGCGTCGGACGATTGCATCAAGGTCATAGACCTCGACGGCAAGCTCTCCTTCATGAGCGAAGGCGGCCAGCGCATCATGGAAGTCAGCGACTTCAACGCCATCAAGGGCTGCCCCTGGCCGGATTTCTGGGCTGACCAGGGCAACGCCGAAGCCAAGTTCGCGATCGAGGAAGCGCGTGCTGGTCGCAGCTATCGCTTTCAGGGCGCTGCCAATACGGCCGCCGGCAATCCACGGTTCTGGGACGTCCAAGTTGGCCCGATCCTAGGCCCGGAAGGAAAACCCGAGGCGATCCTGTCCGTGTCGCGAGATATCACGGCCATCAAGGAGGCCGAGCAACGCCAGCGTCTGCTCGCGCTTGAACTTAAGCATCGGATGAAGAACACCGTCGCCATGATTCAGGCGATCGCCAATCAGACGATCCGTGGTGGTCCCGAGGTGGATGCGCTCAAGGAGGCCTTCATCGCAAGGCTGAACACGATGGCCTCGGCACAGGACATCCTGACCCAGACCGTCTGGGCCAGGGCGAGCCTGGCATATCTCGTCGAAGAGTCTCTGAAAGGGCAAAGCGACCTGTCGCGCTTCCGCATCGACGGGCCGCCGGTCGAACTCTCGTCCAAGACTGCCCTGGCGATGGCGCTCGCGCTCCATGAGCTGGCGACCAATGCCGCGAAATACGGCGCTCTCAGGCAGGATGGCGGACGGATCGACATAACCTGGTCGGTTGAAGACGGTCAGTTCGCATTCGAGTGGCGTGAGAGCGGCGGACCACTGGTCGAGCCGCCAACCCGCCGCGGCTTCGGATCGCGCATGATCGAGCGCGCTTTGGCGGGATATTTCAGCGGGGCCGCCGCCATGGACTATCAGCCGGCCGGAGTGGTCTTCTCGCTTCGCGGCCCCATCGACGCGCTCATTGCCGACTGATCAGGCCGTCGACCGGAAGGCTGCGATGACTTCGGCTGCCCGGTATGGCTTCCTGATATACTGAACGTTCTCGGGCAGCTCGCCTTCGTGCGGCATGACGCGACCGCTTGCGACGACGATGAGGATGGGCGGCCAGCCCAGTCGCACGACATGCGCCAGCTTCATGCCATCCATGGACCCCGGCATCTCGATGTCGGTGAATACGATGGCTATGTCGTGGCGGGCTTTGAGGATCGCGATTGCTTCCTCGGCATGGACAGCCTCGACCACCTCGAAACCAGCCTCCTCGATGAAGTCGACGGCGTCCATCCGGAGGAGAGGCTCGTCTTCAACGATCAGGACGACTAGTTTCGACATCATGTGCTTTCGAGAGTGACTCTCAGCCAACTGCCGACGTGAGCTCTTGTTGCCTCGCATTGCAAAGAATTGCGCCGTTTGTCCCGCCCGCAGCGGCGGGGTGGGCACCGGGATGCCGGGAATAACGGGTTTCAGGCGGGGTGTCTGCTCGTGGCGCAGACTGCGGATGTCATTTGGCAGGCGGAAGTCTAGCGGGCGGAACTCCTGATTTCGATCGTTTCAGTGTCCGCGGCGATGAGGCGATCATCCGGTTGGTGATGGCGCCTCCGAGCGCCCCGGAACTCAAACAAGCGGGGAGCGTTCAAAACTTGCTCGCCCGATACCATGTCGGCTGCGGCTTTTTTGGGTTGGGGGAAGTTTGTCCGCACCGTCTCGCCGCGCGATGATCGCTTTGCTCTCCAGTGCCTGCATGCTGGCGAACCGTTGCGTACAGGCCCGGGCGACAGCGGGCTCCGCGAAAGGCTTTGGCTATGACGATGTCGTCCAGCAGGCGATGGCGTTGGCAAAGCAGCCTTTCGATGCCGAGAGCGCGAAGATCCCGGCCGAGCTCTCGAACCTGACCTATGACAGCTATCGCGAAATCCGCTTTCGCCGCGACAAGGCCTTCTGGCGCGAGGGCGGCTCGGATTTCCGCCTGCTGCCGTTCCATCTCGGCTTCCTGCACAACAAGCCAGTCCAGGTTCACGTCATCAACCACGGCAACGCGATTCCTATCCCGTTCACGACCAGTCTGTTCGAATACGGCAAGGTTCCCGTGCCTAAGAGCCTTTCCCCGGCGCTGGGTTTCGCGGGGTTTGCCGTGACGACCAACCTGAACGACCCGAAAGTGCAGGACGAGGTCGTCTCATTCCTGGGCGCGAGCTATTTCCGGCTGATCGGCCGCGGTCACCGCTACGGACTCTCGGCGCGCTCGCTTGCCTTGAATGTCGGCGGTGAGGGTCCCGAGGAGTTCCCGTTCATGCGGGCGCTCTGGGTGGAGGAGCCGTCGCGTGACACGACCGAGCTCGTCATCTATGCCTTGCTCGATTCGCCATCGATCGCCGGCGCCTTTCGCTATGTCGTCCGCCCGGGCCGCGTCACCGATATGGATGTGACGGCTACGATCATCCCACGCCGGGCGATTGAGCGGATCGGCATCGCACCGCTGACCTCAATGTTCCAGGCCGGCGAGGGTGATCTCGCGCAGAGAACCGATTTCCGCCCCGAGATCCACGATTCGGACGGGCTGACGCTGCAATCCGGCAGCGGGGAATGGATCTGGCGGCCCATTCGCAATCCCAAGGCGCTACGCATATCGAGTTTCGGAGACAAGAACCCGCGCGGCTTCGGCCTGATGCAGCGCGACCGCGACTTTGGCAGCTACCAGGATCTGGAAGCGCGTTATGATGCCCGGCCGGGCTACTGGGTCCAGCCACAGGGCGACTGGGGCGAAGGGAGGATCGACCTCATCGAAATCCCGACGGTGAACGAGGCTTTCGACAATATCGTCGCCTGTTGGACGCCGAACGCTCCGCTGCCCAGCGGGCAGGCGGCGGAGTTCCGCTACCGCATCTCGGCATTGTCGACGACCTGGCACCTGCACCCCTACGCGCAGGTGCAGCAGACCTTCAACGGCTCGGATATCGAGGACGGCGTTGCCGAGGGCAAGGGCACGAAGCGCTTCATCGTCGACTTCGCCGGCGGCGATCTCGCCTACTATCAGAGCGAACCCGATCGCCTCGAACTCGTTGCGACGACGACGGCCGGCGCGATCACCACGAAGATCCTGACGTTCAACGCCCCGTTGAAAGGTGTGCGCGCCATCGTCGACGCGACGCTGCCGGACGGCCAGTCGGCAGAGCTTCGCATGTTCTTGAGAGCGCGAAATCGCACCTTGAGCGAGACGTGGACGGCGACATGGTCGGTGCCTCCCGGCGACGCCGCAGGGCCGCAATCGCCAAAGAACTAGCTTCTCCCGGCGGTCGCCATTCCGTCGACCGCTTCATGCTGGCGTCCAGATTGAAGGAAACCGATCGATGCCCGCGATTGAGGTCACCCCTACCGTCGCAGCTCCATCGACAAGGTCGCCTGCTGACGTCGTCTCGAATGTAGCCATCGGAGTCTTCATCGTCGCCGCGCTTTATTTCGGGCGCGAGGTTTTCGTCCCTGTGGCGCTCGCGATCCTGTTCAGCTTCGTCCTGGCGCCGCTGGTCAAAGGTCTGCAGAAGCTGCGTGCCCCACGGGCGTTGGCGGTTTTTGTCGTCGTCTTGATTGCGTTCGCGACCTTGGCGGCCTTGACGATGGCGATGGTTGGCCAGGCAACTCAATTGGCGAGCGAGCTACCAACCTATCAGAGCACCATCCGCGCCAAGATTGCCGCTTTGAAAGGCTCGGGGGCCGGAAGCGGGGTTTTGAGCCGCGCCGCGGATGTCTTGCAAGATCTGAGCAAGGAACTCGACCGTCCCAAGGCGGAATCTCCAGTCCCAAGCGAAACGCCTGGCCCTGCACGGGACGGACGCCCAATCCCCGTCGAGGTGCATCAACCGGAACCCGGCGCTATCGAAACGCTGCAGGCCTTTCTGGCTCCGCTGATCCACCCTCTGACCACAACCGGAATCGTGCTGATCTTCGTGGTCTTCATCCTCTTGAAGCGCGAGGACCTTCGAAACCGGTTCATCCGATTGACCGGGACTTACGATCTGCAGAAGACGACGGCCGCGTTCGATGACGCTGGCAAGCGCCTCAGCCGGCTGTTTCTGACGCAGCTCATCGTCAACGCCGGCTTCGGTGTTGTGATTGGTTGCGGCCTTGCCGCCATCGGCGTTCCCAGCGCCTTGCTTTGGGGAATTCTGGCGGCGATCCTGCGGTTCATTCCCTATCTTGGCGCCGTCCTCTCGGCCGTTTTTCCGATGGTGATCGCCGCATCGGTCGATCCCGGTTGGATGATGCTCGTGTGGACGGCGGCCTTGTTCGTGATCGCCGAGCCACTCGTCGGGCATGTGATCGAACCTTTGGCCTATGGCCGCTCCACCGGGCTCTCGCCGATCGCCATCGTAGTCGCGGCAACATTCTGGACTTGGTTATGGGGTCCTATCGGGCTGGTCCTGGCAACCCCTTTGACCGTGTGTCTCGTGGTCCTTGGCCGGCATGTCGAAAGACTGGAATTTCTGGACGTGATGCTGGGGGACAGACCCGCACTGTCGGCGCCGGAGATCTTCTATCAGCGGATCCTCGCGGGAGACCCCGCGGAAGCAGCCGACAAGGCTGAGGAGGTTCTGAAAGAGCGCTCGCTATCCGCTTATTATGACGAGGTCGCGCTCGAAGGCTTGCGGCTCGCCGCAGCAGACGAGGCGCGCGGCGTTCTCGATGCTCCCAGGCGAAACCAGATCCTTGCGACAATTCGCGAGGTCCTCGAGGACTTGTCCGACCATGACGACGGTCGCCCTTCGCGCGGCGCCGGCGCCGCAGACGCCGAGACCGAGGCGGCGGTTGAACAGACCAACGAACAGGAAGGTGCGTCCGATCTGCCCGTACTCACCGCGGCTGAGCTGAAGGACACGTTTCGAGACGGAGGTGGAGTGGTCTGCATCGGCGCGCGATCGCAACTCGATGAGGCAGCCGCGCTCATGCTGGGCCAGATCCTGGAGAAGCATGGATTGGCGGCGGAGGCGTTGCCTCCCACCGCGCTGCTGGCTCCCGGTATGGAGCGCCTTGCCGCGCGCAGTCCGGCTTTGATCTGCCTTTGCTATATCGGACCCCACAATGCTGCTCACGTGAAGTATGCGCTTCGGCGCCTTCGCCGCCGTCTGCCGATGGCGATCCTCGTCCTCGGCGAACTGTCGCAAGTTTCCAGTCCGTTGGCAGATATCAAGGGCCCCTTGCTCGCCGACGACGTGGAAACGTCTCTTCGAGGCATCTGCCGGCTGTGCCTTCAGTTCGCGGAGACAACGGACGCGGCAGGCGGTCGAGCGCGTCATCTCGAATGAGCAAGGCTTGGGAACCGTATGATCCGACTTCCTTGCAACTGAAATTAAATTTCAGGCATCAGGAAGGTACGTAAATCGTGGAGAATAAATAATATTCGATCTCGCCTTCGTGAGATAAATAAACAGGATTATTTTCTAATTCTATGATACATTCTTTCACGGAAGATTTTCATTCCGCAAATCGGAAGGATTTTCCATGAAAATCCCCTCTCAGACCAAACCTGCCATCTGGGGTGCCGTTGGCGGTGCTGTTGCCCTTGCCGTTCTCGGCTTCACCTGGGGTGGATGGTCCACCGCTTCGTCGAGCGAACGCGTGGCGAAGCTCAGAGCCGAGAATGCCGTTGTCGCGGCCTTGTCTCCGATTTGCGTGAGCAACTTTCAGAAGCAACCCAATGTCGATGCAGCCCTCGCCGAACTGAAGAAGATCAGTTCATGGAGCCAGGGCGATTTCATCGCCAAGGGTGGCTGGGCCACGATGATCGGTAGCACGTCACCGGACTCGGCCGTCGCCAAGGCCTGCGCCGAAACGCTCGGCATGTCCAAGACCTGAGACGATCGCAACGGCGATAACCGTACGCAGCGACATCGTCCGTCGATCATGAACCATTCCGCGTGAGCAGCGCGGAAATGGTGGCGTTCATGACGCCTCCCTGCTCAGCAAGAGGAGATTTGTATGGCCAAGGGACAGACGCGCGGCAATCGAGAAGCCAAGAAGCCCAAGAAGAAGAAGGAAGCAGCGGCCGTGCCCGTATCGGCAAAGGGCCTTCCGGTGACGCTCGAACTTGCAGGAAAGCCGAAGAAGAAGATCTGACGTGAACATTCGCAGCCGGGAAACCACGGTCACGTTCAGGAAGCCGTTCAGGCTGAGCGCAATAGACCATATGCAACCTGCCGGCACCTACCGCGTGGTGGTCGACGAGGAGGAGATTCCAGCCACCTCGTTTCTGGCCTATCGCCAGATCGCCACCATGCTGCACACACCGTCGCTTTCTTCGTTTGGCAACTCCCAGGTGTTCGCGGTGAGCCCGGGCGAACTGGTCAGCGCGTTGGAGGCTGACCTCAGCGCTTATTAAGACGACACCGGCGAGGGATCCGCGCGCTGGCCACCGCTGATCCGGCATGCTGTATCCCGCCGCGGGCGCATTTGACGCCTCATCTTGGCCATCGCGCGCTTCGATGCCGCGTCGAACGGCTCGATCGTTCGGAAGATTGCTTCAAAACCGGGAGCACGGCTGGCGTCCTCCTGATGCGCGCCAGCCAGCCGATGCCGCTCGCGATACGCGGTTGCTTGCGCCTACGCCCCGTGAACCGCCGCTACCCAAGGCCCACGCGCGACAACCCGTCGTCATGTCCGGCCGCATGAACCAGGAGCCCGCAATGGCGCTCGAACAAGCCTGCATCGAGCTGATCCCCAAGCCCTGGGGGTCGACCGACCTCCTCCCCTGGAGCGGGACGGGGCATCCCAGCGTTCCGATCGGCGAACTCTGGTTCCAACGCTGCGATAAACACGCGCCGGAGCCCGCCTTATTGCTCAAACTCCTGTTCACGCAGGAACCCCTGTCGATCCAGGTGCATCCGGACGATGCCGCCGCCCATGGGATGGGGCTGCCGCGCGGCAAGACGGAAGCCTGGTACATCCTGTCCGCGGCCCCTGACGCTATGGTGGGAGTCGGGCTCACGGCGCCCGTCACCCCCGAGCAACTGCGGGTCGCCATTGCCGATGGCGCGATCGCCCGGCTTGTCGCTTGGCACAAGCCGGCTGCAGGCGAGGTCATCGCCGTTCCCGCCGGGACGATCCACGCGATCGGTCCAGGCCTTGTGCTGGCCGAGATCCAGCAGCGCAGCGACACGACATTCCGTTTGTTCGACTATGGCCGCGCTCGTGAACTTCATATCGAGCAGGGCGTCGCGGCAGCTCATCGCGGACCCGCGCAACGCGCCGCGCCGGCCGGGCGCCTGAGCGATGGTCGGACCGTGCTCGTCGTCAATCCGTATTTCGTCTTCGAGCGGATCGACCTGCCTGCCCGATCGATCTGGGACCTCGATGCCCGATGCGAGACCTGGCTGGCCACCATCGCCGGCGACGCCATGATCGGCGTTCTGCAAATCGGCATTGGCCAAGGCTGCTTCATCGAGGGTCAGAGCGTGCGTATCGTGCCGGGCGAAGCCGGCCTGTCCTGTCTCGTCGCCTATGACGCGGCAACACCTAGCCGCGACCTTCTGCATCGTGTCGACGGCGACGGCATGCCCAGGTTCCGCGAGACGGTTTCACCGCCGACCGGGCCGCCTCCGGCATTCGCAGTATTCCCGATTCCGTCCACGGAGGCACGATCATGAGCCCGACCAAACGCATCGCCTTCATTGGCAACTCGCTGCCCCGCCGCTGCGGGATCGCGACCTTCACCACCGATCTACAGCAGGCGATCGCATCCTCCGATATCGACACATCCATCGTGGCCATGAACGACCATGGCGACGGCTACGACTATCCGTTCCCCGTGCACTGCCAGATTTCCGACCAGCGGCTCGAAGATTATGCGCGTGCAGCCGATTTCCTGAACGAAGGCCGCTTCGACGTCGTCTCCCTTCAGCACGAATTCGGCATCTTCGGTGGCGAGGCCGGGAGCCATATCATGGCGCTGCTATCGCGCTTGACCGTGCCCGTCGTCACGACACTCCACACTGTCCTGGCCGAACCGAATGCCGCGCAGCGCGACGTGATGGAACGGATCGTCGATGCCTCGGCCCGCGTAGTCGTCATGGCGGAGAAGGGGCGCGACCTGTTGCGGACCGTCTATCGATTGCCGGCGGACAAGATCGAGGTGATCGCGCACGGCATTCCCGAATTTGCCTTTGTCGAGCCCGATGAAGCCAAGGAAAGGTTGGGCTTCGGCGGCCACTCCGTCATCCTGACGTTCGGCCTGCTGTCGCCCAACAAGGGCATCGAGGTGATGATCGACGCGATGCCCTCGATCCTGAGGCGCCGCCCCGATGCAATGTATGTGGTTCTGGGCGCGACGCATCCCCATCTCGTCCGCGAGCATGGCGAGGCCTATCGCGAAAGCCTGACGGCGCGTGTGTGCGAGCTCGGGGTCGAGGATCACGTCGTCTTCCTCGACCGGTTCGTCGATCAGGCGACGCTGCTCGGCTTCATCTCTATGTGCGACGTCTATGTCACGCCTTATCTCAACGAGGCGCAGATGACGTCGGGCACGCTGTCTTACAGTTTCGGGCTGGGCAAGGCCGTGGTTTCGACGCCCTATTGGCACGCCAAGGAATTGCTGGGCGACGGGCGCGGCGTCCTCGTGCCCTTCGGCGATGTCGTCGCGATCGGTAACGAGATCGCAGGCTTGCTGACAGATGCGCCCCGGCGCCAGGCCATGAGGCTGCGCGCCTATGCGAGCAGCCGTTCGATGACCTGGGAGCGAACCGCGAAACGCTATCTCGCCGCTTTCGAGACGGCCCGCCGAGGCCGTGTGCTGAGCGCTGTTACGGGTTCCAGCCGGCCGAAAGCCCAGCCGGCAACGGCACCGCCGCCGGAGACGCAGACCGGCCACCTCCTGTCCATGTGCGACGATACCGGGCTGCTCCAGCACGCGGTTCATTCCGTGCCGGACCGCTCGCATGGCTATTGCGTCGATGACAATGCCCGCGCTCTGCTCCTCGCCAGTGCCCTGAACGGCACTGGCGAGGAGCGCCTGGCGGACGCGCTAACGACACGCTTTGCCTCCTTCATCCAACACGCCTGGAATCCCGATCGACGGCGCTTCCGCAACTTGATGAGCTTCGATCGACGTTGGCTCGAGGAAGCCGGGTCGGAGGACAGCCATGGGCGTACGCTGTGGGCGCTCGGTGTCTGCGCGCGCGACGATGCGAGCATTTCGCGGCGACAATGGGCTACCGCTCTGTTCGCCGAGGCCTTGCCCGCCATCGAGCGTTTCAGTTCCCCGCGTGCCTGGGCTTTTGCCTTGCTGGGTCTTGATGCTCATTGCACCACGACGGCCGCCATCTCGCTCCGTACGCGTCTCGCCGACCGCCTGCTCGGCCTGATCGCGACGGTCGAGACACCGGACTGGATCTGGTTCGAGGATGGGCTCTCCTACGACAACGCGCGCCTGCCCCAAGCCCTGATCGCGACGGGACTGACGATGAAGATGCCGGCCTATGTCGAGGCTGGCCTGCGCTCGCTGCGTTGGCTAACGCATCTCCAGACAACGCGGGCAGGCCTGTTCAGGCCTGTCGGCTCGGAGAGTTTCGGCGACAAGCGTAGCCCACCGAAGGCCTTTGATCAGCAGCCACTGGAAGCAACGGCAGCTGTTTCAGCCTGCCTCGCAGCTTGGCGCGCTGACGGCGATCCGCAATGGCGCAACGAAGCCGCGCGCGCTTTCGCCTGGTTCCTGGGCGACAATGACCTCTCCACGCCCCTCGTCGACCTGGACACCGGCGCCTGCCGTGACGGCCTCCATCGCGATCGGCCAAATGAGAACCGCGGCGGTGAATCCGTCGTCTCGTACCTGCTCAGCCTCGCCGAGATTCGTCAGCTTGCCCGCGTCAGCGGGGATCGCCCGAAACTGGCGCCGCTTCGGGCCTTGCACGCCTGAGCTTTCGACGACCTTGCTCAAAACAGATCGGCGGACGTCTTGTCCCAGCCCAGTTTCCTGAACAGGCAGACCCTGTACCTGCATCCCGACCCCTCCCGGGTCGTCGTGCGTCGGTTCGGCCCTGTGGGCGAGCCACGGGATTTCAATCCTGCCGAAAAGGCCAAGGCGAACCATATCGTCAACCGGGTTCTGTCGCTCGCTCCGGAGGCGGCGGCGAACCTGCTTGCCGAGGTGCTGGAGAATTTCAACGGGCGGCATCGCAACCTGCTGGAGCGGTTCGAGGCGCGTGCCGATGAGATGGAGGATGCGTTCGCTGCTCACGGCGCCTTCACCAAGGTCCAACGCCAGCTGGTCGGGGCCTATTTCCTGCACGAGTATTCGTTCGAGGCGGCGGCACTCTTCAACCCGAGCATCATCGCGCATCCCGACCAGTCCGATGCTCCAGCTGGCGGGCTTCGCTTCATCCTCAGCGTTCGTGCGGTTGGAGAGGGGCACATCTCGTCCCTGACGTTCCGCTCCGGGTCGATCGCGGCCGGTGGCGAGGTTAGCGTCGACCCCACCTCGCGCCTCGCAACGATCGCCACCCTGCACAACCGAATGGCGCGGCTTGATGGCGAAGATGTCGAGGTCGTCTTCGCGGCTGATAGCGACATCAGCGAGCGGGTGATCTTTCCCGTGACCGCATCCCAGTCGAACGGCATCGAGGACGCACGCTTCGTTGCGTTCGAGGAGGATGAAGGCACGTTCTATCGCGCCACCTACACAGCGTATGACGGCAGGTCGATCCGCTCGGAGCTGATCGAGACCCGCGACTTCCTGTCGTTCCGGCTGTCGCCGCTGCGAGGCTCCGCCGCCGTGAACAAGGGCATGGCGCTGTTTCCGCGCAAGCTCGGCGGCCGCTATGCGATGATCTCCCGGCAGGACAATGAGAACCTTCATCTGATCTATTCGGATGACCTCCTGACCTGGAACGGTGGGGTCGCGATCCTGAAGCCGCAATACCCGTGGGAGTTCGTGCAGATCGGCACCTGCGGCTCGCCGATTGAGCTCGACGAAGGCTGGCTGCTCCTGATCCACGGCGTCGGGGCGGTGCGGAAATATACGATCGGTGCGGTCCTGCTCGACAAGGCGGACCCTTCGAAAGTGCTGGGGCGCCTGCGTCAGCCTTTCGTCCAGCCCGAGCCTTCGGAACGGGAAGGCTACGTGCCGAACGTCGTCTATACCTGTGGTGCGCTGCGGCACGGCGACATGATCGTCCTGCCCTATGCGGTCTCGGACACTTTCTGCCATTTCGCCACGGTGAAGGTCGCAGCACTACTGGAGGCGATGCAGCCGGACGGCGCGTTCACAAATGCGCCCGGCAAAGACAAGCGGCTTCCCGCCGGACAACCCACTCTCGAAAGCGAAAAGCCATGACCGAACGTCCCATCAAGGTCGGCGACACCGTGCGCCTGTCGTTCGGCTTCGCCGATCGCTCTGGAGAGGGCGACTATGAGATCATTCGCCTGATGCCGGCGCGGGAGAGCGGTGAGCGTCATTATCGGGTTCGGGGCATCGATGGCCGCGAACGGGCGATCGGTCACGACCAGATCATCGTTTCAAAAGCAAAGGCTAAATCGCCGGTATCCGGCTCTCAAGGATGATCCGGAGCTACGACCGGGCGGAGCGGCGGCTGTAGCCGCCCAACAGGAGGAAGTAAAATGACCGAGCACTCGAAATCCCGGACCCACGCGGAGGCTGCGTTCCTGAAGACGCAGACCCAATCGCTGTCGCGGAATCGCCTTCTGTCGGAGACTGAAAGCTCCAACCAGGAGCGCGACGCGAAGACAGCCCGGCTGAAGGAACAGCGGCTGCGCAAGGAGGCTGATCAGCACTCAGATAGCGCGACAATCCCGTCGAAGAATCTACCGTGAAGCTGCTGGGCCTTCTACGCGGCATCACGATCGTTGATCGTCAGTCCTGCTAAGCGGCTAGGCCTCGCTCGCGACGATTCAGATTCATGGTTCTTCCCCCCTCAACCCAGGATCTCAGCGACGATTTCACGCAATTCAGCGCGCGAGAGACCGCCCGAAACAGGTTTGCAGATCGGTGCAGGACGCGGAGACAAAGGTGCCGGCGCTGCATTGCCGATACGGTGTTCTTTTTTGTTTTTGTCGATGATCTTGTTCATATGAATCCTATGGCGCTCGGCCACGCGACGCGTCAAACGGCCGGCATTATGCCGGCAGCGGATGCCGCAAAGCGGCGAGCGATGTCGAAAGAGAAAAGAAGTCGGGCAAACCGCGATTTCGCGATGCCAGCTAAACGACTCCGTCGATTATTTATTATTGGTCGATCATTGTGGCCGTTTGAGGTCCCGGCGAGGCCAAATTGACTGGAAGCGCGCCGCGCGTTTCTTTCAAGCGACTTGATTGAACTCCGGCAACGGGCGCCCCACGACTGCCATGTAGCGATCCGTCCAGTTGGTAACGGCAAGCTCGATCGCTATCCCGCCTTCGCATTGAAGAAGGATCTTGTAGGAGAACTCGCTCGGATCGGCAGTTTCCGTGTCGCAGATCAGATATCCGATCCAATGATGCTCCTGATGCGTACCAAACTGATATTTGGCGTGCAGCCTCCGGCCACTGCGTAAAGTGACCGACCCGGTTCCGCTGAGCATGGTTTGTG
This sequence comes from Allobosea sp. GW822-FHT05A11, assembly GCF_058800455.1. Lineage (NCBI taxonomy): Bacteria > Pseudomonadati > Pseudomonadota > Alphaproteobacteria > Hyphomicrobiales > Alloboseaceae > Allobosea > Allobosea sp. GW822-FHT05A11. The sequence goes on along the minus strand of NZ_JBXAMI010000005.1, from coordinate 498,714 downwards.
TCTCCGCTTGGCGACGTGACAGGCGCCGCGACGGTCATTTCCAGAAGCGTTATGGAGACAACTGTAGCCGAATTGAGCGCCCTTTCGCCGGACATCGCAAGTCACGTTTCGGGTACGAGGAAAAGCCGCAGATGCTGATCTCGGTAAAGGCGACGGTACAGCAGCCGAACCCGGATGGCGGCCGGAGCCGGTATCACGACGTCACGCCCGATTCGCGTAGGGAGGCACATCGACAAGCGTCCCGATGAGGCGGAGCAAGGCCTGTTGCTCGGGACGGTCCGACTTTCCGGAGACGAGGAAGGCTCCCAACTCGACATGCGACAGCTGGCCCCCTCCTGGACCGTTCGGTTGATGGATCACGAATGCTGCACCGCTCGTCGGCTCCCGCCCCAGAAACCAGCAGTCGCCGGTGGGGCTGCGATATAGCTCTCGCCGTTCGCTCATGATGTCGCGCTCCTGCGATTGACGATGACTGGACAAACGCTAAGTCGCCACGTGAGACAGGCCGAGCCAACCCGCTGTCCTCGCCAGTCCTTTAGGTGCGGCCGAAAGCTCCGGCCCTTGCTAGCGGAAGGCGTCGGCCGAGAGCCGATGATAGCCCCCGCGCTTCTTCAGATAGGCGGAGCGAGCGGCCTGCAATATGGCTGAGCGATTGAGGTCGAATGCGACCAGGAACGAACCCTCGCTTCCGTCGATGACAGCGGGACTTAAGGTTCGCAGAACATCGAGCTCGATCTGGAACATGACTTCCAGCGATGCTTCAGAACCCCAGAAGCTCACGCAGCCGCGGCCGGGTTCGTAACGCCGGATCGAGTTGGGAAAGTCGAGGCTCATGACCTGCACCCTGCGCCAAGACGCACCAGCTCGGCCTGACAGGCATCGACATGGCGCCGCTTCCGCTTCTTTCGCAGCCAGATGCCGACGGGAAACGCGATCGGCGAACCGACAACGATCACCGACAAGTGGGGGATCGGAGGCAGGTCATAGAATCTGCCCGCTCCCCACATGCCGACACTGACGAGCCCCATGCCGGTCATTCCATAGATCGCTGCCGACGCCTCCGGCGCTGGAGCATAGCCAGCGGCTGCAAGCCGAGCCTTTTCCCGGTGCGGTTCCATGGGAGACATCATTTCAGCACGAGTGCGAAGACCAGTGCGAGCGCGGCGATGAGACCACCATGTGCGAACCAAACCAGATGGCGGTCTGCGGCCCAAATGCGATAACCGAACCAGTGCCCGGAAATATTTGTCATGGCTGGGCTCCGTTTGGCCCAGATCGGGGCGCTTCGCGCAAATGCTCTGAAGTAGAATCCCGATGCGTTTCGAGACTGCCTTAAAATGGTGCGCGTAAGATGCTCTTACAAGGCAAGGAGTCGTTCAGTGTGATATTATTCCGAATCTGGCGATTATAATCGTATTTCGTCAGCGCTAGATCGATCTTTTGATCGAGAACATGTCACTTGATGCCTCAGTTTGTCATCCAGGCTGGTGCCGAGTGCCGCCGGCAAAGATGGGATGAGGCTCCAACTGAAGATCACTCCCAAGAACGCGGATGTCTGGTCCGCAGGATGGCGCCAACCTCCGCTTCTGGCGCGACGCTATCTCAACGCATGGAGCAGCGGTTCAGAACAGATCTGAGATTGAGGCGAAGGCGTTCAACCGCTCTCGGCAACAGAACCGCCTTAATTTTTGATATTGCCGGCAAGCTCCGCCTTCATAAAATCCCCGACGAGAGACCCCCTCGGAGGAAGGAGCATGCCGTTCTCGTCGCTGAGTGACCCGGTTGACCTCGCCCGGGCGCAGGCGGCCCTGGAGGCCGCGTGGAACGAAGTCAGATCGACCATTCCTGATGCGTTTGATAAGCGAGAACGAACCAAATTGGCTTACATCGTGGCTGCACTGGTGACGGTCGCGGTAGATGAAGATGATCTCACACAGCGAGCCATCGAACGATATCGACGATCTGCTGTTGCTTGAGAACGACAGGCCTCTCGCGAGGCCATGGCCTGTTTTTCCGCCGGAGCTGAGGCCGGTCGAGAGCGCGAAACCGCTCTCTCTCGTCGCCAACGAACATGAGGTTTCCGCAGTGTTCGATGGCAGCGAGCCGGAAGCTAACATACGACGCCGGATGAGCGACCTGGACCGACGTGTGGACGAGTTTCAGAGGGGGCGTCTGCACCCGCGGGTGGTCGATGAGGTCCTTGAAATCTCTTCCCGGGAACGTCGGCGTTGGATCAAGGACGGGAGGTTGCCGATCTCGGGAAGCGGATTGCTCCGCCGAGGAAAGCAGGACATTCACTTCCCTCTCCATCCGCCGGACAAGATCGCTCGTCTCGCTCAGGATCGCGACATCATCGCCGAATGGAGGGAGCGCGACCGCGCCGCGACACGCGATATCGATCCCCGTTCTTCACAGGCACTTGAGTAGCCGCATCACGACGGATTGACACTTGCAAGGCGTTGACTACTAAATCTGGTGGTCGATGGTCTCTCGAATCGCAAGATCGAGAGCTAAGAGGGAAGCCGGTGCGAAGCCGGCGCTGCCCCCGCAACTGTAAGCGGTGAGTTCACGTCCACGATTAAGTCACTGAGACCGCAAGGCCTTGGGAAGACGGGACGAGAGCGCTGACCCGTGAGCCAGGAGACCTGCCGCGACCCTTGTTACGTCCTCGGGCGGGGTGTCCCGGTGGTGCGCTTGGCAGGTCGCGGCCGTGAGGTGCTGCGCGCCTTCTCGACGCAACCGCTTTGGCCTTTGCCCCCAACATTTGGGGTTGATGCCATGTCTCTTTCTCTTGAAGCCGAGCGGCCCGTGCCGACGCCGCTTGCCACCGAAGCTGTTTCGCCACCGCGCGCCGCGGCCACGGAACCCGGCTACCAGCTTATCCGCCGCAACGGCGCGGTGACGCCCTTCGATCCCTCGAAGATAGCGGTCGCGCTGACCAAGGCGTTCCTCGCGGTCGAGGGCGCGAGCGCCGCTGCTTCCCGCCGCATCCACGACGTCGTCGCCGAGCTGACCGAGCAGGTCGTTTCCGGCCTGACCCGCCGCGCCGCGACCGGCCGGACCTTCCATATCGAGGACGTGCAGGATCAGGTCGAGCTCGCGCTGATGCGCGGCGAGCACCACAAAGTCGCCCGCGCCTATGTGCTCTACCGCGCCGAACGCGCGCAGGAACGGGCAAGAGCGCAGGTCGAGGCGAAGCCCGCTGCCGCTGCGGCGCCGTCGCTTCAGATGAAGCTGGCCGACGGGGCGCTCGTCCCACTTGACGCTGCCCGTCTGGAGAAGGTGGTGCGCGAGGCCTGCGCCGGTCTCGACGGTGTCGCGGCCGAGCCGATCCTCGCCGAAACCCGCCGAAACCTCTATGACGGCATCTCGCCGGACGAACTGGCGCTGGCTCCGATCCTGGCCGCGCGCACGCTGATCGAGAGCGAGCCGAACTACGCCAAGGTGTCAGCCCGCCTGCTGCTCGACAAGCTCCGCCGCGAGGCGCTGAGCTTCGTCCATGGCCATGCCGAGCAGGCGACGCAGGAAGAGATGGCTGCCGGGTACGGCGACTACTTCACCGCTTATCTCAAGTCCGGTATCGACAACGAGTTGATCGATCCCGAGCTCGGCCGCTTCGACATCGCCCGCATCGCGGCGGCTCTGAAACCCGAGCGCGATCTCCAGTTCGACTATCTCGGCTTCCAGACGCTCTACGACCGGTACTTCCTGCATGTCCGGGGCAACCGCTTCGAGCTGCCGCAGGCCTTCTTCATGCGCGTCGCGATGGGCTTGGCGATGCGCGAGATCGATCGCGAGGCGCGGGCGATCGAGTTCTACGACCTGCTGTCGTCCTTCGATTTCATGGCCTCGACGCCGACCCTGTTCAATTCGGGCACGCTCAGGCCGCAGCTCTCCTCCTGCTTCCTGACCACGGTCGCCGACGACCTCGAAGGCATCTTCAAGGCGGTGAAGGACAATGCGCTGCTGGCCAAATACTCCGGCGGCCTCGGCAATGACTGGACGCCGGTGCGCGGCCTCGGGGCCCATATCAAGGGCACGAACGGCGAGAGCCAGGGCGTCGTGCCCTTCCTGAAGGTCGCCAACGATACCGCCATCGCGGTCAACCAGGGCGGCAAGCGCAAGGGCGCGGTCTGCGCCTATCTCGAGACCTGGCATGTCGACATCGAGGAGTTCCTCGATCTCCGCAAGAACACCGGCGACGACCGCCGCCGCACCCACGACATGAACACGGCGAACTGGATCCCGGACCTGTTCATGCAGCGCGTCGAGGCCGGCGGCGACTGGACCTTGTTCTCGCCGGACGAGGTGCCGGATCTGCACGACCTCTATGGCAAGCCGTTCCGGGAAGCCTACGAGGCCTACGAGGCGAAGGCCGCCCGCGGCGAGCTGCGCGTCCATAAGAAGTTGAAGGCGGTCGATCTCTGGCGGCGCATGCTGACCATGCTGTTCGAGACCGGCCATCCCTGGATCACCTTCAAGGATGCCTGCAACCTGCGCTCGCCGCAGCAGCATGCGGGCGTGGTGCATTCCTCGAACCTGTGCACCGAGATCACGCTGAACACCTCGGCCGACGAAGTCGCGGTCTGCAATCTCGGCTCGGTCAACCTTGTTGCCCATGTCACCGCCGAGGGGCTCGACCAGGCGCGGCTGGCGCGGACGGTGAAGACGGCGATGCGGATGCTCGACAATGTCGTCGACATCAATTTCTACACGATCCCCGAAGCGCGCCGCTCGAACCTGCGCCACCGCCCGGTCGGCCTCGGCATCATGGGCTTCCAGGACGCGCTCCAGACGCTGCGCCTGCCGACGGCCTCGGAGGAAGCAGTCGCCTTCGCCGACACGTCGATGGAGGCGATCAGCTTCCATGCGATCTCGGCCTCGGTCGATCTCGCCGCCGAGCGCGGCCGTTATCCGAGCTTTGAAGGCTCGCTCTGGTCGAAGGGCATCCTGCCGGTCGACTCGCTCGATATCCTCTCGGAGGCCCGCGACGGCGATGTCGAGCTGGATCGTTCCTCGACGCTGGATTGGGAAAGCCTGCGCGAGCGGGTGAAGGCCACCGGCATGCGCAACTCCAACACGATGGCGATCGCGCCGACCGCGACGATCTCCAACATCGTTGGTGTCTCGCAGTCGATCGAGCCGAGCTACAGCCAGCTCTACGTCAAGGCGAACATGTCGGGTGATTTCACCGTGGTGAATGCCAGGCTCGTCCACGACCTCAAGGCGCGCGAGCTCTGGGACGAGGTGATGGTCTCCGACCTCAAATACTACGACGGCAAGGTCACTGGGATCGACCGCGTCCCGGCCGACCTCAAGGCGCTCTATGCGACCTCGTTTGAGATCCCGACGGAGTGGCTGATCAGGGCCGCCGCGCGCCGCCAGAAATGGATCGACCAGGGCCAGTCGCTCAACCTCTATATGGCGCAGCCTTCCGGCCGGAAGCTCGACGAGGCCTATCGACTGGCGTGGCGGCTCGGCCTGAAGACGACCTACTACCTGCGCGCGCTGTCGGCGACCCATGTCGAGAAATCGACTCTGAAAGGCACGGACGGCAAACTCAACGCAGTCTCGGCCACGGTGCTGGCGGCTGCCAAAGCCGCGGCCCCGATCATCGTCGATATCCCGCTGGAGAACGGCATGGCCGTACCCAACGCCTGCTCGATCGACGATCCGACCTGCGAAGCCTGCCAGTGAGCGGCATGACTCAAGGAACCATGACGATGCTCGACTGGTCAGACGACAAGCCTGCCTCCGCCCTCGACCTCATCCCGGTTGCGCCCGGGCCATCATCCGCCGACGCTACCGGCCTCGGCGAGATCGATCGCTCCGGAGGGCGGGTCAGCGTCGACGACAAGCGGATGATCAACTGCCGCGCCGACGTGAATCAGCTCCTGCCGCTCAAGTACAAATGGGCCTGGGAAAAATACCTCTCCGGCTGCAACAACCACTGGATGCCAACCGAGGTCTCGATGCAGGCCGATATCGCGCTCTGGAAGTCGAAGGACGGCCTCAGCGAGGACGAGCGGCGCATGCTCAAGCGAAATCTCGGCTTCTTCGCCGCGTCCGAGAGCCTCGTCGCCAACAACATCGTGCTGGCGATCTACCGTCACCTGACCAACCCGGAATGCCGGCAGTATCTGCTGCGCCAGGCCTTTGAGGAGGCGATCCACACCCACACCTTCCAGTACATCGTCGAGAGCCTCGGTCTCGACGAGGGCGAACTCTTCAACATGTATCGCGAGGTGCCCTCGATCACCGACAAGGCGGCCTGGGCACTAAAGCATACGCAGAACATCGAGGACCCGGACTTCAAGACGGGAACGCCGGAAAACGACCAGGCGCTGCTGCGCGACCTGATCACCTTCTACGTGATCTTCGAGGGGATGTGGTTCTACACCGGCTTCGCGCAGATCCTTTCGCTGGGCCGGCGCAACAAGATGGTGGGGATCGCCGAGCAGTACCAGTACATCCTGCGCGACGAGTCGATCCATCTGAACTTCGGCATCGACGTGATCAACCAGATCAAGATCGAGAACCCGCATCTCTGGACCAAGACCTTCCAAGACGAGGTCCGCGGCATGATCCGCGATGCGGCCGAGCTGGAAGCCGCTTATGGCCGGGACACGATGCCGCGCGGCTTCCTCGGCCTGAACGCGGCCCTCTGCGAGCAGTACATGCACTTCATCGCCAACCGCCGCTGCGCGCAGCTCGGTCTGGCCCCCGTCTTCGCTGAGACCGAGAACCCGTTCCCCTGGATGAGCGAGGCGATGGATCTGAAGAAGGAGAAGAACTTCTTCGAGACCCGCGTCATCGAATACCAGAACGGCGGCGCGCTGAGCTGGGAGTGATGCCGTTGCACCGATATCCGGGGAATTCGATGGCATTCGCGATCGATCCGAAGCGGGCCCTGCTCGCGGGCTTGGCGATCTGCTGCCTGGCGGGGCCTGCCCGTGCCGAGTCGATCTCGCTCACCGACCTGGAGGGACGTAACGTTCGGCTGGAGAAGCCTGCCGAACACGTTGCCGCGATCCCGATCCCGATGGCCTCCATCGTCATCGCGATGGGCCAGGGCACGGAACGCCTCGCCGGCATGAACTCGGTCGCCAAGAGCGCGATCCTCGAAGGCATCCTCGGCAAGATATTTCCCGAGGCCGCCAAGATCCGGGCCGATATCGCAGGGCAGAACTTCATGCCGAATGTCGAGGCTCTGGCCGCGACGCGGCCGGACCTCGTCATCCAATGGGTTGGCGCGGTGACGACATCGTCAAACCGCTCACCAATGCCGGCCTCGAGACGCTGCTGATCCGTTATGGCACCGAGGACTACGCGCGGCGTTACATCACGCTCGCCGCTAGAGCCGTCGGCAAGCCGGAGCGTGCGGCGACCAACATCGCCTGGCGCGAACGGATCGAGGCCGAGATCGCAGGGAAGGCGAAGGCCATCGCGCCGACCGCCCGGCCGAAGGTACTGCACATCCAGAACGCACTCACGAACCTGACCGCAGCCGGCACTGGCAGCTAACTTCGAAGTCGCGATCCTGCTGGGGCGCGGCATGCCGCTCGGCGAGCAGAAGTGCAGTCTCGTCGAAATCGGCAAGGAGCTCGTCGCGAGTGGCCTCGTTCAACGCGTCGAGATCGCGTTCGCGGAAATGTCGGCGCCGTCGCTCGAAACCGTTCTGAGCGCTCTGCTCACCGGGGGCGTCGGTTCCTGCGTCGTCATTTCCGTGATCGTGCCCTTCGACCGCAACCTGCGCGGATGGCTCGGGCGCTGGCTCAGCTGGTGGACCACCGACGGTGCCCGATCGATGCGCGTCATGCTCGCCGATCCCGTCGACGGTGTCGCCGATCTGCTCGCCCCCGTCGCATCCGCCTTCGAGCGCGCGCTGTCGCGCGACGACGTCCGGGTTGCGATCAAGCCGCTCAAGATCAGGGCAGGCGCTTCGCGAATTCCGGATGTGGCGCGCGTCGCGCTTGTCTTTCTCGGTCCGCGCTGCGCCCAGGCCGGCGGTTTCGAGATTTACGACAGGCTGCGCCGGCGCTTCGGTCCGCACAAGCCAGACGGCCTGTACGATGAACCACTACTCTGTCTGCGCACCAACTGTCAGGGACCGTGCAATTTCGCGCCCCTCGTTGCGGTTCAGCCGGACAACATTTGGTATGGGCAGCTCTCGCCGGACGGGATTGACCGCATCGCCGAGGAGCATTTCGGCCGCGGCGGGTCGCCTCTCGCAGAATGGGCCCTGAAACCTGGTTCGAGGCTGCGGCACGCGGATGGCAGCCTTGCCGAGCCTGACCTTCCGTTCGCATCGGCAATCGCCGGGGATATCCGGATCGGACGCCTCTTCGCACGAAAGGCCATGGCCGAAGAAAATGCGCTTGCCGCCTTCATGGATATCGAAAATGTCGGGGCGAACGACGACGAACTGGTGTCGATTGCATGCACGCTCACGGAGCGCGTCGCAGTCCATGACGCAGCAGTGCATCGCACTGCGGGGCTCGGACACCAAGAGCTCCTTGCTGGGCAAGGGCTGCCGCTGTCTCTCTCGCCCGGATCGACCATCCGCCTGTCTCAGGCCGACTTGCGCTACGCGGTGAATTCAGCGAAGCGCCTCGACGACACCAGCACCAAGTCCGTCGCTCCGAGGACCGGCCCTGCCGTTTGCCAGCCCATCATCTTGATCGAAATGTTCAAGAGACGCCCTACGCACTGATCTATACGGCAAGGTTCTATGAGGTGCAGAGCCATCTGCTGCTCACCACGCGCCGGCCATCAACGCGTGGCATGCTTGAGACAGCGGAAAATGCAGAGCGATCTGCGCCATGGTGATGTTTTCGCGCTTGGTCGACCGAAGCTTTCGATCACCTCGGGAGCGAAAGCTGGGGGCGGAGCAGTCTCAAGTCCAATCCAGCGCACCGACGATCTTGATACCGTCGACGATGCACGCGCTGCTCCTTTTGAGCGAGACATCGCTTCTGGCGTCGTGCTCCAGAGCTGTTCCTCTCATGATACTTGAGGCCGAACGATCGGAGATCGTTCGGCCTCCATCATTCTGAGAGACGGCCACCCGACATGGCCGATCGCCAGGCACCGGCCCGTGACGGCATCCAGGCCAGGTTTTGCTCGTAGCGCTACAGCGCTTTGACCACCGCTTCCACGGCTCGCTGCGTTGCATCGACAACCTGATCGGCCTCCTGCTTCGTCAGGCATAGCGGTGGCGCAAAGCCGAGGATGTCGCCCTGCGGCATGGCGCGGGCGATGACGCCCTGTTCCAGCAGGGCGGCGGCGATGCGCGGACCGACCTTCTGCGAGGCGTCGAAGAAGACGCGATCATCCCGGTCGCGGACGAACTCGACCGCCGCCAGCAGGCCCTCGCCGCGAACCTCGCCGACATGGGCGTTGCTGCCGACCGCGTCCTTCAGCGCGGCGTTGAAATAGGCGCCGACCTCGCCGGCATTGCGCACGAGGTCGAGCTCATCGACCAGCTCGAGATTGGCGACGCCCGCCGCCGCGCAGAGCGGATGCGAGGAGTAGGTCCAGCCATGGCCGATCGGGCCGTATTCGTCCGAGCCCTGCTCCAGCACGCGCCAGAGCTTCTCCGAGACGATGACGCCGGAGAGCGGCGCATAGGCCGAGGTCAGTCCCTTGGCGATGGTGATGAGATCAGGCTCGATGCCGTAATGGTCGGAGCCGAACATGCTGCCGAGACGCCCGAAGCCGGTGACGACCTCGTCCGCGATCAGCAGGATATCGTGCTTCTTGAGCACCGCCTGGATCTTGGCCCAGTAGCCGGCGGGTGGCGGCACGATGCCGCCGGTGCCAAGCACCGGCTCGCCGATGAAGGCGGCGATCGTCTCAGGTCCCTCGGCCTGGATCAGCTCCTCCAGCTTGTCGGCGCAATGCTGCGAGAACTGCTCCTCGCTCATGCTGCGATCCTCGCGACGGTAGTAGTACGGCGCCTCGGTGTGCAGGACCGGCGCCTTGGGCAGGTCGAAGAGGTTGTGGAAGGCGGCAAGACCCGTGAGGCTGCCGGTCATCACGCCCGAGCCGTGATAGCCGCGCCAGCGCGAGATGATCTTCTTCTTCTCCGGCCGCTTCAGGACGTTGTTGTAGTACCAGACCAGCTTGAGATTGGTCTCGTTGGCGTCCGAGCCCGAGAGGCCGAAGAAGACCCGGCTCATGCCCTTGGGCGCGCGCTCCACCACCATCTTGGCGAGCCTGATCGACGGTTCGGAGCCATGGCCGACATAGGCGTGGTAATAGGGCAGCTTCGCCGCCTGTTCGGCGATCGCGTCGGTGATCGATTTGCGGCCATAGCCGACATTGACGCAGTAGAGGCCTGCGAAGGCATCGAGACTGCGCTTGCCGTCGCGATCGACGATGTAGACGCCCTCGCCGCCGGCGATGATGCGATTCGGTGTCTCGCCGCGGGCATGCTGACCCATATGCGTCGAGGGATGAAAGAAGTGGTCGCGGTCCCAGGCGTCCAGTTCATTGTCGGTGCGGGCAGGTTGGTCGAGCATGACGGTAATCCTTCGCGAAAGCGGGAAACGACGCCTCAGTTCAGATCGAGGCAGACATATTTGAGGTCGGTGAAGGCCTCGAGGCCGTGGCGCGAGCCTTCGCGGCCGAGGCCGGATTGCTTCATTCCGCCGAAGGGGATCGGCGCGCCGGTGATCTTGACGCGGTTGACCGCGACCATGCCGTAGTCGAGCGCCCTCGCGAGGCGCGCAGCTCGCGCACCGTCGCGGGTCACGACATAGGCGACGAGGCCGTATTCGGTGTCGTTGGCGCGGGCGATGACCTCGTCCTCGCCATCGAAGGGCGCAATGGCGGCGACCGGCGCGAATGTTTCCTCGCGCATGATCAGCGCCTCTTCCGGCACATCGGCGAGCACGGTCGGCGTCAGGAAGAGCGGGCCGGGCATGGCACGCTCCGGCGTCAATCGCTTTGCGCCGCGCGCCAGCGCGTCGGCGATCTGGGCTTCGGCCTTGCGCCTGGCGGCTGCGTGCATCAGCGGGCCGATCTCGATGTCATCCTCCAGGCCGGAGCCAACCCGCAGCGCCATGACCTTCTTGGTGAAGGCGGTGCAGAAGCGCTCATAGAGGCCGCGCTGCACATAGATCCGGTTGGCGGCGAGGCAATCCTGGCCCGAGGTCGCGAATTTGGCGTCGATGGCGATCGCGACGGCACGGTCGAGATCGGCGTCGTCGAAGACGATCAGCGGAGCATGGCCACCGAGCTCCATCACCACACGCTTGACGGTCGCAGCGGCGTTGCGCGCAACGATCCGGCCGATCTCGGTCGAGCCGGTGAAGCTGACGGCCCGCACCCTCGTGTCGGTGCAATAGGTCTCGGCGATCGGCGCGGCCTCGCCGGTCACGATGTTGAAGACCCCGGCTGGAAATCCGACACGGTCGGCGAGCTCGGCCAGCGCCAGCGCCGAGAGCGGGGTATGCGACGAAGGGTGGGCGACCACGGTGCAGCCGGCAGCGAGCGCAGCCGCGGCCTTGCGCGTCAGCATGGCGGAGGGGAAGTTCCACGGCGTGAGCAAGGCTGCGACACCGACCGGCTCACGCGACAGCGACATCTGCGCGCCCGGCAGATGGCTGGTGACGCCCTCGGCATTCACGCGCAGCGCTTCCTCGGCGTAGTAGGCGATGAAATCGGCGGCGTAGGCGATCTCGCCGCGCGATTCCGCCAGCGGCTTGCCCTGTTCCAGCGTCATCAGCAGGGCAAGGTCCTCGGCCGTCGCCAGCATCGCGGCATGCCAGCGGCGCAGCAGCGCGGCGCGCTCCTGCGGCAGCAGCCCTTTCCAGGCTGGGAAAGCCGCCTGCGCGGCATCGATCGCCTGCGTCGCCTCAACGGCGCCGAGCGCTGCGACCTGCGCGACAAGGGCGCCGGTCGCGGGATCGGTCACGGGGAAAGTCTCGCCGTCTCGCGCCGCCGTCCAGCGCCCGCCGATATAGGATAGCTGCCGCAGCAGGCGGCGATCAGCGAGACCGGACAGGCCGGGATGCCCAACCGGCTTGGCGATCGCGGTTTCTCGTCTTGCCGTGCTCGTCATGGCGTTCATGACCGTCCTCCCTCGATTGATGACGAGGCTAGGCGGAAGAGTGGCGAGACTGTCTTCGAAGTGCCGGCTGCACGCCGAGACAGTCTCGGAAGTTGACGGCGGCGCCGATAGATTGTCGGCGCGACTTCAGCCCAGCACCGAGGCCAGGAATTCGCGGGTACGCGGCTGCTCCGGCGCACTGAAAATGCGTTCCGGCTCGCCCTGCTCGCAGATCCGGCCTTTGTCGAAGAAACACACCCGGTCGGAGACCTCGCGGGCGAAGCGCATCTCGTGGGTGACGAGCAGCATGGTGAGGTCGTGCTCGCTGGCAAGGCCGCGGATGACCGAGAGCACCTCGCCGACGAGCTGCGGATCGAGCGCCGAGGTCGGCTCGTCGAAGAGCAGCACGCGCGGGCGCATGGCGAGCGCGCGGGCGATGGCGACGCGCTGCTGCTGGCCGCCGGAGAGCTGGGCCGGGTAATGGTCCTTCTTGTCGGCGAGCCCGACCATGGCGAGCAGGTCGACGGCCCGGCATTCGGCCTCGCCGCGCGGCAGGCCGAGCACGCGCAGCGGTGCCTCGACGACATTGCGCAGCACGGTCATGTGGGGAAACAGGTTGAAGCTCTGGAAGACCATGCCGACATGGCTGCGGATCTGGCGCAGATGCCCGTCCGAGGCCTTGAACGGCCCGCCGGCATTCGGCTCGTGATAGGGCATGCCGGCAAGTGTGAGCCGGCCCTCCTGGAACGGCTCCAGCGTCATCAGGATACGCAGCACCGTCGACTTGCCCGAGCCCGACGGGCCGATCAGCGTGACCTTCTCGCCGCGGGCGACGCTGAAGTTGAAATCGTCGAGCACGGTCAGCGCGCCGAAGCGCTTCGTGACGCCGGCGAACTCGATGATGGGCGCCTGAGTGTTCTCGGTCATCGCAGCGGGATCCCTGCTTTCGGCAGCGCCTTCTGCAGCCGGTGCAGGCCGGCCGAGCAGATCAGCGTGAGGAGGAGGAAGATCAGGCCGACCAGCGTCAGCGGCACCAGATATTCGAAGGTGCGCTCGCCGATCATGTTGGCGAGCCCCATCATCTCGAGCACCGTGACGACGGAGAGCACCGGCGTCTCCTTGATCATGGCGACGAGGTAGTTGCCCATCGCCGGCAGGATACGCGGCACGATCTGCGGCACGACGATGTCGCGATAGGTCTGCATCCGGGAGAGGTTCAGCGCGGTCGCCGCCTCCCACTGCCCGCGTGGCACAGCCTCGATGCCACCGCGATAGACCTCGGAGGTGTAGGCCGAATATTGCAGCCCGAGCGCGATCGCCCCGGTCAGGAAGGCCGGCAGTGTTATCCCGTAATCCGGCAGCACGTAGTAGAGGAAGAAGAGCTGCACCAGCAGCGGTGTGTCGCGCAGGAACTCGACGACGACAGCCGTCGTCCAGGACACGGACGTGAAGCGGCTGCGGCGCAGCAGCGCGAAGACGAGGCCGAGCACCAGCGCGATCGCGAAGCCGGCGGCAGCGGCCTGCAATGTCACGGTGAGACCGATGAGGATGATCGGCAGGATCGAGGACGCGTAGGTCAGCGGCGTCGTCGTATCCCATTCGAAGCCGTACATCATGCGCGGCTCCTCACGAATGCGCCGCGCGCGGGAAGGCCGCGCCGCGTCGGACGAGCCGCTCGATCAGCCGCATGAGCAGCATCAGCACCAGCGACATCGCGAAATAGCCGACAAGCGTCAGGCTGTAGATGCCGGCACTGTCGAGGGTGAGGTTGCGGATCGACTGCGCCCGGAAGGTCAGGTCGGCGATCGAGATCAGCGAGACCAGCGAGGACAGCTTCAGGGTTTCGATGGCGAGGTTCCCGAAGGCCGGCATCATCTCGACCAGGGCCTGCGGCAGCGTGATGTGGAGAAGTGTCTGGGTTCGGCCGAAATTCAAGGCCCGCGCCGCCTCGTGCTGCTGCACCGAGACCGATTGCAGCGCGCCGCGGACGATCTCGGAGCCATAGGCACCGACATGGAGCGAGAGCACCAGAATGCCGGTGGCGACCGGCTCAAAGCTGATCCCGACCAGCGGCAGAGCGTAGTAGAACCAGAACAGCTGGACGAGCAGCGACGTCCCGCGGAAGAGCTCGGTGTAGCAGAGCGCGACCATCGACAGCACGCGCCCGCCCTCGGCGCGGGCAATACCGGCAGCGAAGGCCGCGACCGCGCCGATCGCGATCGCCGACACGGTGATCCCGGCTGTGATCAGGGCCCCGCGTGACAACGCAGGCAGATAGGACAACCACTCCATCCGGCAGGCTCCGCGACAACGTTGAACAGGCATGGAGTTCCGCCCGCCATCGGGCGGGCGGAATGATGTCGGCTAACGCCTCACTTGCCGGCGCAGAGGTCCGCGACCTTGCGATCCGCCGCCGCCTTGATGCTGGCTTCCGACAGTCCGTAGGTGCCCAGGATCTTCTTGTAGTCGTCGGTCTTGCGGAACTCGACCAGCGCGGCGTTGAAGGCGTCGCGCAGCTCCTTGTCCTCAGGCCGGAAGGCGAAGCCGCCGAAATTGCGGACAGGCTTGCCGTTCACCACCGGGTCGGTGAAGGGCGCGACCTGCTCGACATTGGCCTGGCCCTTGGCGAGCGAGGCGACAGTGAGTTCGGTCGCGGCATAGGCGTCGGCGCGGCTCTGGACGGTGGCGAGCGCGTCGGCATTGGCCGTGATGAAGATCACCTGGCTGTCCTTGACGCCGACGGCGCGTAGGAAGTCGATATTGTTGGCGCCGGAGACGACCGCGACCTTCAGCGAGGGGTCCTTGGCAATGTCGGCATAGGTCGTCAGCTTCTTCGGGTTGCCCTTCTTCACCAGCAGGCCCTCGCCATAGGACGAGTTCGGCTCGGTGAAGGAGACCTGCTTGCAGCGCTCCGGCGAGATATTCTGCTCGGCCGCGACGAAGTCGAAGCGCTTGGCCTTGAGGCCGGGGATCAGCGTGCCGAACGGCGTGACCGACCAGTTGGCCTCGGCGATGCCGAGCTTCTTCAGCACGGCATTGGCGACGTCCGGACCGATGCCGGCCGAGGTGCCGTCATCCTTCATGTAGGAATAGGGCACCTCATTGGCGGTCGCGACGCGGATATAGCCCTGGTCCTTGACGTCCTTGAGCGTGGTGGCGCCGGCGGCGGCGAGGCCGGTGGCGAGAGCAATGGCGGAGAGACCCGCGATCTTCAGAAACGGCATGTGCAATTCTCCTCTGGTTGATGTTTCTCCGCGTGCCGATTGTTTCGGCTTGGCTGGCGTCTTCGCGCCGGCGGATTGGCTTGGACCGGTCGCCCGGCCGAATGGGTCAGGGCGCCTCCCTCAGCACGGCGAGGACGGAGAGGCAGTCGCCGGCCTTGATCAGCCCGGGGACGTGACGCGCGGCGAGCATGCCGTCCATGGCGGCGCAGTACTCGGCCGGGGCGAGCCCGGTCTTTCCGACGGGATAGACCCGGGCGATCGTTTCGCCGGCACGCACGGGTTCGCCGAGGTCGCGCTCAAAGACGATCAAACCGTCGTCCTGAGCGAAGGAGAAGCAATCCGCCGAGGGCATGTCGAGCCAGCGGGTCGGCACCGTCTCGGGCACTCCTGCGAGGATGCCGGCATGCCTGAGCAGATTGCTCGCGCCGCGCCTGGCGATACCGATGCTCGTCGCGCTCGCCGTCCCGGCGCCGCCGAGCTCGGTCGTGACGAAGACCTTGCCCATTTCCTCGACGGTGGTGTCGAGCATGCCGACGGCGTCGATCTCCAGCATCTTCATCGAGTAGGGCGCGGAGAAGGCCGCGACCGCCGCAAAGCAGCGTGCCTCCTGCGCCTTGTCCGGCAGCTCGTGCGCGGCGGCGTAAGGCAGGAAGTCGAGCGACTTTCCGCCAGAGTGGAAGTCGAGGACGATATCGGCGAGCGGAACGAGATGGCGCGTGACGTAGTCCGCGATCTTCTCGGTGACATTGCCATCCGGGCGGCCCGGAAAGCTGCGATTCATATTGCCCTTGTCGATCGGCGAGGTCCGTGTGCCCGCGCGGAAGGCCGGGTAGTTCAGCGCCGGCAGGATGATCACCCGGCCCGAGACATCGGCTGGATCGAGCGAGCGTGCCAGCTCGAACAGCGCTGCCGGCCCCTCATATTCGTCGCCATGGTTCGCGCCGGTCAGCAGCGCGGTCGGCCCCTCCCCGTTCGCGATGACGCAGATCGGGATCATCACCGAGCCCCAGGCGCTGTCGTCGCGGCTATAGGGCAGGCGCAAATGGCCGTGCTGGACGCCCGGCGCCGAGAGGTCGATCGTCGGCGTCACCGGCGATGGGCGGGGCGAGGCGGTCAGCATCGCCTCAGCCCTTGACGAAGAGCTGGCGCGGCACGTTCGACAGGCATTCGACGCCGGTCTCGGTGATCGCGATGCTTTCGGTGATCTCGAGGCCCATATCCTCGAGCCAGAGGCCGGTCATGAAATGAAAGGTCATGCCGGGCCTGAGTTCGGTCCGGTCACCGGGGCGCAGGCTCATGGTGCGCTCGCCCCAATCCGGCGGATAGGACAGGCCGATCGGATAACCGGTGCGGTTGTCCTTGATGATCCCGTACCGCTTCAGCACGGCGAAGAAGGCGTTGGCGATGTCCTCGCAGGTATTGCCGGGCTTTGCCGCGGCGAGGCCGGCTTCCATGCCTTCGAGCGTCGCCTTCTCGGCGTCGAGGAAGGCCTGCGTCGGCTTGCCCAGGAAGACGGTGCGCGAGAGCGGGCAGTGGTAACGTTTGTAGGCGCCTGCGATCTCGAAGAAGGTGCCCTCCCCCAGGCGCATCGGCTTGTCGTCCCAGGTCAGATGCGGGGCCGAGGCATCGGCGCCCGAAGGCAGCAGCGGCACGATCGCGGGATAGTCGCCGCCGAATTCGGGCGTGCCGCGGATGCCGGCATCGTAGATCTCCGCGACGAGATCGCATTTGCGCATGCCGGGCTCGACGACCTCGACGATGCGCTGGTGCATCAATTCGACGATGCGGCCGGCCTTGCGCATATAGTCGAGCTCGGTCGCGCTCTTGACCGCACGCTGCCAGTTCACCAGCCCGCCGGCATCCGTGAAGCGCGCATTCGGCAAGTGCTTCTGCAGGGAGGCGAAGGCCGCCGCCGAGAAGTAGTAATTGTCCATCTCGACCGCGATCGAGAGCTTGCCCCAGCCACGCTCGGCGATGATCTCAGCCAGCAGATCCATCGGGTGGCGCTCGGTCGACTGCACATAGTGGTCTGGATAGCCGATGATGTTGTCGTGGCCGATATAGGCGGTGCGCTTGGCGCCGTTCGCATCCTGCTTGCGGCCATACCAGATCGGCTCGCCGGTGGGCGGCACCAGCACGCATTGATGGACGTAGAACGACCAGCCGTCATAGCCGGTGAGCCAATGCATGTTGGAGGGGTCGGTAACGACCATCAGCTCGATCCCGGCGCGCTCCATGGCGGCGCGGGTCTTGGCGAGGCGCTCGGCATATTCCTCGCGGGTGAAGTTCAGGGTCACGGTCACGCGGCGTCTCCCGCTTCGGCTTTGGTGTCGATGGTCTGCCCGGCGCCGGCAGTGCGGGCGCGGGCGGCGGCGAGATTGGCGATCGCGGTGTCCTGCACGCCGGTACCGGTCAGGTCCGCCAGGGTGATCTCGTCCGCACGGGTCCGGCCGGGGCGTTGGCCGGCGATGACCTTGCCGAGCTCGGCGAAAGCCTGGTCGGCCGTCGCGAGACCGGAGCGGATCGCATGGGCGAGTTCGCCGAGACGCCTTGTCTGGTCGAGTCGGTCGGCGACATAGGTGGCGCGGGCGAGAACGGCGGGGTCGATCTCGTTCTTGTGCTCGCTGTCGGAGCCCATTGCCGTGATGTGCTGGCCGGGCTCGATCCAGTCCGCCATCAGGATCGGTCGCTCGGCCGGCGTCGTGGTGACGATGATATCGGCGCCTCGCACCGCGGCCCGGGGATCGGCCACGGCAGCGACCATGAAGCCGAGCTTGCGGGAGAGCTCGGCCGCGGCCTTGTTCGCCTTCTGCGCATCGCGGGCCCAAATCCGCGCCTCGCGGATCGGCCGCACCAGCGCCAACGCTTCGAGCTGGAGTCTTGCCTGCATGCCGGCACCGAAGATCGCAGCGACCGCCGCATCCGGCCGGGCGAGATGGCGCACCGCGACGGCTCCGGCCGCAGCCGTCCTGACATCGGTGAGATAGCCATTGTCCAGAAGGAGCGCCTCGACCAGCCCGGTGCGGGCGCTGAACAGAATCATCAGCCCGTTGAGGCTGGGCAGGCCGAGCCCGGGATTGTCGAAGAAGCCCGGGCTGACCTTGATCGCGAAACCGTCGAGGCCCGGCACATAGGCCGTCTTCACATCGACCTCGCCGCGGTGCTCGGGAATGTCGAGCCGCAGGATCGGCGGCATGGCGACCGGCTTGGTCGCGAGCGCCGCGAAGGCCGCCTCGACACAGTCGACGGTGCTCGGATCGAGCCCGACGCTGCGGCGCAGCTCCGCTTCGGTGAGGACGAGCATACGGCTCATGCCGCGGCTCCGGAGACGATGCGCCGGTGCACCGCCTCGTCGATGTTGCGGCCGGAAACGATGAGCGCCGTCGGCCCCTGCGGTTTGACCTTGCCAGCGAGCAAGGCGGCGATGCCGACAGCGCCGGCGCCCTCGACGATCTCGCCCTCCGCGAGCGCGGCATGGCGGATGCCGGCGGCGATCTCGGCCTCGCTCAGCAGCACAACCTCGTCGATGAGGTCACGGCACAGCGTAAAGGTGACGCGGTTGGAAAGGCCGATGCCGCCCCCGAGCGAATCCGCTAGCGTTGCCTCTTCGACGACCTCGACGGGCCGGCCGGCCGCAATCGCTGCGGCCATCGCGGCGCCACGCTCCATCGAGATGCCGACGATCCTGACGGAAGGCTGCAACGCCTTGACCGCAACGGCGATGCCGGCCGCCAGCCCGCCGCCCGAGAGCGGGATCAGCACGCAGGCGAGCTCCGGCAGGTCCTCGATCAGTTCGAGCCCGATCGTGCCCTGGCCGGCAACGACGTCGGGATGGTCGAAGGGCGGGATCTGGGTGAGCCCGTGCCCGGCCACCAGCCGCTCGACCTCGGCCTGCGCATCGTCCTGCGAGCGGCCGACGATACGGATTTCGGCGCCCAGCGAGCGGATCGCCTCGATCTTGTTCGCGGGCACGAGCGCCGACATGCAGATCGTGGCGGCAAGGCCAAGTTCGCGGGCGGTATAGGCGACGGCGCGGCCATGATTGCCGGTCGACGCGGTCACCAGCCCGCGCTGGCGCTGGTCTTCGGTCAGCGCCAGCACTGCATTCATCGCACCGCGCAGCTTGAAGGCGCCGATCGGCTGGCGGGTTTCGAGCTTGAGATGGACGGGCTGGCCGCAGAGACGACTGAGGGAAGGCGAAGTTACAAGCGGTGTGCGCTCGACCCGGCCAGCGATCCGCGCCATGGCGTCTTCGACCTCGGGCAGCGCGACAGCGGCCGGCGGCGTGGCCGGTCGATCCGCCTCGGCAGTGAAAAGACGCGGTTTTGTCACCGGCATGTCTCCCTCGCTTGTCATGCTGCGAGGGAGAAAATTTCATGTCAATTATTATATTGTCATGATCCAATTATGCCAAACCTGCACCGCAGGCCGCAATGACATGGACAACGGCCCTCGCGCGCCGCTCTCAGCCGATAGCGCCGATATCGAAGACCGGCGGCAGCTGCTCGAAGGTCTGGCGCACCGTCGTCAGCGTCCGCGCCAGCAATTCATGGCTCATCCGCCCGCCCAGGCAGATGCGAAGGCCGCCGCCATGGCCCGCGCCAGCCACGAACGGATCGGATGGTGTCACGGCGATGCGCCGGTCGGCGAGCGAGCGCACCAGGCTATCCTCGGTCCAGTGCGCGGGAACCTTGAGCCAGGAGCAGAGCGAGAGCGGATGGCTCGAGGCGACATGGCTTCCGAGCGTCTCAGCAACGATGCGCTGGCGTGCCGTCGCTTCCTCGCGTTGGACGGTGAGCAGCCTTTGCGCGGTGCCGTCCTGGACCCAGCGCGTCGCGATCTCGGCCGGCAGATAGGTGCCGCTCCAGCTGGTCACGCGCAGGATCGAGGCGGCGCGGATCGAGTATTGAGGCGGCACGACCAGGTAGCCGACGCGCAGGCCGGTCAGCACCGTCTTGGTAAAGCTGGTGAGGAAGAAGCCGAGATCCGGCAACATCGCGGTGATCGACGGCAGCGGTTCGGCGATCAGCGGCTTGTAGACCTCGTCCTCGACGACGAAGACGCCATGGCGCTGCGCGATCTCGGCGATGGCACGGCGTCGCTCGGGGCCGGCGACATGGCTGGTCGGATTGTTGAGCGTCGGGATGAGCACGAGCGCCCGCACACCGCCGGCGCGGCAAGCCGCCTCGAACGCATCGGGGCGGATGCCTTCCTCGTCGGTCGGCAGGCCCTTGAGGCTGAAGCCGAGGACGTTGGCGAGGCCGATGACGCCGTGATCGGTCAAGTTCTCGGTCAGCACGAGGTCACCGGCACGGACCACACAGGCGAGCGCGAGAAACAGCGCATGGGCGGCGCCATTGGTGATCAGGATGCGCTCGACCGAGGTCTCGACACCGAGCGGCCCGAGCCAGAGGCGCGCCGCTTCACGATGGTGGTCGAGCCCCGCGATCGGCCGGCACGGCCGCATGAAGGCGCTGCTGTCGCCCTCGGCCAAAGCTGACAGCGCCTGGCGCGAGGCCACCTCATGGGCATCGAGATAAACCCCGCGCACGATCGAGAGGTCGACGACCTCGGTGGGGCTGCGGTCGAGCATCAGCCGGCCCGCCTGTTCGGTGACGCGGCTCTTGACGAAGGTTCCGCGCCCGACCTCGCCGCTGAGATAGCCGAGGCGCTCGGCCTCCTTGTAGCTGAGGCTGACGGTCTGGACGGAGATGCCGAGCGCATGGGCAAGGTCGCGATGCGTCGGCATCCGGTCCATCGGCTTCAGGATGCCGGCGTCGATATCGGCGATGATGCGCTCGGTCAGCGCAGCATGCTTGGTCGCGCCCTTCTGCTTCGTCAGGACCGGGCGCCATTCGACGGCCTTCTCGACGATGGGAGAAAGCCTGTTGCCGGAAGGCCGTTCGGCTTGACGGAACATGATATTGTCTCGTTCTTATAAAGAGGCATTCATGACATTATGCACCCGCGGTTCCAGAAGATGAAGCTCGATCCCATCGATCTCAAGATCGTCGCGGCCCTGCAGCGTGACGGCCGCATGACCAAGCTCAAGCTCGCCGAAACGGTGGCGCTGTCGCCGGCTGCCTGCTGGGAGCGGCTGCGCCGGATGGAGGAGGCCGGCGTGATCAAGGGCTATTCCGCGATCGTCGACCTGAAGCCCGATGCCCCGCGCACCACGGTGATCGTCGAGATCAGCCTGAAGAGCCATCAGCAGGCGGATTTCCGCCGCTTCGAGGAGGCCGTGGCGAGGGAACCGGCCATTGTCGCCTGCGACGCGACCGGCGGCGGCATCGACTACATCATGCGGGTGGTCACGCCTGATATCGACGCGTATCAGCGCCTGATCGACCGGCTGCTTGCGCCGGCGATCGGCATCGAGCGCTATTACACATATGTCGTGACCAAGAGCGTCCCCCTGGCCGAACTGCACGCGATCCCGAGAGATCAGCTTTGAGCCACGCGATATGAAACAGGCACAAATCCCGGTTTGTGGGTGAGAGCATCCCAAAAAGCCCAGGCTGTTCAGCCGGAAGCCCATCGCGCCTGCACGGTGGCGATCGTTGGATGCCGCGCCAGCCGGTCTTCGATATGAGCCAGCTGGATATCTGAAGGGGCCGACACAGCCAGCTTGAACTCGGCAGTGTCTGCCGACGAAGCGGAAGCCGCGATCTCGTTCAACGCCCAGCCGAAGCGCTGAACGTCCGCGAGCACGCGGCTTATGGAATCTCCGAGATCCGACGTGACAACGTCGATGATGACGCGGTTCAATGAAAATCCAGGCACGGTGCGACGGGACCTACGGCAACAGGATGGTGGAGCCGACGGTGCGCCGCCCCTCCAGCCTGGCATGCGCCTCGGCGGCTTCCGCCAGTGGGAGGCGCAAGCCGATATCCGCCTTGAGAATGCCTTCGCCGATCAGCGCAAAGACTTCGGCCGCCATCTCCCTCAACGCGGACGGGTTGCGCAGGTGATGAAAGATGATCGGCCGGGATAGTGAATTGGAGCGCGCGGCGAGTTGCGAAACCTCGAACGGCGGTACCGGGCCGGAACTCTGCCCGAAATTCACCAGCTTCCCGAAATACGCCAGCGCGGACAGCGAGGACTGGAAACTGTCGCGCCCGACCGAGTCGTAGGCCACGGCGACGCCCTCGCCCTTGGTGATGTCCATCACCTTGCCGACCAGCTCCTGATCGGAGCTCGAGAACACATGCGCAGCCCCCGCCGCACGCGCGACCGCTTCCTTGCGCGGATCTCCGACCGTTCCGATGACGACGGCACCAAGGTGATCGGCCCAGCGGCAAAGCAGCTGGCCGACGCCCCCGGCAGCAGCATGCACGAGAATATGATCCCCCGGACCGACCGCATACTCCCTGCGAAGCAACATGCAGGCAGTCAGCCCCTTCAGGATCGTCGCGGCAGCGATCTCATCATCGATGGCGTCAGGCAGCTTGAGCGCAAGGTTCTCGGGCAGGTTTCGATGCGCGGCATAAGCTCCGTAACTGCCCGTGACATAGCAAACCCTGTCGCCGGGGCGGAAATCCCTGACACCTTGGCCGGTTTTCTCAACGATGCCGCTCGCCTCAATGCCCAGAATGCCGGGTAGCGCGAGCGTGCGATACAGACCCGAGCGAACATACACGTCGTGAAAATTGACGCCTATGGCGCTCTGTCTGATCCGCAATTCGCCAGAGCCGGGATTCGGCAGGTCGACCTGCTCCAGCTTCAGCTGGTCCGGCCCTCCATGGCTTCTGAGGATGATTGCCGGCGTCATCGTGAAGTTCCGTTGAGGGCTCGATCAAAGTGCATGTGCCGCGCTTCAGGTGACGATCTTCAAGCCGGTGCGCTGGCTGATCGAGCGAAACCTTGCATTTTCCGCCATGACGATCTCGCGGGTGCTTTCGGGAGTGTTGGGGCCGTCCCACGCCTGCATCCCGGCTTTGAGGAACCGTTCCCGCGTGACCGGCTGGTTCAGCGAGGCGGCTCCGGCCTTGTTCAGCTTGGCCAGCACCTCGGGCGGCAGGCGCGCCGGCCCCTGGATCAGGTAGTAGATGTTCAACTCCATCTCCGGCATCCCGAGCTCCCTGAAAGTCGGGATGTCCGGGAACAGCGGAAACCGGTTAGGGCTCGTCACGGCAAGCCCCCTCAGGGCACCGCCGTTCAGAAGTCCCGTCGCCGACCCCCGCGAGGCCACGCCCCAGGCCGTCTCGCCGGTCGACACGCTCAGCACCGCCGGCGCACCACCACGATACGGTACATGGCGCGACTGGTTGGCGGGGCCGGCAAGAGTTCGCAGCAATTCGGCGCCGATATGAGGGATCGAGCCGACGCCCGAGCTGGAATAATTCAGCTCCGCGGATGCCGGCGTACGGAGAAGCTCGATGGCCTCTTTCACTGTCTTCGCCGGAAAGTTCGGCGAAACGATCAGGACCATGGGAGCCGTGCAGACGGTCGCAATCCAGTCGAAATCCTGGACCGGATCATATTTGACACCGGTCTCATGCATCGCCGGCCAGATCGCGAACGAGGATGATTCCGACAGAAGCAGGCTATAGCCGTCCGGCTGCTGGCGCGTCAGCCATGTCGCCGCGACGGTTCCGCTGGCGCCCGGCCGGTTTTCGACGACCATTCGGTATCCGTCCAGCTCCTTTGCCATACCCTCGATGATCAATCGCGAGGCGACATCCGTCGAGCCGCCGGCAGGATAGCCATTGGACAGGATCGGGGACCGGGTCGGAAACGTGCTCCCGAAGGCCTGCGTCGCGGAGAGGCCGACGACGGCAAGCCCGATGATGCATTCGCGACGATCCATCGCATTCTCCTCCCCGAATTTCTCAGGCGTCATCGCCATTCATTATTTTATTCGAATGATAATGCCGGGCTTCCGGACGTCAACCCGAAAGCGGCGAAACCGCAACGATTTCCCGACGGCGGCCAGAGGAAGCGCACGGGCATCTCCGGGCACCTGGAATGCCCTCGACGTTCGATCGACGCTGCCTTGCCGTGGCCGGCTGCACGTCGACCGGGATAGCCCCTGCCATTTCATTCGAAGAACAGTGTGCAGTTCGTTCCGGGGGCTATGATTCGGCGCCGGAGCAAGTTATTTCACGGAGCGAGCGGGGATTTTGCGTGCGAGAAGAAGCAAGACATGTCTGAGGGCACCAGGACCACCGGCGGACATGCGGTCCTTGCGGATCTGCTGCGCGACGAAATCGGCGGGGGGACCTACCCTGTAGGCAGCCGCTTCCCGACGGAGCCCGAACTGCAGGAGCGGTTCGGCGTGGGTCGCCACACCATCCGTGAAGCTCTGAAGCTGCTCGCTGAGCAGGGCATCCTCGGGCGCCGGCGCAAGACGGGCACGACGGTGCTGGCCCAGCGGCCGGTCGCGCCCTATGTGCATTCGCTGCGCGACCTCAAAGGGCTGTTCGATTTCGCCCAGAGCACCCAGCTCGACGTGCGCCATTACGGCTTCGCCTCCAGCGTGGCGAAATCGTTCGAATCCTTCTCCGGACTTCGGGAAGGCAGATGGTTGCGGGTTGCGGGCGTGCGATCGACACGCAACGACCAGCAGCCCCTATGCTGGTCGGAGGTTTTCGTGCCCGAGAAGCTGGCCCCGGCCCTCGAAACCATCCAGCAGGGAGACAGGGCGATCTACGAAGTCATCATGGATGAGCAGGGTCTCAAGCTCGACTATGTCGAGCAGGAGGTATCGGCGACGACCATGCCGGCGGCGATGGCCGATCTGCTGCACGCCGGTACCGAAACCGCAGCCCTGGCCGTGAAGCGGCGCTATGTCGCCAATAACGGGCAGACATTCGAATTGTCCTACAATCTCTATCCGGCGACGCGCTACTCGGTCAGGAGCGTCATCCGCCAGCGGATCTGAAAACGGTTCGGCGCGGCCTCATCGTCCGGTGAAATTCGGTTTTCGTCTTTCGAGGAAAGCGGTTCGCCCTTCCGCGTGATCGGCCGTTTGCAGCAAGGCCGCCTGGGTGTCGCGTTCCCAGTCCAGCACCTGGTCGAGCCCCCGGGCCAGGGCAGCCCGGGTCTGCGCCGTCGCCAGGGGAGCCAGTTGGCTGAAACGGCCGGCAAGCGCCAACGCCCGTTCGAGCAGCTCGCCCGAAGCCACCGTTTCGTCGGTCAATCCGATGCGGCCGGCGCGCTCGGCATCGACCACCTCGTCATACAGCAGGAACTGGCGCGCCCTTGCGGGCCCGATGCGGGCCGGCAGGGTATGCAGCAGGCCGAAATCCGCGATCAGTCCGATCTGCGGAAACCCCGCCCGGAAGCGTGCGCCGGGCGTGGCGATCACCGTGTCCGCCACGAGCGCGAGACCCAGCCCGGCCCCGACCGCCCAGCCCTCCACCGCTGCAATCACCGGCTTCGAGCCCCGGATCATCAGCCGCGTCAGCTCGTGCACGCCGCGAAAGCGCTCGCGACCGGCGGCCAGATCCGTCGATTGATTCATCGAGTCGATGTCTCCGCCCGAGCAGAAATTCCCGCCGGCGCCGATGATGACCGCCGCACGCAGATCGCGATCCCTCTCGAGCCTGAGAAAAGCTTCCAGCAGCCCTTCCCGCAGCGGCGCGGAGAGGGCGTTTCGCTTTGCAGGATTGTTCAGGGTCAGGACCATGGTCGTGCCGTCGCGGGCAGTTTCCAACATCAGCCTCTTCCTTTTGATAATAAGTTCGAATTTAATAGCGAGTGAGATCGCCCCCGGCTAGAGGCCGCGCGACGATGCTTGCTCGAATCGAGATGGGAGAGGCGAATGTTCAGGGACGACGTCTTGAAGGGCCAGCACATCCTCGTGACGGGAGGCGGCACCGGACTCGGCCGGGAAATGGCGCATCGCTTCGCCGGCTACGGCGCGCGCGTGGCGATCTGCGGGCGCAGGGAGACGGTCGTCCGGGAGACGGCCGAGGCGATCGCCCGCGAGACCGGCGCTGCGGTCGATGCCTATGAGTGCGATATCCGCTCGCCTGAATCCGTGCGGGCGATGGTCGACCGGGCCTGGCTCGACCACGGCCCGCTGACCGGGCTGGTCAACAACGCGGCCGGCAACTTCATCAGCCGCACGGAGGACCTGACGGCGAACGGCTTCAACGCGATCTCCGATATCGTCCTGCGCGGCACCTTCTACGTCACCAATGCGATCGGGCAGCGCTGGATAGCCGAACAGCGAAAGGGCTCGGTGCTCTCGATCCTGGCGACGTTCACGCGGACCGGCGCACCCTTCGTCGTGCCCTCGGCCATGTCGAAGGCCGGCATCGAGGCGATGACGCGGTCGCTCGCCATCGAATGGGGGCGCTACGGCATCAGGCTCAATGCCATCTCGCCGGGTATCTTTCCGACGGAGGGCGCCTCGGCCCGCCTGCGTCCGACCGACAACCCGCATGACTATGAACGCTCCGTCAATCCGATGGGCCGCCTTGGACAGAAGCCCGAGCTCACCACCCTGGCCACCTTCCTGATGGCGCCGGGCTGCGAATGGCTCAGCGGTGAGACGATTGCCGTCGATGGTGCGCATGGCCTCGCGAACGGCGCCTATTTCACGAACTACCTGCCCTGGACCGATGAGCAATGGCAGCAGGCGCGCGACCGTATCCGGGGCCGTGATCGCAACGACAAGGCTGCGAGCGCCGCAGGCTGACAGGGGCATCCCAAGCCCCTTCGATGCGGGGGGCGCCATCGCCACGTGGAGCGCCTGATTGCGCTCCGCCAACGTCAGACGGCGGGAGAAAAGCCTTTCGGCAGGCCGGCGCGGGCGAGCGCGCCGGTGAAGCGCTCTTCCGGAAGCCAGGTTTCGACGCACTCCCGCAAGCGCAGCAACGCAGCCAGGTCGATGCCGGTGGCGAAGCCCATCGCCTCGAGCATGAAGGCGCAGTCTTCCGTGTTGATGTTGCCGGTCGCGCCGGGGGCGAAGGGGCAGCCGCCCAGCCCCCCGAGCGAGGCATCGAAGCGGCGGACCCCGGCCGAAAGCGCGGCGCCGACATTGGCCAGCCCGAGGCCGCGCGTATCATGGAAATGCGCGGCGAGCGGCAGCGACCCGACAAGACCCGTGGCCGCCTCGAACAGGCGGCGGACGCGCGCCGGATCGCCATAGCCGACGGTATCCGCCAGCATGATCTCGTCCGCTCCGGCGCGCGCCAGTCGCCCGACAATCGCGAGCACGCGTGCCTCGGCGACTTCCCCTTGCAGCGTGCAGCCGAAACTGGTCGCCACGCCGCAGCCCAATGCGACCCGATCGGACAATCCTTGAGCCGCGCGCTCGGCGACGATGAGATCGAACTCGTCCAGCGCCGCATCGGTCGAGCGGCGCGCATTGGCAAGGCTGTGGGCCTCGCTGGCGGAGACCACATAGTTGACCTTCGTCAGCCCGGCGGCGAAGGCGCGCCTTGCTCCCTTCAGGTTCACGACGAGGGCGGAGACCTGCGCGCCCCGGATCCCGGCAATCCCCGCTGCGACGGCATCGGCATCCGCGAACTGCGGGATGACATGTGCCGGCACGAAGGACGTGGCCTCGATCTCGGCAAGACCGGCAGCGACCGCGCCGCGGCACCAGTCGAGCTTCTTCTCCGTGTCGAGAACGGTCGAGACGAGTTGCAGCCCGTCGCGCAGCCCGACCTCCCTCAACAGCACGCGTTCCGCCATCATCCACCTATTTCCCGATGAAGCGCGGCGGGCGCTTTTCGTTGAACGCCGTCACGCCCTCGTGGCGGTCCTGCGTCGGGACCATCCGGGCATAGGCTTCGATCTCGAAGGTGAGGCCGTCGCGCAGGGCCATCTGCAGGCCGCGGTGGATCGACTGCTTCGCCTGCCGCACGGAGATCGGCGCGTTATTGGCGATGGTGATCGCGGTCGCGAGCGCCGCCGGAAGGAGCTCGCCCTGGGGCAGGACCGCATTGACCAGGCCCCATTGCGCCGCTTCGCTCGCCGAGAAGGGCTGGCCTGTCAGGATGAGTTCCTTCGCCCGCCGCTCGCCGACGGCGCGGGCAATCGTCTGGGTTCCTCCGCCGCCGGGCATGATGCCGAGCGTCACCTCGCTCTGGGCGAAACGGGCGTGTTCGGCGGCGTAGAGAAAGTCGCAGCAGGCGGCGATCTCGCAGCCGCCGCCATAGGCCGCCCCGTTGACCGCGCCGATCACGGGGACCGGGCAATCGAGCAGGGCACGCACCATCCGCTCGAACACGACATGCTGGCGCTGCCACGCCTCATCGCTCATGCCGCGCCGTTCCTTGAGGTCACCGCCGGCACAGAAAGCGCGCTCCCCCTCGCCGGTCAGCACGATGCAGCGCAACCCCGCCGCATCGAGCGCGACCGCCTCGAAGAAGGTCACCAGATCGCGACCCATCTGCGTATTCAGCGCATTCATGGCCTGCGGACGCGCAAGCGTCACCAGGGCGATATGCTCGGCCGGCGCGGAGATCCGGAGCGTCTCAAAGGCTGGAGGCGCGACGGAGGCGTTCATGCCGCGCTCCTGCCGAGCGCCAGGCGCAACCGCGTGATCCAGGCGCCGACATCCGGCGACGTGCCGATAGCCAGCCCCTCCCCGAACAAGTTGAGCGTCGTATCGGCGCCGAGCCCCGGCTGCACGCGCCGCAAGCAATCCGTCCATTTGGCCGCGAGTTGCTGCTCCGTCATCGGATCCTCCGGCGAACCCGGCGCGCGCGTCACCGTCCTCGCGACGGAACCGCCATCCTTCAGGGTCACGGTCACTGTGACGGGCGCGCTGCCGACCTCGCTGCCCCGGCTCGATTCGCCCGACGCCTCGACCAGCTGGATATCGGCGAGCCGTGCCTGCAGGTCCGGCCGAAGAACAGCCTCGTCGGTGAAGCTCGCCAGATCGATCCGGCCGTCGGCCAGGCTGGCGGCAACCGCATAGGGGCCGCTGAAGAGGGCATTCAGCCCCGTGCGGGGGAACGGGTGGATCAGGGGTTTGGTGCCGCCTGCAGGCATGTCGACGCGAACATGCTTCACCGCAGCGAGATCGATGCCTGTATCGCGGCGCAGACCGAGGGTGCCCTCGATCATCCGGTGCAGCATGTAGCAGCACGGATACCGCTTCTGCTCGAAGCCGGGTTCGCTCAGCGCGAACGGCGCGCCGAGCACGACATTCGGCGGCCAGCGATCGGTCTCGCCGCCGGAGAAGGCCTTGAGATAGCCGTCGGCCTCGAAGACCTCGGAAGCCGCATCGATGCCGCCCTGCGCGAGCCGTACGGCCTTGAGCCCATTCGAGGCCGCCAGCCCGACATGAAGCGACTTCACCATCGAGCCGAAATTCTTTCGCAGGCCACTGGCCATGCTGGCCGCGATGGCCAGCGCCCGCCGGGTGGTGCCGAGATCGAGATGCAGGAGCCGCGCGACCGCGGCGGCGGCACCGACCGCTCCCAGCGTGCCCGTTGCGTGGAAGCCGAGCGCATAATGCCGAAAGCCCATGCTCTGCCCGAGACGGATCAGCACCTCGGTGCCGATCGCCACCGCGCCGAGCAGTTCCGCCCCCGTGACCTTGCGCTTGTCCAGCAGGGGCAGCAAGGCCGACAGCACGGGTGCCGTCGGATGGCAGACGCTCAGCATCGAGACGTCGTCATAATCGAGCACATGGCTCGCCATGCCGGTCAGAAGCGCGGCATCGTCGCTGCGGAAAGCTTCCGGTCCCCAGAAGCTGGGCACCGCGCCCGGCCAGGGCTCGAGAGAAGCGGCCAGCCGCCGCACCGGTTCCTCGGCGCCACCTGCCACGGTCACGGCGAGCGTATCGACGACCACGCGTGTGGCCAGGCTCAGGACCTCGTCCGGCACCCGGGCCTCGACGATGAACGCCGCGAGGCGTTCCGTGGGACCCGGAGCCGGCGAAAGGCTCTTCAGAGGCTGCAAGGCTGTCATCCTGTCCTCGTTTCGGTTCAGTAGGAACGGGGCATGCCGAGCGCGTGCTGGGCGACCTGGGCAAGGATCAAATTGTTGGAGAGCGGCGCCGTGCGGAACAGCCGCGCCTCCTTCCATTTGCGCTCGACGTGATATTCGCTCGCGACGCCATAGCCGCCGAACGTCGTCATGCACGCCTCGGCCGCCTCCCAGGCGGCTTCGCTGGCGAGGAACTTGGCCATGCTCGTCTCGTTCGCGCAGGGCAGCTTGCGGTCGAACAGGGCGGCAGCCCGGTTGCGCATCAGCTCGGCCGCCTCGATGTTCATATGTGCCCGCGAGATCGGGAACTGGATACCCTGGTTCTGGCCGATCGGCCGATCGAAGACCTGCCGGTCGCTGGCGTATCGCGAGGCCTCGGCGGTGAACCAGCGGCCGTCCCCGATCGACTCGCTCGCAACCAGAAGGCGCTCGGAGTTCAGCGAGTCCACGAGATAATGGAAGCCGCGGCCTTCCTCGCCGATCCGATCCTCCTCCCCCACCTCGAGATTGTCGATGAAGACCTCGTTGGTGTGGTGGTTCAGCATGGTCCGGATCGGCCGGGCGTGCAGGGCCTTGCCCGCCTTCTCGATGTCGATGAGGAAGAGCGAGAGGCCGTCCGTCTTGCGGCTCACCTCCTCGAACGGCGTCGTCCGGACGATCAGCAGATACATGTGCGACTGCATGTAGCGCGAGGTCCAGATCTTCTGGCCGTTGATCACATAGCCGCCCGGGCGGCGCTTCGCGAAGGTCTTGACCCTGAGCGTGTTGGAACCGGCATCCGGCTCGGTGACGCCGAAGGCCTGCAGCCGCAATGAACCGTCGGCAATGCGCGGGAGATAGCGGCGCTTCTGCTCCTCGCTGCCATGGTTCAGCACCGAGGCCATCGTGTACATCTGCGCGTGGCAGGCGGCACCGTTGCCCCCCGAACGATTGATTTCCTCGAGGATGATGCAGCCTTCCATCAGGCCGAGCCCGGAACCGCCATACTCCTCCGGGATCAGGGCCGAAAGCCAGCCTGCTCTGGTCATCGCCTGGACGAAGTCTTCCGGGTATTCGCCGGCCTCGTCGCATTTGCGCCAGTAATCGACGCCGAACTCGGCGCAGAGCTTGCGGACCGCCGCCCGGATCTGTTGCTGGGTTTCCGTGTAGTCGAAATCCATGGTGCTCTGTCCTGGAAGAGGCTGCTTTATCCAACCGCCCCGGCGAGGCGAAGGCGGTCGATTTCGTCGGTTGCGTAGCCAAGGCCCGAGAGCAGGGACGCCGTGTCGGCGCCGAGCGCGGGCGGCGGCTCGAGCCTGGCCGAACGGCTTCCTGCCAGCTTGAGGGGCAAGGCGACGATGCGATGGCTCTCGCGCTCAGCCGCCGGCAGATCGGCGATGATCCCCGCCGCCTCGACCTGCGGATGCGCGAGCATCTGCGCCACCGAATTGAGCTCGCTGCATGGAGCCCCCGCTGCACGCAGCCGCGAGACGATTTCGGCTGCCGGCAATTGCTGCGTGACCGCGCTGATCGCGGCGACGAGCGCTTCGCGGTTGGCGACACGCGCGGTGTTGGTGGCGAAACGCCTATCCGCCACGAGTTCGCGGCAATCCAGCCCACCGCAGACGCGCTCGAACAGCCCATCGTTTCCGGCCGCGATGAACACATGGCCGTCGCGCGCCGGGAAGAGCTGATAGGGAGCGGCCATCGCCATGCCGGACCCGAGCTTTTGCGGCAGCGCTCCGGTCGCGAGATAGGTCGCGACGAATACGCTCATCCAGCCGATGCCGGTGTCGAGCAGGCTCGCTTCCACGAGCATCCCACGCCCGCTCCGGCCGCGCTCGATGACGCCGGCCAGAACACCCAGCGCGGCCCACATCCCGGTGCCGAGATCGATCAGCGAGACGGCCACGCGCACCGGCGCGTCGCCCTCGTTGCCGGTCGTGCTCATGATGCCCGTGAAGGCTTGCATCAGCGGATCGTAACCCGGCAGGGCAGCCAGCGGCCCGGCTTGCCCGAAGGCGCTGATGGCACAGTAGATCAGGCGCGGATTGCCTGCAGCGAGATCGGCATGGCCCAATCCGCGGCCTTCGGCGCTGCCGGGCTTCATCGAGTGGATGATGACGTCGGCATCGGCAGCGAGGCGCTTGAGCACGGCCAACCCCTCGGGGTGGTCCAGATCCAGGCAGATGCTGCTCTTGTTCCGGTTGAGGGCGAGGAACGTCGCCGACTGGTCCCCATGTCGCGGCGGCCAGTCACGCGTGTCGTCGCCGCGTCCGGGACGCTCCACCTTGATCACCGTCGCGCCCATGTCGCCGAGAACCTGGGTGCAGAACGGCCCGGCCACATTTTGCGTGAGGTCGACGACCTTCAGCCCCGACAGAATTGCTCCAAGCATTCCCGCTTTCCAGTTTTATTCATTCGATTGATATAGCGCACCCGCAGGCGAAGCAACTGCCCGCGCGGAGATTTCGATATAAAATTCGGATGAATAAATCCGATGGCACTTCACCCTTTCAGGGCGGCCTCTGCCATCGCGCGCAGCAGGTTGCGTTGGACCTTCGGCCCGTTCGGCCCGTCCGTCGCCGGAAACGTGTGGACGGCCAGGATGCGCGCGGGTTGCTTGAACTTGGCGAGTCGTCCCCGGCAATGCTCCTGCACCGCGGCTTCGGCAAAGCCGCCTTCCGCCGGAATGACGAAGGCGACCGCCCTGTATCCGTCCGGACCATGGGCTCCGACGACCTGGCACTCGCTCACCATCGGATGGGACGCGACCATCTCGGCGATCTCCGCCGGACTGACGAGGAACCCTCCCAGGCGCAGGGCATCGTTCATGCGCGCATGAAACTCGAAGCTCCCATCCGCGCGCAGGCAGCCGGCATCGCCCGTCCGCAGGAAGCCATCGTCGGTGAATGCGGCCGCGGTCGCCTCCGGGTCACCGAAATAGCCGAGCATCATGCTCGGAGCCGCGACCTGGAGCTCCCCGCTCTCGTCGACGGCGAGAAGGCGGCCGGTGTCCGGATCGCGGACGCGGACGATCGCCGCAGCGGAGACCGGATGGCCGCCGCCGCGCGCACGGCGCTCCGGCCCCGCCTCCCTGGGCTGAAGAGAGAACAGCCCCTGAAATTCGGACATCCCGTAGGCGCCCACCGCAAGCAGCCCGCGCTGATCGGCCGCTCGGACGAAGTCGTCGGGCGAATTGTTGAAGGAGCCGAATACGACGAAGCGTAATTCCGGAAAGGGCACGGCGTCGTCGCTCGTCTGGAGCAGGCGATAGAAGACATCGTCGACGCCGGCCATATTGGTGACGCCGCGCTGGCGGATCGCGGCCGCGGCGACCTCCGGATCGAAACTGCGCATCAGAACCGTGGGAGCGCCGCCGGCCAGCGCGCCGATCGTCTGGGTGAGGCCGAATGCGCCGCATAGCGGCATGATCGACATGCCGGCGCTGCCCGGTTCACCATAGAAGCCCGGCGCGGCGGCAACGTCGAAGGCATGCGTGACCAGGCCTTGCTGGGAGTGCAGCACGAATTTCGGTTTCTTCGTGGTGCCTGACGTGGTGAGGATCAGGCACCCTGTCGCTGGCGATATCGCCGGCCCGTCCCATTCACCGCATTCCAGCAGCGAGGCATAGCTGGCCTGGCGGCGGCCCTCCAGAACGGGCGCGGCCTCTTCCGTCAAGGTCACGATCGTCGTCACCGCGGCCAATTCTGCGGGCGGGACGTTCGCCAGGATCTCGCGATAGGCGATCGGCGCGAAGTCGGGAGACATGACGAGAGCACGCGCGCCCGAGCGGCCGAGGATGTCGCCGACCTCCGCCGCGCGGAAGCGGGTGTTGAGCGACACCACGATCGCCCCCAGGCGACCACAGCCGAGCAGAGTCTCGATCCAGGCCGAGCAGTTCGGCAGCCAGACCGCGACACGGTCTCCCTGCCCGATGCCGAGCCGGGCAAGACCGGCGGCAAGGAGCCGGCTGCGCCGCGCGAGCTGCGCGTAGGAAACCGGACGGTCCTCGTCGAACAGCGCCGGCGCTTCGCCATGCTGTAGCGCCAGATTGTCGATCCAGCCACCCAGGGTCACCGGGCGTATGCCCTTCGGCTCCACCGCCATCGCGCAGTTACTTCTTGACCAGCGGGCAGCGCGAGCGGGACAGCGGCTGGAAGGCTTCGTCACCGGGAATCGTAGCCAGGACGTTGTAGAGGTCCCCTGGCTCCTTCACCTCGGACGGCTTCTTGACCTCGACCAGATACATGTCGTGGACCATCCGGCCGTCCTCGCGGATCCTGCCGTTGGTGGCGAAGATGTCGTTGATCGGCCGCTCGCGCATCTGCTTCATCACAGCACCTGTTTCGTCGGTGCCCGCCTGTTTGACCGCGCCGAGATAATGCAGCACCGTCGAATACACCGCCGCCTGCTCGGCATTCGGCATCCGCTTCATCGTCTCGTAGAATCGGCGCGACCAGGCGCGGGTCTGCTCGTTGCGGTTCCAGTAGAACGCCTCGGTGAAGATCAGCCCCTGCGCGCCCTCGACACCGATCGCGTTGATGTCGTTGATCAGCGTGTAGAGCGACGCCATGCGCTGCTTGCCGCCAACACCGATGCCGAACTCGCGTGCCGTCTTCAGCGCGTTGGCCGTGTCATTTCCGGCATTGGCGAGCGCGATGACCTTCGCGCCTGAGCTTTGCGCAGCGACCAGGAAAGACGAGAAATCGGTCGTCGCCAACGGGTGACGCGTCGTGCCCACGAGCTTTCCGCCGGTATCCGCGAGAGCCGCCCCGGCATCCTGGATCAGGTCCGCGCCGAAGACGCTGTCGAGGGCGAGGATATGCCAGCTGTCGAGGCCCCGTTCCGTCAGCGCCTTCACGGTCGCACGGGTCAGGGCATAGCTGTCCAGCGCGTAGTGGATCGAGATCGGCGAGCAGCTCTCGTTGGTGAGCCGCACTGCGCCCGGCCCGCTGAAGGCGACGATCTTGTTCTTCTGCTTGGCGATTTCCAGCACCGCCAGCGCCGGGCCGGTCGCGACGGTCTCGAGGATCGCATCGACCTTCCCGTTGTCGAACCATTCGCGCGCGCGGCTCGACGCGATGTCGGGTTTGTTCAGATGATCCGCTGCCAGCACCTCGACCGGTTTGCCGAGCACGGTGCCGCCAAAATCAGAGACCGCCATCCGTGCCGCTGTCGCCGCACCTTCGCCGGAATAGTCCGAATACGGCCCCGACATGTCGAGGAGGAGGCCAATCCGGACGACATCATCGGAAATAGTGGCCTGGGCTGCAGCGCGCTGACAGGGATGCGCTCCCATCAGCAGCCCGACGATCAGAGCAAGCGTCCAACGCATGTTCATCACTCCCCTGTTCGGAGAGGTTCACCCTCCCCGCCTTGTTGTTGGAAACGTCCTGCCGGCTCATCCGGCGGCGAATTCGAATATCCCGTTGTTGAGGATCACGATGTCCCGCTCGACCGCGCGGCAGCGGAAAGCGGCCGAACCCGGCTTCACGGACCAGATCTCGGTCCTGATCGTCTCGCCGGGATAGACCGGGGCGGAGAAACGACAGTCGAAACGCTGGAACCGCGCTGGCGATCCCCCGCACAGGGTGCGCAGCAACGCATAGGCTGCGATGCCCCAGGTTGCCGCTCCATGCAGGATCGGGCGCGGGAAGCCCGCGGCGCGAGCCACCGCGGGATCGGCATGAAGCGGATTGTAGTCGCCCGACAGCCGGTAGATCAGCGCCGCCTGCGGAATGGTCGGATGGTCGACGATGTGGTCGGGCTGCGTCTCCGGCGGCGGCGGAAGGACCCGGATGCCGGACGTGGCAGGGCCGCCGAAGCCGCCATCTCCTCGCGCGAAGATGGAGTTCGTGACCGTCGCGATGAGATCGCCCGTCACGGCATCGACCACGTCGCGCACGGTATAGATGACGGCGCCCTTGTCGGCACCCTTGTCGACGACCTCCTCGATCCGTGTGCGCCCGATGACACGCCCCTCCGGAGGAAGCGGCCGGTGCAGGATCAGTCCCTGCTCGCCGTTCAGGATGCGCTTCCAGTCGATCCCGGTCGCAGGGTCCTGCAACCAGAAGCCGGGGTAACCGAGAACACCCGCGAAGCTGGGCAAGGCCTGCAAGCCGCGCTCGTAGACGAAGCTCAGATCCTCGGGCCGGCTCTCGTCGCCGCCCAGGCCGAGGCCGAGCGCGTAAAGCATGGTGTCGCGCGCGGTGAAGCTGTGGTCCTTCGGCTCGATCCGCCAGGATTTGATGGCATCGTAGTCGATCGGCATCAGCGTCATCCGGATTATCGTGAGTGGGGAGCGCGCTCCTGCCTCATCATTCAATATTCATTCGACTGAAATGACAACGCCCCTTCCTATTAAAGTCGAATTTTTTCTTGCGCGCGCGCCGGCCGGGTGGGAGAAGGCTAGCGCCTTCGTGCGTCCGCGCGACAGGCGCGAGAGGACAGCGACGGGGATGGACAATGAGTGATTCTTTGCAGGGTAAGGTCGTCCTGGTCACGGGCGCCGGCCGCGGGATCGGCCGCGAGATCGCCCTTCTGGCGGCGGCGGAGGGCGCTGCGGTCGTGGTCAACGATCTCGGCGGCGACGCGGAAGGCGGGGGACGCAGCGCCGGCCCCGCAGAGGACGTCGTCGCCGAGATCAAGGCGGCCGGCGGTCGTGCCGTCGCGAACGGGGACAGCATCACCGACCCGGCAGCAGCGGAACGCATGGTTCAGCAGGCGGTCGACAGCTTCGGCAGGATCGATGCCGTGATCAACAATGCCGGCATCCTGCGCGACCGCATCTTCCACCGCATGTCGCATGACGACTGGTCGTCGGTGATCAACGTGCATCTCAACGGCTATTTCAACGTCTCGAAGGCGGCCTGCCCCTTCTTCAAGGAGCAGCAGAGCGGCGCCTTCGTGCACTTCACCTCGACATCGGGCCTCGTCGGCAATCTCGGCCAGGCGAACTACATGGCCGCCAAGCTCGGCGTCATCGGCCTCTCCAAGGCGATCGCTCTGGACATGCAGCGCTTCAACGTGCGCTCCAACTGCGTCTCGCCCTTCGCCTGGAGCCGGCTCGTCGGCACGATCCCGACCGAAACGGAGGCCGAGAAGCTGCGGGTCGAGCGGATCAAGGCGATGACCGCGGCCAAGATCGCGCCGCTCACCGTGTTTCTCGCCAGCGATCTCGCCAAGGACGTCAACGGGCAGATCTTCGGCTCGCGCAAGAACGAGCTGTTCCTGTTCAGCCAGCCACGGCCGATCAGGGCGGCACAGCGGAGCGACGGCTGGACGCCGCAGACGATCGCCGAGCACATGCTACCGGCCTTCAAATCGTCCTTCTATCCGCTCGAGCGCTCGGCGGACGTCTTCTCCTGGGACCCGATCTGAGACGGGCCATATGCCGGCCGCAGGCGATGCCTGCGGCCGGCAGCGGCGTTCACGTCCGGGCGGGCCGCAGCAGGTCGCGGCCGATGATCAGCTTCAGGATATGGTTGCTCCCCGCCGAGATCCGGTCGACGCGGGCATCCGCATAGGCCCGCGCGATCGGGTATTCCCACATATAGCCCCAGCCGCCGAAGAGCTGCAGGCACTGGTCGATCACCCGGCCTTCCAGCTCGCTGGCCCTCAGCTTGGCCGCTGCGGCATCGACCGCCGACAATTCGCCGCGCAGATGCCGCGCGATGCAGTCGTCGACGAAGACCCGGTGCACCATGGTTTCCGACCAGAGATCCGCCAGCAGGAACTGGGTGTTCTGGAAATCGGCGATCTTGCGGCCGAACGCCTCGCGCTCGCTGACATAGTCCACGGTCGATTGCAGCGCACGCTCCGTCGCGGCCATCGCCCGCACGGCCGAACTCAGCCGCTCCTGCGCGAGCAGGTTCATCATCATCCCGAATCCCGCCCCCTCCTGACCGAGCAGGTTGGAGACCGGGACCCGCAGGTCCGCGAAGAACAGCTCCGAGGTATCCTGCGCCTTGCGGCCGATCTTTTCGAGCATCCGCCCGCGCGTGAAGCCGGGCCGGTCCGTCTCGACCAGGACCATGCTGATGCCCTTGCCGCGTGCGGTCGGGTCGGTCTTGCAGGCCAGCAGCAGCAGATGCGCCTGATGGCCGTTGCTGATGAAGACCTTCTGGCCGTTGATGACGTAATCGTCGCCATCGCGGACCGCGCTCGTCCGCATCGCCTGCAGGTCGCTCCCGGCCGACGGCTCTGTCATGCCGATCGCGGTGATCACCTCGCCGCGCGCCATCGCAGGCAGCCAGCGCTCCTTCTGCTCAGGCGTCCCGTAGACGCTGAGATAGGGCACGACGATATCGGAATGGCCGCTGAAGGCCGGGCCGGATCCGCCCGCAGCGGTCATCTCCTCGTTGACGATGACGTTGTGGAGGAAGTCTCCGCCGCCACCGCCATGCTCGATGGGCTGGTCGCAGCAGAGCAGGCCGGCCTCGCCCGCCTTGCGCCACACCTCCGGCGGCACCGTCCCCGCCTTCTCCCACGCGACCCGGTGGGGCAGGATCTCGGCCTCGACGAAGCGGCGCACGGTGCGCCGGAACTGGTCGTGTTC
The DNA here is from genome assembly GCF_058800455.1 of Allobosea sp. GW822-FHT05A11. Classification (NCBI taxonomy): domain Bacteria; kingdom Pseudomonadati; phylum Pseudomonadota; class Alphaproteobacteria; order Hyphomicrobiales; family Alloboseaceae; genus Allobosea; species Allobosea sp. GW822-FHT05A11. The sequence goes on along the minus strand of NZ_JBXAMI010000005.1, from coordinate 460,001 downwards.
TTCCTGAAAGATCGATCGTTTCGACATGCGTCTCTCCCTATTGTTCAGATGGCGTCAGGCGAGGCCCAGCTCCGCCAGGATGGCCCTGCGATCCTGATCGAGATCCGGCGCGACACGGCGCGTCGGCGGATCCTCGAAAGTCGAGAATTTGAGCGGCGTCCCCGCGATCCGGACCGGGCCGAGAACCGGGTCGGTGACCGAGATCAGCATGTTGCGTGCCGCCACCTGGGGGTGACTCAGCGCCTCGTCGATGGAATTGATCGGCCCGGCGGGAACACCGGCAGCGTCGAAATGCGCGAGCCAGTTCGCCGTGCGGTCTCCCCGCAAGCGCTCCTCGATCAGCTCATGGAGGATTTCCCGGTTCGCGACGCGCAGCTCGTTGCGGCGGAAGCGCTCGTCCTCGATCAGCTCCGGCAAGCCGAGCGCCCGGGCGAGCAGCCCGAACATCTTGTCATTGCCGCAGGCCAGCACGATGTGCCCATCCGCCGTTGCGAAGGCCTCGAACGGCATGATCGCCGGGTGGCGGGAGCCCATGCGTCCGCCGACCTCGCCAGCCATGGTGTAGCGCGAGATCGTGCTTTCCAGCATCGCCAGCAGGCAGTCATACATCGCGATATCGACGCGCGAGGCCTCGCCGGTGCGCTCGCGATGCAGCAGCGCGGCGTTGACGGCGGCAGCGGTGAAGATGCCCGAGCCGACATCCGCGATCGAGATACCGACGCGGCAGGGTTCGCCCTCGCTCGGGCCGGTCACGCTCATCATCCCGGACATGCCCTGGATGACCATGTCGTAGGATGGGCGGTCGCGCGCCGGGCCGGCATGGCCGAACCCGGATGTGGATGCATAGATCAGGCGCGGATAGCGCTCGTGAAGATGCTCCCAGCCATAGCCCAGCCTTTCGAGCACGCCGGGCCGGAAATTCTCGGTCAGGATATCGGCGCGCTCCAGCAGCTTCTCGAACACCGCCCGGTCCGCCTCGGATTTGAGATCGAGCGCGATCGATTCCTTGCCGCGGTTGACCGAGCCGAAATAGCAGGGCCGGCCCTGGATGAAGGGCCCGAACTGGCGTGAATCGTCCCCGAGCCCCGGTGGTTCGACCTTGATCACCCGAGCGCCCATGTCGGCGAGCATCATCGTGCAGTATGGTCCGGCCAGGACGCGGGTCAGGTCAACGACGGTTATGCCCGAAAGGGGCCCCTTTGCGGTCATCGCGCATTTCCTCCGGTCTTATGCGTCGGCGGCGGCATCGAGGCCGCGCGCTCCGCCCCTTCAAAACACAGATTTTTAGGATGGACAATATTTGTTCGTATTAATAGACAAGTCGCCGGCGCGGCGATGCCGCGCCCCGTGCGTCGACAGGTGACGGGAGGCACGATTGGGACCGCTGTCCGGGATTAAAGTCGTAGAATTCGCCGGGATCGGGCCAGGCCCCATGTGTGCCATGCTGCTCGCCGATCTGGGGGCGGACGTCGTCCGCATCGAGCGGCAGGGCAGCGAACTCGGCGTGCCGAAATCACCGGCCCATGACGTGCTGCGCCGCAATCGGCAATGCGTGACGCTGGACCTCAAGACTGAAGCCGGCCTCAAGGCCGCCCGGACGCTCGTCGCCCGCGCCGACGCCCTGATCGAGGGCTCGCGCCCCGGCGTCATGGAACGCCTTGGCCTCGGGCCTGAAGCCTGCCTGGCCGCCAATCCTCGCCTGGTCTACGGCCGGATGACGGGCTGGGGCCAGGACGGGCCGCTCGCCCAGGCGGCAGGCCATGACCTCAACTACATCGCGATCACGGGCGCCCTCCATGCGATGGGCCGGCAGGGCCAGCCGCCGACACCGCCGCTCAATCTCGTCGGCGATTTCGGCGGTGGCGCGCTCTATCTGGCATTCGGTCTGGCCTGCGCGCTTCTCGAGGCGCAGCGTTCCGGCGCAGGGCAGGTCGTCGATGCGGCCATGACCGAAGGCGCGAGTTCGATGATGGCCGTGTTCCACGGCCTTTACGCCGCCGGACGCTGGGAGCTCGATCGCGGTGCCAACATTCTCGATTCCGGCGCCTTCTTCTACGATTGCTACGAATGCAGCGACGGCAAATGGGTCAGCGTCGCCGCGCTCGAACCGAAATTCTACGCGCTCCTGATCGATGCGCTGGAGATCGAGGCCGAGACGCTACCGCCCCAGCATGACAAGGCGCGCTGGCCGGAAGGGCGCGCGATCCTGGCGGCGCGCTTCGCCGAAAAGACCCAGGCCGAATGGTGCGCGCTTCTCGAAGGCACCGACGCCTGCTTCGCGCCGGTGCTGTCGCTCGCCGAAGCCCCGCACCACCCTCACATGCAGGCCCGCGGTGCCTTCGTCGCAGTCAACGGCATCACGCAGCCGGCGCCGGCGCCGCGCTTCAGCCGGACCCGCCCAGCGGCCCCGCTACCGCCTGTCACGCTGGACGACGTCTCGACCATTCTGTCGCGATGGGAGAGGCGTGCCTGATCCGGCCTGCGCGGCTGGACATTCATTCGAATAAATGCCATCGATCATAAATTCGCACGAATGAGCATCCCGACATGGCGACACCATCCGAACGACCGCGGCCGAAGCCGACCCCCGAGACCCGGCACTTCTGGGAGGGGACGCGCGAAGGAGAGCTCCGGCTGCAGCGCTGCAACGCCTGCGAGCGCTCCTATTTTCCGCCGCGCCCGTTCTGTCCGCATTGCAACGCGGATGACGTCACGGTCTATGCGGCCTCCGGCCGGGGCACGCTCTACAGCTACGTCATCAGCCATCGCCCGGCGCCCGGCTTCGCGCCGCCCTATGCGATCGCCGTGGTGGAGACGCAGGAAGGGCCACGGCTGATGTCCAACATCGTCGACTGCCCGCAGACGCCCGAGGCGCTGCAGCTCGACATGGCCGTGGAGGTCGTTTTCCAGAAGCTGGACGACGAGATCACGCTGCCGCTCTTCCGCCCGGTGGGGGCGCGCGGATGAGACCCGGATCGATCGCCATCGTCGGCGCCGCCGAGACGACGCGGATGGGACATATCCCCGACGCCTCGCAGATCCAGCTCCATGCCGATGCCGCGCGCAACGCCATACGCGATGCCGGGCTGAAGCCCTCCGACATCGACGGCTATGCCTGTGCCGGGGAAATCCCGACCAATGTGGCGCATTATCTCGGCCTGACGCCCAAATGGGTGGACGGCACCTATGTCGGCGGCTGCTCCTTCATGCTGCATGTGCGCCATGCTGCGGCGGCGATCACGGCCGGGCTGTGCTCGACGGTGCTGATCACCCATGGCGAAAGCGGGCGTTCCCGGATCGGACTGGTGCGGCCGACGACGCAGCCCGAGAGCTATGCCGGGCAGTTCGAGCTGCCCTATGGCCCCAGCGGACCGCCGACGCTCTTCACCATTCCCGTGCTGCGCTACATGAAGAGATACGGCCTGACGCATGAGCAACTGGCCATGGTCGCGGTCGTGCAGCGCGAATGGGCAGCCCGCAACCCGCGCGCCAGCTTCAGGGACCCGATCACCGTCGACGACGTCCTGAACTCGAAGATGATCGCCTACCCGTTCCGGATCCTGCAGTGCTGCCTGGTCACCGATGGCGGCGGCGCCCTGATCCTGACTTCGGCCGATCGCGCGAAGGACTTCCCGCAGAAGCCCGTCTACATCCTCGGAACCGGCGAAAGCACGGAAACGCCGATGATCAGCCAGATGGCCGACTTCACCTCGTCGCGCGCCTTCCGTGTCGCCGGCGCCACCGCCTTCGCCGAGGCCGGCATCACCCATGCGGATGTCGACCATGCCATGTTCTACGACGCCTTCGCGCATCTTCCGATCTTCGGCCTGGAAGATCTCGGCTTCGTGCCCCGCGGCGAGGCAGCGCGCTTCATCTGGGAGCGAAACACGGCGCCCGGCGGCAAGCTGCCCGTCAACACCAATGGCGGCGGCCTCAGCTACATGCATTCCGGCATGTACGGCATGTACGCGCTGCAGGAGAGCGTCCGGCAGATGCGCGGCATCGCCCCTGCACAGGTCGAGGGCGCGAAGGTCTCGGTCTGCCACGGCGTCGGCGGCATGTTCGCGGCCAGTGGAACGGTGATCATGTCGAACCAGCAGCCTTAGGGACCGTCCCCCGAGAAGCATCAAAGATGCCCGGGGTCTTACGCACAGGGAGGAAACAATGCGTGGACTTACAGCAGCGGCAGCCATTGTGCTGGCGCTATTCAGCCAATCCGCCACCGCGCAGGAACCGGTCCGGGGCGGCACGCTGCGGCAGGCCGTCCTTGCCGAGCCCTATACGCTCGATTGCCATGCCGCGACGACGGTCTATGTGACCAGCGCGCTCGCGCCGCACTATTCCACTCTGGTGCGCTACGACCCGCAGAACTACCCGAAGGTGATCGGCGACCTGGCCGAGAACTGGACCGTCTCGGAAGACGGCCTGACCTATACCTTCAAGCTCATCCCCGGCGTGAAATTCCATGACGGCTCGCCGCTCACGGCACGGGATGTCGCGGTTTCGCTGGAGCGCATCCGCAAGCCGCCGAAGGGCATCGTCTCGGCACGGGGACCGCTCTTCCAGCGCATCGCCTCGATCGAGGCGGTCGACGACCTGACGGTGGTCCTGCGCCTCTCGCAGCCGGAAGTGGCGCTGCTCGAGCTCCTGGCCAACCCGCTGAACTGCGTCTACAGCGCGGCCAAGCTGGAGACGGACCCGCACTTTCCCGAGAAGCAGGTTCTCGGCTCGGGCCCCTTCAAGTTCAAGGAGCGCGTCTCCGGCTCGACCTGGGAAGGGGAGCGCTACGCGGATTTCCATCGCAAGGGACAGCCCTATCTCGACGGCTTCAAGCTGTTCTTCATGAGCGGCCCGGCGATCCTCAACGCGCTGCAATCGGACCAGGTCGACACCGAGTTCCGCTCCCTGACGCCGCAGCAGCGCGATCGGCTGGTGGCCGCCCGCAAGGATACCGTCTCCGTGCAGAGCGGCACGATGACGACCATGATCAAGATCGCCTTCAACACGCAGCGCAAGCCGTTCGACGATGTGCGGGTGCGCCGCGCGCTCAATCTCGCGATCGACCGGACCGGCGGCTCCGAGGTGATTTCGCGCGTCACCTTCATGGGCGGCGTCGGCGCCCTGCAGCGCCCAGGCTACGATCTGGCCGAGACCCCCGCCGAACTGGCGAAGCTCCCGGGCTACGGCGGCGATATCGAAGCGCGGCGGGCCGAGGCGCGGCGGCTCCTGAAGGAAGCCGGCGTGGCCAATCTCTCCTTCGCCTTCGGCAACCGCAATGTCGGCGAACCCTATGTGACCATCGGCACCTGGGTCATCGACCAGTGGCGGCGCATCGGCGTCAATGCGCGCCAGGACATGCTCGAGAACCCGATCTGGGTCGCTTCGCGGGCCAACGGCCAGTTCGACGTGCTGATGGACGCGATCGCCGAGGCGACCGACGAGCCGACGGTGATCTTCTCCAAATATCAGTCACGCGACAAGACGCCGTTCAATACGGCGAAATACGAGGATCGCGAGATCGACGCGCTCTACGAGAAGCAGCGCGCCGAGCTCGACCCGGCGAAGCGCAAGGAAATCCTCGCCCAGATCTCCCGCCGCGTCCTGGATCAGGCCTATTACGCACCGCTCTTCTGGGCGAACCGCATCATCGTCAGCAACGCCAAGCTCAAGAACTGGAAGCTCGCGCCCAGCCAGTTCCTGAACCTGGATCTGGCCGACATCTGGCTCGACAAATAGGGGCCGGATGGAGATCGGGACGAGAGACGCGCGATGACGGGTTTTCTTTTGCGGCGGATCGCCCTGATGATCCCCACCTTGCTGGGCGTTGCCGTCCTGATCTTTCTGATGCTGCGCGTCCTGCCGGGGGATATCGTCGAGGCGAAGCTGCGCGGCGACGGCGCGGCGGTGAGCGCGGAACTCATCGCCACCGAGCGCGCACGGCTCGGGCTCGACCGCTCCCTCCCGATCCAGTTCGTCGAATGGGTTTCCCGCGCGGCAAGGGGCGATCTCGGCGTCTCGATGTGGACCGGGCAGCCGGTGACCAGCGAGATCGGCTTGAGGATCGGGCTGTCGCTGCAAGTGGCGGTGATGGCGGCGCTGATCGCCACGCTGATCGCACTGCCGCTCGGCACGCTCTCCGCGATCTATCCGGGAACGCCGCTGGATTACGTGATCCGTCTCGTCGCGGCCTCGGGCATGGCCGTCCCGTCCTTCTGGTTCGGCATGATGCTTATCCTCATGCTGCTCTATCTGTTCAACTGGGCGCCACCGATCACCTACACGCCGTTCTGGCAGGACCCGCTCGCCAACCTCAACCAGCTGATCTGGCCGGCTCTGGCGGTGGGCTACCGCTATGCGGCGGTCGCAGCCCGCATGGTCCGCTCCTCGCTGCTCGAAGTCCTGCAGGAGGACTATATCCGCACCGCGCGGGCGAAGGGCACGCCGGAGCGCGACCTGATCTGGCGCCACGCCATCCGCAATGGCTTGCTGCCGACCATCACCATCGTCGGGCTCGAATTCGCGTTCCTGGTGGGCGGCCTCGTCGTGACCGAACAGGTCTTCAACCTCAACGGCATCGGCAAGCTTCTGGTGCAATCCGTCGCCCATTACGACTACGTCATGATCCAGGGCATCGTGATGGTGCTCGCTTTGGTCTTCGTGCTGACCAATCTGGTGCTCGATATTCTCTATGTCTGGCTCGACCCGCGCATCGAGTGGTCGCGATGAGCGGGGGCGGCGAGCTTTCGATCCCGCCGCAGCGCCGGGGCGCGGTGCGGCGCTTCCTGGCCTCGCAGCCGGTCGGCACGATCGGCCTGTGCGTGGTCGTCCTGATGGCTGCCGCGGCTGCCTTCGCGGATTGGCTGGCGCCTTACGATCCGCTCGCCCTGGGGTTCGACACAGCGCTTCAGCCGCCGTCCATGGAGCACCTCTTCGGCACGGATTCGCTGGGGCGAGACATCTTCTCCCGCGTGATCTTCGGCGCCCGGACGGCGTTGACGATCGGCGTTTCCGCCTCGCTGGTCGGCTGCTCGATCGGCGCGCTGATCGGCATCGCATCCGCCTACTACGGCGGGCTGGTCGATCTGATCATCCAGCGCCTGACCGATCTCATGCTGGCCCTGCCCATCATCGTGCTGGCGATCGTCATCGTCGCCATTTTCGGTCGCAGCACCAGCGAGGGCATCGATCTGAACGTCATCTTCGCGATCGCCATCGCGATCATCCCGAACGCCGCGCGCGTGATCCGCTCCTCGGCGCTCACCATCGTGACGATGCCCTATGTCGAAGCCGCCCGCGCCTCCGGGCTGCGCAACGCCCGGATCATTCTTCGCCATATCGCGCCCAACGTCGCCGCACCCTTCCTGATCCTCGTCAGCGCCTATATCGCGCAGTCGATCCTGCTCGAGGCGGCCCTCTCCTTTCTGGGACTGGGCGTAACGGAACCCCAGCCCTCATGGGGGCTGATGCTGTCCGGGAATACCTCGGACTTCTATCGCGAGGCGCCCTGGATGATCGTTTTCCCGGGGCTTTCGATCACGGTCACCGTGCTCGCCTTCAGCCTCGTCGGCGACAGCCTGCGGGATTGGTTCGATCCGAAATTCCGGGTGCGGTGAAAGGCGGGAGGAGTTCCGGCATGTCAGAGAAGGTCGCGATACCCACCGATGAAGCGCCCCCGGTCCTGCATGATCTGCGGGATGGTGTCGGCATCATCACCTTGAACCGCCCCCGCGTGCACAATGCCCTCAACGACGCCGCACGCGCTGCGCTGAAGGAAGCGCTGATCTGGGCGCGGGATGACGACGCGGTGCGCGCCGTGCTGCTGCAGGGCGCCGGGCGTTCCTTCTGTTCCGGACGGGACCGCAATGGCTTTCTCGAAACCGGGAAGCATGCCTCGCATCGCGAGCTCATCCTTGCGGCACAGGAACTGCGGCTGCTGCAATGCGAGCTGGGAAAGCCCTCGATCTGCGCCCTGCACGGCCATGCGATCGGCGCCGGGGCGGAGCTGGCGCTGGGATGCGACTTCCGCATCGCCGGTGCCGACCTGAGATACAGCTTTCCCGAAGTCGGCTTCGGCGTCGTCTCCGACACCGGATCATCCGCGCTACTGACGAGGCTCCTGGGCCCCGCCCGCGCAAAATGGCTCCTGGCAAGCGGCGATGTCATGGACGCGCGGCAGGCCGCGGATTGGCGCCTCGTCGAGTGGGTCGTCGAAACCACCGAGCTCGCCGACGCCGCGTTCGAGAAAGCTGCCAGATTGGCGCGCCGGCCGCCGGCCGCGCTCCGGAAGCAATCGGAGCTGATCGACGCAGCCGCGCCCGCCCTGCTCCGCCAGGCATTGGGCCGGGAGATGGAAGCCCAACTGGAGCTGTTCGCGGGCTCGGAGTTCGCGCTCATCCGCGAGCAGGGCTTCCAGGCCCATGGATAGGCAGGACCCGGTCCTCGCGATATCCGGGCATTCGCTCCGGCAGCATGCTGACAGCGGCTCTTGACCGATCTGTCGGCCCGACTTCATCAGCGTGATCGACAAGACCGTCCCGCGCGTTGCGTCGGGCTGGAGCCCTGAACATGACCCGGAGGGACTGAAGATTGGCTTTTCTCGAGGAACCTGAGCCTCAGCGGGGCGTCGCCCTGCCCGTTCTGCCAGGCGTCACGCGCATCGTCGCGAATAATCAGAGCCTGATGACCTATCACGGCACGAACACGTACCTCATCGAGTCGGATCAAGGGTTCATCGTGCTCGATCCTGGCCCGGAGGATGCCGGCCACCTCGACGACATCATTGCGGCAACGGGGGGCAAGGTCTGCGCCATCCTGCTCAGCCACACCCATTCGGATCATCTGGGCGCCACCTCTTCCCTCAAGGCCAGGACGGGAGCGCCGACCTTCGCCTTTCATCGGGTGGCCGATCCATCCTTCGAGCCGGATGTCCTCGTCCACGACCGCGACATGGTGGCCGGCATGCTCGCGATCCACACGCCGGGGCACGCCAGCGACCATCTCTGCTTCGCAGCCCGGGACGGGGTCGTCTTCAGCGCCGATCACGTGATGTCGTGGTCGAGCAGCATCGTCTCCCCGCCCGATGGCAACATGGCCGCTTACTGCGCGAGCCTTCGCCTGATGCTGTCACGCAACGACAGTCTTTACCTGCCGGGCCACGGCCCTCCGCTACCCAATCCCGCACCCTATGTCGCAGACCTGCTCAATCGGCGGGTCGAGCGGGAGGAGGCCATTTTCGAAGCGTTGCGCTCCGGGCCATCCAACGCCTGGGACCTGATGGATCGGCTCTACTCCAAGACCGATCCCTGGCTTCGGCGGGCGGCTGAACGCAATGTGATCGCCCATCTTGAGAAACTGCATGCGGAGGGGCGTGTCGCACAGGCCGGCGAGATCTGGAGCGTGCGGCGCTGATCAGGCTGAATTGGCGAGGTGCCAGACGACGTCTGCAAGGACCTGCGCGCCCGCGGTCAGGTGCTCCGGTTCAGCCCATTCGTCGGGGTTGTGGGACACCCCGCCCCGGCATGGCACGAAGATCATCCCGGCGGGGCAGACATAGTGCAGTTGGCGCGCGTCATGGCCGGCTGCCGAATAGACATCCATCGTGGGAATGCCGCGCGCCGCAGCCGCTTCGGCGATGGCGCTGCGAATCGCGGGCGCGAAGTTCAACGAGGGCGAATGCTGGATCTGCTTCAGCTCGACGCTGCAATTCCCCTTCATCTCCTCGGCAATGCGGCGGATCGCGGCATCGACCCGGTCGACCACGGCATTGTCCGGGTGCCGGAGATCGATGGAGAAGAAGACCTCCGCCGGCACGACGGACGGGGCGTTCGGCGTCACCTGCAACATGCCGACCGTCAGCAGCGTATCGGCTGGCTCCATCGCGGCTTCGTCGATGGCGCGGATCATGCGGACAGCCGCCATCAGCGCATCGCGCCGATCCTTGCGCAAGGCGGTGCCGGCATGGGCGGCCTCGCCCATCACGCGGATCCGATAACGCCGCGTCCCCTGAATCCCTGTCACGACGCCGATCGGGATGCCCGCCGCTTCGAGCACGGAGGCCTGCTCGATATGGGGCTCGACATAGGCGGCGATCGGCAGGCCGAACGCCCGCAGCGGCACCTTGTCGTCGGCCGCCAGGATCGATGCCACCGCTTCGCCGATGCTGATGCCGTCCGCGTCGCGGATGGGCAGCACGGCCTCGAGAGCCTTGGTTCCGGTGAAGAGGTCGGAGCCCGTCATGCCCGGCGCGAAACGCGAGCCTTCCTCGTTGGTCCAGGCCACGATTTCGAATGGGCGAAGCGGCCGCTCGCCGCGCGCCACGATGGCCGTCGCGGTTTCCAGGGCCGCGAGCACACCGAACACGCCATCGAATTTGCCACCGGTCGGCTGCGAGTCGATATGCGATCCCGCCACGACCGGCGCGAGCGAAGGATCGCGCCCCTCAAGGCGCAGGAACAGGTTCGCCGCCTTGTCAGTGAAGGGCTCCAGACCGATAGCACGGCCCCAGGCGATCACCTGCGCGCGGGCCTGCGCCTCGTGCGGCGACAGGGTCGGGCGATCGACGCCGCCATCGGCGCGGGCGCCGAACGCGGCCAGCGCCATGTGGCGGCCCCAGAGACGCTCGCCATCGACGAAATCGGAGAGGCGCTGCGGGGCCGCCATGCTCAATCGACCCGCATGATCTGCGCCGGGTTGGCGCGGGGGTCGCGCTCGCCCCAGCGCCCGGCCTCGACCTGTGCGATGAACTCGGCGAGCAGGCGGTTGAAGAGCTCGGGCTCTTCGAGGTTCAGCGTATGGCCGGATTTCGGGAAGACGGCGAGGCCGCAGCGCGGCACCACCCGCTTCAGATAGAGCCCCGGCTCGATGCAATGATCATCCTCGTCGCCGGTCATGACCAGCAGGGGCGCCTGCATGGCGCGGAACCCGGCCTCGAGATCATAGAGCGAGGGCCGGCGCATCTGCACGCCGCGCATGGTGTTCGCCGCGCCAAGCGAATCGTGCTGGCCGAGCCGCTCCGCAAACAGCGCCCAGCCGCGCGGGTCCTTGTCCTGGAACTGCACGCGCGAGGCGCCCTCGGCATAGGTCGGCGCGAAGTCCCTGGCGCCGCGCTCCTGAAAATTCCGGGCCACCTGCTCGGAAATGCCCTTGAAATAGTCCTCATGGGCCTTCTCGGCGCCGTAGCCGGCGCCGGCCGCAACGATAGACAGCACGCGGCCGGGATGGCGCAGCCCCGCATGCAGTGCCGCAAAGCCGCCCATCGAGAGCCCGACGACATGGGCCTTCTCGATGCCGGCCGCGCTCAGCACGTCGACGATGTCGTCGGCCGCGCGCGCCTGGGAATAGCTTTCCGCGCTCTCCGGCACGTCGGAGGGCCGGTAGCCGCGCGCCGCGAAGGTGATGCAGCGGTGCCGGCGTGCGAAGAAATTGAGTTGCGGCTCCCAGCTCCAGTGGCTGCCGCCGAACTCGTGCACGAAGATGATCGGCGTGCCGGTGCCGGCCTCCTCGTAGAACAGCTTCACGCCGTCGCTGGCCGTGGCAAAAGCCATGTCGCGGCTCCCCTCAGATCACGGAACGGCGCGAGGCGATGCCGCCATCGACGGTGAAGATCGCGCCGGACGTGTAGCCGGACCGGTAGGAGGCGAGGAACACGATCAGGTCGGTGACCTCGTGGATATGGGCCGGGCGCTTCAGCGGATAGCGCTGCTGCAACTCCTCGTAGCGGCCGGCATCGCCGAGCCAGTCGGCCGCGCGCTTCTTCAGCATGTTGTAGATGCGGTCCGTATCGACCGGCCCCGGGTTGACGCCCACCACCCGGATATTGTCGTCGAGCGAGTGGCCGCCGATGGCGCGGGTGAAGGCCATGAGGCTGGCATTGCCGGTCGTGCCCGCGACATAGGCGGGGTCGAAAACCTCGCCGCCATTGCCGATATTGTTGATGATGACGCCGCCGCCGCGCGCCTTCATCAGCGGATAGAGCGCACGCGTGAGGTTGATATAGCCGAAAACCTTGAGCTCCCAGCCGGCACGCCATTTCGCCTCGTCGACGTCCCACAATGTACCGCTGGGGATGACGCCGGCATTGTTGACGAGAATATCGATATCGCCGACGGCCGCGACGAGGCGTTCCACCGCGCCCGCAATCGTCAGGTCGACCGCATGCGCCGTCACCGTCACGCCATGGCCGGCCTCCAGCTCGCGCTTGAGCGCCTCGAGCCTGTCGCCGGAGCGCGCCACGACATGAAGATTGCAGCCCTCCTCGGCGAATGAGCGCGCCAGCCCCTCGCCGATGCCCTGGGACGCACCGGTGATCAGGACCGTCTTGCCCTTCAGCTTAAGATCCATTGTCGCTTTCTCCCTTTGATGAGCGCTGCGGTGCGGCAGACCGGCTCAGAACAGTTTGACGTCTTCGTTTTGGCCACGAACCTGCTCGACCATGGTCGGCAGCAGCTCGACGAACTCCTCGACCCAGGCGGTCGGGACCGTGGTGCTGATCTTGACGAACCGGTCGCCGAAATTGGGCGTGTGATAGGCGCCCTGGCGGATCATGATGTCGTGCTTCTGAAAGGCTGCGACGAGCGCCTCCGGCTTCACCCCGGCACGCTCGCATTCGAGCACCACGAAATTGCCGTTCGACGGGAAAACCGGCAGGGACAGGCCTGGAATCCTGTCGGCAGCGTCCTTGATCAGTTTCTGGTTGGCGCGCTGCTGCGACAGGACGCCGGGAAACCACTCGGCCTTGATGCCGAGGCCGGCGAGCGCCGCACGCTGGGACAGGATGTTCGAGCCGAGATTGTTCGGCGGCGCTGCCGAGAGCTTCTCGATGATGTCGGGATGGGCGACGACCGCGCCGACGCGCATGCCGGCCAGGCCCAGCCATTTCGAGAAGCTGTAGATGGTCAGCGTCCGCTCGGGATAGCGCGTCGCCGCCAGCGTGTGCTCATGCGCGAAATGGCGATAGGTGCAGTCGTGGATCAGGTAGGCACCGACCTCGCGCGCGGCTGCCACGATGCCGTCGATCTCGGCCGCCGTGCAGGCCGAGCCCAGCGGATTGTTCGGATCGACGATGTAGATGACCTTTGTCTTCGGCGTGATCGCCGCTTTCAGCCGCTCCGGCGCAAGGCGATAGCCGTATTCCTCGCCATAGATCGGAATTTGCGTGACTTTCGCGCCGACGGCGCGCGCGAAGGCCATCGGCCAGTTCCAGGTTGGATCGGTGGTGATGAACTCGTCGCCCGGCCCGAGCAGGCTGTGGCAGACATGGTAGAGCGAGGCGACCGCCCCGTCGGAAACCAGCGCCGCCTGACCCTCGAGGCCGAGATCGGCGACGATGCCGTGGCGCAGCTCCTCGAGCCCTGCCGGCGGCGCGTAGATGTGGAACTCCTCGTCGCGGATGCATTTCTCCATCGCCGCCAGCACGGCGGAATGCGGCGTCGCGTGATTGGTGTTCTGCCCCATCCAGCGCAGGCCGGCCGTGTTCACCAGCCGGTCGAAATGGGCATTGCGAACCTCGAAGGTTTTCATGACATCTCCGCGGCGTATCGCCATTTTGGTATAATGAAAGAGGCCTAAAGCTCCTTCTTAGGGAGTGTTTGCACATAAACCGCATACCGAACAACCTAAAAACGCAGCTTGCCGGTAAAAAATTATGCAGGAATTGATTTTGTGCATAATGACACTTGCGCACGGCGGAGATCACGGTGATGCTGGTGTCAGCGTCGCCACAGGCAGGCCGGCGACAATAAAAGGGGAGATATCGGATGCGTGTTTCACGTCGCACTGCTCTCAAGGGCTTCGGCGCCGCTGCAGCGGCGGCCATGACGAGTGCCATCGCCATGCCCGCGCTCGCGCAGGGGCTGAAGAAGGTCTCGTTCACGACCTCCTGGATTCCCGAAGGACCGAACCTTTTCGCCTATGTCGCGCGCGACAAGGGTTTCTGGAAGCGCCATGGGCTCGACGTCTCGGTGGCGCGCGGTTCAGGTTCGGGAGCGGCGGCGCAAGCGGTCAGCGCCGGCACCTTCGATTTCGGCATGGCGGCCACCCCGACGGTGATCGTGCAGGCGGCGAAGAAGCTGCCGATCACCTGTATCGGCCAGATCAACTATGATGCACTGATGGGCATCGGCGTCCTGTCGGGTTCGCCGATCAAGGGCCCCAAGGACCTCGAAGGCAAGAAGCTCGGCGCCAGCGTGACCTCCGGCGAGTATCCGTTCCTGCCGCTCTATGCCGAGAAGGTGGGCCTCGACCTCTCGAAGCTCCAGATCCTGCAGATCGACGGCAAGGTGCGCGAGCGCACGCTGGTCGAGAAACAGGTCGATGCGGTCTCGGCCTTCGCCACCAGCACGGTACCGTCCCTGGCGCCGCTCGGCACCGATGTCCGGTTCATGCTATTCTCCGCGGCCGGCATCGAGTTCTACGGCCAGTCCCTGACGACCCAGCCGGCCCGACTAAAACAGGACAAGGCGCTGTGCGAGGCTTTCGTCCAGGGGACCATGGACGCGATCAAGTTCACGATGACGAATTTCGACGAGTCCGTGGACATCTTCCTGAAGGCCAATAGCGAGGTCGCCATTTCCTCGACCGGCAAGGAATACGCCCGGATCGGGCTCGGGCTGACGAACCTCACCAATCTCGTGCCTGAGGTGAAGCAGAACGGCTTTGGCTGGGCCGATCCGGCCAAGGTCGCCATGATGGCCGATCTCGTGATGAAATATGCAGCCGGCGAGGGAGCGGTGAAGCCGGATGTCGGCACGCTGTTCACCAATGACTTCATCGGCAAGCTCAAGCTGACGCCGGAAGAGCTCGCCGCAGCCGAAAAGAGCGCCGCGCCGTTCCGCAAATATGTCGGCTCCTGACCGGCCCATCGCACGAGGCGACAACCTGATGCTGAGTTTGGCACCCAAGGTGGAGCGTCCCGCGGCCGAGGCACCTCTCGTCTCGGCCACGGATGTCCAGAAGACCTATTTCACGCGGCAGTCGCCGATCCATGCGGTCGCCTCCGCGTCGCTCGACGTCGCCAGGGGCGAATTCGTGTCGCTGCTCGGCCCGTCGGGCTGCGGAAAGTCGACGCTGCTGATGATGATCGCCGGGCTGGAACGGCCGACATCGGGCGCGATCACGTTGGCGGGCGAGCCTGTCGCATCGCCACGCCGCGACATCGGCATCATCTTCCAGGATGCGACGCTGCTGCCGTGGAAGAGCACGCTCGAGAACGTGCTCTTCCCGATCCGCATCCTGAAACTGCCGATGGAGACCTATCGCGACAGGGCCCATGGCCTGCTCAAGATGGTCGGCCTCGCCGGCTTCGAGCACAAGAAGCCGGGCGAGCTCTCGGGCGGCATGCGCCAGCGCGTCGCGATCTGCCGGGCGCTGATCCACGATCCGGAAATCCTGCTGATGGACGAGCCATTCAGCGCGCTCGACGCGATCACCCGCGACCAGATGAATGTCGCTCTCTCGGAGATCCTCGAGACCTACCGCAAGACCGTGATCTTCGTGACGCATTCGATCCGCGAAGCCGCCTTCCTGTCCGATCGGGTGGTGGTGATGGGCGGGCGGCCCTCGACGATCATCCTGGACAAGAAGATGCCGTTCCCCCGGCCGCGCCGCTTCGAGATCGAGGAAACGCAGGAATTCGCCCAGGTCTGCCGGGAGCTGCGCCTGACCATCGAAGCCGCGCATGGGCATGGGCAGGATGGGCATGAGCAGGATGCGCCCAGGCCCGCTTCGAGCCCGGCCGCCGTCAGCGTCATCGAGTGAGGTCCAGCATGGCAAAGCTCACCATCGGCACCGAGACCGGCGCCGTCCTTCCGGCGTCCGATACCGGCCGCTTCCGGGGTTCCGCCGGCCTGAGCAGCATCGTCCTGCCGCTCGGCCTGGCCTTTTTGGTGCTGGCGGCCTGGCAGCTCTACGTCACGATCTTCCAGGTCCCCTCGGTCATCCTGCCCTCGCCGATCTCGATCGCGCGCTATATCGTCGACCGCTACGACATCCTGCTGATGCATGCGGTGCCGACCACTTTGGAATCCGCTGTCGGCTTTCTGCTTGCGGTCCTGCTCGGCGTCGCGATCGCCGTCCTCATCACCTATTCGGACATGGCACGCGAGGCGCTTTACCCCAACCTGATCTTCTTCCAGCTCATCCCGAAGATCGCGCTTGCCCCGCTCTTCATCATCTGGCTCGGAGTCGGCTCGCAATCGCGCATCGCGTTCTCGATATTCATCGCCTTCTTCCCGATGGTCATCGCGACCACCGCCGGCTTCCTGAGCGTCGACCGCGGCATCCTGCGGCTGTGCCGCTCGCTGACGGCCACGGAATGGCAGATCTTCACCAGCGTGCGCTTTCCGACCGCGCTGCCGCATATCTTCAGCGGCATGAAGATCGCGATCACGCTGGCGATCATCGGCGTGATCATCGGCGAGTTCATCACGGCACAGGCCGGCCTCGGCTATCTCATCATCTTCGCGACGGCCCGCGCCGATACCGAGGTGTCGATGGCGGCCATCGTGGTGCTTTGCATCTGCGGCCTGCTCCTCTATGGGCTTGTGGCGCTCGCGGAGATGGTCGCGAACAGATTTTATTCGGCAGACAGCCGGTGAGGCGCTGACCTGATGGCGCGAATGAACGGATCGATGACGCCAGAAGAGCCTGAATCGCTGTCGGCCGGAGTGGTCAACCGCCTCGAGGAGGAAATCCTCAAGGGCATCCGGAAGCCGGGCGACAAACTGGACGAGCGCCAGCTCGCCGAGCAGTTCGGCATGTCGCGCACGCCCGTGCGCGAGGCGTTGCAGCGCCTCGCCGCCAGCGGTCTCGTGGTATCGCGCGGCCGTCAGGGGCTGCAGGTCGCGCAGATGTCGCTCGCCGACCTCCTGGACGCGTTCGGGGTCGTCGCCGAGCTGGAGGCCTTCGCCTCTTCCCAGGCCGCCCGCCGCATCCAGCCGGAGCAGCGAGCGCTTCTCCAGGCGGCGCACCGCTCCTGTGCCGAAGCCGCGGCGGCCGAGGATGCGGAGGCCTTCTATGCAGCCAATCTCGTTTTCCACGAGCTGATTGCCGCCGCCAGCCATAACCGCATCCTGCAGGACGAATTGCGGCGATTGACGCTGAAGATCTCACCCTATCGCCGCACCATCACCTATCAGCCTGGACGGATGTATTCCTCGATCCCCGAGCATGAGCGCGTGATGGATGCGATCCTGCGGGGCGACGGCGTCCAGGCTGCGCAGATGATGCGCTCGCATGTGACCCTGCTGGGCGAGGGGCTGTCGGACCTGCTGCATTTCCTGCGCTCTTCCGGCGGGCACGGGCTGCTGGCGGAGATGTCCTAAGCCCGCGCTTCCGTTCGCCGCGCAGGCCGATTTCAGCGTCTCCGAAACGCCGGGCCGCCGAACATCGCATCCCCCGCTCCGCCGTCGACGATCTGCGGCAGCAGCGCTTTCCAGGCCTCGATCATATCGGCGAAATAGCCAGGGTCCTGGCGCAGCACGGTCTGCACGCCCATGCCGCGCACCAGGCAGACCGTCAGGTTGAGGATGATGCGCGCCTCCCGGGCCGTGCGCTTCTCCGGATTGCAGAACTCCACCCAGGTCGAATCGAGCGCCTCGTGGAAGCGCTTGACGACGGGGGTCATCCGCTCGCGCAGATCGGCATCGTTGCGCGCCTCGGTGATCATCTCCAGCGAGAGATAGAAGAAGCGGCCGGAAAACAGCTCCCAGAGAAAGCCGACGAAACCTTCGAGCGACAATTCGCCGTTCTGGACACGCCGGGCGACGGCGCGGATCTCCGCGGTGCCGTCGTCGAGCAGTCGCTCCATCGCCGCCAGGATGATGTCGGCCCGCGCCGGGAAATGGTAGAGCAGCGCCCCACGGGACACTTGCGCCCGCTCGGCGATCTCCTGCGTCGTCGCCGCGTGGTAGCCGACATCGTGGATCACATCGAGCGTCGCCCCGATCAGTCGCTCATAAGTCGCGACGCTGCGCGCCTGCTGCTGGCGCTCGGAACGCGAAGCCTGCTTCATCTCTGCGCCCACCTGTCCGCTCCCCTCTGTGCTGCCTCGCCCGGCGGGCGCGTCGACACCGTAAAAAAACAATCTTGCCTGATTTTTTCAAGAGAATACCGTGCCGGATCGCGACACGAATGCGCGCAGGGAGGGAAGAAGCCATGACGAGTGACGACTATCAGAACCGGAGCTACGGCGAGATTCCGGTCGGCTTCGGCAAGAAGCCGGGCATCGTTGTCGTCGATTTCCAGACAGGCTTCACCGACGCCCAATATCCGCTCGGCGGCGCCCCGCTCGTCATGCGCGCCGTGGAGAACACGGCCAGGCTGCTGGAGGTGGCGCGCCGCTACAACGTGCCGGTCGCGAACTGCAACACGGCCTATATGAACGAGCGCGAGATGCCCTACTGGAAGATCACCGCCGTGCGCGAGACCTTCCGGCACGACCATCCGAGCGCCGCCTTCGACCCCCGCATCCACGATCCCGCCTACGATCTCACGGTCTGCAAGAAGGCACCCTCGATCTTCTTCAACACCGGCGTCAGCGACTACTTCAACAAGGAGCGCGTCGATACGGTGATCGTCACCGGCTGCAACACCTCGGGCTGCATCCGCGCCACCTCGATCGACAGCTTCAGCTATCGCTACCGGACCATCGTCCCCGAGGATTGCGTCGGCGATATCGAGGAACAGCCCCATCGCGACAATCTCCGCGATCTCGGCCGCCGCTATGTCGATATCTCCGATCTCAAGACCGTGCTGGCCTATCTCGAAGACTGGCACAAACAGAACGCCGCCTGAAGCAGCTCAGCACGAGCGATGCCCGCCGGCTCAGGCTGATCGGCGGGCCACATCCTGCTCTACGACTGAAGCGCCGAGGCCAGCACCCGCACGACATGCACGGCCTCGCGCTGCGCGCCGTCATGGATCTGGTGGCGACAGCTCGTGCCGTCGGCGACCACGAGATCGTCAGCGCTGGCCTTGCGCACAGCCGGCAAGAGCGAAAGCTCGCCCATCGCCAGCGAGACATCGATCGTCGCCGCACCATAGCCGAAGGCGCCGGACATGCCGCAGCAGCTCGATTCGATCGGTCGCACATCGAGCCCCGGCACCGCCCGCAAGGTCTTCTCGACCGCTCCCATCGCGTCGAAGGCCTTCTGGTGGCAGTGCCCGTGCAGATGCGCGACGCGCCCGCCCTGATCGCTGAGCGGGAGCTTCGTCCTGCCCGCCGCCATGTCGGCCGCCAGCAATTCCTCGATCAACAGGGCGGCCTTCGCCAGGGGCTCGACCTCGGCCTTGGGCAGCAGCGCCGCGAATTCGTCGCGGAAGCTCATCAGGCAGGAGGGTTCGAGGCCGACAATGCGCGCGCCCTTCGCCACGAAGGGTGCAAGCGCATCGAGCGTCCGGCGCGCCTCGGCCCGTGCCTCCTCGACCAGCCCGGCCGACAGGAAGGTGCGCCCGCAGCAAAGCGGCCGGCCTCCGCCGGCGGCTTCGACGCGATGCAGCCGATAGCCGCCGACCTTGAGCACGCGCTCGGCCGCCTCCAGGTTCTCGCGCTCGAAATAGCGGTTGAAGGTGTCGCCGAAGAGCACGATGTCGCGGCCATCGCCTTTGACCGCCGAGGCATCCGATGCGGCAGCCGCCTCGCGCCAGGGCTTGCGCCAGACCGGGAGCGAGCGCCGCGCCGAGAAGCCGAGCCAGCGTTCGCTCAGCTTCGCCAGGAGCGGGATGCGATCACGCAGGTTCATCAAGGGCGCGAGCGCGGCAGCGACAGGCGCATAGCGCGGCAGGAAGGCGATCAGGCGCTCCTTCAGCGGCAGGCCGTGCTTCGCGTGGTAGTGATGCAGGAACTCGACCTTCATCCGGGCCATGTCCACACCGGTCGGGCAATCACGCTTGCAGCCCTTGCAGGAGACGCAGAGATCGAGCGTCTCCTTCATCTCCGGCGAGGTGAAGGCATCGGGGCCGAGCTGGCCGGAAATCGCGAGCCGGAGCGTGTTGGCCCGGCCGCGGGTGACATGCTGCTCGTCCTGCGTCGCGCGCCAGGACGGGCACATCGTGCCACCAGTCATCTTCCGGCAGGTGCCATTATTGTTGCACATCTCGACCGCGCCGCCGAGCCCACCCCAGTCGGACCAGTCGAGCGCCGTTTGTGCGGAAACCGGCGTGGCATAGCCCGGCGCGAAGCGCATCAGGTCGCGGTCGTCCATATGGTAGGGGCGGACGATCTTGCCGGGGTTCAGCTTGTTGTCGGGATCGAACCCGTCCTTCACCGCCTCGAAGGCGCGGGTCAGCGGCCCGCCGAACATCGGCTCGACGAAATCCGAGCGCGAGATGCCATCGCCATGCTCGCCGGAGAACGAGCCCTTGAAGCGGCGGACGAGCTCGCAGGCCTCCTCGGCGATGCCGCGCATCGCCTTCACGCCCGTTTCCGTCTTCATGTTCAGGATCGGGCGCACATGCAAGCAGCCGACCGAGGCATGCGCATACCAAGTGCCGCGCGTGCCGTGCTTCTCGAACAGGGCCGTCACCGCATCGGTATAATCGGCGAGATGCTCGAGGGGCACCGCGCAATCCTCGATGAAGGAGACCGGTTTCCCGTCGCCCTTCATCGACATCATGATGTTGAGGCAGGCCTCGCGCACGTCCCAGACCGGCTTCTGCCGGGCAGGCTCGACCACCTCCACCACCGCATCGGGGAAGCCGAAATCGGCCATGCACTGGTCGAGCCACTTCAGGTCCCGCTTGAGATCGGCGAGATCGTCGCCGGCGAACTCGACCAGCAGCAGGCAGTTCGGCCGGCCCCTGGTGATGTCGGCAAGCGTGCGCACGAAGAGCGGGATGTCGGCGCCGAGCACCAGCACATTGTTGTCGACGAGCTCGACCGCGACCGGACCGAGCGCGACGATATGTTGCGTCGTCTCCATCGCCGCGCGGAAATTCGGGAAATGGCAGACGCCCATGACGCGATGCTGCGGCAGCGGCGAGAGTTTGAGCGTCGCTTCCGTGGTGATCGCGAGCGTGCCTTCCGAGCCCACGAGCAGATGCGACAGGTTCGGCCGCGGCACGATCAATTCGTCGAGATTATAGCCGCCGACACGGCGCTGCACCTTCGGGAAAATCGCCTCGATCGCCTCGCGATGCCGTCCGGCCAGCGCCAGCATCCCCGTCATCAGGTCGCGGGCCCGCGGCGAGGCATTGTCGCGCACAGCGCCCTCGCCGAGCGCGAAGGGCTCGCCGTCATGGAACATCGCCTTGAGCGCGATCACGTTGTCGACCATCTTGCCGTAGCGCAGCGAGCGCGCGCCCGACGAGTTGTTGCCGGCCATGCCGCCGATCGTGCAGCGGCTCGCCGTCGAGGGCTCGACCGGGAAGAACAGACCGTCCTTGCGCAGCCGCGTATTCAGCGCCTCTAGCACGAGGCCGGGCGCGACCGAGATCGTGCGCTGCTGCGGATCATAGTCGCGGATCGCGTTGAACTGCCGGCTCATGTCGAGGATCAGCGCATCGCCGATCGGCTGGCCGTTTTGCGAGGTGCCGCCGCCGCGCGCGATCACCGGCACGCCGTGCTCGGCCGCGATCGTCAGCGCCGCCGCGATATCGGCCTCGCTCTTCGGAAAGGCCACGCCCTGCGGCACGATCTGGTAGATCGAGGCATCGGTGGCGTAGCGCCCACGGGTGAAGGCGTCGAAGCGGACCTCCCCTTCCAGCGCCTGCGACAGTTTGCGTTCGAAGCCGAGATTGCGGCTATGCGGGCGCGGCAGCGCGGCCTGCGTCATCGTGTGGCCTCGGCGGTCTCGGGATCGGTTCGGCCGCGGCCGCGCAGCGCGGCGATGGCATCGCTGGCCGGCCCCCAGCAGAGCAGCAGCAAGGCGAGGATGACGAGCGTCGTGACCAGCCCGTTCGCCCAGAAGATGCCGAGCGAGCCACCCGAGCCGAGCAGCGCCTGACGGAAGGCGTCCTCGGCGCGATCACCCAGCACCAGTGCCAGGATCATCGGGGCGAGCGGATAGTCGAGCTTCTTGAAGAGATAGCCGACGATGCCGAAGATCAGCATCAGCCAGATGTCGAAGATCGAGTTCGAGATCGTGTAGGCGCCGATCGCACAGACGATCAGGATCACCGGCGCGACGAAGGAGAACGGAATCCGCATGATCGCGGCGAAGAGCGGCACCGTGGCGAGCACGATGACGAGTCCGGCGATATTGCCGAGATACATCGAGGCGATCAGGCCCCAGACGAACTCCTTCTGCTCGACGAACAGCATCGGCCCGGGCTGCAGCCCCCAGACCAGCAGGCCCCCGAGCAGGACGGCAGCCGTCGCCGAGCCGGGAATGCCGAGCGCCAGCATCGGCAGCAGCGCGCTGGTACCGGCGGCATGCGCGGCGGTCTCGGGGGCCAGCACGCCCTCGATCTCGCCCTTGCCGAAATTCTTGCCGCGCTTCGAGAAGCGCTTGGCCAGGCCATAGCCCATGAAGGAGGCGGCGATGGCGCCGCCCGGCGTCACGCCCATCCACATGCCGACGACCGCGGAGCGCAGCAGCGTCGCCCAATAGCGTGGCAGGCCGGCCCAGGTCCGCAGCACCACCATCAGGTCGATCTTGGCCTGCTTGCCCTTGAACACCAGCCCGTCCTCGACCGTCAGCAGGATCTCGCTGACGCCGAACAGGCCGATCACGACGATCAGGAAGTCGAAGCCACGCATCAGCTCGGTCGAGCCGAAGGTCATGCGCAGGTCGCCCGAGATCGAATCGAGGCCGACCGCCGCCAGCAGGAAGCCGATGCAGAGCGAGGCGATGATCTTGGCGCGGTTCTCCCGGCCCATGCCGATGAACGAGCAGAAGGTCAGAAGGAAGACAGCGAAGAACTCGGCCGGGCCGAATCTGAGCGCGAACTGGGCGACCAGCGGCGCGACGAAGGTGATCAGCACCACGCCGGAAAGCGCCCCGATGAACGAGGCGGTGAAGGCTGCCGTCAGCGCTTCCGCAGCCTTGCCCTGCACCGCCATCGGGTAGCCGTCGAAGGTGGTCGCGACCGACCAGGCCTCGCCCGGGATGTTGAACAGGATCGAGGTGATCGCCCCACCGAACAGAGCGCCCCAGTAGATCGACGACAAGAGGATGATCGCCGAGGTCGGGTCCATGCCGAAGGTCAGCGGCAAGAGGATCGCCACGCCGTTCGGTCCACCGAGGCCAGGCAGCACCCCGACGATGATGCCGAGGATGACGCCGACCGCCATGAAACCGATATTGTGCCAGGAGAGCGCGACCTGGAAGCCGGCGATGAGCGAGGAGAGATCGTCCATCGGTGACCCTTCAATAGCCGAGCATGGCTTCCAGCGGGCCCTTTGGTAGGGGCACGCGGAACTGCAGTTCGAAGATCCAGAAGCAGGCGATCGGTACGAGCAGCGCCGTCAGCCCGATCGACCACCAGCGCGACGTCCCGACCACCGCCATGAAGGTGACGATGAAGACAGCCGAGGCGACATAGATTCCAAGCGGCTGGATCAGCGCCACGAACAGGACGAGCGGTCCCAGCACCCTGACGACCTGGCGCAGCTGCCCATAGGTGACGAAGACCGCATCCGGCCGGCGGAAGGACTGCCAGAGGATGAAGAGCGAGGCGGCGAGGAAGATCCAGCCGACGCGGGCCGGGAAGAAGCCGTTCTGCGGGCCGCCATCCCAGCCGGCGCCACGGCCATGCGAGTCGTAGAGCACGATGCCGGCGAGGCCGATCAGCAGCAGCGCCGTGGCGATTTCGACCGGCCGGCGCGAGATGCCGGGTTCCTGGGCTTCAGCTTCAACTGGTTGCGTCATTCACCGTTCCTCGCGCGTCATCCCGGACAAGCCGCCCTCGGGTCCGACCTTCGGTCGGCCCAAGGACAGGCTCTTGCGGCGCCGATCCGGGATCCATTCCTGAAGCGTTCCGGAATGGATCCCGGGTCTTCCCTTTGCTCGCCCGGGATGACGAGGCACCCCGGCAACGGTCACCCGTTCACTTCGCCATGAAGCCGGCTTCGGTCATCAGCTTCTCGTGCTTCGCCTCATCCGCCTTCAGGAAGGAGACGAAGGCATCGCCATCGCGGTAATCCGCCGCCAGCGCGTTGCGGGCGAGGTACTCTTTCCATTCCGGCGTCTCGGAGACCTTCTTGAACATGTCGACATAGAAGGCCTGCTGTTCCTTCGTGACCTTGCCGGGCATGAACATGCCGCGCAGCATCTGGTAGCTGACATTCAGCCCCTGCGAGGCGCAGGTCGGGATGTCGGCCCAGGACTGCCCGTCCGCGACCTTCTCGCTATATACCATCTTCTGCTCGGCGAAGACGCAGAGCGGGCGGGTGGCGCCGCCGCGCCAGTTGGCGAGGTCCTCGGCCGGATTATTGGTGGTGGCTTCGACATGCCCGCCCGACAACTGCGTCGAGGCCTGGCCGCCGGAGGTGTAGGGGATATAGGCGAACTTGGTGCCGCCCTGCTTCTCCATGGCGAAGACGAGAAGGTTGTCCTCCCGCTTGGAGGAGGTACCGCCGATCTTCATCGGTGGGCTCGCCGCTTTGGCAGCCGCCATCAGGTCGCCGGCGTTCTTGTAGGGCGATTTGGCATTGACCCAGAGCAGGAAGGAATCCTGCGCCAGCATCGCGACCGGAGTGTAGTCGGTCCAGTTCAGCGCCAGCTTGGTCGCCATCGGCGTCATGAAGATGCCGCTCGAAGTGGTGATCAGCTTGTGCGGGTCGCCGGCCGACTTCTGGATGTCGAGCATGCCTTCGGCGCCGCCGGCGGCCGGCTTGTTGACGACGATGATCGGCTGCTTGGTGAGCTGATGCTTCTGGATGATGCCCTGGATCGTCCGCGCCATCTGGTCGGAGGCGCCGCCTGCCGAGAACGGCACGACGATCTCGACCGGTTTCGTCGGCTCCCAGGCGGAGGCGGGCGCGATGGCGCCGAGCGACAGGGTAGCGGCAAGCCAATGCTGCTTCATGGTCTTTCTCTCCCTTCATCGCGCTCTGACGGCGCCATGGGAGCGACCCTAGACCAAAAAATTTTGCATTCAATCTAAAAGATGAAACCCGTCGAATTGAGAACGAAACATTCCTTGCCCGTCCTCAGCCTCGCGATCGCAGGCATTATCAATTCCGAGGCCGCCTGCGCGCTCAGGCCGCCGGCTGGGCCGCCTTCAGCTTGTTCCTGAGATGCAGGAACAGGATGTCACTCAACTCGCTGCCCGCGCGCCGGCGCAGCGCATCCAGGATCGCCTCATGCTCGCGCATCGCCTCGCTCAGCCTGTCGCGGTCCTTCGCCAGGTTGGCGGCATAGCGGACGCGCCGGATGCGGCCGGCCAAGCCGGCATAGGTCGACGCCAGCAGCGTGTTGCCCGCGGCCGCCACGATCATCTGGTGGATGGCCTGGTTGCAGCGGAAATAGCCGTGCACGTCCCGACGCAGGTAGAAATGGTACATTTCATGGTGAACCCGCTCGATCTCGGCGATTTCAGCGTCGGTTATGCGCTCGCAGGCCAGGCGCCCGGCCAGCGATTCCAGCCCGCCCATGACATCGAAAAGCTCGCGCAGATCGGCGGCGCTCAATTCGCGCACGCGCGCGCCGCGGTTGGGAAGAAGCTCGATCAAGCCCTCCGCCGCGAGAACCTTCAGCGCCTCGCGCAATGGCGTCCGCGAGATGCTGAAGCGCTCGCACAGCGCGCGCTCGGGGATACGCACACCATCCTCCAGATGCCCCTCGACGATGAAATCGCGCAGCGCCGCCAGCAACTCGCCATGAAGGGTCCCCGACGACCTGGCAGCCTCCACCGCCTCCCGACTCCGGCCCTCATCTGCATTCATGGATGTCTCGCTCATGATCTCCAGCTAAGCTGACGCAGACCCGCTGTCGAGCCCTGCTATCTGCCCATATGAATTACATGACAAGCTTGATCTTCCAAAGAATGAATGCAAAATGACGTGAGGTGACGGCGCACCGCGCGCCGAAGGGAGGATAACAACGTCATGCAGGGTCGTCATTTCCTACATATTCCCGGCCCGAGCCCGATCCCTGACCGCATCCTGCGTGCGATCGCGATGCCGATCATCGACCATCGCAGCGCCGAGTTCGGCGCGCTCGGCAAGGAGGTCCTCGAAGGCTCCAAGGCCGTCTTCAAGACCAGCCAGCCGGTCGTGATCTACCCCTCCTCCGGCACAGGTGCCTGGGAGGCGGCGATCACCAACACCCTCTCCCCCGGCGATACCGTGCTGATGGCCGAGACCGGGCATTTCGCGACGCTCTGGAAGCAGATCGCCACGCGCTTCGGCATCAACGTCGAGTTCATCCCGGGCGACTGGCGCCACGGCGCCGATCCGGCCGCGATCGAGGCCAGGCTCGCCGAGGACAAGGCCCACGCGATCAAGGCGGTGATGGTCGTCCATAACGAGACCTCGACCGGCGCGACCAGTCGTGTCGCCGAGATCCGCAAGGCCATCGACGCCGCCGGCCACCCCGCCCTGTTCATGGTCGATACGATCTCGTCGCTTGCCTCGGTCGACTACCGCCACGACGAATGGAAGGTCGACGTCACCGTCTCCGGCTCGCAGAAGGGCCTGATGCTGCCGCCCGGGCTGAGCTTTAACGCGATCTCCGAAAAGGCTCTCGCGGCGTCGAAGACCAACAAGCTGCCGCGTTCCTACTGGGACTGGCAGGAGATGGTGAAGATCAACGCCAGCGGATTCTTCCCCTACACGCCCGCGACGAACCTGCTCTACGGCCTGAAGGAAGCGCTCGCGATGCTGCAGGAGGAAGGGCTCGACAACGTCTTCGCCCGCCACCAGCGCCTCGCCGCGGCCTGCCGCGCCGCCGTCAAGGCGTGGGGGCTCGAAGTGCTCTGCCAGAATCCGGACGAGTACTCGCCGGTCCTCACCGCCGTGCTGATGCCGCCGAGCCATGACGCCGACCGCTTCCGCAAGATCGCGCTGGAGAAATACAACATCTCGCTCGGCTCCGGCCTCGGCAAGGTCGCCGGCAAGGTCTTCCGCATCGGCCATCTCGGCGAGTGCAACGAACTCAGCCTGCTCGGCGCGCTGTCGGGCGTCGAGCTCGGCCTGTCGGCGGCCGGCGTACCGCATCGCAGCGGCGGCGTCGCCGCGGCGATGGCGAGCTTCGAAGGGCAGGACAAGGCCAACGAAACAGCGGTCGCGGCCGTCGCCTAGAGGCTGCTGATTTTATACGAAACCACGCCGTCATCCCGGGCTTGCTTGTCCGGGATGACGACCCGCTTCCGTGAAAATCAAGCATGCGCTGGGTCATTGCGCGTCCTGTCGGACGGTCCGGCCCTACGGCGCTTTCAGCCCGAAGACGGCCTCCGCCGTCTCCCCGGCCGTCAGGGCCGCGTCCCATTTCGCCTCCAGCACCAGCCGGGCTTCGGCATCGGCGATGCGGGCGCGGATCGTTGCTGGCGTCAGCGCGACCAGCCCGTCATCGTCGCCGATCAGGAGATCGCCGGGCGAGACGATCGCGCCGCCGATCGTCACCGGCCGGTTGATCTCGCCGCGCTGGGCCGAGGACGGTCCGCGTGGCGTCACCGAGCGCGCGAAGACCGAGAAATCCGTCCAGCTCGCGAGCATTCCGACATCGCGGATCGCCCCGTCGCAGACGATGCCCACGGCGCCCTTGCGGCGGATATGCCCGCCCAGGATCTCCCCGATCATCGCGCTCTCCGCATGCCCTGCCGCCGCGATGACGAGGACGTCGCCGGGGCCGATGACGTCCATCGCGCGCACGACCGAGCCGAAATCCGGCGCCTCGCAGAACGCGGTCACCGCGCGCCCGAACAGGCGCGGCTGCTGACCGGGCGGCATCAGGGGACGGATGGCCGGGTCGATCTGGTTGAGATTGCGACCGAGATCGACAGCGACCGCGACGGGGATCGCCCGCCAGCGCTCGATCTCGGCCTGTGTCAGGTCGTTTTTCGGAACGGGATGGATGGTCACGGGCATGGTGCAGTCCTCATCTGTCGCGGCACGGCGCACGTTGTCGATCGGCGGGTTTTGTGTCAGCCGCGAATCCGCGACCCCATGTGGCTTTTCAGGACGTTGCCGAGCGCCGTGATGCCGGCGACGAGCCGCTCATCCGTCTGCGTCGAATAGCTCATCCGGGCATGGTTCGGCCGCTGGTCGAGCGCGAAGAAGGTCGCGCCGGGCACATAGGCGACGCGGGCTTCCGGTAGCGCGTGGTCGAGCATGAAGGCGGCGGCGTCGAAGCCTTCCGGGAAGGTCAGCCAGGTGAAGAGCCCGCCGCTCGCATCCGTGCAGGCGATCTCCTGCGGGAAGTTCTGCCGGATCGTGTCCAGCATCAGGTTCTTCTTGCGGCGATAGGCGCTGCGGATCGTCGCGATATGCGCGTCGATGTCGTAATCCGCCAGGAAGCGCGAGGCGACCGCCATGTTGAGTGTGCTCGTCTGCGTATCGGCGGCGAGCTTGAGCAGGCCGAGCTGCTCGATCAGCTCGCTCGAGGCCACGGCCCAGCCGAGCCGGAGGCCAGGCGCCAGGATCTTCGAGAAGCTGCCGAGATAGATCACCCGGCCCTCGGTGTCGAAGCTCTTGATCGGCGGGATGCGCTCGCCCTCGAAGCGGATCTCGCGATAGGGCGAATCCTCGAGAATGATGATGTCATGGGCATTGGCGATCTCGACCAGCCGCTTGCGCCGTGCCAGGCTCATGGTGACACCGGTCGGATTGTGGAAATCCGGGACGGTATAGATGAACTTCGCGCCCGGATTGGCCTTCAGCGCCGCGTCGAGCGCCTCGACATCCATGCCGTCCTCGTCCATGCCGACGGTGACATAGCGCGGCTCGCAAGGGTTGAAGGCGATCAGCGCGCCGAGGAAGGTCGGGTCCTCGACGACGATGACGTCGTCCTTGTCGACCAACATCTTGGCGACGAGGTCGAGTCCCTGCTGGCCGCCCTGGAGGATCAGCACCTCGTCGATCGTGCAGGGCACGTCGTCGCGCGTCATGCGCTCGGCGATCTGGCGGCGCAGCAGCGGGCTGCCGTTCGAGACGGTGTATTGCAGCGCCTCCTGTCCGTTCTCGGCCAGCGTCTTGCGGAAGACCTCGTCGAGCCCCGCGATCGGGAACAGCGAGGCGTCGGGATAGCCGCCGCCGAAGGAGATCACATTGGGATCGGCACCGAGCCACAGGAGCTCGCGGATGGCCGATGGTTTGACCCGGCTCATCCGGGCAGCGAGGCGAGACGTCATGACCGTACTTTCCGGCATCTCAAGCGGTGACGTTGAGTTCGACGGCGCCGATGCCTTCGAGCTCGAAGCGATAGGTTTCGCTTTCGGTGGGGAAGCGGGTGGTGACGAGGCTGCCGGTCATCACGATCTCGCCGGATTTCAGGCTCTGTCCCTTTGCCGCCAGCGCATTGGCGAGCCAGGCGAGCGGCGCGAAGGGATGGCCAAGGGCGTCGCGGCCATAGCCGCGGTCGATCTCCGTGCCATTATGGCTGATCGTGCCCGAGACGGCGTCCAGCGCCGGCCAGTCGCTGCAGAATCTCGACAGGATCACGCCGCCATTCCAGGAATTGTCGGCGACCAGTGAGAGCACGTCGAGCTCGGCATAATCGGCGGCGCGGTCATCGACGATCTCGATCGCGGCGCAGACACCGGCGACATGGGCCGCGATATTCTCCGGCGTCCAGGCCGGGCCGCCGGCGGGGAGGTCGCTGGCCATGCGCACCGCGATCTCGAATTCGAGACCCATGCGGCCGTAATCGGCGATGGCGAGGCGTGCGCCGGAATGGTGCAGCCGGTCGGCCAGCACGACGCCGGCGATCGGGTGGCCGATGCCGCACATCGCCTGCATGCGCTGCGAGGTCAGGCCGATCTTGTAGCCGACGGCAGCGCCGCAGCGCGGCTTCAGCAGCGAGACATAGCGCTCCTGCACGGCATAGGAATCGTCGAGCGAGGCGATGCCGTTCGCCGCTGCGAAGGGCCGGAATTTTTCGTTGCGGTCATGCTCGTCGATCAGCTGCGCGGCCAAACGGTCCGTGTCCATCGTCCAGTCCTCCCACCCGCAAGGGAGGCTGCTTTCCCGGAAACGGCAAGAGCCGGATCGGCGGAACGGGCATGCGCTCTCGCGCATCCGGCGCATTGGCCACGGCCTCGTCCGGCCATGGCCCTATCGGCGGATCACACCTTCAGGTGAAGCGTCACCAGCACCGTGATCTCGGCGCCATCGGGCAGCGACGCGGCGACGCGCAGAAAATTGCCGAAATGGCTCACCCGCTGGAAGGTGACGGCGTCCCTCGCGGCCGGCAGGTCGAATTCCGAGCCCTCGGCGCACCAGTGCAGGCCATCGGCCGAGATCTCGATCCGCGCTTTCGGCAACGGGCCTGTCGGTGGCTTCAGCGCACGCACGAAGACGATCGCCTCCTTCGCCCAGCCGGCCTCGTAGGGCTCGGTCGCGCTTTCAGCCGTCCAGCTTTCATTGCGGGCAACGACGGCGGTGAGGTTCTCGGGCAGCATCAGAAATCCCCCGACAGGCAGACGGAGTCGAGATAGGCGAAGGCGCGCTTGTCGGTATCCGTCTCCGCGAAGAAGGCGAGGTTCAGCATGCACCACAGGTTCTTCATCGCGGGGATGCGGATGCAGTCGTAGCCATCCATGGCGAAGACCCGGTCATTGACCTGAAACCGTGTCGCCTGCATCGCGGCGAGGTCGAAATCGAAGCGCAGATAATGCCAGTTCACCTTGGTCGGGATCTCGTTGTAGCAGAGCCTTTGCTCGCCGCCCGGCAGATCCTCCCAGTCATCGGGCGCGAGGTGGTAATGCGTGATCGTCTTGCCGGCGGTGCCGATCGGCTTGATCGGCGTCGTCTTGCGCTTGAACTGCCATTTCTGGATGTGCTGGCCGTCCTGCGCATTGAGGAAGCGCAAATGCGGCATCACCCGGTCGCCCGGCCCCGAGGTATCGCCGATCTGGAGATCGTAGAGGAAGCCGAAGGAGCGGATATCGGTCTCCGAGAGCGCGAGTTCCGTCGCCTCCGGCTTGAAGGTGAAATAGGCCTCCAGCCGGATCGGCCCGGCCTTGCGGAAGGTCAGACGCTTGATCGCGACGTTCTGCGCGCCTTTCTTCGGCCGGGTCGCGATCTTCAGCGCGTAGGAGCCGTCGACGCCGCCATGCGAGCCGAAATCCCAGTTCGGCAGGGTCGAGAGCATGGCGTGGCTGTGCTGGGCATAGCCCGGCAGCATCGCGTCCAGCGTGTCCTCGTAATTGCCGACGAGCTGGGTCCAGCCGCACATGCCGCGGTCGAAATCGTCGAGGCAGATGATGCGCGGCAGCGGGTCGAAGCGGCTGAGTTGCGGATCGCTCTCGCGGATCGCGCGTCTGAGGTCGTCGAGCTGGGTCATGGCTTATCCCTTCACCGCGCCGGCGGTGAGCCCCGCCACGAGATGCTTCTGCATGAGGATGACGAAGGCGAGCACCGGCACGAGCTGCACGGTGGAGGCTGCGAAAAGCACGCCCCATTCGACGCCCTCGACGGCGCCGATCATCTCGGAGATCACCAGCGGCGCTGTCTTGGCCTTGGTCGTCGTGAAGATGAAGGCGAAGAGGAACTCGTTCCAGGCATAGACGATGACGAAGACCGAGACCGCGAGCATCCCTTGTGCCGCCATCGGCAGGATCACGCGCATGATGATCTGGAACTGCGAGGCACCGTCCATCATCGCGGCCTCGTCGAGCTCGCGCGGGATCTGGTCGATAAAGGTTCGCATCACCACCGTGCCCAGCGAGACGAAGAAGGTGGCGTAGAGCACGATCAGCACGAAATGCGTGTCGTTCAAGCCCAGCCAGTTCACCACCGGGAAGAGCGGCAACGTGATCACGATCGGCGGGATCAGGCGGATGAAGATCAGGAAGAACGCCGAGGCCTGCAGGCCCTTCGAGGCGAAGCGCGAATAGGCGAAGCCGGCGAGCAGCGAGACACCGACGGCCAGCACCGTCGCACCGACCGTGACAAGGAAGCTGTTCCACAGGCCGAAGAAGAAATCGCCCCAGCGGCTCCACAGCGCCTGGTAGTTCGCCAGCGTCGGCGCGAAGGAGAAGGTACCGGTGGTCGAGAAGATGTCGCGGTCGGCCTTGAAGGAGGACATCGCGATCAGCCCGATCGGCACCAGCGACCAGGCGACGACCGCGAGAACGCCGACGAGCTTCAGAAGATGGCGGAGCAGCTTAGGCACGCGCGAACATCTCCTTGTAGAGCCGGCGCAGGTAGAACAGCGCGAGCAGGAGCGAGGCGAGCACCAGCAGCCAGCCGGTAGCGGCAGCGGAGCCGAAGGCGTTGTAGCGGAAGGCCTCGAGATAGAGATAGACCGCCATCACCTCGGTCGAGCGCGCCGGCCCGCCGCCGGTCATCAGCCAGACCTCCGAGAACAGGCGGAAGGCGAAGATATAGCGGAACAGGGCGGCGATCAGCAGCGCCGGCATCAGCAGCGGCAGCGTGATCCGGCGGAACGAAGTCCAGGCCGAGGCACCGTCGATCGAGGCGGCCTCATAGAGATCGCTGGGGATCGAAAGCCGCGCCGCGTAGAGGATGATGAACGAGAACGGCAGATGCAGCCAGATCGAGAGCAGGCTGACCATGGCGAGGCCGTGGCTGGGGTTCACCGCCCATTCGATCGGCGGCAGGCCCAGCGTCATCAGCAGCCGGCTCATCATCCCGACATCGGGCTCGAACAGGTAGCGCCACATCACCACCGCCGAGACTTCGCTGACGGCATAGGGCGCGAGCACGATCGCGAGCAGCAGCGCGCGCAACGGCACGCCGGAGGCGAAGAACAGGGCCATGCCGAGCCCGATCAGCAGTTCGACATGCACCACGACGGCGACGACGATGACGGTGTTGAGCAGCGCCTTCCAGAAATACGGATCGCTCAGCACCTTCGCGTAATTGGCGAGGCCGACGAACGTCGCCGCCTGTCCGAAGGAGGACTGGTTGAGGCTCAGCCAGAAGACATAGAGCGCCGGCACGAAGATGATGCCGCCGATCATGAGCTGAACCGGGGTGACGAGCGCGATCGCCGAGAAAGGCGTACGGGCGCTCATCAGGCGATCCTGAAGCGCTTCAGCGCCTCGCGGTCGATCTCGATGCCAAGGCCCGGCCCCTGCGGAATCGCGAGCTTGCCGTCGACGAGCTGCGAGCCCTCGCCGACGAGCGGCTGCGTGAAAGCGTCGCGCAGCGGGTTCTCGTAGACCATGCATTCGAAGGTACGGAAGCTCTCCGCCGCTGCGGCGAGCTGCAGGCTCGCGGCAACGCAGATCGCGCCCGACCAGCCGACATGCGGCGCATAGGCCGTGTTAAAGGTCGCAGCGAGCTCGGCGATGCGCCAGGTCTCGGTGATGCCGCCGGAGCGTGTCACGTCCGGCTGGATCAGCCCGAGCGAGCGGTCCTGCAGCATGGTCAGCGCCTCGCCCGCGACGAAATCGCTCTCGCCGGCCGCAAGCCGTATCGGCAGATGCTGCGCAAGACGGCGATAGCCTTCACGGTCATGCGGCGCGATCGGCTCCTCGAAGAAGCCGTAGCCGAGATCGGCGAGCGCGCGGCCGACGATCATCGCGTCGTCGACGTCATAGGCCCAGTTCGCATCGACATAGAGCGCGATCTCGTCGCCGGCGAGCCGGCGGATCAGCTTCGCGCGGGCGATGGCATCACGCAGGGGATGGCCGAGCTTGACCTTGATTTCGCGGAAGCCGGCCTTCAGCGCCGCCGCCACCTCGGCCTCGACCGTGGCGTCGTCGAGCCAGTTGATCGAGGAGGCATAGGCCGCGACCTCCGTGCGCCCCATGCCGCCGAGCAGCTTGTGGACCGGCTGCCCCGCCTGCTTGCCGGCGATATCCCAGAGCGCGATGTCGACGGCCGCAATCGCCTCGACGACCTGCCCGCCGGGCCGCCCCGAAAGCGCCGCCCGCATAGCCTTCCACAGCGCGCGCCGGTCGGCGGCATCGCGCCCGATCAGCCGGGGCACCAGCGCCTCCTCGATGAAGCGCGCATAGCCGGCCGCGCCGCGCCGGCACAATCCCTCGCCGAAACCGATCGCGCCGTCCTCGGTCTCGACCTCGACGACGACGATCTCGATCGCCGGGTAGTCGCCCTGCGAGGTCCGCTGAACCTTGGGCAGCGTCGCCCGCAGCGGATGAACATCTATTTTGGCGATGCGGCTGGCCGACATGCGGCATGGCCCTCCCGAGGCGCGTGGCTGAACGACACTTGCTTATCTGATAGGTTGAACAGTTGCCAAGGAACGCGGCATCTGTCAATGATCCCCGCCGGAGGAAATTGATGAGCGATATCGCCCGTTCCGTGCTGGATGCCGACGACCCGTTCGCGGGCGGCGATGTCGTGCCGATGCGCCTCGGCGATGCCGTGATCCAGCGCATCACGCAGGCGATCCATGAGGGCCGTTTGAAGCCGGGCGATTTCCTGCCGTCGGAAGCGCGCATCGCCGCCTCCTTCGGCGTCAGCAAGCCGATCGCGCGCGAGGCCATCCGCCAGCTCGCGGCCATGGGCGTCGTCCATATCCAGCAGGGCAAGCCGACGCGGGTGCAGGCGCTCGATGCCGCGCCGCTCGACCGGTTCTATCGTTTCGCCGTGCGCGGCCGTCCCAACGGCCTGACCGAAGCCGTCGAACTGCGCCGCATCCTGGAGCCGCCGATCGCGGCGCATAGCGCCGAACGGCGTACGGACGAGGATATCGAGAAGCTCGATCTCATCCTCGCCCGGATGGAGGATGCGCTGGGCCACGTGCCGCTCTGGATCGAGGCCGATCTCGATTTCCACGAAGCGGTCGCAGCCTCCTCTGGCAACCGCCTGCTCGATTTCCAGCTCCGCGGCCTGCGCCCCGTCATCCGCGAGGTGATGGAGATTTTCAACTCGCGCGAGGCGCGCGGTCCCGAGGACTGGCAGCGCACGTTCAAGCGCCATGTCCTTGTCGTGGACGCCATCCGCGCGGGCGATGCCGCCGCGGCTTCCGCCGCCATGAACAAGCATTTCGAAGCGGCAGAAGCCGCCATCGCGGAACTCGCGAGCCATAGGGAGGATCATCATGAGTCAAGGGGCGACACTCGACCGTAGGCAGTTCGGCGCCGGTATCCTCGGACTGAGCTTCGCCGGGCTGGGCCACACGGCGCAGGCGCAGAGCGGGCCTTTCAACGTCTTCACCCATCGCGTCATGCAGACGGTCGCGACCGGCGCGCAGGGCGGAGACATCACCAAGGACTGGGCGCAGAAGAACGGCGTCACCGTCCAGTGGACGACGTTCGACACCGGGCCGCTGCAGGAGCGCCTGTTCCGCGAGGCGAGCCTCGGCGAGACCTCCGTCGATGTCGGTTTCGTCGTCAACACGCAGGTCGTGCCGCGCGCCGCGACCCTGTTCGAGCCGCTCGACGACTATCTGAAGAAGGACCCGGTCGAAGACATCGCCGATATCTTCCCCGGCCTGATCGAGGGCATGAAGGTCGGTGGCAAGCAGCTCGCGATCCCGTTCCGCCACGCCTCCTCCGGCCTGCACTACAACGAGGAGATTCTGGCCGAGAAGGGCTTCTCCAAGCCGCCCGGGACGATCGAGGAGATGATCGAGATCGCCAAGGCCTGCAGCTATCGCCGCGCCGATGGCACACAGGTCGTCGGGTTGTGCACGCCGGGCGCGACCTATCCCAACGTGATCGATCTCGCCCGCGCCTGGGACGGCGATTTCATTACGCCGGACTTCAAATGCGTCGCCGACCAGCCGCCGATGCTGAACGCGATCCGCACCTTGCGCGAGCTTTTCCAGGCCAATGCCTTCCCGCGCAATTTCGCGACGCTCTCGCCCGAAGACGTCAATGTCTGGATGCAGCAGGGCCGCGCCGCGATGAGCCTGCAGAGCATGGGCCGCAACCGCATCTACAACGACCCGCAGAAGTCGAAATTCCCCGGCAAGATCAAGACGATCGCGGTGCCCGCCTCAAAGGCGCTCGCCGGCAAATACGCTGCAGCCCCGGCCAAGGTCGAGTTCTGGGGCATGGTCATCCCGAAGAACGCCAAGCGCAAGGACCTCGCCTGGAGCTTTATCAAGGCGATGACCTCCAAGGAGGCGACGCTGAAGGCCGCCCTCAACGGCAACGGCCCGGTCCGCGCCTCGACCTATGCCGATCAGGGCTTCGCCGGGTCCGTGCCTTACGCCGCCGAGGAATTGAAGGTGCTCAAGGTCGCGCGCGTCCCGATGCCGGCCTTCGACGAGGCCGCCCGCGCCGGCGATCTGTTCAAGGAAGAAGCCGAAGCCGCCGTGCTCGGCATGAAGACGCCGGAAGAGGCGATGGCCTCGCTGGTCAAGCGCGTACAGCCGCTGCTGCCGGCCTGACGATCGAGGAAGCGGCGCATCACGCCCGAAAACGAACACCGGAGGACAATCGATGACATCCCGCATCTCGCGCCGCCGGTTCGGTGCGCTCACCGGCGCCGCAGCCGCCGCGGCGCTTCTCCCGCGCGCCGCCTTCGCCCAGGAGAAGACGCTGACCGCGCTCGGTCACCGCGTCCACCAGAATGCCGCGACGACCGGTCCCGGCGGCGACGCCACCGAAGCCTTCCGAAAGGCGAACGACGCCAATGTGAACTGGGTCACGTTCGGCGATGTCAACGCGGTTCATGAGCGGCTGCTGCGCGAGGCTTCGCTGTCGGAGACCTCGATCGACGTCGCCTATCTCGTCAATGGCCGCGCGGTGCCGCGCAATCTCCAGCTCTTCGAGCCGCTCGACGCGCTGATGAAGCAGGCGCCGATCGAGGCCTTTGACGATTTCGCGCCGGGCCTGCTCGCCCCGCTCAAGGTCGGCGATGCCCTGCACGGCATCCCGGTGCGCCACGCGACCAACGCGCTGATCTACAACGAGGCCCTGCTGGAAGAGCGCGGCGTCACCAAGCTGCCGACGACATTCGAGGAGCTGGCGGAGCTGGCCCGCAAGCTCACCTTCAAGCGCGAGGATGGCACGCAAGTCTACGGCCTCGCCTTCACCGCCGTCTTCGCCTCGAACTTCCTGACGCTCGCCCGCTGCCTCGGCGGCGACTACATGACGACCGACGGCAAGATCGTCGCGGCCGAGCCGCCGATGGTGAAGACGCTCACCCTGCTCGCCGATTTCTACAAGGCCGGCGTGCTGCCGCGGAATTTCGCGACGGTGAACAACGAGGAGATCACCACCTGGATGCAGCAGGGCCGGGCTGCCATGACGATCAACCCCTTCGCCCGACTGGTGACCTATAACGACCCCTCAAAGGGCAAGTATGGCGGGCGCTTCAAGTCGCTGCTGCCACCGATGGCGGCCGATCTCGTCGGCAAGGTCGCCTTCGCCCCGACGACCGAGTTCTGGGCGCTGATGATCCCGAAGAACGCCAGGCAGAAGCCGCTGAGCTGGGAGTTCATCCGCGCGCTGTCCTCGAAGGCCGGCACGACCGCCATGGCGCTGAACGGCAACGGTCCGGTGCGCATCTCGACCTATGCCGACGAGAAGCTGAAAGCCGCGATGCCCTATGCCGCCGACGAGGCCGCCGCGCTCAAGGCTTCGCGCATCCACCTGCCAGCCTTCGACGAGCAGGCCCGCGCCCACGACATCTTCATCGAGGAAACGCAGGCCGCCGTGCTCGGCCGCAAGCCGGCGCAGCAGGCGATGGACGATGCGACGGCGCGCGTGAAACCGCTGCTCGGCTGATGACGGGTCCGCTTTCAGGCCGCATCGCGCTGGTCACCGGCGCGGCGCGCGGCATTGGGCTGGCGATCGCGACACGCCTCGCGGATGCCGGCGCGCATGCCATCATCCATGACCGGGACGCCGCCGCCGCCGACGCGGCGGTCGCCGACCTGCGGGCGCAAAACCACGCGGCCACGGCCCTGATCGCCGACCTCGCCGAGCCGGCCGCCCCCGCTGCGATGGCCGCGCAGCTCATGGCAAAGGGCACCGAACCCGATATCCTCGTGCTCTGCGCTTCGGTCGAGATGCTGGAGACCTGGGACGCGGTCTCGGAAGCAGCGATGGCCGCCCAGACGCAGATCAATCTCCACGCCACCGTCAGGCTGTTGCAGGCTTTCCTGCCGGGGATGCTGTCGCGCGGCTTCGGCCGGGTGATCGCGATCGGCAGCGTGCAAGAAGCGCGCCCCAATCCGACGCATCTCTACTACGCCGCCACCAAGGCCGCGCAGACCAATATGATCCTGAACCTCGCCCGCACCACGCAGGCGCCGGACATCACCTTCAACATCGTCAAGCCCGGCGCCATCCTGACGGACCGCAACCGCGCCGTGCTGGCCCAGCCCGGACGGGAGCAGCAGGTCCTCGCCCGCATCCCCTTGGGCCGGATCGGCAGGCCTGAGGATTGCGAGGGCATCGCGCTGCTGCTCTGCTCGCCCGAGGGCAGCTATATCAACGGCGCCGAGATCGCCGTGGATGGCGGCTTGCGGCTCTGACCGGACTTAGGGCCCGACGAGCTGCCCGCCATCGACGACGATGCTCTGGCCGGTGACCCAGCTCGCCTTGGCCGAGGCGAGGAACAGCACGACCTCGGCGATCTCCTCAGGCCTGCCCATCCGCCCGAAGGGAATGTTCGCCAGCGTCGCATTGTAGAGCTCGGGATTGGAGGTCTTGCGGTTTTCCCATGAGCCGCCGGGAAACTCGATCGAGCCCGGCGCGACGCAGTTCACCCGGATGCCCTTGCGCGCCAGCATCTTGGCCTGGCTGCCGGTGTAATGCATCACCGCAGCCTTGAT
This sequence comes from Allobosea sp. GW822-FHT05A11, assembly GCF_058800455.1. Lineage (NCBI taxonomy): Bacteria > Pseudomonadati > Pseudomonadota > Alphaproteobacteria > Hyphomicrobiales > Alloboseaceae > Allobosea > Allobosea sp. GW822-FHT05A11. Next base: position 421,239 of record NZ_JBXAMI010000005.1, on the reverse strand, counting down.
CGCGCCATAGGGCGCCGAGCGCGCCGAGGCCCGTAGGGCCGAGATCGACGAGATGTTCACGATCGACGAACCCGGCTGGAGATGCGGGATGGCCGCATGGCTGCCGCGCACCACGGCCATCATATCGACGCTGAGCGAGGCCGCCCAGCCGTCCTCGTCATCGCTCTGGCCGAAGCCCGACGCGTTGTTGACGAGAATATCGAGCCCGCCGAGCGCCTTCACGGCCTCAGGCACATAGGCCTCGATCTGGCCGGCATCGGCGAGATCGACGGTCGCCGCATGGGCGGCGACGCCCAGCGCCGCGATCTCCTGGCGCGTCGCTTCAAGCGGCCCGGCGCTGCGTGCGCAGATCGAGACGGCCGCCCCGCCCGCGGCGAAGCCGAGCGCGATCGAGCGGCCGATGCCGCGGCTGCCGCCCATCACGATCACGCGCTTGCCGGTGAATTCCTTGGCCATGCGGGCCTCCCCTTCCTGATTGATTCCCGGTCTGTATTGCCGGCGGAAAGGCACGCGCTTCAAGGCAGGCGGCACGCATGCCGCCCCTGCAATTCAGGGAGGAATGATTGGTCTATCGGTCCCGCGCGACACGAAAACCATTAGTGTAGAAGCGCACGTCGGCTTCGTATTTGAAGCGCGCGGCGGAACGCAGATAGCGCGGATCGTTGTTGAACGAGCCGCCGCGCAACACCCGCTCGCGGCAACCCCCGACCGTAAAGGCGCTGCCGTCGCGGGGCGCGCTGCGATAATTCTCGCTCCAGCAATCGGCGACCCATTCGGCGGCATTGCCGGCCATGTCGTAGAGACCGAAGGCATTGGCGGGGAACTGGCCGGCCGCAACGGCGCTGCCGCGCTTCTGGTCGTTGCAGCCGAGGCAGTTCGCGCGGTCCTTCACCAGGGCCTGGCCCCAGGGATAGGTCGTCGTGGTACCGGCGCGCGCGGCGTATTCCCATTCGCTCTCGGTCGGCAGGCGATAGGGTTTTCCGCTCCGGGCCGAGAGCCAGGCGAGATAGGCATTGGCATCGTTCCAGTGGATATCGGTGACCGGCCGCTTGCCGCGGCCGAGCCCGCGATCGTCAGGCCGGTAGTTGCAGCCGCCCTGGTCGATGCAGAGATCCCATTCCTCGAACGTCACCTCCCGCACCCCGAGCAGGAAGCCGCGGATAGTCACCGGATGCACCGGCTTCTCGAATTCGTAGAGATCGTTCGAGCCCATCTGGAAGCTGCCTGCGGGGATCGCGACCAGTTCGGGACAGCCCGCGCAATCGCGCTGCGGTGCGCCGGCGACCGGCTGGGAAGCGGCTGGCGGCGCCGCCACTGCAGCAACGGCGGCAGGGGCAGCAGGCGCAGTCGGGCCGGCCCGATATTCCTGCTCGCGCGTGCGGGCGAGCGAGGCGAACCGCCCGTTCGGATAGGCATCGAGATAGGCACGGTACTCCGCGGCGCTGCGGCTGTTGCGGATCGATTCCCAGAAAGCGAGATCATAGGCCGAGTCCTGGGTCGCGCCCGGTGTCTGGGGCGGCGGAATGACGGCGCGGCTGCCCTGCGCGACGGCGACCGGCCGAGTGATCGGCGTGACCACGAGCCCTTTGGATGGCTCCGCCGAGAGCCAGACCTGCTGGCTTCGCCGGGTTTCGCGCGAAACCGTGTCCCGCACCTGCTTCAGCGCCTGCGTCATGTCCAGCCCCGGCGTCCGGATCGCCTTCAGCCAGGCGGCGACCGCGCGGTCGGGGCCACCCGGCAGCGTCTTGCCCGGCGCCGTCGGGAACAGCACGGCGATCCCTTCCATCGGCTCCAACGGCAGGAGCCCCTTCGCCTTGCCCTGCCAGGGATTGTCGCGGCCGGCATTCAGAAACACCAGGGCGCTCGCCGGCCGGGCAACGATCAGCGGATCGATGATCTCGTCGAGATCGACCACCCCCTCAGCGCCGTTCTGCGTCGAGACCAGGAAATTGCGGTTCCGCTGCTGGATCGCGTGGCCGCTGTAGAAGACGACGACCTGCGCGCCGCGCCGGAGCTTGCTGGCAAAGCCGGCGATCGCCTGCCGCAAGGCATTGCGGTCGGCATTCTCGACGGCGACGACATCGAAGCCGCCGGCGCTCAAGGTCTCGGCGACGGCGCGGCCTTGCTGGGCGGTGCCGGCGATCGGCGCCTCCGGATAGGCTTCGTTGGCAATGACGAGGGCGACACGCGCAGGCTCGCCCGGCTGCTGGGCAAAGCCGGGCAGACCCGACAATCCCTGCAGCACGATCGCAGTGGCCAGAACGCGCAACCAAGCCATCGGCAGACGATATCCTTCAGCTAGCGGACATTGACCGTGATCTTCGGCGACATCACGGGCGGATTATGCGGCGTATGATTGTGGTCACCGAGCAGCAATTGCAGCGTGTGCCGGCCCTTGGGCAGCGTCACCACCACTTCCGTCTGCCCGTTGCCGAGATGGATGTTGTTGTAGTCGGACGGGATCGGCTGGTCCGGCGGGCCGGGATCGGTATCGATCAGCAGATGATGATGCCCGGTTCGGGCGTGATTGACGCCTGCCGGCGCGACGCCCATGCCGCGCAGGCCGATCCGCACGGTGAAGCGCTCGGGAACGCTCAAGCCATCGATCGGATAGTGGAAATAGACTTGCGCGCCCGGCGGAGCCGGCTGGCGCGTGGCGGTCTGCGCCGCGACTTCTGAAACGAGCCCCTGCCAGGCCATCAGCGCGACAAGGCCGGCTGCTGCGATGCGAGCTTGCGACATCACCGGCGCCTCCTCGCATGCGGACCACCCGGCGCCACGATCACCGTGATGCGCTCCGAGATCACCGGCGGATCGTGGGGCAGATGGTTCTCGTCCGCGAGCAGGAGCTGCAGCGTGTGCCGCCCGTTCGGCAGCGTCAGCTTGTATTCGGTCTGGCCGCCGCCGAGATGGATATGGTTCAGATCGGCCGGGATCGGCTCGTCGAACGAGGGCGGCCCGGCATCGACCAGCAGGTGGTGATGGCCGGTATTCGGCTTGGCGACGCCGGCCGGCGCCACGCCCATGTTGCGCAGGCCGAAGCGGATCGTCGAGGTCGGATAGATCCGGTCGCCATCCCTGGGATAGACGAAATAGACCGCGGCATCGTTGGGCGACGCCGTGCGGGCTTGGCCGGCGCCATGGACATGCTGTGGCGCCGGAGCTGCGACAGCCGGCTGCCCGTCGGCGACAACGCGGACCCGGATGCGCTGGGACACGACCGGCGGATCATGCGGCACATGCTCGTGATCGCCCATCAGCAGTTGCAGCGTATGCTCGCCGGGCGGCAACGAGAGTTCGACCTCGGTTTGCCCGCGCCCGAAATGCAGATGGTTGAAGTCGCTGGGAATCTCGCGGTCCAGCGCCGGCAGCTCGGTATCGACGAGGAGATGATGGTGGCCGCCGTTCGCGCTGGTGGTTCCGGCCGGCGTCACCGATATGCCCTCCGCACCGAAGCGGATCTTGGCGCGGCTCGGGATCGTCGCGCCGTCCTGCAGATCGATGAAGAAGACACGGGCGCCGGGCGCGGCGACTGAGCGTGGTTTCTCAGGCGCCGCCGAGACCTCGACCGTGATGCGCTCCGACACCACCGGCGGATCATGCGGCACATGATTGTGGTCGGCGAAGAGCAGTTGCAGCGTGTGCTTGCCAGGCGTGAGTGCAATCTCGGCCTCGGTCTGGCCGCCACCGAAATGGATATGATTGAAGTCGCTGGGGATCGGCTGGTCGAGCGGCGGCAATTCGGTATCGATCAGCAGGTGGTGATGCCCGGCATTGCGCATCGCCTGCCCGGCCGGCACGACCTCCATGCCTGAGATCGCGAACCGCACCGTAAGCTTGGCGGGAACCTGTGCCTTGTCGGCGAGGCCGACGAAGGAAAGACGCGCCGTCGCGGGGGCCGGGCTGCGCTGCCGGGCGCGATCCTGCGCCGATGCGCCCGCGAACGGCATCGCCAGGGCAAGACCCAACAGGAGAAGCGCCGGCGCAATGCGAAGCATCAGCGTCTTCCTTTCGCGAGAAGATAGGCCGAAGGCTATCAGCGACGATTGCAGCCTTCAAGCAAAACGCCGTCCCTTTTCGATGAGGACTATGCTTTGTTCTGGAGATGGCCGGGATCATGCATTAGCATGACGTAGAGGCTGCGAGCAGCCTCCAGGATGCACCCATGACCCTCGTCGCCAGACTCTGCGGCCTGCTCCTCATGCTCTGGTCCGGCCTTGCCCTGGCCGAGACGCCGCCCGATCGCCGCGTGGCGCTCGTCATCGGCAATTCCAGCTATCGCAATGCGCCGGCGCTGCCGAACACCGTGAACGACGCACGCGACATGGTCACCGCCCTGCGCAAGGTCGGCTTCGAGGTGGTCGACGGCATCGATCTCGACAAGCGCGGCATGGATGCGGCGCTGACGCGCTTCGCCCGGCTGGCGCAGGATGCCGACGCCGCGATGTTCTATTTCGCCGGGCACGGCTTCCAGTTCAACGGCGAGAACTATCTCGTGCCCGTAGAGGCCAAGATCGAGGACGAGGTCGGCGTCCAGTACGAGACGACCCGGCTCAACGATGTCGTCACTGCGCTGAATTACGCAAAGGGCGTCAAGATCATGGTGCTCGACGCCTGCCGCAACAATCCGTTCGTCGGCTTGCTCGCCAAGCGGCAGGCGACGCGCGGTTTCTCGGTTGCGTCGGGTCTCGCCCCGGTCCAGCGCGCACAGGGCATGGTCATCGCCTATGCCACGCAGGCCAACGACGTCGCCGCCGACGGTGCCGGCCGCAACAGCCCCTTCACCGCCGCTTTGGTGCGTGAGATCGACCAGCCCGGACTGGAAGTCGCCGCGCTGTTCCGCCGCGTCCAGAAGAGCGTCTACGACACGACCGCCGGCAAGCAGACGCCGGAACTCTCGCTCTCCCTGCTCGGCGATTTCTACCTCAACCGCGAGGAGACCGATGCCGATGTCTGGCGCCGCATCCGCGCCAGCGACGACACCACCGCCTTGCAGGCCTTCATCCAGCGCTATCCGCAGAGTTTCTTCGTCATCGACGCGCGTACGCGGCTCGATCTGCTCGAACGCCGCTCCTTGGTCTCGAGCGATCGTGAGAAACTCATACGCGAATTCGCCGAGCGCGAACGTGCGCTGCTCCAGCGCCTCGAACGGGCGGAACAGGGGCGGCGGCAGGCCGCCGACGATCTCGCCCGCAAGGATATCGGCGACGCGGTCGGCGTCCCGCCGCCCGTGCCGGCTCAGGGCTCAGCGCCTGTCGCCATCGCCCCTGCCCTACCCGCGTCGCGCACGCAGGACAAGGCGGAACGCGCGCGCCTCGCCGACGAACTCGCCCGCCGGGAATCGGAGCTCGCTGCGATCGAGACGGAAAAGCAGCGCCTCGCCGAGGAACGCAGGAATGTCGAGCAGGCCATGGCGGCCCGGCTCGGTGTATCCGGCTCGCTGTCGCCGAACCGATCGACGCAGCCCGTCGCCCTGCCGGGTGCCGCACTGCGCCCGCCGGACGCCGCACCGCGCGGGCGAGCCTCCGGCGAATGCGCCGAACTTTTGATGCGCGCGCAGCTCGGCGATCTCACGCCGGCGGGGCGCGAACAATTGCGGCAATGCCGCTGATGCAGGGTGGCCGCGGCGGGAAGCCCGGCCGAAGCCGGAGAGGTGAGGCATGGCAGGCTTTGTCCGCTTCAAGACCGTCATGATCGCCCTGGCTTTACTGGGGGGCACCATATCGGCCGGCGCCCAGACCGCGCCGCCACCGCCAACCCCCACGCCCTTCGCCGAGGCGCTGCGCAAGGCGGCCGACGACCTCTTCACCAAGGCGGCCGTCTCCGGCGACAGGATCGAACTGGTGATCGACCCGCTGATCGACGCGGCCTCGGGCGCGCAATCGACCGCGACGCGCTCGATGCAGGCGACCCTGATGGAGCTCGTGCGGACGAACTACCCGCGTTTCACCGTCCTGCCCTTCGACAGCGAAGCCCTGGCGAGCAAGCCGGTGGTGCTGGTCGGGACCTTCACCGCCGTGAACAACCAGGGCGTGGCGGACGGCCCGCGCGACGCCTACCGGATCTGCCTGACGCTGGCCGATCTCAAATCCAACAGCATCGTCTCCAAGGGCGTCACGCGCGCCCGCACCGAAGGCGTCGATACGACGCCGACGCCCTATTACCGGGACTCGCCGCTCTGGGCGAAGGATCAGGCGACGGACGCCTATATCAAGACCTGCCAGGGCACGAAGCTCGGGGACCCGATCGATCCCGGCTATGTCGAGAAGCTCACCGCCAATGCGCTGATCAATGACGGCATCCTCGCCTATGAGACCCAGCATTTCCGCGAGGCGCTCGCCTTCTATCGGACGGCGCGCAGGCTGCCGGGCGGCGAGCAGCACCGCGTCAGGATCGGGACCTATCTCGCCGCCAGCAAGCTCGCCCGGCGCGAGGACATGGTCGATGCCTTCGGCGACCTGATCGATTATGGCCTCGGCACGGACCGATTGATGGTGAAGCTGCTGTTCAAGCCCGGCACGACGCAGTTCATCGACGATCGCCAGATCACCGAGCCCTATCCGATGTGGCTGAGCCAGATCGCGACGCGCTCGCGCCAGAAAGGCGCCTGCCTGGAGATCGTCGGCCATACCTCGCACACCGGCCTGCCACAGGTGAACGACCGGCTCTCGGCGCTGAGAGCGCAGTTCGTCATGGATCTGCTGCTGACCGGCGCACCCGACAATCGCGGCCGCATGATCGCGACCGGCCGCGGCTTCAAGGAAAACCTCGTCGGGACCGGCAAGGACGACGCCAGCGACGCGCTCGACCGTCGCGTCGAGTTCAAGGTGATCGGCTGCTGACGCGGAGCGCGACGGCACTGCCCTCTCGCCCCTTTCGATTCGGCGGGCCGCTGTTGCGGTGGCGCGCGGAAAAGCGGAAGCTGTACGCCCTCACGCAAGCTTTCCTGCGATCGACAAGGCTATCGACACCGTGCTGACCCGCCCTACATCGCGCCCCTCCGATTTCGGCCACAAGACCGGCACGACGCGCTTCAGCGCGCAAACTCTGCGGACGGCCTGACGATGACCGAGGAAGCCAAGCGGATCGGCGCGATCATCGGGGCGCCACCCGAAGCTGTTCGCCAGGCGCTCTCGCGCCATGGCGTGCTGCGGGCGGGCATCAACCTGTCGAACTTCCTGCTGGTTTCCAGCCGCACGGCCGATGGCGGCCCGGCCGGCGTCTCGCCGGACATGGCGGCGATCCTCGCCGAATGCCTCGGCCTGCCACTCCAATACGTCACCTATCCATCGCCGGGCCCGCTCGCGGATGCGGCCGAGCGCGACGAATGGGATGTCGCGCTGGTCGGGGCCGAGCCGCAGCGCGCCGCAGTGATCGACTTCACCCCGGCCTATACCGAGATCGAGGCGACCTATCTGGTGCCGGCGGGCTCGGACCTGCAATCGGTGGCGGAGGTCGATCGTCCGGGCCGGCGCATCGCGGTCGCCGCGCGCACGGCCTATGGCCTCTGGCTCGAACGGAACATCCGCGAGGCCGAGCTCGTCACCGGAGAAGGTTTCGACGGCGCATACCAGCATTTCGTCGACCGGAAGCTCGATGCCCTCGCAGGCTTGAGGCCGAAGCTGATCGAGGACGAGAAGACGCTGCCGGGCTCGCGCATGCTCCCCGGCCGCTTCATGGCGGTCCAGCAGGCGCTGGGCACCCCCAAGGCCTCCGGCATCGCCCTCGACTATCTCAGGAGCTTCATCATCGCCGCCATCGAGAGCGGGGTCGTCGGGCGGCTGATCGCGAAGCATGGCGTCACCGGCCTCTCTGTCGCGGAGCCGCCTCCCGGCAGCTAGACCGGCAGCTCACCGGCCTTGTCGAGGTGACGGAGGTTCGCGACGCCACCCCGTTCAGCCGGAATTGAGAGGAGGGCAGCCCCGGGAAAGTGCCGGGCTCCGATTGATCGATCGCCGTACAATCCGTATCCCTCTTGTCGACAAGAGGGTTTTCCATGACCGCCACCAAGACCAAGGCAATCCCCGCCCCGGAGCGCAAACGCGGCTCCGGCGTGAAATTCGTCTACGATCTGCTGCGCGATGAAATCCTCGATCTCGTCCTGCCGCCCGGCAGTCCGATCGACGAGGTCCAGCTCGCCGAGCGCTTCCAGATGTCGCGCACGCCGATCCGCGAGGCGCTGGTGCGGCTGGCCGGCGAAGGGCTGATCGACACGCTGCCGAACCGCTCGACCATGGTGGCCAATCTCGACTTCTTGAACATGTCGCCCTTCTTCGACGCGCTGACTCTGATGTACCGGGTGACGACCCAACTCGCCGCCCAGAACCGCCGGCCGGAGGATCTGGAAGCAATCCGCGCGCGGCAGGCGGAATTCGCCGCCGCAGTGAAGGCGCAGGATGCGCTGGCGATGATCGCGACCAACGCCGCCTTCCATGCCGCGATCGCGGAAGCCGGGCGCAACCCCTATTTCAACAGCCTGTTCAGCCGCCTCCTCGACGAGGGTCGGCGCTTCCTGCGGCTCTACTACCAGTCCTATGACGACCGGCTGCCGCAGCAATTCGTCGACGAGCACGAGACCATCGTCGCCGCGATCGTGGCCCGCGACACGGCTCTGGCGGAGCGCCTGGGGAAGGCTCATGCGGAACAGATCGTCAGGCAGATTCAGAAGCTCATGATCGGCGAAGACAGGCTCGACATCGCGCTTTGAGTTTCTTGCGTAATCATTGTCGACAAAGAATATGCAAAATACTATAAAAGCCTTGGGAGGAGCGCGCCGCCGGGGTGGCGGGGTCTCCGCAAGAACGGCAGCCAGAAGGAGAGCGAGATGAAGGCCCAGATTTTCTCCGGCGTGATCCCCGCGCTGATGACCCCCTGCAAGGCGGACCGCACGCCCGATTTCGACGGGCTGGTGCGCAAGGCCAAGGAGCTGGTCGCCGGTGGCATGTCCGCCGTGGTCTATTGCGGCTCGATGGGCGACTGGCCCCTGCTGACCGACGCCCAGCGCATGGAAGGCGTCGAGCGTCTGGTGAAGGCCGGCATCCCGGTCATCGTCGGCACCGGCGCGGTCAACACTGCCTCGGCCGTCGCCCATGCCGCCCATGCCCAGAAGGTCGGCGCCAAGGGCCTGATGGTGATCCCGCGTGTCCTCTCGCGCGGCTCAGTCATCGCCGCCCAGAAGGCGCATTTCAAGGCGATCCTGACCGCAGCACCTGATCTGCCGGCGGTGATCTACAACAGCCCCTATTACGGCTTCGCCACCCGCGCCGACCTGTTCTTTGCGCTGCGCGCCGAGCATCCGAACCTCGTCGGCTTCAAGGAATTCGGCGGCGCCGACGACATGCGCTATGCGGCCGAGAACATCACCAGCCGCGATGACGGCGTCTCGCTGATGATCGGCATCGACACCACCGTCGTCCATGGCTACGTCAATTGCGGCGCGACCGGCGCGATCACCGGCATCGGCAACGTCCTGCCGCAGGAAGTGCTGCATCTCTGCCAGCTCTCGGTCGCCGCGGCCGCAGGCGATGCCACGGCGCGCCGCCAGGCCCAGGAGCTGGAGCAGGCGCTGGCCGTGCTCTCCTCGTTCGATGCGGGCCCGGACCTCGTCCTGTTCTTCAAGCACATGATGGTTCTGAAGGGCGATAAGGAATACGCCCTGCACTTCAACGAGACCGATACGCTGAGCGACAGCCAACGCGGCTATGCCGAGGCCCAGCTCAAGCTCTTCGACGCCTGGTATGCCGACTGGTCTAAGGCGAACGTCGCCCGCAAGCAGGCGGCCTGATCAACGCCCCCGCGCGGCGGAATCCCTTCCGCCGCGCATCGCCACAATCCATGCTGGGCCTCCCGGATCGCCTGCCGCGTCCGGGCCGAGAACCGAACCCGCATTCGCGAAACGCACCCGCTGATGGCCAATCCCGATGTCATCGTCATAGGCGCCGGCGTGGTCGGCCTCTCCGCTGCGATCGCGGGGCAGGGGCGCGGCCTCACGGTCACAGTGCTGGACAAGACCGGGCCAGCGGCGGGCGCCTCCGCCGGCAATGCCGGCGCCTTCGCCTTCACCGACATCCTGCCGCTGGCCTCGCCGGGCATCCTACGCAAGGCGCCGAAATGGCTCCTGGATCCGCTCGGACCTCTCTCGGTACCGCCAGCTTATGCGCTCAAGATCGCGCCCTGGATGTTCCGCTTCTGGCGGGCCTGCTCGCCCGCCCGCGTCGCCCATTCCACCACGGCGCAAACCGCCCTGATGGACCTGTCCAAGGCGGAGCTGGAGCCTTTCCTGCAGGAGACCGGCACTTTCGCCATGCTGCGCAAGGACGGCAATCTCCAGGTCTATGAAAGCAAGGCCGAGCTTGAGGCCTCCCTGCCGGGCTGGCAGGCCCGCGAGGAGCACGGCATCGAATTCCGCCATCTTGATACCGCTGGCATGGCCGAGATCCAGCCTGGCCTCGCCCCGCGCTTCACCCACGGCACGTTCACCCCCGGCTGGTATTCGATCGCCGATCCGCAGGGCTATACGGTCGCGCTCGCCGACCACTTCCGCGCCCGCGGCGGCATGATCGCGCGGCTGGAGGTCGAGAGCCTCGCGCCTTCCGACGGCGGCGTCACGATCGTGGCCCGCGGCGGCCAGACGCGGCAGGCGAAGCAGGTCGTGCTCGCGGCCGGCGCCTTCTCCCACCGCATCGCCAAGAGCCTGGGCGAGCGCATCCCGCTTGAAACCGAGCGCGGCTACAACACCACGCTGCCGCCCGATGCCTTCGACCTGCGGACACAGGTCACCTTCGGCGGCCATGGCTTCGTCGTCAGCCGGTTGTCGATCGGCATCCGCGTCGGTGGCGCCGTCGAGCTCGGCGGGCTCGACTTAGCCCCGAATTTCCGCCGCTCGGAGGCGATGCTGGCCAAGGCCCGCGCCTTCCTGCCCGGCCTCAAGCCCGATGACGGCGTGCAATGGATGGGCTTCCGCCCCTCCCTGCCGGACAGCCTGCCGGCGATCGGCCGGGCCCGCGTCACGCCTCACGTGGTCTACGCTTTCGGCCATGGCCATCTCGGCCTAACGCAATCGGCCGGCACCGCCCGGCTGGTCGCCGACCTCTTGACGGCTCGGCCGCCCGCCATCGACATCGCTCCCTTCTCACCGCAGCGCTTCTGAGAGTCGGACCATGGCCAGCCACACCTTCTCCTGCATCGACGGCCACACCTGCGGCAATCCCGTGCGCCTCGTCTCCGGCGGCGGCCCGCGCCTCGAAGGCGCCAACATGCTGGAGAAGCGCGCGCATTTCCTGCGCGAGTTCGACTGGATCCGCACCGGCCTGATGTTCGAGCCGCGCGGCCATGACATGATGTCGGGCTCGATCCTCTATCCGCCGACCCGCCCCGATTGCGACGTCGCCGTGCTCTTCATCGAGACCTCGGGCTGCCTGCCGATGTGCGGCCACGGCACCATCGGCACCATCACCATGGGCATCGAGAACGGGCTGATCACCCCGCGCGAGCCGGGCAAGCTCTCGATCGAGGCGCCCGCCGGCAAGGTCGATATCAGCTACCGCCAGGAGGGCCGCTTCGTCGAGGAAGTCCGCCTGACCAATGTGCCGGGCTTCCTTTATGCCGAAGGCCTGACCGCGGAAGTCGAGGGCCTCGGCGAGATCGTCGTCGACGTCGCCTATGGCGGTAATTTCTACGCGATCGTCGAGCCCCAGAAGAACTTCCGGGACATGGCCGACCATACCGCCGGCGAACTGGTCGGCTGGTCGCCCAAGCTGCGCGCCGCGCTGAACAAGAAATACGAATTCGTCCATCCCGAGCATCCCGAGATCCAGGGGCTCAGCCATATCCAGTGGACCGGCAAGGCGACGAAGCCGGAGGCCCATGCCCGCAACGCCGTGTTCTACGGCGACAAGGCGATCGACCGCTCGCCCTGCGGCACCGGCACCTCGGCCCGAATGGCGCAGCTCGCCGCCAAGGGCAAGCTCGCGGTCGGCGACGAGTTCATCCATGAATCGATCATCGGCTCGCTGTTCAAGGGCCGCGTCGAGGCGGCGACGACCGTGGCCAACCGCCCGGCGATCATCCCTTCCATCGCCGGCTGGGCCCGGATGACCGGCTACAACACCATCTTCATCGACGACCGCGACCCCTTCGCCCACGGCTTCGTCGTCACCTGAGGCCGCTTCAGCTTGCGGACGGCTCGTCCGATCCCCGGCGGATCAGGAAGACCACGGCCCCGGCGCTCATCAGTGCAAGGCAGAACCAGGTCAACGCATAGACCAGATGCGTGTTGCGGAAGCTGACCTGGGTCATGCCGCCCTGCGGCAACGGGCCGGGTTCAGTGGCCGCATCGGCATCGACGAAATAGGGCGCAACCGCACCCAGGCCTCGTGCAGCAGCGATCGCGGCAACGTCGCGCGAATACCAGCGCCCCGCAGCGGGATCGTTGTTGCGCAGGAATCCACCGCCAGGCTCGTTCAGGCGCAGCAACCCGACGATCCGCGTGTCCCCCGTTCCGGCCGCACGGCGCTCATCCACCCCGCGCCGATCCTCCGGCACGAAGCCGCGATTGATCAGCACGGTGAAGCCGGTATCGCTGCGGAACGGCGCCATGACCCAGAAACCCGGCCCGCGCTCGGTCACGGCCATGGTCAGCGTCTCCGACGCATCGAGATAGCGGCCCTGCAGGACGACGCGACGATACTCGTCGGAGGCCGCATCGATCTCGCTCCACGCCGCCGGCCCCGGCGCTGCGACCGGGGCAGCATGAATCCGCGCCTCGACGCGGGCGATCAGGTCGAGCTTCCAGCTTCGGCGCTCGACCTGCCAGATGCCGAGCCCTGCGAAGATGAGCGTGAACAGACAAAGCGCCACGGCAAAGGCGAATCGAGCAAACCCACCGCGCGTGTGCCCGCCCGCATCCACCGACATCGGCCCTGCCTTACATTCTGTGCATGTCCGGCATCATGTTGCTGTTGAGGTGGAACATCACCCAGAGCGAGCCGGCGAGCACAATCGCCACGATGACGAGGGTGAAGATCAGCCCCATCATGTTCCAGCCTCCCTCCGAGCGGCCGTTCATGTGCAGGAAATAGACCATGTGGACGACGATCTGCGCGGCTGCGAAAGCCATGATCACGATCGCCGTCAGCGTCGCGTTGCCGAGTACGTCGTTCATGACGAGCCAGAACGGGATCGCGGTCAGGACGACCGAGAGCAGGAAGCCGGTGACATAGCCGCGCAAGCTGCCATGCGGTGCGTGATCGGCACCGTGGGCATCATGCGGTTCGACGTGGCTTTGGGAACCGCTCATTTCAGCACGCCCATCAGGTAGACGAAGGTGAAGACGCCGATCCAGATGACGTCGAGGAAGTGCCAGAACATCGAGAGGCACAGCAGGCGCCGGCGGTTCGCCTCGATCAGCCCGCGCTTCGAGACCTGCACCATCAGCACCGTCAACCAGATCAGGCCGAAGGTGACGTGCAGGCCGTGCGTGCCCACCAGCGTGAAGAAGGAGGACAGGAAGGCGCTGCGCATCGGCGTCGCGCCCTCGCGGATGAGATGCGCGAACTCGTAGAGCTCGATCGCCAGGAAGGCGAGGCCGAACAGCCCGGTGACGACGAGCCAGCGCTGCATCAGCGCCTGCTTGCCCTTGTCCATCGCCAGCATGGCGAAGCCATAGGTGATCGATGAGAACAGCAGCATGGCGGTGTTGACCGCCACCAGCCTGAGGTCGAACAGGTCGGCGCCGGACGGCCCGGCCGCGTAGTTCCGGCCCAGCACGCCATAGGTCGCAAAGAGGACTGCGAAGATCAGGCAGTCGCTCATCAGATAGAGCCAGAAGCCGAGCATGGTCGAGCCGCCGGAATGGGCGTGATCGTCCCCGGTGACGTAGAATGCCGGCACGCTCGCGGCTTGAGCCTGTGCTTTCGCCTTGGCCATCATCGCCCCTCAGGCCCGTCCGAGCTGTCGGCTTCGCGCGTCCTCTTCCCGCACGACATCGTCGGCGGGGATGTGGAAGTCGCGGTCGTAGTTGAAGCTATGGATGATCGCGGTCGCGACCACGCCGATAAAGGTCAGCGCCGCCAGCCACCAGATGTACCAGATCAGCGCGAAGCCGCAGATTGTCGCAAGCCCGGCGATGATCACGCCGGCGCCGGTGTTCCGTGGCATGTGGATCGGCTTGAAGCCGCCGAGCGGACGGCTATAGCCGCGCTTCTTCATATCGGCCCAGGCATCGAGATCATGCACAATCGGCGTGAACGCGAAATTGTAGGCCGGCGGCGGCGAGGAGGTCGACCATTCCAGCGTGCGCCCGTCCCACGGATCGCCGGTCACGTCGCGCAGTTGCTCACGGCGCATGATGCTGACGGCGATCTGGATGATGAAGCAGAGGATGCCGAGCGCGATCAGCACCGCGCCCATAGCCGCGACGACGAACCAGATCTGCAGCGACGGGTCCTCGAAGCGGCTGAGCCGCCGCGTCACACCCATCAGGCCGAGCACATAGAGCGGCATGAAGGCGACGTAGAAGCCGATCACCCAGAACCAGAACGAGAGCAGGCCCCAGAACCGGTCGAGCTTGAAGCCGAAGGCCTTGGGGAACCAGTAGGCGATGCCGGCGAAGACGCCGAAGACCACGCCGCCGATGATGACGTTGTGGAAATGGGCGATCAGGAACAGGCTGTTATGCAGCACGAAATCAGCCGGCGGCACCGCCAGCATCACGCCGGTCATGCCGCCGATGACGAAGGTCAGCATGAAGGCGAGAAGCCACATCATCGGCAGCTCGAAGCGGATGCGGCCGCGATACATCGTGAACAGCCAGTTGAAGATCTTCGCGCCCGTCGGGATCGAGATGATCATCGTCGTGATGCCGAAGAACGAGTTCACGCTGGCGCCCGAGCCCATCGTGAAGAAATGGTGCAGCCAGACGAGATAGGACAGGATGGTGATGACCACCGTGGCATAGACCATCGAGGCATAGCCGAAGAGGCGCTTGCCGCAGAAGGTCGAGGCCACCTCGGAATACACCCCGAAGATCGGCAGGATCAGGATGTAGACCTCCGGATGGCCCCAGATCCAGATCAGGTTCACGTACATCATCGGGTTGCCGCCGAGATCGTTCGTGAAGAAATTGGTGCCGACATAGCGGTCGAGCGTCAGCAGCGCGAGTGTCGCCGCCAGGATCGGGAAGGTCGCGACGATCAGGACGTTGGTGCAGAGCGCGGTCCAGGTGAAGACCGGCATCCGCATCATCTCCATGCCGGGCGCCCGCATCTTCACGATGGTCGCGATCAGGTTGACGCCGGACAATGTCGTGCCGACGCCCGCGATCTGCAGGGCCCATAGGTAGTAGTCCATGCCCACCCCGGGCGAGTAGGCGGCCCCCGAAAGCGGCGGATAGGCGAGCCAGCCGACCTTGGCGAATTCGCCGATGAACAGCGACATCATCACCAGCACGGCGCCGCTCACCGTCATCCAGAACGAGAAATTGTTGAGGAAGGGGAAGGCGACGTCGCGCGCGCCGATCTGCAGCGGCACGACATAGTTCATCAGGCCGGTGACGAAGGGCATCGCCACGAAGAAGATCATGATCACGCCATGCGCCGTGAAGATCTGGTCGTAGTGATGCGGCGGCAGATAGCCCTCGTTGGCGCCGAAGGCGATCGCCTGCTGGCCGCGCATCATCAGCGCATCGGCGAAGCCGCGCAGCAGCATGATGACGCCGAGGATCATGTACATGATCCCGATCTTCTTGTGGTCCACGCTGGTGAACCACTCGTGCCAGAGATAGCCCCAGAGCTTGAGCCGAGTGACCAGCGCGACGAGCGCGAGACCGCCGAGCGCCACCGCAGCGAAAGTCCCGATCAGGATCGGCTCGTGATAGGGGATCGCCTCAAGGGTGAAGCGCCCGAAGATCAGCTTCCACCAGTCGGGATAGGAGGTCATCGTTCCCAGCCTCAGTTGGCGACGCGCGCGGTGACGCCCGCGGTGCCGTAGACATCGGTCGGCGTGCAGATCGCCGTCACGAAGGGTCGCGGCGGCATCGGCTGCCCGCCCCGGCGCACGCTCTTGTCGTATTCGAGCTGCGCGACGATATGGATGCCTTCCTTGCCGCCACCGCCCCTGGCGTCCAGCGCCATCATGTCGCGCGTGCACATCTTGGCCCGATCGACGCACATGTTGAGGATGGCGCTGAACAGGTCGGACGGAATGTCTCGGAAATAGCGAACCGCCTCGCGCTCGCTCGGCTTTTCCAGCACGAGATAGTCCTCGCGCCCCAGCGGGCTGCCGGTGCGGATCGCGCCCTGCACCCAGTCGCCGAAACCCTTGTCGTCGACGCCGCGGAAGCGGAAGCGCATGTCGGAGAAGCCGGCGCCGCTGTAATTGGCCGAGAAGCCTTCGAACTCGCCGGCATGGTTGATCACGGCGTTGAGCTTCGTCTGCATGCCCGGCATCGCGTAGATCTGGCCGGCCAGCGCGGGAATGAAGAGCGAGTTCATCACCGAGGACGAGGTGATGCGGAACTCGATCGGCTGGTCGACCGGCGCCACGACCTCGTTGAGCGAGGCGATACCTTGCGCCGGGTAGAGGAACAGCCATTTCCAGTCGAGCGCGACGACCTCGATGACGAGCGGCTCCTTGCGGGCCCCGTTTCCGCCGGCCTTCGCCTCGACTGCCGGCTTGCCGGCGCTGATGCGGTCGAGCGGGCGGTAGGGGTCGAGCAGATGCGTGCCCATCCAGGTCATGGCGCCGATGACGATGATGATCAGCAGCGGCACCGACCAGATCACCACCTCCAGCGGCAGAGAATGGTTCCAATCCGGATCGTAACTGGCCTTGGCCGAGGCGCGGTAGCGCCAGGCGAAGAAGATCGTCAGCGCCATCACCGGCACGATGATCAGCAGCATCAGCCCGGTCGAGGCGAGCAGCAGGTTGCGTTGCTGCAACGCAACATCGCCGGACGGGCCGAGCAGCACCATCTGGCAGCCGCCGAGCAGCGCGAAGAGCGGCAGGACCGCTAAAAAACGAAAGATCCGCAAGAGACTCGAGACCTCCCTCATCCGGGACTGCCGTTCTCTATTCCCATTCTTTCGCACCGCACATAAGACAATCTGTCTCATTGCGATGGTTTGACGGGTGGCTTCTATCCACCGTATCCATTTGTACGAGGTGCGGGCAAGTCCGGTTCGGCCGGCTCGCCTCCCAACGAGGAATTCGCGGTCATGAGCGCTGACGCGGCGAACCATTCAACGAGGCATCCGGCGGACGAGCATGGCCGCGACCACGTGTCGCCGGCCGATATCGCGCTCGGCGTCATCATCGGCCGGACCTCGGAATATTTCGATTTCTTCGTCTTCGGCCTCGGCTGCGTGCTGGTTTTCCCCGAGCTGGTCTTCCCCTTCGCCGACCGCCTGACAGGGACGATCTATTCCTTCGGCATCTTCGCGCTGGCTTTCGTCACCCGCCCGATCGGCTCGGTGCTGTTCTTCGCCATCGACCGCCGTTACGGCCGCGCGACCAAGCTTACCGCCGCCCTCTTCCTGCTCGGCGGCTCGACGGCGGGCGTCGCCTTCCTGCCGGGCTATGCGACGCTCGGCATCTGGTCGATCGTCATCCTCGCCGGCTTCCGACTGCTGCAGGGCATCGCGCTCGGCGGCGCCTGGGACGGGCTGTCCTCCCTGCTTGCGCTCAATGCCCCGCCCAACCGCCGCGGCTGGTATGCGATGCTGCCGCAGCTCGGAGCGCCCTTCGGCTTCATCCTCGCGGCCGGGCTCTTCGCCTATTTCGAGGGTGCGCTCTCGAAGCAGGATTTCCTCGGCTGGGGCTGGCGCTATCCCTTCTTCGTCGCGCTGACGATCAACGTCGTCGCGCTCTTCGCCCGGCTGCGCATGGTCGCGACCCAGGAATTCGCCCAGCTGATGGAAACCCGCGAGCTGATGCCGGTCCCGGTATTCGAGCTCATCCGCGTCCACGGCCGCACCCTCATCCTCGGCGCCTTCGTGCCGCTGGCGAGCTTCGCGCTCTTCCACCTCGTCACGATCTTCCCGGTGAGTTGGATCAATCTCTTCACCGACCGCTCGGTTTCCGAGTTCCTGCTGGTGCAGGCCGCCGGCGGCGTGGTCGGCGCAGGCGCGATCGTCACCTCCGGCCTGATCGCCGACCAGATCGGGCGCCGCAACACGCTGCTGCTCTCGGGCGGGATGATCGCGCTGTTCAGCCTGTCGAGCATCGTCGCTCCGCTGCTCTTCGGCGACAGCCTTGCCGGCCAGACGATCTACGTGATCATCGGCTTCGGCCTGCTCGGCCTCGCCTATGGCCAGACGGCCGGCGCGGTCGCGTCCAGCTTCAAGGCGCAATACCGCTACACCGGCGCGGCCCTGACCTCCGACTTCGCCTGGCTGATCGGCGCCGGCTTCGCCCCGCTGGTCGCGCTGACGCTGTCGAGCAGCTTCGGTCTCGCCTGGGTCGGCCTCTACCTGCTCTCCGGCGCGCTCTGCACGCTGGCGGCCCTTTGGATCGACCGGCGGCTGGAAGGGCGCTACGGCTAAGGCATTCTCCGCCTCGACGAAGAGGCCTCGCCCGCACGCGCTTCAGAGCCGCTTCCGGCAGAGCGCGGCTTCGGCCTTCGTCGCCTCCCTGACGATGCGCGTGGCGACGACCGGTGGCTTCCGGCCCTCATCGATCTCGCCGGCAAAGACGATCGTGCCGTAATAGGTGCCGCTGACCTCCGCCACGCGCTTGCGCTCGGCTTCCGTCAATTGCGTCAGCGACGCGTCCGTGCGCGACAGGCGCCGGTTGGAGGGCAGGAGCAGGACGTCGCGGGCCGGGCATGGCGCCCGGAAGCAGCGCAGGCCGTTATCGCAAGCGACGAACAGGGTTTCAGCCTGAACGGGTTGCCAGAGCAGGAAGCACAGGGCCGATGCGGCGACGATCCTCATGATGTCCTGTCCTCCCATACCGCGCGGGGGGCGTCGTCCATACGGATGACGCCCCCCGCTGTTCAGAAACAAGCACGCAACAGCATCGAGCCGTCAGGCGGCCTGGGGCTGCTCCGCAGGCGCCAGATAGGCGCTCTGGAAGGTCGACATCACATGCGCGACCATGTCGCGGGCAATGTGGAGCTGATCGTCCTGGAAGGCGAGCGCGCGCGGCGAGTTCAAAACGATCTCGTAGCTCGGGAAGTAGTCGACGAAGTCGTGGCGCCGGAACAATTCCTCCGCCACCGCCCGCAGCAGCGATTTCGAGGCGCTATTGGCGACGATGACATCGGCGTCCTTGAAGGTCGCGCCGAACGGCACCGGCGACACCGTGACGACGAAGCGCATCTCCGGATGGCAATGCTCGCGGATCAGCCCGATGATCTCCTCCATGTCGGCGAGCGTCGCGTCGTAGCCGTAATCGACGAAGCGGAAGCGCTCCGGCATCCGCTGCAGCCAGGTCGGGCCGGGATGGGCGTTCATGGCGATGCCGGTCTCGGCGTCCTGCCAGGTCTCGGTCAGGCCGAGCGTGAAGAAGCAGATGCGCGCCTGCTTGATCTGCGCGGTCGCCTCGGTCAGGCGCCTGCGATTGGCGAAGGCGCTCTCGCGATCCAGCAATCGCAATCCGCTGGCCTGCGGATCGAACCATTGCCCGGGCGCGAGCTCGATCAGCCCCTCGTCGGGATAGCTCTCGCCGAGCAGCACACGCTTCAGCTCATGGGTCATCGAGCGCACCGAATACTTGTTGAGCGCTCCGCGGCTGAGCTGGCCGCGATCGGCCCCGCCGCCGCGGCCGGTTTCCTCGCTCCAGCTCTCGAAATGCTCGGCCGGCACGCCATGGCCTGCGAGCAGCAGCGGCAGGCCGCGCAGCATCAGGATGTTCTCGACCTCGCGCGCAAAGCAGGAGCCCATGGTGAAGATCGGCCAGGACGGGTCGATCCTGAATTTCGGCTTGTGCGCCACGGCGAGATAGTCGCCGGTCGTCAGGCGCTCCCTGGCCATCTTCTCGGGCTTGCCGGAGGTCCAGCCGCGCACCGGGTTGCCGCGCATGATCGAAAGGGCCGTGCCTGCATCATATTCGATCTTCATGATCGTCTCCTGGTTCGTGGAAGCCGATAGCCGGAAGGCCTTCGCGCCCCGCCAGGCTTGGCGAAGCCGTTCATGCCCCCGGAGCAGCCTTCACATCCGGTGGGGAATGCCGTTCCGGTCGAGGAAGCCGCGCATCCGGTCGTAGGAGCCGGCATAGCTCTTCGCGAGGCCGTTCAGAGCCGCCTCCTGATAGACCGCGCGCCAGCCGCCCTCGGCCAAGGCCGCCTCGGGCACGACCGGGATCTTCAGCGTCTCGGCCAGCTCCTGGCTGCGCGTGTCATAGGCGACGAGCACGCCGGGCACGCCATGCGCGACGGCCGGCAGCACGCCATGGACGCGATAGCCGACCGCAAGATCCTGCGAGCGGGCAAAGGCGTCGTAATGCTCGACATCGAAGAACGAGAACAATTGCTTCTCGTAGATCCGGCGCATCGCGGCGTCGTCCGATCCGCTCCACCAGCCGGTCCGGGTGAACTCGGCGACCGCTTTATCCTTCGCAACCGGATCGCGCAGGAAGAACGCCTTCTCCTCCTGCTCACCATGCGAGGACATCACCATCTCGCTCTGGCTGTCGACCTTGAGCAGGGCCGCCTTCTGGTTGCGCAGATAGGCTTCCGGATCGGCGGTATAGCTCTTGTCGGCCTCGCGGCGCAGGCTGAACGCGACCTTGCGGATATCGCGCTGGTCTGGGATGCGGATCTTGAGGTCGCGGTTGCGGGTGCGGAAGATCGAGGGACAGCCGACCACCTCGACATTGCGGATGCCGTTCTGTCGGAGCGTCTCGGCACTGAAGGCACCGCGCACGCCGATCGCCGCCGAGCGCTCGGCCACGATCGACCAGAAGCGCTTCGAAGCCTCGGGCAGTTCGATCTTGCGGTTCTGGCTCGCCTGCGCGCCGACGCCGATGGCATAGACCGGCAGCTTGACCTTCTCCAGCACCTCGACGGCGCGGAACCACTCCATGCTCTCATGGATGAAGTTCGAGCCGCGCACGAAGACGAAATCGAACTCGCTGGCATAGCGCGCGATGTCGGCATCCGTGGGCGACATGATCTTCATCGGCTCCAGATGCGCGTAATCGAGGAGCTTCAGCGTGGAATCGTAGACGATCATGTCGCCGATGTTGAAATAGTCGCTGAGCAGCTTCTCCATCGGCGCGCGATACCAGCGCACCTTGTCATGGTCGTAGACCTCGCCCGCTGGATAGATCACCAGCGCCCGCAGGGCCTTGGTCTTCGACACCGGGCGCAGTTCCGAGCCGGGCGCCAACGCGCCGGTGCGGGCATCCGCGACCGCGATGGAGCGCAGCCGTGTCTCAGGCAGGGCCGGCAGCGGAATGGCGATCTCCGCCACCGTCGCATCGCCGGTGACGAGCGCGCCCGGATGGATCGTGGCGTATTCCTGCCCATCGAGCAGCAGGCGCAGCGGCGCCCAGGCTCCGCCGGGCTCGCGCGCCACGAGGACCACGACCTCCTGCGTGGTCGCGCGCAGGATTTTCATGGGCAGCACGGCCTGGCTGGCCGGAACAGGGTGCGCGGGCGCGTTCATGAGCCCTCCTTGACGAAGCGAAGTTTCAGGCGGACCAGATCGCGGTCGGGGCCGAGCTTGCAGCCGGCGACATGCATCCTGGTCATGAACAGATAGGGCTGATCGCCCGTGGTCTCGAAGTTGCGCGAGGGTGAGGCCGGATCGGCGATGGCCCCGTAGCCATAGCGCTCACGGTCGCTGCAATCCTTGCTCCACATGGTCGGGTGCGTGACCAGCGTCTGCAGCGGCGACCAGGTCACGAGGTCCTTCGACCAGCTATAGGCGACGCGCCCGCCGACGATGCCCTGACGGGGATCGGGGCCGAGATGGAAGATCGCGAGCCATTGCCCGCTCGCCTCGTGCCGGGTGACCGAGCCGACCGTGGTCGGCAGGTGCTTCAGCGGCTGGCACGGCCGCGCCTGGCTGAGATCGTCGCGATAGGGATCGACCGCCGGAATCGTGAAATCCTGCCCGTCGAAGGCGCGCCAGGTCGCCGGATCCTTGAGGTCCGTCGAGCGGAACAGGCAGACGCCGTTCTTCTGGCCCTCTCCGCCGGTCGTCGCGATCAGCGAATACCAGGCGCCGTCCTGCTGGACGATGTTCGACGGGTTGAAGAAGCCGCGATGCCGGCCCTGGCCGACATCCTGCTTGTAGGGCGGTGCCGCCACCAATGGGCGCGGTTCGTCGGTCCTGAAGCTGCGCCCGCCATCATCGGACCGGGCGGCGGTGACGACATTGTACCAGCAGCTCATCGCCTCCTTGAAGCGACAGGCGCCGGGATGCTTGTCGGCGTGGTATTCGGCATGGATCAGCGCCTGGACATGGCGGCCGTCATCAGTCCAGGTCGCGGCAATCCAGCTCTTGTCGCTGAACTGGCTCGGATCAGCGCTGTTCTTCGCCTGGAAGGAGACCGCGCAGCTCTTGCGGAGCGACGTGAGGTCTCGGCCGATCAGCGGGCGACTGCGGTAATGGCTGGCAAAGGCGACGACCTCGCCCTTGTCGTCGCGGAAAGCGCGCAGCGGCGCGTCCGGCAGGTCCCATTCCTCGCAGCGCTCGCGCGCCCAGGAGACCACCGTCTCCTCCTGCGCGCCGGGCGCGAGTTCGAGCCGATAGCTCTGCGCGACCGCGGGCAGCGCCAGCAGCAGGCATACGGCAGACAGCGCCGCCTGCAGGGCGCGAGCGCCCCTCATGCCACCTTCCTTTCCGGCGCGGGCACCTGTTGGGCAGCCGCAGCCGGCTTGACCATCTTGTGATCGACCTTGTTCTCGCTGAGGAATGCGCTCATCGCGCGGTAGACCTGCCCATAGGCGGCGTTGAAGCGATCGAAGCGCGCCTGATCCCAGTGTTCCTCCAACCTGAAATCCTGGCCGGCGAAGACGTCGATGCTCGGGATCTTGAAGGTGTCCGCGAACTCGACAGTGCGGCTGTCATAGGTGAAGTAGATCGAGGGCGTGCCGTTCGCGAGCGCCATCAGGTTGCCGTGCAGACGGTAGCCGAGCACGAGGTCGAGCCCACGCACCAATCGCTCGTATTCCGCGACCACGTCGGAATAGAACATCCGGGTCTGGTAGAGACGCTCGACCTGCTCGTCGAGATACCAGCTATTGGCCCATTCATTGGCGCGCAGTGCCGTCATCGCCTGCGCCTGCTGGTCGATGGTGCCGAGCGCGAGCTTCTTCTCCTCGACCTCGCCCTGCGACATCAGCGTGACCTCGAAACGATCCGCCATCGCCTTCACCAGCGAGCGGTGGAAGGTGAGGTAGCGCTTGATGTCCTGCGCATAGGTCTTGGAGACCTCGCGCCTGAGCGTCACGCCGGCGGTCTTGACCTGCTCCAGCGGCGGCAGCCGAATGGCGAGGTTGGGGTCGTTGTTCCGGAACGCCGTCGGGCAGCCGATGATGCGGACATTCTTGATGCCGAGATCGTTCAGCACCTCCGCCGAATAGGTGCCGCGCACGCCGAGCGAGGCCGTCGAATCCGAAATGAGCTTGAGCACCGTTTTGGTGTCCTCGCTCAGTTGCAGCTTGCCGCTGACCGGCGCCTGCGCGCCGATGCCGAAGGCGATCACCGGGATCTTCAGCCGGCGCAGCACCTCGGGCGCCTGCGCCCAGTTCATCTGCGCATGGACATAGTTGGAGCCGCGCAGGAAGACGTAATCGTATTCGGCATTGAGCCGGTCGATCATCGCGGGATCGACGCGGTCGATCGGCAATTCGTCGAGCTTCTCGAAATTGAGCAGCTTCAGCGAGGAATCGAAGACGAAGGCGTCGCCGATATTGTGATAGTGCTCGATATGGCTCTGCAGATCGGCATGGCGATACCAGCGGACATTGTCGTGGTCATAGACCTCCCCGGAGGGGCTGATGACGAGGATGCGGGCCATGGTCGGGTCTCCCCTGTTCTTTCGTTATGGTTTCAGGCGATCATCGCGGCAGGGTCCTGCCGCACGGGCGCAGGCTTGCTGCGTTCCGCCAGCAGGCGGCGGTAGAGATCGAGATGCGTCCCGGCGCATTCGACATGGCTCATCGGCTGCTTGATGCCGCCGCGCAGTCGGTCCCAGAGGCCGGGCTCGGTCAGCGCGCGCGTCATGCAGTCGACGAGGTCTTCCGGGCTGCCCGGCCGGAAATGCAGGCCGTCGACCTCGTCGGTGATCTTCTCGGCCATGCCGCCGAGATTGCTCGCCAGGATGGGGCGGCCGTGGAAGAACGCCTCCTGGATCACGATCGGCGAGTTCTCCCACCAGACCGAGGGCATCACCATCCAGTCGACCGAACGCATCAGGTTCGGCATTTCGCGGTTCTGGAAGGCGCCGCAGAAGCGCACCCGCCGTCCGGCCGCCTCGACGAGCTTGGCGAACTTGTCCTGATAGGCCTGCGGCTGCCGTTCCAGGTTGCCGCCATAGACCAGCAGGATCGAATCCTCGCCCCAGACGTCCTCGGGAATGCGCGTCACCGCATCGATCAGCACGTCGGCGCCCTTGTAGGGCGTGAGCTGGCCGAAATAGGCGAAGCGCGAACGCCGCCCCTTGCCCTCCGGGAGTGGCCGGGGTGGCGCGGCGCCGGCGACGTCGATGCCGTTCTCGATCACCGAGAAACGATCCTCGGCGAGGCCCCAGTCGACATAGCGGTCGACGAGGAAGCGGCTCGGCGAGACGAAATGGTCGGCGAGCCCCAGCATGCCCTTGATGAAGGTCTCGCGCGCCAGGAATCGCGCCGGCGAGATGTCGGGGAAGCAGGCGTTGCAGTCGGTCGGCGACGCCTGGTAGCAGAGCTTGAAGGCCCCGGTCTTCACCATCTGGCCATGGTGGTGGCAGATCGAGAGATATTCGTGGAAGGTCACCACGATCAGCGCGTCCGGCAGCGCATCGCGCACCGCGAACAGGCATTCGAGGCCGAGCCCGATGAAATGGTGGAAATGCACCACATCCGGCTTCAGGTCGTTCAGCACGCGGACGAAATCGCGCTCGATCTCTTCGGTTGCCCGGTTCGAGATCAGGAAGTGGTCGTAATCCTCGGCGTAGTAGAGCAATTCGCCGCCGCGTTGGCGCAGGCTCATCAGCGCCGTGCCGGCATGGCGCGGCGTCGGCGCGCCGACGCGGGCGAGGAAATGGGAATCGACGCCTTCGCCGGTCTGCAACCCCTTGTGCAGGTTGTAGGAGGCGACCTCTGCGCCACCCAGGGACATCGAAGGATGGCCGTGCGATATCACGAGAACCCGCATCCTCAGCCTTTCATGTTGGAGATGGCGAGCGCCCAGCGCCGGTCGAAGCTGGTGCGGTCGGCAAGCTGCGCGAGCACACCCGCATGCGGCGCGGCGGTCTCGCCGTCATCGACCGCGTAGACCTCGACATCGGGCACCCAGAGCGAGGGCGAGCCCGCCATCCGGAGCTTGAGGCAGAGATCGAGCCCCTTCTCCGCCGTGGTGAAATAGTTGCGCGCGAAGCCGCCGACCTCGATGAAGGCGGCGCGCGACAGGACGCAGCATTCGCTGGCGCCGGCCGCGACCTCCATCGGGCCGAGATTGCCGACGGCCTCCAGCGGATAGCCGACGAAACGGTTGGCGATGCGCCGGCTCGCGCCCTCGCCTTCCAGCCAGGCGCCGGCCCAGCGGATCGAATCGTCCTCGAAGAGCAGCGTCGGGCTCGCCACGCATTGGCCGCCGCGCGCACGGTAGGCCCGCTCCAGCCGGCCGAGCCAGCCGGGCATGCGGATCTGGGCGGCACCGGACAACAGAGCGACAGTGTTGAAGCGGCAGGCGCGAACGCCAGCCTCCAGCGCATCGCAGGCATCCTCGACGCCCTCGACCGCAACGAGCCGCACCGACAATCCATAGAAGCGCGCGAGCCGGCGCGCTTCCGCGCCGACGCGGTCGAAGCTCTCCGAGGGTGCCGCGAGCACGATCGGCAAGGGCCGCGCTTCCGGGTCCATCGCGAGCAAGGCGAACAGCGCCGACAATTCGCGATGGCGGTGATCGAGCCCGATGACGAGGCCAAGCGCAGCTTCCGGGTCGAAAGCACCGACATCGAGCGTCTCAGCAGCGCGCGGCGGCGCGATCTCGGCCGCCTGCAGCGCCGGCGCGATCTGCCGTTCGACCACGGCATTGGCCGTCGAGGAACGGGCATCGAGCAGGCCGAGTACGCGCTCGAGCGCCCGCCGCGCCGGGGCGCGATTGGGTTCGAGCGGCAGGAAGGCAGGACCGGTTCCCTGCACCTCGAAGGCGAGATGCAACGGCTGGCCGGCCTCCGGCAGGAGTTTTGGCGCAAAGACGATGAAGCCGTGATTGTTGCGCCGGGATGCCAGCGCCGGGCCGAAGCGCGGGTCTTCCATGAAGGCTGCCGTCACGTCGGCGCGCTGCACCCGCGTCCACAGGCGATCGACGGCGCAGGACTGACTGCCGCTGCGCAGCGTGACGCCACCGACCCGGCGCTCGGGATCGAACAGCCAGCCGATGATGAGCACGCCGGTGCCCTCGACCACGGTCACCGAGTCGATGCCGGCTCGCACCGGCTCCTCCAGCAGGCAGACCGTGTCGCGCCCGTCGAAGCGCTGCGAGGCGCGCTTGAGCTTGTCGGCTGTCGCCTGGGGCGCGGTGCCGCGCTGCAGGCCGTCGCGCAGATGGCCGGGCACGGTGATCGGCTCGAGCAGGACGTAGCGCTCATAGACCTCGAGCGCGCGCCAGCCATCATTGCCGCGGAAATAGAGTCGTTCGATCTCGCCGGGATGCTGGACGTGACAATCCTCCAGCAGGCCGAAGAAGCCGCGCGCGCCCTCGCCGAGATCGTCGCGCTCGAAAGTCCCGGTTTCGAGATGGGCCGGCGACAGGCCACCATGCGAGATCAGCAGCTTCACCCGCCCGGCGGCGAAATGAGAGGTCCAGCCCTGCAGGAAGATGCTGCGTTCCGCCCCCGCGATATCGTCGAGCCTGCCCATCACCTCGACGAAGCCGCCCGGCCGCGCGACCGTCTGCAGCAGCATCGCCACGGCCCTGAGGCGCCGCGGATTGGGCGCGCCGGTCAGCAGCACTTCGAGCAATCCGTCGACCACGCTCGGGAAAGCCTGCCCGGCATCATCCGCGAGTTCGGAGAGGAAAGCCTGCAGGGGCTGCGGCTTCGGCGCCAAGATCAGGCGCAGCGGCCGACCGGGCCTGCCGATCAGCAGCGCGCCGGTGCCGCTGCCGTCGACGCTGGGCGCCGGCGCGAGACACAGGAAACCGGTGGCCGCCGAAGGTTCGGCGCCGGGCCGGCGCCAGCTCAGCACCATGGTCTGCGCGCGGTTGCGCGGATTGCCGTCGACCGCGACCGGCACCTTGGCCGGAATGGCGTCGCAGATGCTGCGGACGAGGATCGCGTTCTCGCCGAGCGGCGTCCAGGCCACGGTTGGTGCCTGCGCAACCGCCATCCTGTCGGGAACGATGACCTCGCTCATCGCCTCAGCCTCCCCACAAGGTGACGGCGAGCGTGACGAAGGACATCACCGCCGCGAGTGTCGACAGGAAGCCGAGGATGACGGTGACCTGCCTGAGCGGCGCCCGCGCCTCCTTGCGGATCGCATCGAGCCGCTCGTCGAAGCCGCGCAGCGTGCCGTCGAAACGCAGCTGGAAGACGTCGAGCTCGCCGAGTCTCCGCACGATCTCGGTCTGGCTCTCGGTCTCGGCCTTGGTCGCCTCGGCCAGCGCATGGTTTTCTTCGAGCCGCGCCGCGATGCGGTCGAGCTTCTCGTTGAGCTCCTTCTGCGCGAGCTGGGCACGCCGGTTGAGCACGATCAGCATTTCGACCTTGTCGAAGAAGCGTGCCAGCGGCACGGCGATCGCCGCTTCCGCCGCGAGCTCGTCCGCCGCCGGCAGGCGCAGTTCCAGCTCCACGCCCGTCGCCGCGGAGACGCCGACGACCGTCAGGCGCGCACGCGCTGCAACCAGCGTCTCGTCGAGATCGATCGAGAAGGCGTGCTTGCCGTCGCCGATGCCGTTGCGGCGCAGGTCGATGCGGCTCTGGTCGGCCTTTGCTTCCGCGACGACCTTGCCGTCCAGGGAAACCCTGACCGTGATCGCCTCGTCGGGGCGGGCCTCGTCCCAGATCCAGCCATGCAGGCGGCTGCCGTCGAGGGCATCGACCCGTCCGTTCAGGCGCGAGGGGTTGATATTGGGAAGGCGGACCTCCTGGTCCTGTTCGGGAAGGCGGACTTCGTTGTCCTGGTACTGAGCCGTTGTCATGCGGCCTCCGCGAGCTTGAGGTCATCGAAGAGGGCGAGGTAGCGGCCGGCGCAGCCGGCTAGCGTTGGCTGCTCGGCGATGCCGTGGACGAGGCGCTGCCAGAGGCCAGCGTCATCCATCGCCCGGCGAAGGGTGCGGGCCAGTGCGGCCGGATCGCCCGGCCGGACATGCAGCCCGTCGATCTCGTCACGCACCATCTCGGCCATGCCGCCGATGGCGCTGACGATCGGCGGCCGGCGGTGCTGGAACGCTTCCTGGATGACGAGCGGCGCGTTCTCCCACCAGATCGAGGGCATTACCACCCAGTCGACCTCGGCCATCAGGCCCGGCACTTCTTCACGGGAATAGGCCCCGCAATGCGTGACGACGCCCTCCGCGCCAGCGAGCGCCGTATCGAGCGCGGTCGTGAAAGCCTCGCTCTGGAAAGGCGCGCCGCCATGGATGCGCAGCGAGAACTCGGTATCGCCGGAAGCGTGCAGCAATTGCGCCGCCTGCAGCAGCGGCAGCACGCCCTTCCAGGGGTTGAGATTGCCGAAATAGCCGAAGCTGGTGCGCCGACCTTTCGCCTGCCGATGTGGCGCGGCCTCCTGCGCCGGGCGGGCATTGGCGATGACCTCGATCCGCTCGCCGGGCAGGCCCCAGTCGACATAGCGCTGGCGCAGGAAGCGGCTGGGCGCGACGAAACGGTCGACCGCCGCCAGATGCGTCTTGATGAAGCGCTCGCGCAACAGGAAGCGATCGGAGCCGATCTCGGGGAAGCAGCCATGGCAGGCCGAGGGCGAGGAGCCGTTGCAGCGCTGGCGGTCGCCTGGCCGGACCATCAATCCGTCATGGTGGCAGATCGGATAGTAGTCGTGCAGCGTCATCACGATCGACGCCTGCGGCAGCAGCCGGCGGGCCAGCGTCAGGAACTCCGCGCCGATCAGCACGAGATGATGGACGTGGATCACGTCCGGCCGGAACTCCTCCAGCAGCGTCGCGAGGTCCTGCAACGTGCCGTAATGGTCGATCTGGCTCATGTGGAAGCGGTCGTAATGCGCACTCCACAGCACCACGTCCTCGCCGATCGCCTGCAGCGCCGTGCCGGGGTGCGGCTCGCGATGCATCGCATTGGTCGCTCCGAGGAACAGCACCTCGCAGCCCTGTTCGCGATAGGCCTGCGTCAGGTCATGCGCGAAGATCTCGGTGCCGCCCGGATGCAGCGAGGGGTGGTTATGCGCGACGACGAGGATGCGCCGGCTCATGCCGTGCCTCCTGGTGCCTTGCCCCCCGGTTTCGTCGCGATCAGCAGGTCCTGGTAATGCGCCGCGCTGATGCCGCGCCAATGCCCGGGCCGCAGCGCCTCCACAGTGAGCCCGGCCTGCGTCGCCTGCTCCAGCAGGAAACGGCTGTCGATGCCGGCAGCAGCAAGCGGCGCCTCGTCGATGGCGTACCAGCCTGGCCCGTCCTGCCAGCGCTTGAACGAGAGGCGCTCCTGCCCCGTCGAGGTGCCATCGATCGCGAAGGCCGTGAGGAAGAGGCGCCCGCCCGGTGCCAGCAGGCGCGCCGCCTCCTGCAGATAGACGACGAGCTCCTCAGGCGGCAGATGCGTCGCGACCGAGGTCATCGTCACGAAATCGAAGCTGCCATTGGCAAAGCCGAAGCGGACCTCCAGGCCCGGCAGGGACCCTTGCGGATTGTAGAGCGGATGGGCGATGTCGAGCCGCTGGAAGCGGAAGCGCGGATAGGCCGGCGTGATCGTCTGGGCGCACCAGAGGATGCCCTCCATCACCGGATCGACGCCGTCATAGCTGCCGCGCTCAAGATCGAGATATTGCGTCAATGGCACCGCCATGCGGCCGATGCCGCAGCCGATATCGAAGACGCGCTCATGCGGTTTCAGCCGGCCGATCCGGATGAAATGGCCGAGGAATTCCGCGCCGATCGCGCGATAGTCGCCGTCGCCGACGAAGATCGAGTCCGGGGGCGGATGCGGCATGAAGCGATTGCTCTGCAGCGACGCCATCAGCCAGTCGAGCTCCGGCCCGGCGGAAACCTCCGCGGGAACAGGCTCTGGTGCGATCTGTCTCAGGGCGGTCATGCTGCGGTCGCTCTCCTGAAGCCGAAGCGGGGAACAAGGTCGGGTTCGCTGGGAGCGACGGGCGCCGGCAAGGCGAGCTCCGGCGCGGATGTCTCGAAGGCCTGCATCAGCGCATCGATCTGCGCGCCCCAGCGCTGGCTTTGCAGCCAGGCATTGTGCTGGGAGGCGGCGCCGCGCGTGTAGTCGACGCTGCGCGCGATCGACTGCCGTTCGAGATGGTAGAGCGCGACATCCGGCACGTAGAGGATGCCGAAGCCGGCGCGGCGGATCTTGAGGCAGAGGTCGCTGTCCTCGTAATCGCCGATCACATAGCTCTCGTCGAAGCCGCCGAGCTCCTCGTAGAGATCGCGCGCCATGACGATGCAGGCCCCGGTGACGCCGGGCACCGGCCGCTCGACATTGGCCGGCGCATAGCTTCCGGGCATGCCCTTGAAGTAATGATGGTTGAGC
Organism: Allobosea sp. GW822-FHT05A11; assembly: GCF_058800455.1. NCBI lineage: Bacteria > Pseudomonadati > Pseudomonadota > Alphaproteobacteria > Hyphomicrobiales > Alloboseaceae > Allobosea > Allobosea sp. GW822-FHT05A11. Next base: position 390,417 of record NZ_JBXAMI010000005.1, on the reverse strand, counting down.
CAGGTGCCTTTGCTGTCGCGCTTGAAGAACAGCCCCGCATGTTGCAGCGAGCCGTCATCGTAGAGCAGCTTCGGGCCGACGGCGCCGACCCGTGCTCCACGGTCGAGCCTAGTGATCAATGCCGGCAGCCAGTCATTGGCGGTGGGGATCACGTCGGAGTTGACGAGAGCGAGAACCTCGCCGCGTGCCTGGTTCGCGCCCGCATTGCAGGCGGCCGAGAACCCGCCATTGCGCCGCATCGCCACGAGCTGCATCGGCAGGCCGTAGGCAAGATGCAATCCGCCGAGGAGGTGAGCGACCTCCGCCTCGTGCTCGGGTGAATCGAGCACATAGATTAGTTCGGCATTCTCGGCGAACCAGCGGTCGCCGGCGAAGGCCGCGACCTGCACGCGCAGGAAATCATAGACGCGGTAGAGCGGGATCACGACCGAGGCCTTCGGCCGCGCCAGCGGCTGGCCGAACGTCCTGACAGTCGGTTCGGGCCGGCTGTCGCGCAAGTCCTCCTGGCAGGCGGCGAGCACCGGCGCGAGCGTCGTCTCCAGCATATCGGCAGTCAGATATTGCGGCGGGATCGCCGCGAGCGCCCTCGCCCGGATCGTCACGGCATCGGCCGGCTGCACCGGTGGTCGCAGCGTCAGCGTCGTGCCGGATTTCAGCTTGATCTCGCAGCGCGGCTGCAGCACCGGCGCCCCGGTGGCATAATCCGAGGCGAAACCGGCAAAGCCCGTGGCGGCGCGCGTCTCGCCATCCGCTCCGGCCGGCAGGCGGACGGGGAAGCGTTGCAAATGCGCGAGCATCGCAATCGGCTCGCCATTGCCACGATGCAGCAGCACCTCCTCCAGGAGATCGTCGGGATCGCGCAGCCAGCCGCCGATCAGGAGCCCCGCCCGGTTGCAGACAGCGAGATCGAGCTCGGCAGCAGGCAGATCGTCGCTGCGGCGAACATGCTGGACGGCGAGCGGCACGCGCCGCTGCATCTCGATGGCGAGCAGGCGGCCCTGCTCGGACAACCCCGCAAGCTGCTCGACGACCCAGTTGCGCAACCCGTCCCGGCTGGCGGCCTTGCCCGCCCACCAGCGGCCAAGCGAAGCCGCCGCCTGCCGACCGGGCAAGGCGCGCAGCACGAGCGAGCGCTCGCCCTGCAGAATGAGGAGCCCGCCGCCACGGCTGGGCGGCGCGTCCAGCACGAGATGAAGTTCGCGCTTGCCGCTGCGATCGGTGGCGCCCAGCCGAGCCTTGAGATCGAGGCGCGAAAGCCCGGTGCCATCAAGGCGCGCGACGCCCTGCAAGGCACCGAAATCGGCCGGCACGGCCGTCTCGAACAGCCACTGGCCTTCGACCAGGGCCGCGGTCGGCTGCATTGCCGCCGGCTTGGGAAACAGGGTCAGCAGAAGCTGACGCAGAAAGGATAGGTAGTTCGGGATCGCAGCGAGACCGAACAGCGGCGGCCAGGACCGGACCAGCGCATTGGCGAGCGTCAGGCGCGCCTGCGGGGCAAGCTCCTTCAGAAGCTCGGCCGGGTCGGCGAGACCATGAACCAGCGTCGGGTCGAAACCGGCCGTTACATCCCCCTGCGGCCCGTGATCGCTGAGGGTCGCGACGACATTGTCATGGCCCGACGAGCGGAAGGCGACGACGAGCCGCTCGCGTCCATCGCGCAGGCCGAGCGAAATCGAGGCCGCAGGCAGGCGCCGGCCACCACCGTTGAGCGCGATCGCAGGCTTGCCGAAAGGCGAGGCCTCGAGCGTCCAGCAGAGCAGGAAGACCGGACCGCCGAGGCGGTGGAGTTCGAGCTGGGCCGGCGGTGTCGTCGCCATCGCGACGGGCGCAAGTGAAAGCATTGGGGCGTTCCTGCGGCACGGAGAATCCCGGAGCGCTTGCGGAAAGCGGGGGGACACTTTCCGGGGGCATGCGCGCTCCGGGGCAGCAAACCCTTGCCCAGCCATCGGCCGGGCAAGGGGTCGCATCAGGGTCAGGCGACCGTGAAGTAGGAGTTCGGATCGGCCTGAACGTCGTCGGCGGAGACACCGACCAGGGTCAGGCTGTCGCCATTGCCAAGATCGATGATGGTGTTGCCGCCGACGGTCGTGGCACGCGCAGCCACGTCTTCCGCGGAGTGGACACCCGTGCCGTTGATGTCGGACGCGATCTGCAGCATGTCCGAGCCGGCCTGGAAGTCGAGGACGACGTCGTTACCGCCGCCGCCGGCGAACACGAAGGTGTCGCTGCCGGCGCCGCCATGCAGGATGTCGTTGCCGGCACCGCCGAACAGCATGTCGTCGCCCGCGCCGCCCTGCAGGATGTCGTCGCCGGCGCCGCCATTCAGGATATCGGCGCCGTCACCGCCCTGAAGGACGTCGTTTCCGGCGCCACCCTGGAGAATGTCGTCGCCGGGGCCGCCCTGCAGGATGTCGTTGCCCTCGCCGCCGATCAGGACATCGTCGCCGGCATTGCCGCGCAGGATGTCGTCGCCCGCGCCGCCGGAGAGGATGTCGTTGCCCTCGCCGCCGAACAGGGCGTCATTGCCCTCGTCGCCGGACAGGACATCGTCGCCGAGCCCGCCGAAGAGGGTGTCATTGCCCTCGCCGCCGAACAGGGCATCGTTGCCACCGTCGCCGAACAGCGTGTCATCACCCTCTTCGCCGAACAGGGAATCGACCTGATCCCCACCCTTGACGATGTCATCGCCGGCGCCGGCGAGGATCACGTCGCTGAAACGACTTCCAATCAAAAAGTCGTCGAATGCACTTCCTTCGATCGTTGCCATACGGCACCTCCTCAGCGATCTGATGAACCTGGAACGTTCGACGGCCGCACCGCGGAACGAAAAGACCAGGAATGGGTACGACAGCCTTCCGATAGATCAGGCCATCATTCGACCGGGGGAAGATTGCTCAATAGCTGCGACGCAGCAAGAGTTTTATTATGATCATTTTGCGACGCAACATAATTTGGTCTTTATTTTACAATCGATATTCTATCGATATTCCAAGAGATATACTTTCAAAATCGAAATATAGGAGAAACCAGCAGAAGCCGCCGGCCGCCACGTCGATGGCGCCCCTCAATCCTCGCGGAAGGCCCGGTTGAAGCTGTCGGTGACCGGCGAGAGCAGATAGTCGATCGCCCGGCGTGCGCCGTTGACGATCATCACCTCCGCGGTCATGCCGGCATGCAGCGCGATCTTGTGGTCCCGCAGGCTCTCCGGATCGATCTCGGCCCTGACGACGAAATAGGGAATGCCCGTCTTCTCGTCGACGAGCTGGTCGGGCGCGACATAGCTGACCTTGGCCTCCAATGGCGGCAGCAGGCGCGAGTTGAAGGCGGTCAGGCGCACGCGGGTGCTGGACCCGATGCGCACCGAATCGATATCGCGCGGATCGACCTTCGCCTCGACGATCAGCGGTTCGTTCTCCGGCACGATGTCGAGGATCGCCTCGCCTGCCGCGATCGCGCTGCCGGCGGTCCGCATCCGGATATTGGCGACGATGCCCTCCTGCGGCGAGGTCACCACCAGCCGGCGCAGCACGTCCTCGGCCTGGATGATGCGCTCGGTCACCTCGGAGAGCATCAGTTGGGCTTCCTGGATCTCGCCGCCGATATCGTTCTGCTGTTCGAGGCTGATCGAAAGGATTTCGAGATTGGCGCCGGCGACCGCCTGCTCGGCCTTGGCCTTGCGGGCGGCGTATTCGCCGGCCTTGCCGGACAATTCGCTCTGCTTGGTCTGCAATTCGACGAGCTGGCTGCGCTTGGCGTAACGCTTCTCGTAGAGCTCGGCCATGATCCTGACCTCCTCGTCGATCAGCGAGCGTTGCTGCGTGGTGGCGTCGATCTGGGCCTTCAGCGCATCGGCCTCGGCCTGATGCTGCTCGATGACGCGCTGCTGGATATGGATCTTGCCGCCCTGGACCTGGGCGCGGGATTTGAACAAGCCCTGCTCGGCCCGAAGAACCTCGCGCGCGATCGGCGAATCCATCTGCGTGAGATCCTCGGGAAAGGCGATGGCCGCCGCGCCGGTCTGCTCGGCCCGCAAGCGCGCGAGCTTGGCCTCCAGCCCGATGCGCTTGGCCTGCAATTGCTGCAACTCGGCGCGCTGGCGCGCGTCCTCCAGCCGCAGCAGCGGCTCGCCCCGCGTGACGCGCTCGCCCTCCGCCTTGAGCAAGGTCTTGAGGATGCCGCCTTCGAGATGGCTCACGGTCTTGCGCTTGCTGTCGACCGCGACGATGCCCGTGGCGACGGCGGCATTGTCGAGCCGCGCCGTCACCGCCCAGGCGCCGAAACCGCCGAAGCCGACGCCGATCGCGGCGACGCCGGCCAGTACGAGATTGCGCAGGCTCGGCGTGCGCTCCTCATGGACCTCCGCCTCGATCTGGAGGGTGAGCGAATGCTCGGGGCGCTTGATCAGGGACCGTCCGGTCATGCCTTCACCTCGCGAACCTGTGGGGGAGCAGCCGGAGCCTTGACGGCAGGATCGACCTCGACCCGGCCGCCGGGCGTGATCATGCCGGCAATCTCGCCGCGCGGGCCGAATTGCTGGACGCGGCCCTCGCGCAGAACGAGCAGCTTGTCGACGACCTGCATCACCGAGGGCCGATGCGCGATCAGCACGACGATGGCGCCGCTCTCGCGGGCCGCCGCGATGGCACGGATCAGGCTCTGCTCGCCTTCCGCATCGAGATTGGCGTTGGGCTCGTCGAGCACGATCAGGCGCGGCGAACCGTAGAGCGCCCGGGCCAGGCCGATGCGCTGGCGCTGGCCGCCGGAGAGATTGAAGTCGCTGTCAGCGACATTGGTGTCGTAGCCGAGCGGCAGGCGGCCGATGAGCTCGTGCACGCCGGCGACGCGCGCCGCCTCCAGGATCGCATGCGGATCGGGATCGCGCATCCGGGCGATGTTCTCCGCGATCGTGCCGTTCAGGAGCGAGACCGATTGCGGGAGATAACCGACCATCGCGCCGAAGGAGCCACGCTCCCACAGATAGGTGCTGTGCCCGTCGAGATAGACGCCGCCGACATTGGGCCGGAGCACGCCGACGAGCAGCCGCGCCAGCGTCGACTTGCCGGCGCCGGAAGGGCCGACCACGCCGAGAACCTCGCCCGGCTCCAGCGTGAAGGAGACGCTCTTGATCACCGTCTGCTCCTGGCCGGGCGGCGCATAGATGACCCGGTCGATCACGAGATCGCCCTGGCAGGGCGGCGTCGGCACGGTCTGGCGCTGCGAGGTGCGGCTCAGCACGAGCTCGCGCACGCGCTTCCAGGCAGCGGCGGCGAGAACCCATTGCCGCCAGTCGGTGATCATCGAATCGAACGGCGCCAGCAAGCGGCCGAGCAGGATGCTCGCCGCCATCAGCGTGCCTGCAGTGACCTCGTTGCGGATGATCAGGATGGCGCCGGTCGCATAGACCGCGAGCTGCATCGTCATCCGGCTGGAGCGCGTCACGGCCGCGATGAACTTGCCGCGCCTTGTGCCCATGTCGAGCTGCTCGATCATCGCGAGCTGCTGACCGCGCCAGCGCCGGGCGAGCGCCGGCAGCATGCCCATCGCCTCGATCGTCTCGGCATGGCGCAGGCTGGCCCCGACCTCGTTGATGCTGGCGACGCCGGCCTCATTCGCCTCCTTGAGGATGCGGCGGGTCAGCATGTCCGAGAGCACGCCGAGCAATAGCAGGATGATCAGCGACGCCAGACCGACGAGCCCGTAGACCGGGTGCAGCGCAAAGAGCACGGCGAGGAAGATCGGCGACCAGATCGCCTCCAGAGGCGTGGCGATCGCCGAGCTCGCGATGAAGAAGCGGATATCGTTGAGATCGCGAATCGCCTGCGTCGCCTGCCCCGAGCCCTGTTCGAGCGAGGAACTCACGGCAGCCTGCAGAGCCGGCAAATTGAGCTTGCGCGCGAAGATGCTCGCCATCGCCTGGAAGGTCAGCGAGCGGATGAACTCGATCGTGCCGTAGAGCGCCAGCGCCCCGACGGCGATGACGAGGAGCATGGTCAGCGTGTCGTAGCTGCGGCTGACGGTCACCCGGTCCTGGACCTGCATCATGAACAGCGGGACGGTCAGCAGCAGCAGATTCACGCAGAGGCTGAGGAAAGCCGCGTAGCTCAGGCCACCGACGAACGAGCGCTGGAGATTCCGGATCAGTGCGTCCGGCGCAGGCTTCATCGCCTTCATGCATGGCTCCGAGAGTGAGGGTGTGTGGATCCGAGAAAGCTGCGGGAAAAAACCCGTCATCGGTCCGAGCAACGAGACATGGAGGGAGTGTCAAGATTATGACAGATTAGAAGCGTAGCTCACCGACTCAGAGCGAAGCAAATAAGGCTGAAACGTGAGAAATTTTGAATTTCGAAACAGTTTCGGCGCATCTGAAGGTGATTACAATCTTATTTATTGGCTCACCTAGATGGCATGTGCTTTGCTAATAGGCTTGTAGAGACGCGTGGAGGCAAAACGGATGGTCTATTTAGTTTTTGATCAGGTGGGGTAAGGGATGCACTTCAAATTGCACGGCGGCGAGCAATTCACAGGCGGTTCCTTGAACGGCCACCATCCAGCGAATGGTTCCGGGGTCCTCGAAGAGGTCCCTGATCGCCGAATTTCTCCTTTTGACCTGGCCCGGGTGATCGAACGCGTCAGCCGGCGCTTTCTCGACTACCTCAGGCTCGAACTGTCCAAGCTCGGCGTCGACGACATCTCGCCATCGCAAGTGATGGTCCTGATGACGATCGGACAAGGCGAGATCGCGGTTCGCGATCTCTTGGATCGCGGCCATTATGGCGGCTCGAACGCCTCCTATAATCTCAAGCAATTGGTCGAGAACGGCTATCTCGACCGCGGCGCCTCGCCGCGCGACCGCCGTCAGGCCCGCATCTCCCTCTCGCTGAAGGGGCAGATGCTGTGCGAGCGGCTGCGCTTGCTCGACGAGGCCAGCCAGGTCGGCCAGCGGCTCGAAAGCAATCGCGAGACCGACGTCAACACGACCCACGAGACCCTGCGCCAACTCGAACAGTGGTGGAACGATGCGCTCCGCTACAGCGGAGTGCTGCTCGCATCATGCATGTCCTATTCGTTCATCGCACAGGATCTGGTCAATTCGCTGCTTTGATCGGCAGCCTCGTCGCCGAAGGCGTCGAGGTTACGCTGATCACCGAACGTCCGGCGCAGGAGGCGCCGGGCGTTCGCCAGCTCGTCTATTCCGTCGACGAGACCGCGACCCAGCATCCGGCGCTCGCCGCCACCGAATATCACCTGCGCACGGGCGAGGCGGTGGCGCGGCTGATGGAGCGCCTGAACCGCAGCGACCCGCCCGATGTCGTGCTCGGCCATATCGGCTGGGGTGGCATGCTCTTCGCCCGCGACGCGCTGCCCGATGCGGCGCTGATCGGCTATTGCGAATATTATTACCGCAGCACCGGCTCGGACCTCGATTTCGGCATCGACGAGCCGGTTCCCGCGGCCGACCGCCAGCGCGTACGCATGCGCAACGCAGCCCAGCTTCTCGCGCTCGACACGCTCGATGCCGCCTATGCCCCGACGCAATGGCAGCGCCGGCAATATCCGGCTGCCTATCGCCAGGGCATCGCCGTCTGCCATGACGGCATCGACACGCAAACCTGCCGGCCCGATTCGGAGGCCTCCTTCGTCCTGCCCGACGGCCGCGTGCTGACGCCCGCCATGCCGGTCGTGACTTTCGTCGCCCGCGATCTCGATCCCTATCGCGGCTATCCCGAATTCATGCGCGCGGCAGCGACCCTGGCGGCCCGTCATCCCGACGCGCTCTTCGTCGTGGTCGGTGGCGACGGCTCGGGCTATGGCCGCCCGCGCTCCGACGGCAATAGCTGGCGCGAGGCGATGTGCGCCGAGACCGAGCTCGGAGACCGGATCGTCCATATCCCCTGGCTGCCCTATGAGAACCTGATCCGGCTGTTCCAGGTTTCGGCCGTCCATGTCTATCTCACCGTCCCCTTCGTCCTGTCCTGGTCGCTGCTCGAAGCGATGGCCTGCGGCTGCCTCGTCGTCGGTTCCGATACCGAGCCCGTGAGGGAAGTGATCCGCGACGGCGTCAACGGCCTGCTCTCCCCCTTCCATGATGCGCAAGCGCTGGCGGAACGCATCGAGGAAGCACTGTCGAGCCCGGCGCTGATGCGACCTTTGCGCCGCGCCGCGCGCGAAACCGTGATCGCCGCTTACGAACGCGAGCGCTGCCTCGCGCGCCAGACCGGCTGGGTCCATCAGTTCGGCGATTAGGGCATCGGCCCGGAAAGCGGCGCGCGGTCCTCGGGAAAAGTCGATGCTGGATCAAATGCCTTTCAACCGGCAACCGACCCCGCGAACGCCAGAGCCGCCGCCCGGACCGTTTCCGCGAAATCCAGCGCGATGGCGGAGCGGAAGCGGCCGGCGCCCCAGATGATGGCGATGTCGTAGGTCACAGCCGGCCTGAGCGGCCGCACCTCGACGCCCCGGCCGCGATATTCCGCCGCCGTGAACGGGTCGACCACCGACAAGCCCGCGCCAGCCGCGACCAGCCCGCAGGCGATCATCGACAGCGGCGTCTCGACACGGGTCTGGCGCGCGACGCGATGGGCCGAGAACAGGGCATCAATGCGATAACGCAGCTGCGTCGACTGTTCGAGCGAGATGAAGGGCTCGTCGACGAAATCCTCCGGCGTCAGTTCGGCCTTGGCCGCGAGCCTGTGCCCGGTCGGCAGCACGGCGACCGGCGCCATCGCCGGCAGGATCTCGATGTCGATCCCCGGGAAATCCAGCGGGAGCTGCGCAAAACCCAGTTCGCAGAAGCCCGAGGTGACCCAGTCCACGACCTGCGAGGAGATGCTGCCATAGAGCGCGATCTCCAGATCCGGCTTCTGCTTGAGATAGCTGCCGACGACCCGCGGCAGGAAACCGACATTGAAGGCCGGCAGCGCCGCGACGCGGAGCGAGCCGGCCCGCCCGTCGCGCAGATTGCGGGCCGCATTCTCGATGCGCTCCAGCCCGACGAACTGACGCTCGACCTCGCGATAGAGCGACAAGGCTTCGTTGGTCGGCACCAGCCGCGCGCCCCGCTTCACGAAGAGCGGCAGCCCGAGCGCATATTGCAGGTCCTGGATCAGGCGCGTCACCGCCGGCTGCGTGATGTTGAGCGCCTGCGCCGCCGCGGTGATGCCGCCGGTCACGATCACCGTGCGGAAAGCCTCGATCTGGCGCGGATTCAGCATGTTCAGGTCCCCAAAACCAGACATAACATTTCGGCATGGCTTGCACGAAACATTCGATTTGACCAGTTTGAGATCAGCCCCGAACCTGACGGCATCACTCGAAAACGAGGAGGGGATACCGTGAAACTCGCCATCACATTCGCGCTCGCTGCCGGCACCGCACTCGCCGGCTCCGCTGCCTTCGCCCAGCAGAAGACGATCTATGTCGCCGGTTATGGCGGCTCCTACGAGCAGACCATGCGCAAGGAGGTCATCCCGGCCTTCGAGAAGCAGGCCAACGTCAAGGTCGAGTACGTCGCCGGCAATTCGACCGACACGCTCGCCAAATTGCAGGCACAGAAGGGCAACCAGGAGATCGATGTCGCGATCGTCGATGACGGCCCGGCCTATCAGGCGGTGGCGCTCGGCTTCTGCGGCACGCTGACCGACGGCGCGGTCTACAAGGACGTGGCACCAGTGATGAAGTTCAAGTCGAACAAGGGCGTCGGCCTCGGCCTCGTCGGCACCGGCCTGTTCTACAACAAGAAGGTCTTCGACGAGAACAAGTGGCCGGCCCCGACCTCGTGGAACGACCTGAAATCGAAGACCTACGGCAAGAAGATCGTCGTGCCGCCGATCAACAACACCTATGGCCTGCACGCCCTGATCGCCTTCGCCCAGATGGCTGGCGGCGGCGAGACCAATATCGAGCCGGGCTTCGAGGCCTTCAAGAAGGACATCAACCCGAACATCGTCGCCTACGAGCCCTCGCCGGCGAAGATGACCGAGCTGTTCCAGAACGGCCAGGCCGTGCTCGGGGTCTGGGGTTCGGGCCGCGTCAAGGCCTTCGCCGATACCGGCTTCACGGTCGAATTCGTGTATCCCAAAGAGGGCGGCTACGCGCTGGGCTCCGCCGCCTGCCCGATCGAGGGCTCCAAGAACGCGGCCGAGGCCAACGCCTTCATCCAGTTCATGCTCTCGCCCGCGATCCAGAAGATCATGGCGACCGGCGCCGGCTTCGGCCCCGCCAACATGACGGTGACGCTGACGCCGGAGGAGCGGAAGGGCTTGCCCTATGGCGAGGAGGTCAAGACCCTCAAGGCGGTCGACTGGGACGTCGCCAACGCCAAGCGCGAGGAATGGACCAAGCGCTGGAACCGCGAGGTCGAGCGGTAAGGCGCCTCCGCTGTCATCCCGTCATTCTGGACCTCGGTCTGGAATGACGGCGGTGTTTCGGTGATTTCCTTCACGAAGCGCGCAGGATCCATGTCCCATCTCGTTCTCGAAGGCCTCGGCAAGTCCTACGGCACGGCGGTTGCGGTCGAGGGGCTCGACCTTACGGTCGCGCGCGGCGAGTTCATCTCGCTGCTCGGCCCCTCCGGCTGCGGCAAGACCACGACGCTGCAGATGATCGCTGGCTTCGCCTCGGTCGACCGCGGCCGCATCCTGCTCGACGGCCAGGATCTCGGCGCGGTCGCGCCCAACAAGCGCGGCCTCGGTATCGTCTTCCAGAGCTATGCGCTCTTTCCCCATATGACCGTGGCGCAGAACATCGCCTTCGGCCTCGAAATGCGCGGAATCGAGAAGGCGGAGCGCGAAAAGCGCACGCTGGAGGCGATGGCACTGGTCGGTCTCAAGGGTTTCGAGGATCGCTATCCCCGTCGGATGTCAGGCGGCCAACAGCAGCGCGTCGCGCTCGCCCGCGCACTGGTGATCAAGCCCTCGCTGCTCCTGCTCGACGAGCCCCTCTCAAATCTCGACGCCAAATTACGTGAGGAAATGCAAGGCGAGCTGCGCCAGATCCAGCGCTCGATCGGCACGACCACGATCCTCGTCACCCATGACCAGCACGAAGCGATGGCGCTGTCCGACCGGATCGTCGTGATGAATCGCGGCCGCGTCGAGCAGATCGGCGCGCCCGACGCCGTCTATGGCGCGCCCGATACCGCCTTCGTCGCAAACTTCCTCGGCAAGACCAACGTCCTGAAGGCAGCCGGCGACGGAAGCGGCCATGTGGTCATCGACAGCCTCTCCGTGCCGCTCGCGGGCGCAGGCTCGGGCGCACTGTGTATCGCGGTTCGCCCCGAGCGGCTCGGCTTCGCGCTCGATGGCACCCCCGGTTTCGCCGCCCGCATCACCTCGCGCATCTTTCAGGGCGCGCATTGGCTGCTGAGCGCCGAGAGCGCCGCCGGCACGGTCACCCTGATCCGGCACAATGACGGCTCGCCCGTTCCCGGCGAAGGCGAGACGGTGAAACTCCGTTTTGGCCCCGGCGACGCCGCGCTGCTGGCGGAGGGCCCAAGCTCATGAGCCCGGACGTTTCCGCTCGCGCAACGCCCTATTGGATGACCGGCCCGGCATTGGCCGTCTTCCTCGCCCTCGTCATCATCCCGCTCGGCATGACCGTGCTGCTCGCCTTCTACGACTGGGGCCAGTACAAGGGCATCGTCGCCGAGTTCACGCTGAAGAATTTTCGCGAGATCTTCAGCGACAGCTATTTCCTCGAAGTCTTCCTGCGCACGCTCCGCATCGCCGTGCTGGTCACGCTCTTCGCCGTCCTGATCGGCGTGCCCGAGGCCTATATCCTGAACCGCATGTCGCCGGCCTGGCGCGGCCTCTGCCTGCTCGCGATCCTTGGCCCGCTGCTGGTCTCGGTCGTGGCGCGCACGCTCGGCTGGGCGCTGCTGCTGGGCTCGACCGGGCTCGTCAACCGTGGGCTGATGGCGCTCGGTCTGATCGGCCAGCCGCTCGAATTCATGTTCACCGAGACCGGCGTGGTGATCGCGCTCGTCCACGTGCTGATCCCCTTCATGATCCTCGCGGTCTGGGCCTCGCTGCAGCGGCTCGACCCGCAGGTCGAGAACGCCGCGCTCTCGCTCGGCGCCCCCCGCTTCACCATCTGGCGGCGCGTGATCCTGCCGCAGATCGTGCCGGGCATCCTCTCGGGCTCGATCATCGTCTTCGCGCTGGCGGCGAGCGCCTTCGCATCTCCGGCGATCATCGGCGGCAGGCGGCTCAAGGTCGCGGCGACGCTCGCCTATGACGAGTTCCTGAACACGCTGAACTGGCCGCTCGGCGCTGCTGTCGCCGTGCTCCTGCTCGCAGCCCTCGTCATCCTCACCGTCGGCGCCAACCGGCTGGTCGAGCGCCGCTATTCACAGGTGTTCGAATGAGCCGCAATGGTCCCTTCGCGATCCTGTTCCACACGCTCTTCGTCGTCTTCATGCTGGCGCCGCTGGTGGTGGTCTGCCTCGTCGCCTTCACGCCGGAGGGCTATCTCTCCCTGCCCGGCCGGGTCTGGAGCCTGCGCTGGTTCAAGGCGATCTTCGACTATCCCGAATTCCTGCGCGCCTTCCGGGATTCGCTCTGGCTCGCGGCGCTCTCCTCCACCGTCGCGATCGGGCTGGCCGTCCCCGCAGCGCTTGCCATCGCCCGTTACCGCTTTCCTGGCCGCGAGGCGATGACGGCCCTGTTCATGTCGCCATTGATGGTCCCCCATGTCGTGCTGGGCATCGCCTTCCTGCGCTTCTTCACGCAGATCGGCCTGTCCGGGACCTTCCTCGGGCTGGTGCTGAGCCATATCATCGTGATCATTCCCTTTGCGCTGCGCCTCGTTCTCGCCGCCTCCTACGGCATCGACCGGCGCATCGAGCATGCCGCGATCTCGCTCGGCGCGAGCCCGGCCGTGGTCTTTCGGCGCGTGACGCTGCCGCTGATCCTGCCGGGCGTCGTCTCGGGCTGGCTGCTCGCCGCGATCAACTCCTTCGACGAGGTGACGATGACCGTCTTCATCGCCTCGCCCGCCACCACCACGCTCCCCGTCCGGATGTTCCTCTACATCCAGGACAATATCGACCCGCTCATCGCAGCCGTCTCCGCCTGCCTGATCGCCCTGACCGCCATCCTGCTGCTGGCACTGGACAGGCTCTTCGGGCTCGACCGGCTGTTCGTCGGAACCGGAAAAGGCTGAACCCGTGTCCACTATATCCACAGAACCCGATGTCGCCGTGATCGGCGGCGGCGTGGTCGGCGGCGCCATCGCGCTCGGCCTCGCCCGCAACGGCGCCAGGGTCGCGATCCTCGACGAAGGCGATACCGCCTTCCGGGCCTCGCGCGGCAATTTCGCGCTGGTCTGGGTGCAGTCCAAGGGCTTCGGCATGCCCGACTACGCGCTCTGGTCGCGCCGCTCGGCCGATGCCTGGCATGAACTTGCCGCTACGCTTGCCGGCGAGACCGGGATCGACGTCGCCCATAGCCAGCCCGGCGGCTTCATGCTCTGCCTCTCGGAGAAGGAACTCGACAAGCGCATCGACGCGATGCGCCGCCTCCATAACAGCCGGCCGCTCACCGATTTCCCCTATGAGGTGCTCGACCATGCCGAGACGAAGCGGCGCCTGCCCGCCATTGGCAAGGACGTGGTCGGCTCGCTCTATTCCCCGCTCGACGGCCATGTGAACTCGCTGAAGCTGTTCCGGGCGTTGCGCGAGGCGACGGTCCGGCGCGGCGTCGATTACCGCCCGAACAGCCCGGTCGAGAATATCGTGCCGAAGGATGGCGGCTTCGCCATCACCGGCCCCTGGGGCGAGATGCGCGCCGGCAAGGTCGTGCTCTGCGCCGGGCTCGGCAATGCCCGTCTCGCCCCCATGGTCGGGCTCGATGCACCGGTGAAGCCGAGCAAGGGCCAGATCATCGTCACCGAGAAGACCGAACCCTTCCTGCACAACCCGATGGTCACGGTCCGCCAGACCGACGAGGGCGGCGTGATGATCGGCGACAGTCAGGAAGATCGCGGCTTCGACACCGTCGTCGGCCAGCCGATCCTCTCGACCATGGCGGAACGCGCCGTGAAGATGTTCCCGCGCCTCGCCGGGCTGAACGTCGTCCGCACCTGGTCGGCCTTGCGCGTGATGAGCCCCGACGGCTTCCCGATCTACGACCAGTCCGAAACCCATCCCGGCGCCTTCGTCGTCACCTGCCATTCCGGCGTGACGCTCGCCGCCAATCATGCCTTGACGCTTGCTCCCGCGATCCTCGCCGGCACCTTGCCGGAGAGCGTCGCGAGCTTCACTGCACGGAGGTTCCATGTTCCGGCCCATAGCTGACCTTGCTGCGAGCGGAGAGCTCAGCTTCACTTTCGACGGCCGGCCGATGACGGCGCGTGCCGGCGACACGGTCGCCGCCGCTCTCCTCACCAACGGCATCACCGCCTGCCGCGAAACCCCCGTCTCCGACACGCCGCGGGCGCCCTATTGCCTGATGGGCGTCTGCTTCGACTGCCTCGTCGTCATCGACGGCATCGGCAACCGGCAGGGCTGCCTCGTGCCGCTCGCCGAGGGCATGCGCATCGAGACCCAGCATGGCCGCCGCCATCTCACGGAGGCCGTGGAATGATCCCGATCGCCAACATCGAAGAGCTCACTGAGAGCTATGACCTCGTCGTGGTCGGCGCCGGTCCCGCCGGTCTCTCCGCTGCGGCGCGTGCCGCCGAGCTCGGCCTCTCCGTCCTGCTCGCCGACGAGAACCCGGCGCCGGGTGGCCAGATCTATCGCGCCGTCACCACGACACCGGTGAAGAACCGCGCCGTCCTCGGCGAGGATTACTGGCGCGGCGCCGACATCGTCGCGCGCTTCGAGCGCTCGAAAGCCGCTTACGCCCCGCGTTGCACCGTCTGGTCGATCGGCCCGGACGAGACCGCGCCCGGCACATTCGAGCTCGGCCTCTCGCTCGACGGCAAGGCCCGCATCATCGGTGCGCGGCAAGTGATCCTCGCCACAGGCGCACAGGAACGTCCCTTCCCGATCCCCGGCTGGACCTTGCCCGGCGTGATGACGGCGGGCGCCGCCCAGATTGCGCTCAAATCCGCCGGCGCCATTCCGTCGGGGCGCACGGTCATCGCCGGCTGCGGTCCCCTGCTCTACCTGCTCGCGGGCCAGCTCGCAGCAGCCGGCTGCCAGATCGCCGCCGTGCTCGATACCACGCCTGCGGCCAATTGGTCGAAGGCACTTGGTGCTATCCCGGATTTCCTGCGCTCGCCCTATCTCGCCAAGGGCCTCAAGCTTATGGCGGCTGCGCGACGCAAGCTGCGCTTCGTCTCCGGCGTGACCAGCCTGACGGCGACGGGCAGCGGAAAGCTGGCGACGGTCCAGTTCGAGCAGAACGGCCGCACCGGCACCATCGCCTGCGACACGCTGCTGTTGCATCAGGGCGTGATCCCGAGCGTCAATTTCTCCAATGCCGCCGGCTGCGCCCATGATTTCGATACCGAGCAGCACGCCTGGGTGCCGCGCGTCGATAGCTGGTTCGCATCGACCGTGCCCGGTATCGCCATCGCCGGTGACGGCGCCGGCATCGGCGGCGCGGAAAGCGCGGCCCTGCGCGGCGAGATCGCCGCTTTCGGGACCGCATCCAGGCTGGGCAAGCTGAACGAAGCCGAGCGCGACCGGCAGGCCGCGCCGATCCGCGCCGAACTGGACAGGAAGCTGCGCGGCCGGCACTTCCTCGACCTGCTCTACAAGCCGGCGCCGCAATTCCTGGCACCGCCGAAAGACGAGACCATCGTCTGCCGCTGCGAGGAGGTCACGGCCGGCCAGGTCCGCGACGCCGCCAAGCGCCTCGGCGTCACCGGCCCCAACCAGATGAAGGCCTTCCTGCGCTGCGGCATGGGCCCCTGCCAGGGCCGCCTCTGCGGCCCGACTGTGGTCGAATTGATCGCCGAGACGCGCGGCACGACCCCGGCCGAGACCGGCTATTACCGCCTGCGCCCGCCGATCAAGCCGGTGACACTGGCCGAGCTCGCGGCCCTGCCGCAGACCGAAGCCTCGGTGAAGGCGGTCGTCCGGTGAGCGCGGAGCGTCGCAATGCCGATGTCATCGTCATCGGCGGCGGCATTCATGGCTGCTCGACCGCACTGCATTGCGCGATGCGCGGGCTCTCGGTCATCCTGATTGAGAAGGACCATGCCGGGCGCCACGCCTCCGGCGTCAATGCCGGCGGCGTGCGCCAGCTTGCCCGCCATGTCGCGGAAATCCCGCTCTCCAACGCCTCGATGGCGCTCTGGCACAACATCGCCGATCTCGTCGACGACGATTGCGGCTTCACCAGCGACGGTCAGGTTCTGGTCGCCGAGGACGAGGCCGATCTCGAAGGTTGCCGCGCCCGCGTCGCCGACCTGACGCTCCGTGGCTTCCACCATGAAGAGATGATTGACGCCAAGGAATTGCGCGCCATTGTCCCCGCCGTCTCCGAGACCTGCCCAGGCGGCGTGATCTCGCGGCGCGACGGCGCCGCGATTCCCCTGCGCGCGACACAAGCCTTCAAGCGCAAGGCCGAAAGCCTCGGCGTCGCCATCCGCGAAGGCGTGCGCGTGACCAAGGTCGGACAGGATGGGCCGAACTGGCGCGTCGTCACCGATGCCGGCGATTTCCTCGCCCCTCGCATCGTCAACGCCGCCGGTGCCTGGGCGGACCGCATCGCCGCCGATCTCGGCGAGCCCGTGCCGCTCTCGGTCATTGCCCCGATGCTGATGATCACCGCGCCTTTGCCGGCCTTCATCAAGCCCGTGGTGATCCTGCGTGGACGAAAGCTCTCCTTCAAGCAGTTCGACAACGGCACGGTGCTGATCGGCGGCGGCCATCTCGGCACGCCCTTGCGCGACGAGAACGTCACCCTGCTCGACTGGCGCAAGCTCGCGGTCAGCGCCGGCACGGTCTGGGACCTCTTCCCGATCATGCGCGGCGCGCCCGTCGTGCGCGCCTGGGCCGGCATCGAGGCACGCATGCCGGACGACCTACCGGTCTTCGGCAAGAGCGCGAGGCATGACGGCGTCTATCACCAGTTCGGCTTCTCGGCCCATGGCTTCCAGCTCGGCCCCGGCGCCGGCGCCGTGATGGCCGAGATCATCGCGACCGGCCGCTCGAACGTGCCGATCGACGGCCTCGGCATTGCCCGATTCACCACCGCTCACTGAGCTTCAACCCAAGGAGAACACCCATGGCCATCAAGCGCTCGATCCGCACGCCGATCCAGAACCGGGTCGTCGAGACCGGCAACCTCGCCTTCGTCGGCGGCGTCGTCGCCGACGACACCAAGCAAGGCATGGGTCTGCAGACCCAGAACATCCTCGGCAAGATCGAGAGCTATCTCGGCGAGGTCGGGCTCGACCGCAAGGCGATCGTCGCCGCCCAGATCTTCGTCACCGATCTTAAGCTGAAGAAGGAGATGGACGCGGTCTGGACCAGCTTCTTCGGCGAAGACATGCCGACCCGCGCCACGGTCGGCGTCGCCGATCTCGGCGGCCCGCTGATCGAGATCGTGGTCACCGCTTCGCGCTGATCCGCTTCAGCGAACGACAAGCCTGCAGGCGCTGATGTTGCGCCTGCAGGCCATCCTCGGAAAGCGCGAACAGGGGTGCCCAACCTCCCGAGGCTGGCATAGGCTCGTCGCCTGACGACAGCCTCGAGACCAGCATGCAGCACGCTTCCGACCATTCCGAAATCCGCGATGCCGTCGCCAGGCTCTGTGCCGGATTTCCCGGCGAATACTGGCGCAAGCTCGATCGCGAGATGGCCTACCCGGCCGAATTCGTGGCGGCGCTCACCGAGAGCGGTTTCCTCTCAGCCTTAATCCCCGAGGAATATGGCGGAGCCGGCCTCACGCTCTCGGCCGCGGCTGTCATCATGGAGGAAATCCAGCGTCAGGGCTGCAACGGCGCCGCCTGCCACGCCCAGATGTATGTTATGGGCACCGTGCTGCGTCATGGCAGCGAGGACCAGAAGCAGCGTTACCTCCCCAAGATCGCCTCCGGCGAACTGCGCCTCCAGGCTTTCGGGGTCACCGAGCCGACCAGCGGCACCGACACCACCGCCTTGCGCACCACGGCCCGCCGCGAGGGCGACCACTACGTCGTCAACGGCCAGAAGATCTGGACGAGCCGCGCCGCGCAGTCGGACCTGATGTTGCTGCTCGCGCGCACCACGCCGCGCGATCAGGTCGCCAAGCGCACCGACGGGCTCTCGGTCTTCATCCTCGACATGTGCGAGGCCCTGAAGGATGGGCTGACCATCCGGCCGATCCGCACGATGATGAACCATGCCACCACCGAGGTCTTCTTCGACAATGTGAAGGTTCCCGCCGAAAACCTCGTCGGCGAGGAGGGCAAGGGCTTCCGCTACATCCTCTCCGGCATGAATGCCGAGCGCATCCTGATCGCGGCCGAATGCGTCGGCGATGCCAAATGGTTCATCGACAAGGCCTCGGCCTATGCGAAAGAACGCCATGTCTTCGGCCGGCCGATCAGCCAGAACCAGGGCATCCAGTTCCCGATCGCCAAGGCCTACGCCAACATGCGCGCCGCCGAACTGATGGTGCGCGAGGCGATCCGGCTCTACGAGGCCGGCGCCAATCCGGGCGCCGAGGCGAACATGGCCAAGATGCTGGCGGCGGATGCCTCCTTCGAGGCGGCCAATGCCTGTATCCAGACCCATGGCGGCTTCGGCTTCGCCGAGGAATACGATGTCGAGCGCAAGTTCAGGGAAACGCGGCTCTATCAGGTCGCGCCGATCTCGACGAACCTGATCCTCTCCTATCTGGCCGAGCATGTGCTGGGCATGCCGCGCTCGTACTGACGCGGCTGACCGCTCTCACTCCAAAACAAGTGCTTCCGGCGACAGGCTGACGCGGTCGAGCTTCGGGGTCATCGTGTCGAGCAGAGGGAGCGCCGCCGCGCCGAGCGCTGCCGTCAATCGCCCGGTCGCGCCGCGCTGGACGCGCGGGATCGTCCGCCCCGAACGGTTCGCCACCGAAACGGCCAAGGGCGACATCGCCACGATCAGCGCATCGATCACCGTATCCGGCATCTCGCCGCCAAGGATCACGGTTTCCGGATCGAAAAGATTCTCCAGCATGGTCACGACCGGCGCGAGCAGCCCGGCCGCCTCCACGATCCAGCCGGACAGCGCCGGATTTCCGTCACGGTGCAGGCGCGCGATCTCCTCCGGCCCGGCGCCCGAGATGCCGGCCTCCCGCAATGTCTCGGCCAGCGCATGGAAAGAGGCATAGCGTTCGAGGCAGCCATACCCGCCGCAGGCACAGGCGCGCCCGTAGCGCACCACGGGAATATGGCCGATCTCGCCGGCATTGCCGAAGGCCCCGCGATAGGGCTGACCAGCGACGATGACGCCGAGCCCGAGGCCGGCGCCGAAATAGATCTGGCAGAAATGGCGTAGATTCCGGCCGAGCCCGTGGAGGTGCTCGCCCACCGCCGCCGCATTGGCATCGTTCTCGATCACCACGGGCGTGTTCAGGGCATCCTGCAGAAGCTGCGCTGCATCCTGCCCGGCCCAGCCCGGCAGGGGCGAGGTCCCGACCGAGTTCATGCCCTCGATCTCGAAGGGGCCGGGCATCACCACCCCGCAGCCGAGCAGGCGCTCGGGCAGGTCGGCCTCGCGCCGCACGGCCGCCAGCTCCGCCGCGGCCGTCTTCTGTACGCCCGCAACGGTCGTATCCGCGAGAGGCGCGATGCGCTGCGCCCTGATCCGCCCGGCGAGGTCGACGAGGACCGTGGTGACGTGATCCGCCGCGATCTCCATCCCCGCCGTCATTCCGCCTTCGGGGTTCACCGCGAATTCCACAGGCGGCTGGCCCCGCGCCGTCCGGCGCCGGCCGAGCTCGATCAGGAATCCCTCCTCGACCAGCTCGGCGACGATGTTGGAGACCGCCTGGGCCGTGAGCCTGGTCAAGACCGCGATGTCGGAACGGCCGAGCTGCCCGTGCTGGCGCACGGTTTCCAGCACGACCCGGCGGTTATGGCTGCGCGTCCGCTCGGGATTGGTGCCGACGGCGACGCTGCGGGAAGGTGGAACGGGACGGTTCGGCATAGGCGATCGCAAGGGAACGGGCGGACAGCCTGCGTCGGCAATTAATCCAACTCAAGTGAATTAATGGATTGACAGCTGCGGGCCGGCGAGATGACGATGCGTGCAAGCCTCCCGAATGCCGTCCATCGGCAGGGATGGAGGACAACGAAATCAGGGGAGAGGGTCATGCGCGGCTTACGCGGGATGCTGTTGGGTCTGATGGTCTCGGTCGGCGCGGTCGCCGGCGCGAAGGCGCAGACCGTCGAGATCGAGTACTGGCAGTATGTCTTCGACGCGCGCGTCAAGGCGATGACCGAGCTGATCAAGCGCTTCGAGGCCGCCAACCCGAATATCAAGGTCAAGCAGACGACCTTCCCCTATGCCGACTACCAGACCAAGATCGCGGCGGCGATGCCGGCCGGCCAGGGCCCGGACGTCGTGCAGCTCTTCTATGGCTGGCTCGACAATTTCGTCGGCGCCAAGTTCATCCAGCCGCTGCCGCACGACGCCTTCCCGCCCGCCGCGATCGAGAAGGAATTCTATCCGATCGTCTCGGCGATGAAGCGCGACGGCGAGTATTACGCCCTGCCAACGGCGGTGCGCTCGCTCGCGCTGTTCTACAACAAGAAGCTCTTCCAGGAGGCCGGGCTCGACCCGAACACGCCGCCCAAGACCGTCGACGAGCTGCTCGACTTCGCCAAGAAGACGACCAAGCGCGACGGCGCCGGCAACATGCTCTCCGCCGGCATCACGCTCGACTTCCCCGGCCAGGATTACCATTGGTGGCGCGAGACGCTGCTGCGCCAGAACGGCGGCGCGCCCTATAGCGACGACAACAAGACCGTGACCTACAACAGCGAGGCCGGCGCCAAATCGCTGAACTGGTATGCCGATCTCCAACGCGTGCACAAGGTCGGCCTGGTCGGCTTCATGGACGAGGGCCAGGCTGCCTTCCGCGCCGGCCGCGCAGCGATGACTATCGACGGCTCCTTCCGCCTCGGCGCCTTCGGCGGCATCAAGGCCTTCGAATGGGGCGTCGCGGAACTCCCCGCCTCGGCCGATGGCAAGAAGGCGAATTTCGCCAGCTACTGGGTCAACGCCATCACCACCAAGCCAACCGGCCCGAAGCTGGAGGCGGCCAAGAAGTTCCTCGCCTTCGTCACCACGCCCGAGGCGATGCAGCTCTGGCTCGAGACCGTCGGTGAATTGCCGGCGCGCAAGGAAGCGGCCGAGACCGAGAAGAACCTGAACCACCCGGTCTACGGGCCGTTCCTCAAGGCGCTCAGCTATTCGCACGCCACGGTCTTCGTCGACGAGATGGCCCAGCGCCAGGTTGCGCTCGACATGATCAACCGCGTGCTGCTGCAGAACCAGGACGCCAAGGCTGCGCTCACTGATGCCGCCAAGGCCGAGCAGGCCATTCTCGACCGCTTCTACAAGAAGTGATGCGGGCCGGGCGCCGGATCGGATTGTCGCGATGAACACCTCTTCGTCTCGCGTCGATGCGCGGTCCGGCGCCCGCCTCTTTTCGGGCCTGAGCATGCGCCAGAAACAGGTCCTCTGGGCCTGGTCCTTCCTGGCCGTGCCGGTGCTGTTCTATGCGGTGGTGCGCTTCTATCCGACGCTGGAAGCCTTCTGGATCGCCACCACCAACTGGAACCTCTTGACCAAGCCCTCCTTCATCGGGCTGGCCAATTTCAAGCGGTTGATGGCCGATCCGGTCTTCTGGCAGGTCTTCCGCAACACCGCGCTCTATCTGCTGCTGGGCACGCCGATCAGCCTGCTGCTCGCCTTCACCATCGCCTATCATCTCGATCGCGTGCGCTTCCTGCACGGCTTCATCCGGGCGCTGTATTTCCTGCCCTTCCTGACGACAGCAGCAGCGATGGCCTGGGTCTGGCGCTGGTTCTACCAGCCGGTGCCGATTGGCCTGTTCAACAACCTGCTCGCCGGCATCGGCATCGCCCAGCAACCCTTCCTGCGCTCGACGACGCAATCGCTGCCGGCGGTGCTCGCGCCCGCGATCTGGGCCGGCCTCGGCTTTCAGGTCGTGATCTTCATGGCGGGCCTGCGCGCCATCCCGACGACCTATTACGAGGCCGCCCGCATCGACGGCGTCTCGAACGGGACGATCCTGCGGCGGATCACGCTGCCGCTGCTGAAGCCGACGATCGTCTTCCTCGTCGTCTTCTCCTCGATCGGGTTCCTGCGCATCTTCGATCAGGTCTACAACATGACCAGCCAGACGAGCAGCGACCCGGGCGGGCCGCTGAACGCCACCAAGCCGCTCGTGCTGATGATCTACCAGACGGCCTTCTCGTCCTTCGACATGGGCTATGCCGCGGCCCAGACCGTCGTGCTCTTCCTCGTGCTGCTCGTGGTCTCGCTGCTGCAGCTCCGGCTGCTGAAGGACCGCTGATGAGCACCGCCTCCCCCATGGCCCTGCGCATCGAGCCCGGCCGCATCCTCACCTGGCTGCTGCTCTTCGGCGGCGGCCTCCTGATGGTGACGCCGCTCGTCTTCATGTTCGCGACCTCGCTGAAGGATTCCTCCGAGATCTACGATCTCGCCTTCTTCCCGGCCCATCCGACGCTCGACAACTATGTCACCGTGCTCTCGGACGGCCGCTTCCTGCGTTGGTTCGCCAATTCCTTCGGCATCGCCACCGCGGTCACGCTCTCGAACGTCTTCTTCGACAGCCTCGTCGGCTACACCCTGGCGAAGTTCCAGTTCCGCGGCCGCTATCTCGTCTTCATCGCGATCCTCTCGACGCTGATGATCCCGACGGAGATGCTGGTCATCCCCTGGTACGTCATGGCCAAGAACTTCGGCTGGCTCGACAGTTACTGGGGCATCATGTTCCCGGGTATGATGACGGCCTTCGGCACCTTCCTGATGAAGCAGTTCTTCGAGACCGTGCCGAACGACTTCCTCGAAGCCGCCCGCATCGACGGCCTCAACGAGTTCGCGATCTTCTGGCGCATCGCCATGCCGCTGGTGACGCCGGCGCTGTCGGCGCTGGCGATCTTCACCTTCCTCAGCAACTGGACCGCCTTCATCTGGCCGCTGATCGTGACGACATCAAAGGAACTCTACACCTTGCCGGTCGGCCTCACGAGCTTCGCGGTGGAATCGCAGGTCCAGTGGGAGCTGATCATGACGGGCGCCGCGCTCGCGACCCTGCCGACGCTGACCGTATTCCTGCTGCTCCAGCGCTACATCGTGCGCGGCGTGGTCCTCGCCGGTCTCAAGGGCTGATTGCCATGACGAAAACCGATCCACGGGCGGCCGACCGCTCCGTCTTCCCCGATCCCGTCTACAAGGAAACGGTGCTGCGCCCGCTCTTCGACGGGGCGAAGACGCATCATGTCGAGAGCTTCCGCGCCATCGACCTCGCCCATCTCGTCATGCTCGCCGAGACCGGTATCCTGCCCCGCGCCACGGCCGGCCGCATCGCCCGCGCGCTCAACGAAATCGACACCGAGATCGATCCGGCCAAGCTGAGCTATGACGGCACGGTCGAGGATTATTTCTTCCTGATCGAGGCCGAGCTGAAGAAGCGCCTGCCGGCCGACGATGCCGGGCGCCTCCATACCGGCCGCTCGCGCAACGATATCGACCACACGCTGTTCAAGCTCGCTCTCAAGCCGCGGCTCGATCATATGGCCGGCCTGCTGCGCGCCCTGATCACCGCGACCCTCGACCTTGCCGAGCGCGAGAAGGCAACGCTGATCGTCGCCTATACCCATGGCCAGCCGGCGCAGCCGACCACCTTCGGCCATTACCTCTCGGCTGCGATCGAGGTGATGCTGCGCGACCATGAGCGGCTGGTGCAGGCGCGTGCCCTGCTCGACCTCTCGCCGATGGGCGCCGCCGCGATCACCACCTCGGGCTTCCCGCTCGACCGCGCCCGCGTCGCGCATCTGCTCGGCTTTGCCGCCCCGCTCCAGAATTCCTATGGCTGCATCGCCGCGATCGACTACCTGACCGCGACCTATAGCGCCGTCGAACTCGTCTTCCTGCATCTCGGCCGCCTGATCCAGGACCTGCAGGTCTGGACCGCCTTCGAGGTCGGCCAGCTCTACGTGCCCAATGCCTTCGTGCAGATCTCCTCGATCATGCCGCAGAAGCGCAATCCCGTCCCGATCGAGCATCTGCGCCATCTCGCATCGCAGACCGTGGCGCGCGCCCGCATGGTGCGCGACATCGTCCACAACACGCCCTTCACCGACATGAACGACGCCGAGGGCGAAACCAACGAAGCCGGCTACCAGGCCTTCGCAACGGGCGAGCGCGTGCTCAACCTCCTCGCCGCGCTGCTGCCGGCATTACAGGTCGATGGGCGCCGCGTCGCCGAGAACATCCGCCGCTCCTGCATCACCATCACCGAGCTGGCCGACACGCTGGTGCGTTCAGAAGGCCTCTCCTTCCGCACCGCCCATGAGATCGCCGCCGATGTTGCGCGCGCCGTGGTCGCGGCCGATGGCGACCTGCCGCGCGACGGCTATGCCCCCTTCCAGAAGGCTTTCCGTGAGCATGCCGGCCACGAGCCGCAATTGAGCGAGGCCGCCTTCGCCCAAGCCGTCTCGCCCGAGCATTTCGTCGCGGTGCGCGAGCGCTTCGGCGGACCGGGGCCGCAGGCCCTCGCTGCCGCCTTCGCCGGCTATCGCGGCGTTCTGGTCGCTGCCGGCCTGGCCGCAACCGCGACCGCTGCGCGCGAGGCTTCCGCGCGCCATGAACTCGACGCCGCCTTCGCGGATCTGATGGGAGCAGCCTGATGGCGGGTATCGAGCTTCAGGGGCTGGTCAAGCGCTACGGCAAGACGCAGGTCGTCCACGGCATCGACCTCGCCATCGCGGACGGCGAATTCGTCGTCTTCGTCGGCCCCTCCGGCTGCGGCAAGTCGACGACGCTGCGCATGATCGCGGGGCTGGAAGAGATCGACGGCGGCACCATCACCATCGGCGATCGGCCCGTGAACCGGCTGGAGCCGAAGGAGCGGAACATCGCCATGGTGTTCCAGAACTACGCGATCTACCCGCATATGAGCGTGGCCGAGAATATCGGCTTCGGCCTCTACACGGCGAAGCTCGACAAGGCCGAGAAGCGCCGCCGCATCGAGGAGACCGCCCGCATCCTCGGCCTCGAACCGCTGCTGGAGCGCAAGCCCTCGGCGCTCTCCGGCGGCCAGCGCCAGCGCGTCGCCATCGGCCGCGCCATGGTGCGCGACCCCTCAGCCTTCCTGTTCGACGAGCCGCTCTCCAATCTCGACGCCCAGTTGCGCGCCCAGATGCGCCTGGAGGTCAAGCGCCTGCACCAGCGCCTCGGCCGCACCATCGTCTTCGTCACCCATGACCAGGTCGAGGCGATGACGCTGGCCGACCGGATCGTGGTGATGCGCGACGGCCGCATCCTGCAGGTCGGCGCGCCGATGGAGCTCTACGAGAAGCCGGCCGATGTCTTCACCGCCCGCTTCATCGGCTCTCCGACGATGAACATCCGTCCCGGCAGGACGAGCAACGCCGACGGAAAGCCGAAGCTGGAGCTGGCCGGCAACACCATCGCCCTGCCGCCCCGCCCGGCCCCGCTCCCGACTGACGTGCTGGTCGGCGTCCGCCCGCAGGAATTGCGCGTGCTGGCGCCCGGCGAAAACGCCGACCTCGTGCTCACCGGCAAGGTCGCAGTGGTCGAGCCGCTGGGCTCGGAGAGCTTCGTCCATGTCGAGCATGACGACGGCCTGATCCTCGCCTCGGCCTCGGCCAAGGCGCCGCCGGTCGTCGGCCACGAAGTCCGCCTCGGCGCCGGCGTCGATTCCTTGCGCCTGTTCGATGCGGCGACCGAGCGCGCCCTATGAACGCCGGGCGCGACCTCGTCCTCAGCATCGGCCGGCTCTACTGCGACATCGTCTTCCGGGGGCTCGACGCGATGCCGCGCCTCGGCGAGGAGCGTTTCGCCGAGACCGTGGCGATCGTGCCGGGCGGCGGCGGCTTCATCACGGCGGCCCATCTCGCCGCGCTCGGCATGCGCGCCGGCCTGCTCGCCCGCATCGGCACGGACCCGCTCTCCGGCACGCTGGCACCCGCGCTGGCGGATAGCGGCGTCGATCTGCGCTGGCTCGAACGCACGCCCGAGGCCGGCCCGCAGCCGACCGTCGTCATGGTGCAGGATGGCGAGCGCGCCTTCCTGTCGCGGCGCGCCGGCAGCGCCCGCCCGGCGACGCTGGACGCAGCCCTCGCCGACCCGGCCGCCCGCCATCTCCACATCGCCGAATTCGCGACGCTCGCCGAAATCCCTGATCTGATCGAGGCCGCGAAAAGTGCCGGTCTCACCGTCTCGCTCGATCCGAGCTGGGACGATGACTGGATCCGCCGGCCGGACCTGATCGAGCGCGCCGCGGGCACCGACATCTTCCTGCCGAACGCGGCGGAAGCACGCGCCATCGCGGGCTGCGACGACCTCGATGAAGCCGGCAACCGCCTTACCCGCCATTTTCCCGTCGTGGTCGTCAAGGACGGCGGCAACGGAGCGCGCCTGTTCCAGCGTGATACCGCCTTCGCCCTCCCCGCGCCGGAAGGCGGGCCGGTTCTCGACACAACCGGAGCGGGCGATGCCTTCAATGCCGGCTTCCTCGCCATGTGGCTTGCCGGGCACCCGTTGCAGCAGGCTCTGGCCGAAGGCATCGCCTGCGGCACGCTCTCTGTGCGCTCCGTCGGTGGAGCCGGGGCGCGGCTTCACCGCGCCGATGTCGGCGCGATGAGCCGGGACCTGCTGCGCAGCCATGACCGGATCGATGCCTGAAGCTCTCCTTACCCGCGAGGCGGCGGAAGCTGCCGAGGTCGCCGCCCGCCAGATCGCTGCCAATGGCAACGCGATGGCGCAGCTCGGCGAGCGCTTGCGCCGGCGCAAGCCCGCCTTCATCGCCACTTGCGCCCGCGGCTCCTCCGACCATGCCATGACCTATGGCAAGTACCTGCTCGAACGCACGCTCGGCCTGCCCGTCGCCTCGCTCGGCCCGAGCCTCGCCTCGGTCTATCGCGAGGAGCTCGACCTCTCCGGCGCCGTCTTCATCGCCGCCTCGCAGTCGGGCCGCAGCCCGGACGCGCTGCAATTGACCGAGACGGCCAAGCGCGGCGGCGCGCTGACGATCGGCTTGATCAACGACATGGAATCGCCGCTGGCGACGCTGGTCGATGTCGCCCTGCCGCTCGCGGCCGGTCCCGAGACCAGCGTCGCCGCGACCAAGAGCTTCCTCGCCACCGGCATCGCTCTCCTGCACCTCACCGCTGCCTGGAGCTGCGAGCGTAGCCTGTCCGACGCGCTTGTCAGGTCGCCCGAACTGCTCAGACAGGCCGGTCTCTGCGACTGGTCACCGTTTTTCGGGCGCCTCAAGGATGCGACGAGCCTCTATGTCATCGGCCGCGGGCTCAGCCTCGGCATCGCCCAGGAGATGGCGCTGAAGTTCAAGGAAACCTGCCGCATCCATGCCGAGGCCTTCAGCGCAGCCGAAGTGTTGCACGGACCGCTGGCGCTGGTCGGGCCGGGTTTCCCGGCGCTGGTGCTCGATCCCGCCGATGAAGGGAGCGAGAGCACGCTTTCGGTCGCCCGCAGCTTCGCGGCACTCGGGGCGGATGTCGCCTATGCTGGCGCCGAAGCCGCACCGGGCTTCACTCTGCCGGTGCCGCTGGAGACACCGGCCACGCTGATGCCGCTGCTGCAGGCGCGCGCTTTCTATGGCGGCATCGCCGCGCTGGCCAAAGCGCGTGGACTCGATCCCGACCGGCCACCCCACCTGCGCAAGGTCACGCAGACGCTCTGAGCCGCAGCCGGCACCGGACGCGGTTCCGTCGAAGCGCTGCGTGCTCTAGAGCTGATGCGTCCCGATGCCTTGGATCGTCAGCTCATGAAACAGCCGCTCACGCCCGCTTCGCTCGCCCCGCCCTTCGGGCAGTATTCCCACGGCATGAAGGCCGATGCGCAGGGCGTGCTGCTGACCTCAGGCCAGCTCGGCATCGCGGCTGATGGCAGCGTGCCGGAAGATGCCGGCGAGCAGGCCCGCATCTGCTTCGAAAGCATCGCCGCGATCCTGCGCGAGGGCGGCCTGTCGATGGCGCATATCGTGCGCCTCAACGCCTTCGTCACCGATCGCAAGCATATGCCGGCCTATATGAAGGCGCGCGACGAGGCTCTGGCCGATTGTCCGGTCACGCCGGCCTCGACGCTGGTGATCGTCTCCGGCTTCAGCCGGCCGGAATTCCTGGTCGAGGTCGAGGCGACGGCCGTCTACTGAGCCGGCCGCCTCCAAGTCCGCAGGCGCTCAGTGAGCGCCCGCCTTGACGAAATTGGCGAGCTCCGGCGTCTGCGGATTGGCGAAGAGCTCCTTCGACGGCCCGCTCTCCCAGATCAGCCCCTGATGCATGAAGACCGTCGTATCCGCCACGGTGCGCGCGAAATTCATTTCGTGCGTCACCAGCAGCATGGTCATGCCGCCCTTGGCGAGCTTTTCCATCACCAAGAGCACCTCGCCGGTCAGTTCCGGATCGAGCGCCGAGGTGACCTCGTCGAACAGCATGACCTTGGGCTGCATCGCCAGCGAACGGGCGATGGCGACGCGCTGCTGCTGGCCGCCGGAGAGGTTGTCGGGATAGCTGTCGAATTTCTCGGAGAGGCCGACCTGCGCCAGCACCTCCTTGGCGAGCGCCATGGCCTGCGCCTGCGGCACGTTCTTGGTGATGCGCGGCGAGAGCATGATGTTCTGCCCCACGGTCAGATGCGGGAACAGGTTGTAGCTCTGGAAGACGATGCCGACATCCTTGCGCAACTCGCGCAGCTTCGTCGGGTCTTGCGTCATCACATGGCCGGCGACCTCGATCTTGCCGGCGTGGAAGGTCTCGAGCCCGTTGATGCAACGCAGGAGCGTCGACTTGCCCGAACCCGACCGGCCGATGATCGCGACCACCTGGCCCGTATCGACGCTGAGCGAAACGCCTTTCAGCACCTCCAGCGAACCGAAGCGCTTATGGATGTCTTCAATGAGAACGGCTGGCATTCATCACCTTTTCGAGATGGCGGCTGAGCCGGGAGAGCGGGAAGCAGATCGCCAAATAGATCGCTGCGACCACGGTGAAGATCTGAAAGGCCTGATAGGTCGCGTTGTTGACCAGCATGCCGGCGCGCATCAGGTCGACGAAGCCGACGACCTGCACGATCGAGGTATTTTTCACGAGCTGCACGAGGAAGCCGACCGTCGGCGGCAGCGAGATGCGGACCGCCTGCGGCAGGATCACGTGGCGGTAGGTCTGCGCCGGCGAATGCGCCAGCGACATCGAGGCTTCCCATTGCTGGCGCGGCACGGATTCGATCGAGCCGCGCCAGATCTCGGCGAGATAGGCCGAGACATAGATCGACAGCGAGGCCGAGGCCGCAAGGAAGGGCGGCAATTCGATGCCGAGAGCCGAGAGCCCGTAATAGCTCATGAACAGCACCATGAGCACCGGGATCGACTGGATCACCAGGATGTAGCCGCCCGCGAAGCGTCGCAGCCAGCGGATGCGCGACAGGCGCATGAGCGCGAAGGCGCCGCCGATGATGCTCCCGATGAAGAAAGCGATGACGGTGAGCGCCAGCGTCCAGCCGGCGGAGCGCAGGATGAAGAGGATTTCCGGCCAACCGAAGGTCTGCATCAGGCGGCCTCCCCATGCGCTTCGGTGAGGCGGGCGAGGCCCGACACCTGCGGGAAGAGTCTCCGGCCGAGCCAGTTGAGAAAGAGCTTTAGCGAGAGCGCCAGCACGAGATAGATCACGGTGACGACAATATAGGTCTCGAACGAGCGGAACGTGTCCTGCTCGATGATCGCCGCCGTACCCGACAGTTCCTGCACCGAGACGAAGGAGCAGATGCTGGACGCCAGCATCATCAGCACGAACTGGCTCGACAGCGCCGGCCAGACGCGGGCGAAGGCGGGCTGCAGCACGACATGCTTCAGCACCTGCCATTTGCTCATCGCCAGGGCCAGGCCCGCCTCGATCTGCGACTTGTGGATCGAGTCGACGCCGGCGCGGATGATCTCGGTGGCGTAGGCGGCCAGGTTGAGCGTCATCGCCAGGACGGAGGCTTCCAGGCCGTCGAGACGGATGCCGATCTGCGGGAGCCCGAAGAAGATCATGAAGAGCTGCACCAGGAACGGCGTGTTGCGCATCAGCTCGACATAGGCGTCAACGATATAGCCGGCCCAGCTCCCCGCGAGGCTGCGCAGCGCGGTCATCGCCGTCGCCAGCACGAGGCCCAGCGTGATCGCGACGAAGGACAGCGCGATCGTGAGCCAGACCCCGTGGAGGATCATGGGCCATTTGGAAAAGACGTCTTGGAAGAGCAACGGCCCGCTCCTTCGTCCGGGAAGGTCGATGGTGGTCGCCGGCGCGTTCTGGACGCGCCGGGACATTGGTGTATCCGATCGGAATCCGATCAGGACGTCGGATCAGAAGGTCGGCAGCGGCGGCAGCGGGCTGCCGACCCACTTCTGCGCGATCGCGTCGAGCTCGCCGTTCTGCTTGACGTAGTAGATGAAGTTGTTGAGCCACTGGCGCAGCTCCCAGGCGTCCTTGCGCATGGTCATCGAGTTCGGCTGCACGCCGAAGACGAACTTGAGCTCGGTATCGGTCTCGCCGCGCGCCTTCATGGCGGCATTGGCCTGGGCGTCGGGGCCGGCAATGGCCTCGACCTGGCCGGAGAACAGCGCCTGCATGGTGGTCGCGTCGTCCTCGAAGCGCAGGATCGTGAGGTTCAGCTCCTTCTCGCGGCTGGTGAATTCACGCTCGACGCTGGAGCCGCGATTCACCCCGACCTTCTTCCCCTTGAGGTCGGCCCAGGTTTTGATGGCGACGCCCTTCTTGGCATAGATGCCGGTCTGGAAGGCGCTGTAGGGGATCGAGAACATCACGGCCTTGGCGCGCTCCGGCGTCGGCGCCAGCGTGGCGACGAGGAAGTCGACCTTGTTGGCCTCCAGCGCCGGGATGCGGGCGGGCGGCGTCAACTGAACCAGCTCGACCTTCACGCCGAGATATTTGCCGATCAGCGCGATGACATCCGCATCGTAGCCGATGGCGTTGCCCTGGGAATCGACCGAGCCATAGGGCGGGGCACCGATCAGCACGCCGACCTTCACCGAACCGCGCTTGATGATGTCGGTGATCGTCTGGGCCGAGGCCTGGCTGGCGGCGAGCATGCCCGTGCCGAGCGCGAGAGCCAGGCCGGCAATCTTGAGATGCTTGAACATTTTCACGTGGTGTCTCCTCTGCTGCGGCGGCGCCGCCTGTCTTGGCCCGGCTTCTGGTGGCCGGCTGTGGAAGAACTTGGTTCGGCGCATCGAATTCCCCGAAAGGTGTTGCCACCTTTCGGTCCGATGCCGGCGCGTCAGGCGCTGGCGCGCACGACGTTGACGAGCGGCTCGCCGGCGAAGCGACGCCTGATGTTGTCGGCGATGATCCCCTGCCTGCGGCTGATGGTGCCGCTCGTCCATCCGGACATGTGCGGCGTCATTAAAACGTTTGAAAGCTCATGGAAAGGCAGATTCGCAGGCAACGGATGGCTGTCCCCAGCGCTGGGATAGCGGTACCAGGTATCGATGATCGCCCCGCCGATCCGGCCGCCTGTCAGGGCGTCGAACAGCGCCTGCTCGTCGATGGTCGGGCCGCGCCCGACATTGACGACGACCGCGCCCGGCCGCATCGCGGCAAAGGCGGCGGCACTGAGGATGCCCCTGGTCTCTTCGGTGAACGGCACCGAGACGACGACGACATCGACCGAACCGCAGAATTCGGCGAGCGCATCGAGCGTGAAGGAGCGATCGACCAGGGCCGAGGCCGGCACGGCGCTGCGGTTGGCGACATGGACCTTCATCTCGAAGGCCTTGGCTCGCGCCGCGATCGCCTTGCCGATATGGCCAAAGCCGAGGAGACCGATGGTCTGGCCGGCGATCTCGCCATGGACGCGCTCCGGCGCGCCGGCCCAGTAGGCCCAGTCGCCCTGGCGCAAGCGCCGGTCGGCATCGGCGAGCGGGATATTGCGCGCCAGCAGCGCCGCCATCACGTATTCGGCGATGGCCTGCTCATGGCCGAAGCAATTGCAGACGGCAGCCGATGCCGGCAACGCGCCGAGATCGACCATGTCGTAGCCGGCGCCCGGCACATGGAACAGCTTGAGCCCGGCAGGTTGCGGCAGGCCGGCATCGAACTTCACGCCGACGATGACCTCGGCCTCGGCATAGGCTTTCTGGTCGGCACCCGCTTCGAGATGGTCGGGCAAGAGCCGGATCTCGGCCTTGTCGCCGACCATCTCGGCAAAGCCGTGGCTGAATGAAGCGGCATTCTCGCCGTGGAAGACAACGCGCATGGTCCGGTAATTCCTTCCGTCAGGTCTTCAGCAGCGGCTCGACCCTGCAATCCAGCAGGGACGGGTCGATCGCCGCTTCCATCTCGTCGAACATGCCGTCCACGAAGCCGATCAGCGCATCGGAGGCGGCGACAGCCTCATCCGCCCGGCGCGCTGCGATGGCGTTCAAAACCGCGATATGGTGGTCGACCGAGACCGCGAGGCCGACCCTCTGCGGCATCGCGCTGTGATAGATGAAGCCAATGCGCCGGAAGATCGTGTGCAGCGGGCGCAGGGTATGTTCGAGGAACGGCTCCGCGGCGGCCGACAGCACCGTCTCGTCGATACGGCGATCCAGCGCGTTGAACTCCGCCAGGCTGAACCGGTCCCGGCGCTCGCGCAGAAGGCGTTCGATATGCAGGAGTTGGTTGCGATGGGACGGGCCGGCCCTCTCGGCCGCCAGCCCGATGACGAAGCGTTCGAGATCGCGGCGCAGGCGCAGCAGCACGCGCTCCCGCGCCAGATCGACCGGCGCGATCTGGAGGCCGTGACGCGGGCGGATGACGATCAGCGTATCCGCCGCCAGCCGGTTGACGGCATGATGGACCGGCGTGCGGCCATAGCCGGTCATATCCTGCAGATCCTGGAGCGACAGGAAACGGCCCGGCGGAAGCTCGCAGGTGATCAGCATCGCCTCGAGGCGCTCATAGGCGAGCTCGAACAGGTTGACGCGGTTGCGCCGCTTGGGCGCAGGCGCATCTTCCGCCTGTCGGGGTTGGGTCGCGCTGCGCGCCATTCCCGGGTTTCCTCCGCGAGGGCGCTCTTGGTCGGCGCCCGTTGAGGAGTAGCCTAAACATGTTGTGAAATTTTACAAGAGGATGATTTGCCCGAGACAGCATTTGCCGGTCTGCGCGACCGCGCCTGCATCGTCCTTCCGAAACCGGATTTCGGATCGAAGCCGATCGTTTCGACCGACCCCGATGGCCTCATCACAATGGGCACCCCCGAAAGGGTCCCGCTCGAATCAGCCCCAGGTGAACCAGGACAGCCCGTAGCGTGGCTGAAGGCCTTCGCGAGCAAACAACCGCCGGCAGCTCTCGGGATCGACCTTGCCGTCCTCGCTCCAGTCCAGATCGCCGCGATGGATACCGCCCGCGATGAAGGCCGCATCGATCCCGGCCTGCGCCGCGCCCGCAACATCGTGCTCCAACGAATCCCCGATGGCGAGCAGGCGCTCGGCCGGACGATCGAGATAGTGCAGGCAGCTCCGGTAGATCCGCGGATGCGGCTTGCCATGATAATGCACCGTGCCGCCCATCTCCTCATAGATCAGCGCAGCCAGCCCCGGCGCCTCGTGCAAGGTGCCGTCGGCATGGACCCGGTAACGATCGGGGTTGCCGCAGATCATCGGCAGGCCGCGCCGCAGCGCCTGTTCGAGAACCGGTTTCCAGCCGGCCACCGACTGGCTGTCGGGGTCCATGCTCATCACGAACAGGAAATCGGCCGCCTCCGGCGTTTCCACCAGCGTCAGGCCCAGTCCGCTCGCCAGACGATCTTCGCCCGGCCGCGCCAGCAGCAGGCAGCGCGAGCCGAGATCGCGATAGGCCGGCTCGGAGCGTTCCAGCAGCGCTTCGCGCGCATCGTCCCCGGCCGAGGCCACGCGGTCGTAGAGATCGCGGGGAAACCCCATGCTGGCAAGCACAGCCTCGTTGTCGCGCCCGCTCCGGCCCGAATTCGAGAGGATGATCACGGCCTTGCCCGCCGCCCGCAGGCGTTCGAGGCAGACGACCGCCTCGGGATAGGGCCGCGTGCCGTCATGCAGCACGCCCCACTGGTCGAGAAGGAAGCCGTCATAGCGGTCGACCAGCGCCGAGAGGCCACCGGGGAAGCCGATCTCGGCCTGCGGTTCAGACAATGCGGGAGCGGACATAAGCCGAAAGCGCCTCGCTGATGATGACGATGCCGAGGATGGCGATCAGGATCACGATCGCCTGCGACCAGGCGAACTGGTTGATCGAGGCGTAGAGCAGGAGCCCGATGCCGCCGGCGCCGACGAAACCGAGCACGCTCGACTCGCGCACATTGATGTCCCAGCGGTAGATCGAGGTGCCGATCAGCACGGGCAGGATCTGCGGGAGGATGGCGACGCCATAGACCTGCAAGGTCCTCGCCCCGGTCGATTCCACCGCCTCGATCTGGCCGGCATCGACCTCCTCGATCGCCTCGGCGACGAGCTTGGCGATGAAGCCGATCGAGCGGGCCGCGACCGCGCAGATGCCGGCGACGGGGCCCGGCCCGAAGATCGCGACGAAGAGCAGCCCCCAGATCACCGTGTTGATCGAGCGCGACAGCACCAGCATGGCCCGGCCGAGAAGCCAGGTCGCCTGGTTGTAGGTCGTGTTGCGTGCGGCGAGGAAGGCGACCGGCAGCGCGAAGACGATGGCGATCATCGTGCCGAGCGTCGCGATATGCAGTGTCTCGATCAGCGGCTGGACGATGCGCGGCAGATAGGACCAGCGCGGCGGCCACATCCGCTCGATCAGGTCGGCCGCCTGTTCGTGGGCATCAGCGAAGAAGGCCCATTCGATGTCGAGCGCCGAGACCGACCAGGCCGCGGCAAACGCGATGCCGCCGAGCCAGATCCAGTGCACGACGCGCTCGCGCAGCGAATAGCGTTCCCAATGGTCGGGATAGCTGCGCATCGGCGCGCGATCCTGCGGGAGCTGATGCGCGGTCATCTCAGCCTCCGCCGGGCCCAGTCGCTGAACCATTCGCCGAAGGCGACCATCGCGGCGATCGTCAGCAGGATCGCGCTGGCGAAGTCGAAATCATAGCGCGAGAACGAGGCCGAGAGCGTCTGGCCGATGCCGCCGGCGCCGACGATGCCGATCACGGTCGAGTGCCTGAGATTGGAATCGAGACGATAGATCAGCACGCCCAGCGTCTTGACCAGGACCTGCGGCACCACCGCGTAGAAGAAGGTCTGGCCGAAGCTCGCGCCGGTGGCGCGGATCGCCTCGACCGGGCCAGGCTTCATGTTCTCGATATCCTCGGCCAGCATCTTGCCAAGGAAGATCGCCGAGGAGAAGGCAAGCGTCAGCAAGCCGGCCACCGGGCCGAAGCCGAACAGCTTCACGAAGAAGATCGCGATGATGACCTCGTGGAAGGTCCGGCCGGTGACGATGAAGGCGCGCGCCAGCAGATAAAGCGGCCTTGGCGAGAGATTGGCGGAAGCCGCGATGCCGATCGGGATCGACAGCACGGCGCCGATGATCGTCGCTGCGATGGCGATCTGCACGCTCTCGACCATCCCTGTCAGCAGCAGCGCCCAGCGGCTGAAATCCGGCGGGACCATCCGCTCGAGTATGGTCCAGGCCCGCGGCAGCCCGGCGAGGATGCGGGCCGTATCGACATTGAGCGTCGAGAGCGACCAGACCAGATAGGCGGCAACCAGGGCCCAGAAGGCGAGCCGCCGGCCGGGGCTGCCGAAGATGCTCGGCGCGCGCCAGCGGCTGGGATAGGAGGTAACGGCCGTCGTCATGACAGCGCGTCGACCTGTGCTGTCGCTACAGTCGGCGCGGCGGGCGCCTCGTCATCCTCGTCCTGCGGGGTCGACCAGTCTTCCTCGCCATAGATCCGGGTCAGCGCCGCATCGGTCAGGGCGGAGGCCTCCGCGTCGAACACGATCAGCCCATCCTTCATGCCGATGATGCGGTCGGCATGAGCGCGGGCGAGCGCGACATCGTGGATATTGATGATCGCGGGGGTCTGACGCTCGGCCACCAGCTCGCGCACGAGCCGCATGATCTGGCGCGAGGTCTTGGGGTCCAGGCTCGCGGTCGGCTCGTCGAGCAGGAGAAGCTCGGGCCGTTGCATCAGGGCGCGCGCGATGCCGACGCGCTGGCGCTGGCCGCCGGAAAGCGCATCCGCCCGCTGGTTGTGGTAGCCGTCGAGCCCGACTCGATCGAGCAGCGCGAAGGCCGCCTGAATATCCTCGGGCGGGAAGCGGTAGCGCAGCGAGGCGAGAAGGCCGGTATAGCCGAGCCGCCCCGAAAGCACGTTCTGCATCACGCTGAGCCGCTCGACCAGGTTGTATTCCTGGAAGATCATGCCGATCCGGCGCCGCGCCGCGCGTAGCCCTTTGCGGTCGAGCGCGACGATGTCCTCGCCGTTGAGCCTGACGCTGCCGGCCGTCGGCTCGACCAGCCGGTTGATGCAGCGGATGAAGGTGCTCTTGCCGGCGCCGGACGAGCCGATCACCGCGACGAGCTGCGGTCGGTCGATCACGACATCGACACCGCCCAATGCCTTCTTGCCGGTCGGATAGACCTTGGCCAGCCCCGCAACGGCCAGCAGCGGAGCGCCGCCGGCTGCAGCTCCGGAAACAGCCGACATCAATCGCCCTTCAGCTTGGAGAGGCCGTCCTGGGTATAGGTGATGCCGCTATTGCCCTGGATCAGGATGATGTCGCCCCAGGCATCCTTGTAGCTCAGCTCCTTGAAGCCCTTGGTGTCCTTGAACTCCTTGGCGAGCGCCGAATTCAGGAAGTCGAAGCTGAGGAAGGCCTGCTTGATCTTGGCCTGCAGCTCGGGCTTGAGGTCATGCGCGAGACCGAAGGCCGTGCGCGGGAACGGGCTCGATTCATAGACGATGCGGATGTCGTCGCGCTTGAACATGCCGCGATCGGCCATGCGCTCGACCACGCTGGAGGCGACGGGCGCGGCATCATAGTCCTTGTTGACCACGCCCATGATCGAGTTGTCGTGCTTGCCGGAATAGAGGACCTCGTAGTCCTTGCCCGGCACGACGCCCTTCTCCTTGAACAGGATGCGCGGCGCGGTATCGCCCGAGTTCGAGGAGGGCGCGACATGGGCGACGCGCTTGCCCTTGAGATCGGCGATGGTCTTGATCGGCGAGTCCTTCGGCACGATCAGCTGGAGCGTATAGCCGATCGAATCGTCCTTCTTGGCCATCGCGACGATCGGCACGAAGCCGGCGAGGTTGACCGCGAAGGGCGTCGGGCCGCTGGCGACGCCGGCGATATGGAGGCGGCCGGAGCGCATCGCCTCGACCTGAGCGGCGTAAGACTCGGCGCCGAACCACTTGATCTTCTTGCCGGTGACCTTGCTGAGATGGGCGAGGAAATCGGCGAAGACGTTCTCGTAGACCGACGGGTCCTCCACCGGCGTGTACGAGAAGATCAGCGTGTCCGGGTCCTTCTGCTTCGCTGGATCGGTCGGGGTATCGGCCAGCAGGTCGCGATTGGCGTCGCAATAGCGGGCATCGAGCGTCCCGCGATTGGCGCAATCCTGCGCCTTCGCCGGGCCGGCGAGCCCGATCCCGAAAGCGAGCAGGCAAAGGGACGCGATCTTGGCGCGCAGCATGGCAACCTCCCTGGAAGCGGTGGCGCCCTGACGGCGCTCGTGTAAGATTTCTTCCATCCTGATCAAAAGCGATCACGGACGCAAGAGTGCCGGCTAAGAATTGAAGGCGAAAAGCCGCTTCAGGCCACGAGCCAGCGCGCGCCGCTGCGCTCCCAGCTTTCGCGCAGGCGCGGGCCGGGCTCGGCATCGACGACAATGAGGCTCAGCGCCTCTGCCGGCGCGACGCGGGCCGTGCCGATCTGCTCGAACTTGCTGTGGTCGGCCAGCGCCAGGCTCTGCCGGGCGCGGCCCATCGCAGCTTGCCGCACCGCGATCTTCTCGAGGTCGAAATCCATCGGCGCGCCGTCATCATCGAAGCCGCCGAGGCCGATGATCGCATAGTCGAAGCGGAAGCCCATGATGCTGGCGATCGCGGCTTGCCCGACGAGCGAGCCGTTGGCCCCGCGCGTCGTGCCGCCGGTCACGACCACGTCGAAGACGCCGTGATTGCAGAAGATCTGGGCGACTGAGACGCTCGCGGTCACCACCCTGAGGCCGGGCTTGTTGATCAGCGCCCGCGCCGCAGCCTCGACCGTGGTGCCGACATCGAGGAAGACCGAAGCACCGGGCGGCACGATGCGCGCCACGGCGGCGCCGATCCGCTCCTTGCCGCGCGGGGAGACCGTGAGCTTCTGGGCATAGGCCGAGCGGATGCCGCCGGAGGCAAGCCCGGCCCCGCCATGGAAGCGCTGCAGGAAATTGCCGGCCTGCAGGCGGATGATCTCGCGCCGGACCGTCTGCGCCGACACCCCAAAGCGCTCGGCCAATGTCTCGATCGTGGTGAAGCCGAGCTCCTGCACGAGGTCGAGGATCTGCCGCTGGCGCGAGGTCAGGGTCTCGGTATCGGGTGCGGAAGGGCTCATCGCATGTCCGTGCCAGACGTGCCGGGCACGGGAAGGCCGCCCGGCCACGCGCGTATGATAGCCGCCCGACACGAAATGCAAGCGGCGGAGCGAAGCGTTCAGCCGCCGCTCATCCACAGCGCATGAACCGATTGCACGATGGCGAAGCCGCTGACCGCGAGCAGGATCACGATCGCGACGATGCGATAATGGCGCTGCAGGGCGGAGCGGAACAAGCGCGTCCCGATCACCTGCCCGACGAAGAGCGCGGGGATGGTCACGGCCGCCAGCAGAGCCGTCGAGGCTCCCATCAGTCCGGATGCCCCCGCGAAGCCGATCGCGACGGTGTCGGAGAGCAGGAAATACAGCACGATCGAGGCGCGCCCGACATGCATCGCCGTCTGGGCGTTGAGATAGAACAGCACGACAGGCGGACCGCTCATCGCGGCGGCGCCATTGAGCAGGCCGGAGAGAACGCCGACGCCGAAGGTCGCAGGCGCGCCCGGCTCGCGGCTTGCTTTCAACCCGGCGGCGAGGGCGCAGGTCGTCGCGAGCACCACGAGCGCGATGACGAGGCGCATCACGTCGGCCGGGAGCGCCGCGAGGCCATAGAGCCCGATCGGCGTCGCCAGCAAGGCGCCGGCGACGAGCAGCAGGACCGAGCGCAGATGCGCCGAGCGCCACAAGCCCGGCAGCAATTGCAGACTGCCGACGACTTCGAGCAACAGCACCATCGGCACGGCCGTGACGGGGTCGGCGATCACGGCGAGCAGCGGCACGGCCACCAGCGCGAAACCGAAGCCGGTATAGCCGCGCATGATCGCCGTCAGGAAGACGACGAGAATGCAGGCGCAAACCTGCCCCGTGCTGAACGGCTGCAACAACGCGGCAATCGTCATGAAGCCCCCGTCGAATCGGCCGCTGCCGCATTGGCGTGGCCGAATCCTCTGCCCGCGACGGGCGAGGCTGTATAGCAGGCTGTCAGAGAACCGGCGCCGCCTGCTTGCCGAGCTCTTCGGCCGGCGGAATCCGGCCGTCCTCGAACCAGTAGGACGCGGCCGCGCGCGACATCGCCGCCCCGTCATGGCCGATGCCGCCCACCGTGATCAATTGCCAGTTGCAGGGCACGCCGAGGCGCGCCGCCTCGGCTCGGCCGAAATCGAGCATGTTATGGGCGCGGCCATAGCGATGCGGTCCCTGCGCCAGGGCTTCCGGCTGCGACGGCAGGTTCGGGTCGTCGGTGACGATGTCGCGGTCACCCGCGAACAGGATCATCGGATAGGCGAGCCAGCGCACGAGCGCCGCCTTGTCGAGCCCGAGCCCGCCGAGCCCTTCCGGGAAATTCCGCTCCGGCGTCGGCAGGGTGTACCAGCCGGGATTGGACGCCATCGCCGCTTCGAACAGCGCGCCGCCCTCCGTCGCCAGCATGCGATGCACGAACTGGCCGCCGGCCGAATGCCCGAAGATGCGGATGACAGGGTGGTCGATCACGCCGGCAGCGCGCAGCGCGTCGAGCACGCGGCCGGGCACGGCGTAGAGCCATTCGGCGCGCGGCGCCACGGCGCCATCCGTCGTGATCACCAGGCCATTATTATAGCCCTCGGCCTTCGGGAAAGGCTCGTTCGGAAAGGTCGGCGCGACGATCAGCAGGTTGTGCTTCTCGGCCGCATCGATCCAGAAATCGCGATAATCGTCGCCATTGCGCAACATGCCATGCTGCACGACGATGACCGGATCATTCGGCTGATGCCGTGCCGGGCGGTAGAAATTGACCTCCAAAGGCTTGTCCGGATGGCTCGCATCGACGAACGGCAGCGCGCTGCGCCCGACCGGCGGGTTGAGGGTCTTGGGTGTCATGCGGCCTCCGGAGCCTTGTGCAGATGGCAGGCGGCGCTGCGGCCGGGCGCGACCTCGGTGAGGACCGGCCGGACCTCGCGGCAGATCGGCATCGCCTGCTCGCAGCGCGGATGAAACGGGCAGCCGGGCGGCGGCGCCAATGGGGAGGGCAACTCGCCCTTGAGCGGCTGGAAGGCGCGCTTGCGCCGCGCCGCCGAGGGAATGGCGGCGATCAGCGCCGCGCTATAGGGATGCGCCGGCGCGGCGAAGATCTCCGCCGCCGTGCCGACCTCGACGATACGGCCGAGATACATGATCGCGACGCGGTCGCTGATATGCCGGACGAGGCCGAGATCATGGCTGACGAAAAGATAGGTCAGGCCGTGGCGCGCGCGCACATCCATGAACAGGTTGATGACCTGTGCCTGGATCGAGACGTCGAGCGCCGAGACCGGCTCGTCGCAGACCAGGAAATCCGGCTTCACCGCGAGCGCCCGCGCGATGCCGATGCGCTGGCGCTGCCCGCCCGAGAACTGGTGCGGATAGCGCTCGCGATAGGCGAGATCGAGCCCGACCTCGCTCAGCGCCTGGTCGACGGCTCCATCGATCTCCGCCTTCGGCAACAGCTTGTGAACGCTCAAGGCCTCGCCGACGATGCGGCTGACCTTCATGCGCGGATCGAGCGAGGCATAAGGGTCCTGGAAGATCATCTGGACCTTCAGCAGGAAATCGAGTCGCTCCTTGCCCTTCAGGCCAGCCACCGGCTGCTGCTCGTACACCACCTCGCCGGTCGTCGGCTTCAGGATGCCGGTGACGACGCGCGCGAGCGTGGACTTGCCGCAGCCGGATTCGCCGACGAGGCCGAGCACCTCGCCGCGCTTGACGCTGAGATCGATGCCATCGACGGCGCGCAGCACAGGCGGCGCCTTGCCCCGCCCGGTCGCCATCAGGATGCGCTCGGCCAGCGTCGGCTTGCGGCGGAAATGCTTGGTGATGCCCTTGAGCTCAATGATCGGGGCGCTGGTCGAGGCACTCATGCCGCTTCTCCCACCAGCACCGGGTTATGGCAGCGGAAGCTGCGAGCGCCCTCGCCCACCGTCTCTGGGTCACGCTCGGCGCAGACCGGCTGGACGCGCGGGCAGCGCGGGCGGAAGGGACAGCCGCTCGGGCGGGCATCGATACGGGGGGCTACGCCGTCGATCTGGTTCAGGCGCTCGCCCGGCGCGACATTGGCGGCCGAGGAATGGAGCAGCCCGAGCGTATAGGGATGGCGCGGCTGATCGAGCACCGCGTCGACCGGCCCGATCTCGACGACGCGGCCGGCATACATCACCGCCACCCGGTCGGCGAGCTCGGCCACGACCGCGAGATCATGCGTGATCCAGAGCACGGCGGTGCCGGTCTCGCGGGCGAGCTTCTGTACCTCGAACAGGATCTGGCTCTGGATGGTGACGTCGAGCGCCGTCGTCGGCTCGTCGGCGATGATCAGATCGGGCCCGTTGAGCAAAGCGGTCGCGATCGCGACGCGCTGGCGCATGCCGCCGGAGAACTCGTGCGGGAACTGCTTCAACCGCGCTTCCGGCGAGGAGATGCCGACGCGAGCCAGCGCCTTGGCCGCTTCACTGAGCGCCTCCTCGCGGCTGCAGTCGCGATGCTCCAGGATCGCCTCGCTCATCTGCTCGCCGATGCTGAGCACCGGGTTCAGCGTCATCAGCGGGTCCTGGAAGATCATGGCGATGCGGTCGCCGCGCAGGTCGCGCAGACGCTCTTCCGACGCCGCGCGCAGGTCTTCACCGCCGAAGCTGATCGTGCCCGCGACGATCTCGCCGGGCGGGTCGATCAGGCGCACCAGCGAGAAGCCGGTCACGGACTTGCCGGAGCCGGACTCGCCGACCAGCCCCAGAACCTCGCCGCGCGAGACGCTGAGATCGACGCCGTCCACGGCGGGCCAGGCGCCGTCGAGCGCATGGAAGACGGTTCTGAGGCCACGGACCTCGAGCAGGGGGGCAGTTGCGAGATCACTCATGAGCGCACGTTGAAGCTGCGGCGCAGCCGGTCGCCGACGAGGTTGAGCGAGCCGATCAGCAGCACCAGCGCGATGCCGGGGAAGACCGCGATCCAGTATTCGCCGGAGAGCAGGAACTCGAAGCCATTGGCGATCAGCAGGCCGAGCGAGGGCTGCGTCACCGGCACGCCGACGCCGAGGAAGGAGAGCGTCGCCTCCAGCGTGATCGCGCCGGCAATGCTGATCGAGGCGACGACCAGCACCGAGCCGACCGAGTTCGGCAAGAGATGCGCGATCATGATGTGCCGGGTCGGCAGGCCGAAATTCAGCGCCGCCTCGATATATTCCTTGCGCCGTTCGACCAGCGCCGACGCGCGCATCAACCGAGCGTACTGCGCCCATTGCACGAGGATGATGGCGAGGATGACCTTGTCGACCCCGCGCCCGATCGAGGCGAGCAGCACGAGCGCGATCAGGATCGAGGGGAAGCCGAGCATGAAGTCGACGACGCGCATGATCACCGCATCGACGACGCCGCCGAACTGCGCGGCGACAAGACCGGCCGAGATGCCGATGAAGAGCGCGCCCAGCGTCGCGGTGAGCCCGACCATCAGGCTGGTGCGCAGGCCGTAGAGGATCGCGCTCAACATGTCGCGCCCTTGCGAATCCGTGCCGAGCCAGTAGGTCATGCCGTTCATGCCGGCCTCGCCCGGCG
Source organism: Allobosea sp. GW822-FHT05A11 (assembly GCF_058800455.1). Classification (NCBI taxonomy): domain Bacteria; kingdom Pseudomonadati; phylum Pseudomonadota; class Alphaproteobacteria; order Hyphomicrobiales; family Alloboseaceae; genus Allobosea; species Allobosea sp. GW822-FHT05A11. Next base: position 347,186 of record NZ_JBXAMI010000005.1, on the reverse strand, counting down.
GCAGGCGGTTATCCATCACGCTGAGCGAAGCGAGATCATGCGGGTTCTGCGGCGCGATGACGGGCGCGAGCAGAGCCAGCGCGACCATGATGCCGAGCAGGATCGCCGCGCCGCGCGTCGTCGGCCGGTTGCGGATGCGCCGCAGCACCTTTTCGCGGAGCGGCGTGTCGGCATAATCAGGGACGGCCGGAGCCTTGGCCTCGGCGCTCATGCCATCTCTCCCGTCAGCTTCACGCGCGGGTCGAGCGCGGCATAGAGGATGTCGACGAGGAAGTTGACGGTGACGAAGAGCAGCGTCGCCAGCAGCACATAGGCGACGACGACGGGCCGATCGAGCTGGTAGACCGAGTCGATCAAAAGCTTGCCCATGCCCGGCCAGGCGAAGACCGTTTCGGTGATCGTCGAGAAGGCGACGAGGCTGCCGAACTCGATGCCGATTACGGTGACGACCGGGATCAGGATGTTGCGCAGCACGTGCCGCCCGACGACGCGGCGCGGCCTGACGCCCTTGGCGCGGGCATACTTGACGTAATCCTGCGTCATCGCCTCGGTCGTGCCGGCGGCGACAAGGCGGATCATCAGGGCGATCTGGGGTATGGCGAGGTTGATCGCCGGCAACGCGAGATGGGTGAGCCCGTCCCGGGTCAGAAGGCTGGTCTGGATGCCGAGGACCGAGACCGTCTCGCCGCGCCCGGCCGTCGGCAGCCAGCCCAGCACCACCGCGAAGAGCAGGATCAGCATCATGCCCTTCCAGAAGCTCGGCAGCGAGAAGCCCAGCACCGTACCGCCCATGATGATGCGCGAAGGCCGGCTGTCCGGGTCGAGCCCGGCATAGAGGCCAACCGGAACGCCGGTGACGATGGCGAGCGTCATCGACAGCAAGACGAGTTCGAACGTCGCCGGCAGGCGGCCGAGGATCAGCTCGATCGCCGGCACGCCATGCACGAAGGAGCGGCCGAGATCGCCCTTCAGCGCATTGCCCATGAAGACGAAATATTGCTGCCAGACCGGCAGGTCGAGACCGAGGCGGCGGACCAGCGCCTCGCGTTCGGCCGCACTGGCCGAGGGCGAGACGAGCAATTCGACGGGGTCGCCGATGCCGTAGACGGCGAAGAACACCACGACCGAAACCGCGAGCAGCACGAGCACGCTCTGGATCAATCGCTGCAGGACATAGGCGGTCATGACGCTCGACCGGCTCCACTGAATGGTTCACGGGCCGCCCTTGGCGGGCGGCCCGGCTTGTCGATGGGTTGTCGGCCGGCGGCTTACTTGGCTTTCGGCTTGACCGACATCGCCAGCATGTACTGGTCGGCGCGGCCCTTGACGTCGAGATCGGACTTGAAGGCCCAGATGCCGCTCTCGAAGTGCAGCGGGATGAAGGCGTAGTCCTCGACGACGATCTTGCCGGCCTCCTGCAGGAGCTGCGAGCGCTTGTTGTCGTCGAGCGTCGAGATCGCCTCGCGGATCAGCTTGTCGAACTGGTCGTTCTTGTAGCCGCCATAGTTCGATCCGCCGATCGTCTTGGCCTCGTTCGGGGTCGGCGGCCACTGGCGCAGGAAGGAGGCCGCCTCGCCGGTTCCGGAGCCCCAGCCGCCGATCGCGACGGAGAACTCCTTCTTGGCACGGCGCGGGAAATAGATCGCGCGGGTCATCGCGTCGACCTCGGTCTTGATGCCGATCTGGGTCAGGTACTGCGCGACGGCCTGGGTGATCTGGCTGTCGTTGATGTAGCGGTCGTTGGTGGTCGAGAGCGTGAGCTGGAAGCCCTTGGCATAGCCGGCCTCGGCGAGCAGCTTCTTCGCCTGCGCCGGGTCATAGGCCAGCTTCGGCGGGTTCGGCCGCGTGCCGGACATGCCGGTCGGCAGGTACTGATAGGCCGGCTCCGCCGCACCGTCCATGATGCGCTTGACGATGGCGTCGCGGTCGATGGCGAGCGACATCGCCTTGCGGACGCGCAGGTCCTTCAGCGGGTTCTTGCCATCCTCGGATTTGACGAAGGGGCTCTGGTCGCGGGCGACGTCGAGCTGGAAATAGACCACGCGGGTCGAGGGCGTGATGACATGGCCGAAGCGCTTGTCGCCCTTGATCCGGCCGAGATCGCGCGCCGCCGGGTTCTCGATCACGTCATAGTCGCCGGCAAGGAGACCCGCGAGACGCGGGCCGGCATTGGTCACCGGGAGCAGGCGCACGGTCGCCCAAGGCTCGGCCTTGCCCCAATAGGTCGGGTTGCGCTCGAGCTCGATCGCGGATCCCCGCACATAGGACTTGAGCTTGTAGGGGCCGGTGCCGATGGCGAGCGAGCCGTCGTTGAAGCCGGTCACCGTCGGCCAGGGGCCGGTGACGCCGCAATTCTTGGCGACATCATAGCTGATCGGGCCGTGCTCGACGATCGAGGCCGAGAGGATGCTGAGACCCGAAAGCAGGTTCGGCAGCAGCGGCTCGGGCTCCTTGGTGTTGATCACCAGCGTCTGCGCGTCGGGCATTTCGACCGAGGCGAAATTCCCGGTGATGTCGGCAAAGGAATCCGAGACCTTGGTCTCGTTCTTCAGCGTGCGGCAGAAGGTGAAAACCACGTCCTCGGCGGTGAAGGGCTTGCCGTTGGTGAATTTCACGCCGTCGCGCAGCTTGAAGGTCCAGCGGTTCTTGCCGTCGTTCTGCCAGGAGGTCGCGAGGTTCGGATGCAGCTTCTGCTGTTCGTCCTGGCGCACCAGCGAATCGAAGATGTGCTGGGCCAGTGCGTTGTTGGGAGAGAGGTCATGGTAGTGCGGATCGACCGCCGTCGGCTCCGACGACAACGCGATGCGCAGCGTCTGCGCCGAAACCGCCGTACCGGCGAGACAGGCGGCCGCGAAAGCCGCGAGGAAAAGGGGTTTACGCATGGTGTGGTCCGCTCCCGATTGAGAACCGCTTTTGACAGCTTTATTTTCGTCCAGTAGCAAACATGAAAATTTTCGAACGTCAATCGGGTAGCCGCGCATGTCACAGGGCCTGAAGCCGACGACGGATCTCTCGAACCGGATCGCCCGGATCTACCCCTCGCTGAGCAACGGCCACCGCCGTGCCGCGGACTTCGTGCTGCAGCATCCGCTCGACGTCGCGACCATGACGATCGAGGGGCTGGCCGAGGGCAGCGGCACCTCCAACGCGACCGTGACGCGCTTCGTCCGGGCGCTCGGCTATGGCGGCTATGGCGAGTTCCGCGGCGCGCTCTCGGCTGCTCTGAAATTCGCCCATGACCCGGTCGACAATTTCGCCGGCGCCCGCTCCGCCGCCGGCTCGATCTTCGCAACCTTCACCGCCGCGCTCGCCGACCAGAACGCCAATCTCCAGGCCGCCCGCGACGGGCTCGACGAGGCGTCCGTGACCAAAGCCGTCGAATTGCTGCTGAAGGCGCCGCGCGTCTTCATCGCCGCCTCGGGCGCGAGCCACCATGTCGCCTCCTTCCTGGAGGACGGGCTGGCGCTCTATCTCGATGCCGACGTGACCTTCGCCTCCTCGCGCACCGGGCCGGAGCGCGCCATCCGGCACATGATGTCGGCACGCCCGGACGACCTCGTCGTCGCGATCGCGGTGCCGCGCTATTCACGCGCCACGCTCGATCTCGCGACCTTCGCCAAGAAGCGCGGCGCCGCGCTGCTGGCCCTGACCGACAGCCCAACCTCGCCGCTCGCTCCCGTCGCGGACGTGACCCTGTTCGCCCCGGCCCGCAGCAGGCTGCTGCCGAATTCGCCGACTGCGGTCTTCGCATTGGTGGATGCGCTCATCGCCGCCATCGCGCGCGAGCGCCCGGATGCGGTCGAAGCCCTGAAGGAGCTGAGCGAAAATCTGCTCTGGACGTTCCACCAGTAGCGGACAGGAGGCTCAGGCCGCTCCGATGCGCGCTGCCGCGAAGCGCTCGCGCAGCCAGCGCGCTGCCGGGCCGCAGGGGCGCTGCTTGTGCCAGACCATTTCCAGTGCGACCGGCAGGTCGAAATTGTCGAACTGAAGATCGGGCGTGACGAGATCGGCCGTCACCGGCGAATTCTCGATGACGTAGCTGGAGACGAAGGCCCAGCCGATGCCCTGCTTGACCAGTTGCAGGATCACCCAATGGCTTTCGACCCACCAGACCTCGGCCGCGACGCGCAGGCGCTGCTTTTCCGGTCCGTCGCCACGCGCCGCGACGAGGATCTGGCGATGCCGCTTCAGTTCTTCCCAGTCGACGCGGGTGCCGGCGAGCGGATGGCCCTTGCCGCAGACCAGCTTGATCGGTACCCAGCCGACCGTCTGGAAGCCGAGCTCCGGCGGCAGCACCTCCTGGCGCCACATCACGCCGATATCGGCCTGGCCGGCCAGGACGAGCTGGCTGACATCCTCCATCAGCGGGAACAGCAATTCCAGCTCGACATGCGGGAAATGCCGCGCGAAATCGGCAAAGAGCGCGCCCAGCAGATGCTCCGGATAAAGCTCGTCGATGGCAACGACGAGCCGCGTCTCGACATGGTTCTCGAAGCTGCTGGCGACGCCGATCAGGTGTTCGCGGCGGTCCAGGATGACCCTGGCCTCGCGCAGCAGGCGCTCGCCTGCCGCCGTGAGCACGGGATTGCGACCGGCACGACTGAACAATGCGACGCCCAGATCCTCTTCCAGATTGGCGACCTGCGTGCTCACCGCCGACTGCGCCTTGCGCAAAGCCCGTCCCGCTGCCGAGAAGGAACCCTGCTCGGCGGCCGCAACGAAGGCTTCGAGCTGCTCGAAGGAAACATTCATCTATCTGACAATCAGATATAACCTAACTTGAGAAAGCCAGATTTGACGATAGAAGGCAGCGCGTCAACGAGAACAACAGGTATTTCGGATGTCCATGCGTTCTTTCCCCGACCGGGTTCGCCATACGGTGCTGTTCGAGGTGCTCGGGCTTGCGCTGGTGATCCCCGGCGGCGCCATGCTCTTCAACCTGCCGGCGACGCATATGGGCGTGATCGGCGTCGGCTCGGCCACCGTCGCGACGCTCTGGAACTTCGTCTACAATCTCGGCTTCGACCACGCGATGCTTCGCTTCATCGGACACACCCGCAAGAGCCTGGCGTTGCGCGTGCTGCATGCGCTGCTGTTCGAAGGCGGCCTGCTGGTCCTGCTGCTGCCGCCGATGGCCTGGTATCTCGGCATGGGCCTGTGGCAGACCTTCGTGATGGATCTCGCCATCGTGGTTTTCTACGTGGTCTACGCCTTCCTCTTCAATCTGGCCTATGACCGGGTCTTCCCGATCCCCATGGTGCCGCAAATGGCCGCAGCCTGAGCCTCTTTGCCGCTCTGACCGGCGAAACTCTCCGGTTTCCCCTCTGCGTGCCGGCAGCCTATGCCACGGCAGCCATGGACATTCGCCGGCGATCGTATTTTGATCGAAGCGGAACCACCGGGACGGCCTGCTCCGTCCCGGCCGGGATTGCGTGACGCGGCATCAGGCCGCGCCGGGGAGAAGCGATGACAGGTAAGATCTATGACGGCCCGGGCGCGGCGCTCGAAGGGCTGCTTTTCGATGGCATGACGATCATGTCCGGGGGCTTCGGCCTTTCGGGCAACCCCGAGAGCCTGATCCCGCAGATCCGTGATTCCGGCGTGAAGAACATCACCGTGATCTCGAACAATGCCGGCGCCGACGGTTTCGGCCTGTGGATGCTGCTGCAGACCCGCCAGATCAAGAAGATGATCGCGTCCTATGTCGGCGAGAACAAGCTGTTCGAGCAGCAATATCTCGCCGGCGAGCTGGAGCTGGAGCTGAACCCGCAGGGCACGCTGGCCGAGCGCATCCGCGCCGGCGGCGCCGGCATCCCGGCTTTCTATACCCGGACCGGCGTCGGCACCGTCGTCGCCGAGGGCAAGCCGGTCGAGGAGTTCGAGGGGCAGCTCTATGTCCGCGAAACCTGGCTGCGCGCCGACCTCGCCATCGTCAAGGCCTGGAAGGCCGATACCGCCGGCAATCTCGTCTATCGGAAGACCGCGCGGAACTTCAATCCGAACATGGCAACCGCCGGCAAGGTGACGGTGGCCGAGGTCGAGGAGATCGTGCCGGTCGGCTCGCTCGATCCCGAGGCGATCCACACGCCCGGCATCTATGTCGACCGCGTCATCAAGAGCACGATCAACGAGAAGAAGATCGAGAAGCTGACCGAGCGCAAGAGGGAGGCCGCCTGATGTCCTGGACCCGCGAAGAGATCGCAGCCCGCGCCGCCAAGGAATTGAAGGACGGCTTCTACGTCAATCTCGGCATCGGCATCCCCACCCTGGTGGCGAACTACATTCCCGACGGCGTCAACGTCACCTTGCAGTCCGAGAACGGCCTGCTCGGCATCGGCCCCTTCCCCTATGAGGGCGAGGCCGATCCCGACCTGATCAATGCCGGCAAGCAGACCATCACGGTTCTGCCGAGCTCGAGCTTCTTCTCCTCGGCCGATAGTTTCGCGATGATCCGCGGCGGCCATATCGACCTGACCATCCTCGGCGCCATGGAAGTGGCCGCGAATGGCGACATCGCCAACTGGACCATCCCCGGCAAGATGGTGAAGGGCATGGGCGGCGCGATGGATCTCGTCGCCGGCGTGAAGAAGGTCATCGTCGTGATGGAGCACGCCAACAAGGCGGGCGAATCCAAGGTGCTGGAGCGCTGCACCTTGCCGCTGACCGGTGCTGGCGTGGTCGACCTCATCGTCACCGATCTCTGTGTGATGAGCTGCGCCAAGGAAAACGGCGGCGGGCTGACCCTGGTCGAGCTCGCGCCAGGCGTCACGCTCGACGAGGTCAAGGCCAAGACCGGCGCGCCCTTCACCGTCGCGCCAAGCCTCGCAAAGGCCGCGTGAGCGGGTTCCTTCGCTCCAGGCCGGCGACGACCCCAGCCATGCTGGCCGCGTTCTCGGACGCGGCCACGTTGAGTTCTGCGCTCGCGTTCGAGGCCGAACTCGCACGCGCCGAGGCAGCCGAGGGTCTGATCGGCACCGAGACTGCCGAAACGATCGCGACGCTCTGCGCCACGATCACGATCGACCCCGCCGAGCTGGCGGAAGAAGCGGCGCTCGCCGGCACGCTGGCGATTCCCTTGGTGGCGCGCCTGCGTGCCGCCCTGACCGGCGAGGCGGCCAAGGTCCTCCACAAGGGCGCGACCAGCCAGGATGTCGCCGACACCGTTCTGGCCTGCCAGATCCGTGCTGCGAGCAGCCTGCTCGACCGCGACCTGACGCGCATCACGACAGCGCTGGCCACCCACGCACGACGCCATGCCGTGACCCCCGCCATCGGCCGAACGCTGTTGCAGGACGCATTGCCGATCGGCTTCGGCCTGCGCATCGCGCATTGGCAGGCCGGTGTGGCGGAAGCTGCGAACCGCCTCCGCAGCGAAGTGGAAACAGGGGCGACCTTGCAATTCGGCGGTGCCGCCGGCTCGCGTGCCGGTCTCGCCGGCAAGAGCGCGGCCGTCTCCGCCCGCCTCGCCGCGGCACTTCACCTGCCCGATGCGCCGCCCTGGCATGCCCGCCGTGGCAGCGTTGCCGGGATCGCGACAGCGCTCGCCATTGCGATCGGCGCGCTCGGCAAGATGGCGCGCGACGTCTCGCTTCTCGCGCAGAACGGTATCGGGGAGGCCCGCGAGCCGGCGATTCCCGGTCGCGGCGGCTCATCCGCCATGGCCCATAAGCGCAACCCGACCGGCTGCCAGATCGCGCTTTCGGCCAGCCTGCGCGCACCCGGCCTCGCTGCCGGCATCCTCGCAGGCCTCCCCGCCGAGCAGGAACGCGGCCTCGGCGGCTGGCAGGCGGAAGGCCCGGCGCTGGCCGAGCTCTTCCTGCTCGCCGCCGGCGCGGCCGATGCCATGGCGACGGTCGCGGAAGGGCTGGAGATCGACGAGGCCGCCATCGCCCGCAATCTCGCGGCAGCCGGCCTCGGCAGCGATATCGGCGAGAGCGCAGGCTTGGTCGCCGCTCTGCTCGCGCAAGACGATTGAGGAACGGACGATGCCTTTCGCAGCGAGCAATGACGCCCGCATCTACTGGAAGCTGGAAGGCACCGACGACAAGCCGGCGCTCGTCCTGCTGAACTCGATCGGCACTGATCTCGGCTTGTGGGATGCGGCGATGCCCGCCCTGCTCACCACGTTCCGGGTGTTGCGGCTCGACACGCGAGGCCATGGCGCCTCCGATGCGCCGGGGGGCGACTATTCCCTCGCCCTTCTGGCCGACGATGTCGCCGCGGTCATGGACAGAGCCGGCATCCCGCAGGCCGCGATCGCCGGCGTCTCGCTCGGCGGCATGATCGCGATGGAGCTGGCGCTGTCCCGGCCCGAGCGCGTCTCGGCGCTGGCGCTGATCTGCACCTCCGCCACCATGGACAAGGCAGCCTGGCAGGACCGGATCACCAAGGTCCGCACCGGGGGCACTGCGGTGATCGCCGATCTCGCCATGCAGCGCTTCCTCTCGCCCGCCTTCTCCGCCGGCCAGCCGGCCATCACGGAGAGCGTCCGGCGCAACCTCGTCGCCATGAACAGCGAGGGCTATGCCGGAGCCGGCGCCGCGATTCGCGACATGGAGCTGATCGACCGTATCCCCAGCCTCACCTGTCCGACTCTCGTGGTCGTCGGCGAGCGCGATGCTTCCACGCCCTTCCCCGGCCATGGCGAGAACCTTCTCGCCGCCATCCCTGGCGCGACGCTTGAGCGGCTCGATTGCGGCCATCTCGCGCCGCTCGAAGCCCCCGCCGCGCTTGCCGGCGCCCTGCGCGCCTTCCTCTCGCCCGGCCCTGGCACCGCGGATGCGGCGGAAGCCCTGTTCGAAGCCGGCCTCAAGAACCGCCGCCGCGTGCTCGGCGACGACTGGGTCGACCGATCGCTCGCCAACCGCACGCCGTTCAATGCCGATTTCCAGGCGATGATCACCCGCATCGCCTGGCAGGAGATCTGGAGCCGGCCCGGCCTCGACGACCGCACGCGCCGCCTGCTCGTCCTTGCCATCACCGCGAGCCTCGGCCGCTGGGAGGAGTTCCGCCTGCATGTCCGCGCCGGCCTGACGCGCGGCGGCTTTACCCGCGACGACCTCAAGGAGGTGCTGATGCAGACGGCGATCTATGCCGGCGTCCCCGCCGGCAACACCGCCTTCGCCGAGGCCGCCGCGGTGATGAAGGAAATCGAGGCTGCAGGGTAAGTCGTCTCAGGCCTTCGCTCGGTAATCCGAAGGCGACACGCCCGCCCGCTTGGCGAAGAACCGCGAGAAATAGGCGGGATCGGTGAACCCGAGCCGGAACGAGATCTGCGAGATCGACATCGCGGTATAGACGAGGTCGCGCCGCGCCTCGATCATCAACCGGTCCTGGATGACCCGCGCGGCGGAACGGCCGAGCAGCTCCCGGCAGGAACGCGACAGATGCGGCACGGAGACGCCGAGTTCGCGCGCGTGATCGTCGAGTGAATCATGGTGCTGGAACCGCATCTCGACGCGCTCGACGAAACGGCGCACGAGCCCGGCGCGCGGGTCCTTGGCCGGCTCGCCACTGGCCTTCGCGCCGCGCATCGCCCGCACGAACCAGGAAGCGATGAGATCGGCATAGGCCCCGAGCGAAAACTCGCGCGCCGGCAGGTTGGCGGCAAACTCGCGCATGGCAAGCTGCATCAGGGATTCGAGCATTGTCGCCTGCGCGCCTGACGCAGCCACCGACAGCACGGCCGGCGCCCCGAGCAGCGAACGCGCCTCCGGCTCGCTCTCGAACAGCCGCCTCAGCGAGGTCGCGGCCGCGCTGGCGACGAAACCGTCCGTATCTTCCAGAAACGCGAATTCATGGATGGTCGAGGGTGGCAGCAGGAGGGCCGCGCCCGGCGCCAGCCGATGATCGCGCCCGTCCACGCGCGTCCGCCCCCCGCCCTGCGTGACCAGGAAGAACTGGAAGAGGTCGTGATGCAGATGCGGCTGGATCGTCCAGCCATGGAGCGAGCTGCGCGCCACGATCGGCTCGATATGGAGCGCGTCAGGAAAGCGTTCCGCCAGACGCTCGCCATAGAGCCAATAAGCAGGGACGATGGTTGCGGGCATGCCGAGCTCAGGATCGATTTGTCCAAGACACTGCGCGTTTCCTCCATTCCGTCAACTGCCCGTCAGGGCTTAGCCTCTTCGCGCGGATCGAACGGTGCAAGCCGATCGCTTCGCGGGAGGAAAAAAGAACAATGCGGACGCAGGTCGCCATCATCGGCGCGGGGCCCGCGGGATTGCTGCTCGGGCAGCTCCTGTCGCGCGCCGACATCGACAACGTCATCCTCGAACGGCGCAGCGCCGATTACGTGCTGTCGCGCATCCGCGCCGGCGTGCTCGAACAGGGCATGGTCGACCTCCTGCACGAGGCTGGCGTCGGCGAGCGGCTCGATCACGAAGGCCTCGTCCATGACGGCTTCTCGCTCGCCTTCGGCGGCGCGCTCCATCGCCTCGATCTGAAAGACCTGAGCGGCGGCAGGACGGTCACCGTCTACGGCCAGACCGAGGTCACGCGCGACCTGATCGAAGCCCGACAGGCGCTCGGCCGCCCCACGGTCTACGAGGCCGAGAACGTCGCGCTCCATGATTTCGACGGCGCCGCGCCGCGCCTGACCTTCCAGGCGAACGGGGAGCAGCAGGAGCTGCACTGCGATTTCATCGCCGGCTGCGACGGCTATCACGGCGTCTCCCGCGCCTCGGTTCCGGCGCGCTCCCTGCAAACCTTCGAGCGGGTCTATCCCTTCGGCTGGCTCGGCCTGCTGGTCGACAGACCTCCGGCTGCTCATGAGCTGGTCTACGCCAATCACGAACGCGGCTTCGCGCTCTGCTCGATGCGCTCGGCCGAGCGCAGCCGCTACTATGTGCAGGTCCCGCTCGAAGAGAAGGTGAGCAACTGGTCCGACGACGCCTTCTTCGACGAACTGCGCCGCCGCCTGCCGGCCGAGGTCGCCGAAGCGGTGATAACCGGCCCCTCGTTGGAGAAGAGCATCGCGCCGTTGCGCAGTTTCGTCGCCGAGCCGATGCGTTTCGGCCGGCTCTTCCTGGCGGGCGACGCCGCCCATATCGTGCCGCCGACCGGCGCCAAGGGCCTCAATCTCGCCGCCAGCGACATCCGCTATCTCTTCGACGCCTTTCGCGAGCATTATCGCGAGGGCTCGAATGCCGGGCTCGACGGCTATTCAGCGCGCGCGCTCGCCCGCGTCTGGAAGGCCGAGCGCTTCTCCTGGTGGATGACCAACCTGCTGCATCGCTTCCCGGAGCGTGACGGCTTCGACCAGCGCATCCAGCAGGCCGAGTTCGATTATCTCGTGCATTCGCGCGCGGCGGCGACGGCCGTCGCCGAGAACTATGTCGGCCTGCCCTACTGAAGGCCGTCTTGCCCTTGCGGCAGAAAATTGCGTTGGTGACGACAAGAGGCTTGGCGCCATGGCGGCGACCGGCCCGAAGAGCTAAAGCAGTGCCGAGTCAGGCAGGATCGGGAGGAGATGAAATGACCAAGGGTTTCCTGAACAGATTGCTGCCCGCGGGAGCGCTGGCGCTGGCCGGAGCGCTCACGCTCAGTGCTTCCGCCTGGGCCGATACGATCAAGGTCGGCATCATCGGGCCGTTCTCCGGCCCCTTCGCCCTGCAGGGCAAGAATTTCCAGGCCGGTGCCGAGGCCTGGCTGGCCCAGAACGGCAAGACCGTCGCCGGTCACGATATCGAGCTGGTCTATCGCGACCTGCCGACCGCCAATCCGCAGCAGGCCCGCGCGCTGGCGCAGGAGCTGATCGTCCGCGACAAGGTGCAGTATCTCGGCGGCGTCTACTTCACGCCGGACGCGATGGCGATCACCCCGCTGCTGAAGCAGGGCAATGTCCCGCTGGTGATCTTCAACGCCGCGACCTCGGCGATCATGAATTCCTCGCCGCTGGTCGTGCGTACCTCCTTCACCCTGGGGCAGACCACGACGCCGCTCGGCAAGGCGGCAGTGGAGCGCGGCGTCAAGAAATTCGTCTCGATCGTCAGCGATTACGGTCCGGGCGTCGATGCCGAGGGTGCCTTCAAGAAGGCGATCGAGGCGGCCGGCGGCGAGGTCAAGGAAGCGATCCGCATCCCCCTCAACACCACCGAGTTCAGCCCGATCATGCAGCGCATTCGCGATGCCGGGGCCGAGGGCGTCTTCGCCTTCCTGCCGTCGGGCCCGCCGACGCTCGGCTTCGTCAAGGCTTTCAGCGACACCGGCCTGAAGAAGGCGGGCGTCAAGCTCTTCGCGCCGGGCGACCTGACCCAGGAATCCGACCTGCCGGCCCTGGGCGAGGCGGCAGCCGGCCTGATCACCTCGTTCCACTATGCGGTCTCGCATGAATCGGAGATCAACAAGCGCTTCGTCGCCGCGGGCGAAAAGGCGATCGGCGCGCCCGATCTGCTCTCCTTCCCCGCGGTTGGCGCCTATGACGGGATGTTCGTGATCTCCAAGATGATCGCGGCCACTGCCGGCAAGCAAGATGCCGAGAAGGCGGTCGAGGCGGTGAAGGGGCTCGGCTGGGAAAGCCCGCGCGGCCCGGTCAAGATCGATCCGGAGACCCGCCACATCACCCAGACGATCTATCTGCGCGAAGTCGCGAAGGATGCGCAGGGCCGCTGGATCAACAAGGAGATCGCCAGCGTGCCGGAGCAGAAGGACCCCGGCCTGGCGAAGTAATACCCTCAGCCTGAAACGCGGCGGGAGCATGCGAGCTCCCGCCCCCCGCTCCCGTTCGACGAGGCCCGCAGCATGCAGACCGCGCTGAGCATCGCCATGGACGCGCTGGCCTATGGCATGGCGCTGTTCATCATCTGCATCGGCCTGTCGCTGACCATGGGCCTGATGCGGGTGGTGAACCTCGCCCATGGCGCCTTCGCCATGATCGGTGGCTATATCGCCTCCTATGCGGCGCGCGATCTCGGCCTCGGCTATGCCTTCGCGATCGTGCTCGCCATGATCGGCACGGTCATTATCGCCGTGCCGCTGGAGCGGCTGCTCTATCGCCGCATCTATGATCGTAGCGAGCTCTCTCAGGTGCTGATGACGATCGGCATCACCTTCTGCGTCATCGGCATCACCAACTATTTCTTCGGCCCGACGCTGAAAACCATTCCCCTGCCGGCAGAGCTCGCCCGCTCGGTCGACCTCGGCTTCCGCAGCATCGCCGGCCACCGGCTTTTCGTCATCGCGAGCGGCCTCGTCGTCGCCGGGGGCCTGTGGTTCCTGATCGAGCGCACCGGCTTCGGCATCCATCTGCGCGCCGCCGTCGAGAACGCGCCGATGGCCCGGACGCTCGGCATCCGCACCGAGATCATCTATGCGGCGAGCTTCGCGCTGGCCATCGGGCTTGCGGCCTTCGGCGGCGTGGTCGGCGCCGAGTTCCTGCCGATCGAGCCCTATTACGCGCTGCGCTACATGGTGACCTTCCTCGTCGTCGTCTCGGTCGGCGGCGCGGGCTCGATTGCCGGCGCGCTGGCGGCCTGCCTGCTGCTCGGCGCCATCGATGTCACCGCGCGCTACCTCGTGCCGGATTTCGGCAATTTCTTCTTCTATCTCGCGGTGATCCTGGTGGTCTGCGCCTTCCCACGCGGCCTGATGGGACGGGCGCAGTAGCATGGCGACCGCAACGCCCGTGCCCGCATCCACAGGCCGCACGCTCGGTCGCGACCTTCTCGGCCTCGCCCTGATCGCGCTCGTCGGCCCCGCCGGCTACTGGCTCTTTCCCGACAACCTCGCCTTCCTGACCCGCGTCATCTCGGTCGCGCTGCTCGTCCTCTCGCTCGACCTGATCGTCGGCTATTGCGGCATCGCCTCGCTCGGCCAGGGCGCGCTCTATGGCGCAGGCGCCTATGCCGCCGGCATCGCCTGCGTGCATGGCATCACCGACCCCGTCCTGCTCATCCTGATCGGCGCTGCAGCGGGCGGGGTCATGGGGCTCCTGATGGGTGCGATCATGCTGCGCGCCCACGGCCTGCCGCAGCTCGTGCTCTCGATCGCCATCGTCCAGCTTCTGCACGAGGCCGCGAACAAGGCCTCCTCGATCACCGGCGGCAGCGATGGCCTCTCCGGCATGAGCCCGGCCCCGCTCTTCGGCATCTTCGAATTCGATCTCTGGGGTCGCAGCGCATATCTCTTCGGCCTCGGCCTGCTGCTCATCGTCTTCGCCGGGCTGCGCTTCATCACGCGTTCGCCCTTCGGCATGGTCTGCCGCGGCCTGAAGGAAGACCCGCTCAGGATCAGCGCCCTCGGCATCTACGCCTTCCCGGTTCTGCTCAAGATGTTCGTCATCTCCGGCACTGTGGCCGGCATGGGCGGCGCGCTCGCGGCTATCGCGACGCAGGTCGTCGGCCTCGACAGCGTGAGTTTCGAGGTTTCCGCCAATGCGCTCGTCATGCTGGTGCTCGGCGGCATCGGCCATCTCTATGGCGCGCTGATCGGCACGGTAATCTTCATGGCGCTCGAGCATATCGTCGCGGCGATCAACCCGTTCCACTGGATGACGCTGGTCGGTGCCGTGCTGATCGCCATCGTGCTCTTCGCCCCGCGCGGGCTTTCCGGCACGCTCGATGAACTCGCCCGGCTGCTGACGCGCGACCGCTGGAGGGCCGGCCGATGAGCGCGGTCTTCGAAGTTTCTGGTCTCTCCAAGGCGTTCGGCGGGCTGAAGGTTAACAGCAACATCTCGCTGGCGATGAACGAGGGCGAGCGCCTCGCCCTGATCGGCCCGAACGGCGCCGGCAAGACCACCTTCGTCAATCTCGTCACCGGCCGCATCCCGCCGAGCGCGGGCAGCGTCACCCTCGCCGGCGAGGACATCACGGGGCTTGGCGCTGTGAAGCGGGTGCGCCGCGGCCTCGTCCGCACCTTCCAGGTCACGCGCCTCTTCCCGGACATGACGCCGGAAGAGCATGTCGTCATGACCATCCTGCAGCGGCTCGGCCGCGCGACGCGCATCCTCGCCCGCTTCCACGGGGATTCCGCAGCGACGGACGAAGCCGCCGAAATCCTCGCCACGCTGGGCCTGACCGAGGTCGCCCGCCGCAAGGTCGCGACGATCGCCTATGGCCAGCAGCGCCTGCTGGAGATCGCGATCGCCCTGGCACAGCGCCCCAAGGTGCTCTTGCTCGACGAGCCCGCTGCCGGCGTGCCGTCCAGCGACACGCCGCGCATCGAGGAAGCCTTGGCCCGCCTGCCCGCCTCGCTCGCCGTGCTGATGATCGAGCACGACATGGACCTCGTCTTCCGCTTCGCCAGGCGCGTCGTGGTCCTCGCCGCGGGCGAGGTAATCTTTCAGGGCCTGCCGGCCGAAGTCGCCAAGGACCCCAAGGTCCGCGAAGCCTATCTCGGGAGCTATGCCCATGCCGGCGGCTGAGCTCGATGTCCGCAACCTCAGCGCCGGCTACGGCCAGACCCATGTGCTGGAGGAGGTCTCCTTCGCGGTGCCGGCAGGCGGGCGCCTCTCCATTCTCGGCCGCAACGGCATGGGCAAGACCACGCTGATGGCGAGCCTAATGGGGCTGACCCGCCGCTATGCCGGCAGCATCAGCCTCGGTGGGCAGGATGTCACGACGCTCGGCACGGCGGCCCGCGCCCATGGCGGCATCGGCCTCGTTCCGCAGACCCGCGAGATCTTCAAGGGCCTGACGGTCGAGGAAAACCTCTTCGCCGGATTGAAGGGCCGCCCGCGCAGCGCGATCGAAGAAGCCTATGCGCTCTTCCCGCGCCTCGGCGAGCGTCGCCGCAATCTCGGGTCACAGCTCTCCGGCGGCGAGCAGCAGATGCTGGCAACGGCGCGCACCATCCTCGGCCAGCCCTCTGTCCTGCTGCTCGACGAGCCGCTTGAGGGTCTGGCACCGGTGATCTGCGACATGCTGATGGAGGCTTTCGGCCGCCTCGCCGCGAGCGGCGCGATGACCATCCTCTTCGTCGAACAGCGGCTGGAAAGCGCGCTCGCCTTCGCCGATGACGTCATCATCCTCGAACGCGGCCGGATCGTCTGGTCGGGCAAGCCCAGCGCGCTGCGGGCGGATGCCGACGTGCTCGAACGCTATATCGGCGTCGGCGGGCTGCACTGAGCCGCCGACGCCGGCATTACCTCACACCACCAGATCGAGCGGTGGCACCGGCTCGCCGCGCGAAACATGCTGCATGTTGGCGAACATCCGCTTCACCACTGGCGCGAAATTGTCGGACGCCATGGCGGCGAGATGCGGTGTCGTCACGAGGTTGTCCAGCGTGAGCAACTGGCTGTCCGCCGGCAGCGGCTCGATCTCGTAGACATCCATCGCCGCCCCCGCGATCTCCTTCGCCCGCAGCGCCGTGACGAGATCGGTCTCGTTGACGACGCCGCCACGCGCGCAATTGATCAGCACCGCCGTCTTCTTCATCTTTTTGAGCGCCGCGAGGTCGATCAGGTCCTTGGTCTCGGGCGTGAGCGGGCAATGCAGCGAGACGACGTCGGCCTGGGTCAGGATCTCGTCGATCGACGCATGCTTGACGCCGAGCGCCGCTTCCTCGGCGGCATCGAGCGGCGTACGCTTGCTGTAGAGGATCGTGCAGCCGAAACCCTTCAAGAGCTTGGCGAAATTCTTGCCGATCGCGCCGAAGCCGACAACGCCGACCGTCTTGCCGGAAAGCGTATAGGTGTCGGACGGCAATTGGCCCGTGCGCCAGTTGCCCTTCTTCAGTTCGGCATTGCCATAGGCGATCAGGCGGAGCGTCGAGATCGTCAGGCCGAGTGCGAATTCGGAGACGGCGACCGCATTGGAGCCGGTCGTGCGCGCGACCTTGATGCCGAGCTCCTTGGCCGTTGCGATGTCGATATTGTCGTAGCCGACGCCCCATTTATGCAGCAGCTTCAGCTTCTTCGCGGCCCGCAGCACGTCGCCGGAGACGCCGACCTGGCCGGAGATCGCATAATCGGCCTCGGCAATGATCTCCTTCATGTGCTCGTCGCCGCGGGCGGTGCCATGGGTCAGCACGAAGCCATCAGGCAGGAATTCGCGCAGGCGGTCGGCCCGTTCGGGCGTGGTCATGTCGAGGAGGCAGATGGTCTCGGGCATGGGATGGTCCAGTCGCAGGATCGGTGAAGATATCGGGTCAGATGGTGAAGCGGGCACCGGCGCGGGCGAGCCCGCCGGAGATGGCGACGGGCGTGCCGTCGGCGCGCCAGCAGGCGGCACCGGTCAAGGTGCCGTCCGGGTTGAAGGCGATGGCGTTCATGCCGCCGGCGACGCGCGGCGAGCGCACCACCTTGTGGCCGCGCGCGATCAATGCCTGCGCCACGGCCTCGGGGATGGCCTCCTCGAGTTCGAGCACGTCGCCCTCGGTCCAGACGCGCGGCGCCTCGACGGCTTCCTGCAGGCTCATGCGGTGGTCGATCAGGTTGACGATCGCCTGCAGCGCCGAGGGGAAGATGCGCAAGGCGCCGGGCAGGCCGAGCGCAAAGGCGATCCGGCCGTCCTTCAACGCCATCATCGGCGCCATCGAGGTGAAGACCCGCTTGCCCGGCGCAATCGAGAGCGCGCGGCCGGGATGGGGATCGAAATTGAACATGTAGTTGTTGGCGATCATCCCCGTGCCGGGGATCTGCACGCAGGCGCCGAACAGCCCGTTGATCGTCTGCGTCGCGCTGACGACATTGCCCATGGCATCGGCGACGGTGACATGGGTGGTGTCGGCGGATTCGCCGCCGGAGAGCCCCGCCGTCCAGCTCTTCGCCTGCCCCATCGCGATCAGCGCGCGCCGCTCGTCGGCATAGGCCTTGTCGATCAACTGCGCGACGGGAACCTTGACGAAGGCAGGATCGGCGGTCGCCACGGCACGGTCGGCAAAGGCGATCTTCAGGGCCTCGGCGAGCAGATGCACGGCGTCAGCCGAGCCGAAGCCGAGCGCGCCGATATCGTAGCCTTCGAGGATGTTGAGCATCTGCGTGATATGCACGCCCGAGGACGAGGGCGGCGGCGGCCCGATGATCTCGTAGCCGCGATAGGAGCCGCGGATCGGCTCGCGCAATTCGATCTTATAGTTCGCGAGATCGGCCTGGTCGATCAGCCCGCCATGGCCCGCCATGTAATCGGTCAGCGCCCGCCCGAGCTTCCCGCCATAGAGCGCCTCAGGCCCCTCCGCCGCGATCAGCTTCAGGCTCGTGGCATAGTCGGACTGGACGAGCCGCATGCCCGGCTGAAGCGGCTTGCCGCCCGGCAGCAGCATCGCCGCGAGGCCGGTATCGCGGGCGAGATCGGCGGCATTGTCGGTGATGCAGTTCGAGAGATAGGGCGTGACGACGAAGCCGCGCTCCGCCAGTCCGATCGCCGGCTGGAGAACATCGGCGAGCGTCAGCGTGCCGAAGAGGGCGAGCGCCTCGCACCAGCCCTTGAGCGCACCGGGAACCGCGACCGCCTTGGCGCCGACCACGTTCTCGCGGTCGCGCGTGTCGCGCTGCTTGCCGATCTCGTCAGACAGGCAGTCATACATGTCGGCCGTCGCCTTGCCCGGCGCGGTCGAGAGATTGTCGATCACGACATGGCGCCCGTCGGCGAGGCGGATATGGCTCAGGCCGCCGCCGAGGATGCCGACCATCATCGGCTCGGCCACCGTCAGCGCGAAGAGCGAGGCGACGGCCGCATCGATGGCGTTGCCGCCGGCGAGCAGGATCTGCGCGCCCGCCGCCGAAGCGAGCGGATGATTGGTGACGACCATGCCGCGCGAGCCGCTCGCCGGCTTCTTCTCGCAGGTGAAATCGGCGACGCGCGGGACGGGGACGGGAGCGTTCATGATCGGCCTCTTCAGCCCTTTGCCGCAGCGATGGCGTCGAGCACCATCTTGGTCGCGCCGGAGATGTCGCCGAGCTTCTCGCCCGCCTTCACCCGGGCCTGGCTACGCTCGCCGCGCTCCTGCCGGGCGATGGCGGCGTCGGCAAGCGCCTCGGCCTCGGCGCGCGGCAGCACCAGCACGCCGGATTCGTCGGCGAGGATGACGTCGCCGGCCTTGACCGGGACGTTGCCGCAGGAGATCGGCAGGTTCAGCGTGCCACCGAGATTGTAAAGCCGCGTGGTGATTGGCGACATGCCGCGACACCACATCGGGAAGTCGGAATCCTCGATCTCAGCAAGATCGGTGCAGGGCCCGTCGACGATGCCGCCGACCGCGCCGGCCGCCTTCGCGGCGACCGTGACACCGCCGCCCCAGCAGGCATGCTTGTCGTCGCCGAGACGGTCGACGACGAGGATGTCGCCGGGGCGCAGCAGGCCGAGCGTGTGGTGCAGCAGGGTCGAATCCTGGCCGGGGATCGCCAGCGTCACGGCCGCCGCGGCGATGCGCTTGCCGCGCAGCAGCGGCTGGATGCCGCGATCCATGAAGCCCCAGTGCTGGGAATGGCCGATGGTCGCAGTCTCGACCTTCTGCAGCTTCTCGACCAGCGCCGCCGGCAGCTGCTCGGGCATGGCTTCGATGCGGTAATCGGGCATGGGCGTCTCCTATTTCCCTACGGCACGGGCGACGCCGACCAGGCGTTCGACCACGAGAACGACAGCGAGCGTCGCGACGATGAGCACCACGGACAGGGCCGCGATGAGCGGATCGGTGCGCCCTTCGACATAGCGCACCATCTCGACCGGCAGGGTCGAGGCACGCGGGCCGGCGATGAACAAGGAGATCACCGTCTCGTCGAAGGACAACAGGAAGGACAGGCAGGCGCAGGCGATCAGCCCCGGCGTCGCCAAAGGCAACGTCACGCGGCGCACGACCCGCCACGGTGTCGCGCCGAGCGTGGCGGCGGCCGCCTCGATATCGTCAGGCAGGTTGGCCAGCGCCGTCGTCATCATCCGGATCACGAAGGGCACGGTCACCGTCATATGGCCGAGCACGAGGCCGGGCAGCGTCGCGGTCAGCCGGAGCGGAGAGAAGAACAGCAGTAATGCGAGACCGGTGATCAGCGTGGGCAGCAGCAGCGGCGCCAGGAAGAAGCCGGTCAGTGCCGCCTTCCCCGGGAACTGGCCTTTCGCCAGCGCGAGCGCAGCGGGCACACCAACCACCAGCGACAGCAAGGTCACCACGGCCGCGATCCGCACGCTGAGCCAGAGCGCCGCCAGCAGCGGCCCGTTGCTGGCGAGCTGATTGAACCAGCGCAGTGAGTAGCCCGAGGGCGGAAACAGGATGAAATTATCAGCCGAGAAGGCCAGCATGACGACGACGACGATCGGCGCCAGGATCAGCACATAGACCAGCGCCGCGAAGCTGGAGAGAACGCGCCCCGCCCCGGTCATCGCTGCAGCCTCCGCGCCGCCAGATTGGAGACGACCAGCAGGGCGAGCAACAGGACGAGCGTGTAGATCGCCAGCACCGCTGCGACCGGCCAGTTGGTATTGGTCGTCGCCTGCTCGAAGATCTCGGTCGCCAGCACGAAGACGCGCCCGCCGCCCAAGAGCTTGGGCGTGATATAGGCCGACATCGAGAGGACGAAGCCCAAGCCCGCAGCCAATGCGATCGCCGGCAGGCTGAGCGGCAGGGTAACCCGCCGGAAGGTCCGGAACGGCGAAGCGCCGAGCGAACGCGCGGCTTCCTCCAGCGTGCGGTCGAGCCGGCCGAAGCCGGCGAGCAACGCCAGGATCATATAGGGCATGATGCTTTCGGCGAGGCCGATGGTAACGCCGGTCCAGTTGAAGACGAGCTTCAGCGGCGTCGAGATCAGGCCGAGCGATTGCAGCGTCGTGTTGACCAGCCCGCGATCGCCGAGGATGGCGAGCCAGCCGAAAACGCGCACCACGCCGGAAACCAGCATCGGCATGATCGCGACCACCGCGAGCAGCCCGCGGAAGCGGGAATCGGTACGGAACAGGAAGAGCGAGACGGGATAGGCGAGGCACAGCGCGATCAGTGTCGAGACCGTCGAGAGCCAGAGCGAATTCAGCGTCAGCTCGAAGGTGAAGCTGTCATGGAAGGTGGCGCGCGCGGTCTCCAGCGACCAGGCCTCGACCATCGCGCCGGTCGGCCCGACCTCGTTGAAGGCGTTGCGGAACAGCCCCAGAGACGGCCAGACATAGATGACGAGCAGGAACAGCGTCGCCGGGATCAGCAGCAGCGGCAGGCGGCGCGAGGCAGTCATGACGCCTCGCGCGCGAAGACACGGCTTTCCGCCCGCGGCCAGACGATCGCGACCTCGCTGCCCTCAGTCGGCGCCGCCGAGCCCGACGGCATCTCGACCGTAAGCTGCCCGCCTGTACCCTCGACCAGCACCTCGACATGGTCGCCGACGAAGACGCTGCGCAGCACGCGGCCCGTCAGGCGCGCGGTGTCGCCGCTGGCCGGCTCGGAAACCGGCACGATGCGCATGCGCTGCGGCCGGACGAAGAGATCCGCATTCTCCGCAGCCTCGACCGGCACGGGCTGCTCCCAGACGGTCGCGCGGCCCTGTGCGTCGCGCGCCAGCGGCAGCACATTGGCGCGCCCGACGAACTCGGCCACGAAGCGCGTCGCCGGCCGGTCGTAGATATCCTCGGCGCTGCCGATCTGGGCGATGCGGCCGCGATGCATCACCGCGATCCGGTCGCACATCGTCAGCGCCTCGACCTGGTCATGCGTGACGAAGAGCGTGGTGATGCCGAGCGTGCGCTGGATCGAGCGGATCTCGTGGCGCATCGCGTCGCGCAGCTTGGCGTCGAGATTGGACAGGGATTCGTCGAGCAGCAGCACGGAGGGCTGGATCACCAGCGCGCGGGCCAGCGCGACGCGCTGCTGTTGGCCACCCGAGAGTTCCTTTGGACGGCGCTGCTCCAGGCCACCGAGTCGGACCAGCGCCAGCCCTTCCTGGACGCGCTTCTCGATCTCGGCGCGGGAGGCGCCGCGCTCCTCCAGGCCGAAGGCGATGTTGCGGCCGACCGAGAGATGCGGGAACAGCGCATAGGACTGGAAGACATAGCCCATGTTGCGCTTATGGGCCGGCAGCCTGGTGATCTCGCTGCCGTCGAGCGTCATCGTGCCGCGGTTCGGTTCGATCAACCCGGCGAGCATGCGCAGGGTCGTGGTCTTGCCGCAGCCTGAGGGGCCGAGCAGCGCGACGGATTCGCCCTGCTCCACCGAGAGCGAGACGTCGTCGACCGCGACCGCGTTGCCGTAGCGCTTCTGCAGCCCGGCGAGTTCGAGATAGCTCATCGCCTGCCGCTCAGCGTGCCGCCGCGATGACCTCGCGCCGCCAGCGGTTGTTCCACTGGTCGCGCACCTTCAGGACCTCGTTCCAATCGACCGGGATCATGCGGGCGCGGTTCTCCGGCGAGGCGGCGGTGCGCGCCAGCGCCTTGGCGTCGATATCGGCCTTGGCATTGGTCGGCGCATAGAACATCCGCTCGGTGAAGGCCTTCTGCGGGCCCTGCGACAGCGCATGCGCCACGAAAGCCGCCGCTGCAGCGCGGTTCTTCGAGCCAGCCGTCAAGTTGATGGTGTTGACCTGGAAGACCGAGCCCTCGGGCGGCAGCAGCGCATTGATCTTGCCGCCGGTCTGGTCGGAATAGAGCTGGGCCCGCGCATTCCAGCCGGTCGCGACCTTCGCCACGCCGTTCAGGATCAGCGAATAGCCGTCCGGGTTGGGGTCGAAGGTCTTCACGCCCGGCGCCAGCTCCTTCAGCTTCTTCATCGCGGCGTCGATCGACTTGCGGTAGTCGCCGCCCTCCATCTTCTCGGTCATTGCCGTCAGCGCCAGGCCCTGGATGTTCGGCGGCGCGGCCAGCGCGATATGGCCCTTGAGATCCGGGCGCCAGAGATCTGCGAGCTTGGCGATCTGGGGGCTGAGCGCCGCATCCTGGACGATCACGAGATGGTCGAAGGTCACCGCCGGGCCGAATTCACCGCCGGCCGCGCGCGCCTCCGGCAGGAGCTCGTTCAGCACCGGGAAATCGGCGGGCGTCAGCTTCTCGAACAGGCCCTCGAGATTGCCGATGCTCGAGGTGGTGACGTCCATGATCACCACGTCGGTCTGCGGATCGGCCTTCTGCGCTCGCACGCTGCCGACCATCTGGGCCGAGGAGCCGCCGGGCACGAAGTTCACCTTCACGCCCGGATGCGCCTGCTGGAACGGCTCGATCACCGCCTTGGTGTAATTGTCCTGGAAGATGCCCGCATAGGACATCAGCGTGATCTGCCCCGAGAGCGTCTGCGCCCGGAGAACGGCCGGCATCGCGATCGTGGCGAGGCCGGACTGGATGACGAGGCGGCGGGTGAGCATGGGGAAACTCCTGCTGTGACGCCGCCTCGGGCGGCTGATTGGCGAGTCGTCAGCTCAGGCCGGGATCTTGGCGGCGAAATGGGCCACGAAGCGCGCGACGACATCGCTCAGCTTCTCCGCCAGCTTCGCCCCCGTCTCGGCCGAGCAGAGCGTCGGATCGCCCTTGCCGACGCCGTCATGATAGACCTCGTCGTATTCGTGCGGCACCCCCACTTCGGCGCCGTCGAAGCTCGCGGTGCCCAGGCCCGTGAAGGGCAGGTCGAGGATGGGATCGCGCTTCATCGGCTTGCCGGCCGGGATGAGGTCCTTGCGGATCAACTCGGGGAAGAGGTGCAGGCCGAGGCTGGTCAGCGGGTCGGCGCCATGGCCGGAGACCTTCGCCGACGTCTCGGCGCCGACGATGCCCGGCAGCATGCCGTAGGCGATGCGCCAGAGATAGAGGCTCGGCAGCACGATGCGCTCGCGCTGGTAGAGCTCGCGCGCGACCTCGGAGATCGGGCCGACATTGCCGCCATGACCGTTGATCACGATGATCCGGGTCAGGCCGTTGCGATGCAGCGAGTCGACCATCTCGGCGATCACGGCCGTCAGCGTGCTCTGCGAGATGGCGATGCCGCCGATCATCGGGCCGAACCAGTCCGCCCCGCCATAGGGCAGCACCGGCGCGACCAGCGTGCGCGTGCCGGCCTTGCTCGCCTGCAGCGCGGCAAGCTCGGCGATCTTTTCGGCCAGCAGGTAGTCGCCCATCGGCGCATGCGGACCCTGGTCCTCGTGGCTGCCCATCGGCAGCAGGATCACCGGGTTGGACTGGAGCAGCTCGCGCGCCTCCCCGCCCGTGATGGTGCCCATATGGACGAGAGGATCTGTCTTGGTAGCCATGGCGTGGTCCTTCCTTGGGAAATGCTTGGTTCGTCAGCGCTCGCTGGTGCGCGGGTCGAGGATGTCGCGCAGCGCGTCGCAGAGCAGGTTCATGGCGAGGATCGTCAGGGTCAGCACGGCACAGGGCCAGAGCAGCAGCAGCGGCGCCTGCTCCATGGTCGAGCGCGCCCCGCGGATCATCAGCCCCCAGGACGGTGCCGGCGGCACGACGCCCAGCCCCAGGAAGGACAGCCCGCTCTCGATCACCACGGCGGCGGCGACCGCCAGCGAGAACTGCACCAGCAGCGGCCCCGCGATATTGGGCAGCACGGTGCGGAACAGCAGATGCGACTGCGTGGCGCCGAGCGCCCGCGTCGCCTCGACATAGTCGCGCCCCTTGACCGCGATCACCTCGGCATAGGTCACCCGCGCAAAGCCGGGCAAATAGAGCACCGAGAGCACGAGGATCAGCGTTCCGGCGCCGGGGCCGAGCAGCGTCACCACCAGCAGCGCCAGGAGCACCGGCGGGAAGCACATGATGATCTCGACGCTGCGCACGGTGAGAAAAGCGCCCCAGCTCCGCGCCCAGCCGCCGATCAGCCCGAGCGTGATGCCGACGAGCCCGGCAAACAGCGCCGAGACGAAGGCGACGGACAAGCTGGTGCGTGCGCCCCAGACCAGTCGCGAGAGCACGTCGCGGCCGAACTCGTCGCGCCCGAGCCAGGACCCCGCCATCGGCCCGGCCAGGCGCTGCGCCACATCCTGCTTGACGGGATCGGGCAGCGGCAGCAGGGGTGCCGTCAGAGCCATCAGCAGGATCACGGCGACCACGCCGCCGGGCACCAGAAGCCGTGTGAATCCGCGCAGCCTCATGCGTGCTGCACCCGTGGGTCGATCGCCGCGTGCAGCAGTTCGACGAGGAGATTGATCAGCAGGAACAGCACCGAGATCGTCAGGATGATGCCGACCACCATCGGATAGTCGCGTCCCTCGACGGCACGCAGCAGCGGCGTCGACAGGCCCGGCCAGTTGAAGACGTATTCGACCAGCACGGTCCCACCGAGCAAGGTTCCCATCTGGAGACCCAGCACGGTGACGACCGGGTTCAGCGCATTGCGCAGCACATGCACGACGAGGACCCGTCGCGGCGAAAGCCCCTTGGCCTGCGCGGTCCGGACATAATCATGGGCGAGCGCGTCGAGTGTCGCGGCGCGCGTCATCCGGAACAGCACGGCCGCCAGCCCCTTGGCGATCGCCACCGCCGGCAGCGTCAGGAGCTTGAAATGCTGGGCCGGGTCCTGCGTGAGCGGAACGAAGCCGCCCGCCGGCATCAATCGTAGCGTCTGTGCCAGCAGGAGCACCAGCAGGGTGCCGACGACGAAGACCGGCACCGCCAGCAACAGCGCGGTGATCCAGGAGGCGACGCGGTCGAAGGCGCCGCCGCGATGGACCGCGGCATAGACGCCCGATGGCACGCCGATCACGAGCGCGATCAGGGTTCCCGTCAGGATCAGCTCCAGCGTGCGCGGCAGCCTGAGCGCGATCTCCTGGATGACGGGATAGTCGTCGATCAGTGACGTGCCGAGATCGCCTCGCGCCAGCCCCGCCAGGAAATGGCCGTACTGGACCAGGAGCGGCTGATCGAGCCCGAGCTTCTCGCGCAGTTCCTGCACGGTCGCCGGATCAGGCATGGCGCCCGAGGTCGACAGGAGCAGCTCGGCCGGGTCTCCGGGCACCATATGCAGCGCCAGGAACACGATCGTCGCCACGACCCAGGCCATCGCCAGGGTCAGAGCCAGCCGCCGTCCGAGCCAGGCCGCGCTCATCCGAAATAGGTCTCCTCGAGCTGGTTGCCGGAGGATGTCGAGAGCGCGCCGGGCAGGTTGGTGAAGCCTTGGATGCCCTTGTCCATGCCATAGCCCTGCTGGCGCCAGGCGAGGCCGACGAGCGGCACCTCCTCGAGCGCGGCGCGCTGCATCTCCTTGTAGATCTCGACGCGCTTGTCCTGGTCGAACTCGGCCCGGCCCTTGGCGAGCGCGGCGATGGTGCGCGGCGCATCGACCTTGAAGGAGCGGCCATGCGTCGGCGAGAGCGAGGTGTCGAGCACCACGGTCAATCCGTCCGGATCGTTGTTGTCCGAGGACACCCCGTGGATCGCCATGTCGTACTGGCCGCGCGAGCCGCGGCTCACCCGCGTCGACCAGTCCGGCAATTGCAGCTCCGCCTGGATGCCGATCGCCGCGAGATATTGCTGGACGATCTCGGCAGTGTCCTTGTGCATGCCGAACTGGGCGGTGGCGAGCAGCGTCGTCTGGAAGCCGTTGGCATGGCCGGCTTCCGCCAGCAGCGCCTTGGCCCGGGCCGGATCGTAGTTCCAGCCATGCGCCAGCTCCTTGTCGTACCAGGGCGTGCCCTCGACGATCGGCACGCCTTCGAGCGGCTTGCCGCGCCCGAAGAAGGCGACCTTGACGATGTCCTCGCGCTTCACCGCATGCGCGACGGCGCGGCGCACGCGCGGATCGTTGAACGGAGGTTTCGTGCCGTTGAAGAGCACGTCCATGAACGGCCCCTCCTGGTTGTCGAGCTTGAGGCGTGGATCGGCTTCGACCGTCGCCATCGACTGCCAGGGCACATATTCGATCATGTCGACATCGCCCGAGATCAGCGCGGCGTTGCGCAGGTTCTCGTCGGCATAGACGATGAACTTGATGCCCTTCGCCTTCGGGATGCCCGGCCTGTAGAACTTGTCGAAGGCCGCAAGCTCCACCGAGGTGCCGCGCTCCTGCCCGACGAGGCGGAAGGGACCTGCGCCGATCGGCTCGTTCGGGCTCGATTTCCGCCAGATGACGAAGGTGTTGTAGTTGGCGAACCAGCTCGGCAGCGTCGCCTGCGGCCCCTTGGTGACCAAGCGGACCGTCTGCGGATCGGGAATCTCGACCTTCTCGATCAGCTGGAACTGCGTGCGCATATAGGCGGTCGATTTTTCGCCGGCGATCTGTTCGATCGACCATTTCACGTCATCGGCGGTGACCGGCTCGCCATTGTGGAAGACGCAGCCCTTGCGCAGCTTGAAGACCCAGGCGCCCTCGGGATCGCGCGACCAGGATTCAGCGAGTTCGCCGCGCAGCTCACCCTTGGAATCGTAGGAGACGAGGCTGCGGTTGATCAGCATCTTGACGGTGCCGGCCGACGCCCCCGTCGAGACCCATGGCTGGAGGTTCGGCGGAAAGGCCGACAGGCCGTAGCGGATGATGCCGGCGGCGCGCTGTGCGCTCGCGGGGCGGATCAGGAAAGGCGAGGCCAGCAGCGGGCCGGCAAGGCCGGCACCAAGGACGGAACGGCGAGAGATGGTCATGGGCTGATCCTCTGCTGCTGGGTCCGGCTGTCCGCGGGCTTAAGCCCTGTCGGTTCCCGTCGATGGCGGGAAGGGCGGAGCCGGGCTGATGCGAGCAATAACCGCGCCAGCGATCCGACAAAGCCGCCTGTGCCGGGCCGATCGGCCCGGTCTGCAGCTTCCTGTCGCGAAGGTGGCGTGCACGGTCATGCGGTTCCCCGGCACGGCTTCGCTATAGACGAATAGGCGAGCCGCGCTCTTGATGCGTCATGTATACGTGGCGGATTTTTTGCTGTCTACTCTCGACAGCCCTAGAAAAGACCGAAGGGGGCGCGTTGTCGATGGCCATGATCGAACAGGACGAGATGGCTGCCTTGCGGGGCAAGCCGACCCGGGAACGGGTCTATCTCTATGTGCGCGAGCAGATCCTGCGCGGCCGCTTCCTCGGCGGCTGCTTCATCGAGGAGGAGGAAATCTCCTCGGCGCTCGGGGTGTCGCGAACGCCCGTCCGCGAGGCCTTCCATCGCCTGGAGGCGGAACGTTTCATCGATTTGCTGCCGCGCCGCGGCGCCCTCGTCCGGCAGGTCACGGTGCAGGAGCTGCTCGACCTCTACGAGGCCCGGCGCATGATCGAAAGCCATGCGATCCGCCGCATCTGCCGTGAGGAATTGCCGCTTCCTGCCGACATGCACGCGATCCTCGCAGAGCTGGAGCACCTGCCGCAGGGCGACTATTTCAATCGGGTCGAGCTGAACCGCGAGTTTCACTTCGTCATGATCGCCGCGGTCGGCAATGTCGTCTTGTCGGACCTCTACCAGTCGCTGGGCGCCCGCCAGCAGCGCGTCGCGATGACGGCGATCAGCACCGACCCGACCCGCGTCGCGCGGATCAGCAGGGAACATCACGCCCTGATCGCCGCCCTCTCCGAATGGGATGAGGAGAAGGCGCTGGCGATCCTCGAGCAGCACCTGCGCCCGATCGTCGGCGTGATCTCGCGGCTGCCGGAGCAGGCAGCCGAAGCCTGACGCGCCAACCCAGGTCGGCAGGCCCCGGATCACGCCGCAGCGGTCCCCGGGATGCCGCAGCAGCGGATCGAGAGGGGCACGCGGTCACCCGCCGCGAAGGGACCCGCCTCCCGCACTCGCGCATGAAGCTTGTTGGTGACCGCGCGGCTGAAGCCTGACTGGGCGCTGCAGATCGTCAAGCAGGTCGGCAATTGCGGCGAGGTCTACGAGCGCGATATCGGCTCGGGCTCGAAGCTCGGCATCAGCAGAGGACTCAACAGGCTCTGGACCCAGGGCGGCCTGCAACACGCTCCGCCGGAGCGCTGAGCACCGGTCTCGCGCTCGCCCGGTCAGGCCGAAATCTCGCGAGGACGCCCGGCCATGGAGCCGGGCGTCCTTGCATCACGGTGATCGACAAGCCGCTTCAGAACATGTGGAACGGCGGCTTGGCATCATCGGGCAGGAGCGGCTTGTAGGGCGTCCGGGTCAGGCGCTCCGCAAAATCGGCCTTGGCCTGTTCCAGCAAGCCCGGCTCGACGAGCACGTCCGTGGCGACGCCCGCCATGATCTTGGCGACGTGAACCATGCCCTTGTGCGCCAGCGGCGACTGCCCATGAGCCGTCAATTGCCAGGAATGGCCGGGCGTGCCGATCGTATAGGTCGCGCCCCGTGCCTGGACCGTCGGCACGGCCCATGAGACGTCGCCGACATCGGTCGAGCCCATCATCCGCGGTCCCGGTGCCTCCTTGGGCGCGATCGCGTTGCACAGCGGGAAATCCGTCGCCGGCAATCCCGAACGGCGAAAGGCGCTTTCGATATGCGCGGGCGTCACGGTCTTCTGCATGCGCCTGGCGAAGGCGACGTCCTCCGCATCGAAGGGCGGCGGGCCGAGCCGGTCGAAATTGCGCTGCATGGCGTCTTCCAGCGGTGTGTTCGCCAGCAGGCTGCTCATCGCGCTGACGACTTCGCTGGTGACGGTGGTCTCCGTCATCAACGCGGCGCCATCGGCGATCTTCCGGACGCGGGCGAGGAGCTCGTGGACCTGTGAGACCATCGTCGCACGCACGACATAGCGCAGCCTGGCCTTGGCCTGCACGACGTTCGGCGCGATGCCGCCGGCGTCCAGATAGGCATAATGGATACGCGCATCGCTCGGCATGTGCTCGCGCATGTAGTTGACGCCGACATTCATCAACTCGGCCGCATCGAGCGCCGACCGGCCGAGATGCGGCGCGGCGGCGGCATGCGAGGCGCGGCCGGTGAACTCGAAATCGATCGTCGTGTTGGCGAGCGAGATGGCCGCCGTCACCGCGGCGAAATCCGCCGGATGCCAGGAAATCGCGATGTCGACATCCTTGAAGGCACCCTCCTTGACCATGAACGCCTTGCCGGCGCCGCCTTCCTCGGCCGGGCAGCCATAATAGCGGACGCGGCCCTTGAGCCCGCGTTCCGCGAGGAAATCCTTGACCGCGGCGGCAGCCAGCATGGCGCCGGCGCCGAGCAGGTTATGGCCGCAGCCATGGCCGGCCGGCTGGTTCGGAAGCGGCTGATGCTCGGACAGGCCCGGCGTCTGCGACAGCTCCGGCAGCGCATCGTATTCGCCGAGAATGGCGATCACCGGGCCGTCTTCCCCCGCCTCGCCCATGACCGCGGTCGGCAATCCGGCGATGCCCGTCTCCACGCGAAACCCCTCGCGCCGAAGCTGCTCGGCATGGGCCGCGGCCGACTTGACCTCGCGATAGTTGAGCTCGGGCATTTCGAAGACGCGATCGCTCAGTTCGATGTAATCAGCCTGCTTTGCATCGACGATCGTCCAAATCTTGTCGGTATTCTGCACTGCCTTCTCCCGCGATGCATGGCGCCCACATGGGCCACTGAAGGCCGCCATCATCGCAACGGTTCGGCGGTCAGCGGCCCAAACCAGGCGAGGCTACTACAGGGCCGGCGACAGAACGGCTGAATTTTACGCCAAAGAATCGGCGATTGTTGCGGGCAAGGGCGTGCCGTTCGCGAAGGAGGTGATGGGCTGGTGCGGTCTTCGAAGCAGCGGACGGCACGATACGGCCAGCATGATCTGCTGCATTTGCACACCGCGCGCGCAGGCAGCACGGGAACCGCCTCTAGAAGCTAGCGGGTATATGGGTGCGATGGCGAAGCGAATATGTCTCGGACGGGTCCTCCTCGACGATGCTTCCGCGCTTTAGCACCACGACCTGTCACCGATCGCCCGAACGACACCGAGATCATGGGTCGCGAACAAATTGCACTCTTTGACCAATCTCACCAAAGTTTCCAGAATGTTGGCCTGAGCCGAAACATCCAGGGCCGAGGTCACCTCATCGCACAGAAGAACATCCGGCTTGGTGATGGCGCGCGCGAGCGGCACGCCTGCCCTGGCGTAAGTTC
This sequence comes from Allobosea sp. GW822-FHT05A11, assembly GCF_058800455.1. Lineage (NCBI taxonomy): Bacteria > Pseudomonadati > Pseudomonadota > Alphaproteobacteria > Hyphomicrobiales > Alloboseaceae > Allobosea > Allobosea sp. GW822-FHT05A11. The sequence continues at coordinate 316,376 of NZ_JBXAMI010000005.1, read as the reverse complement.
GAGGGCGACTGGTGCCGCCTCGTCGTCATCGACGAAGCAGGCAAAATCGCCTGGTCGAACCCGATTTACCTTTAGACTTACTAGGCGATAGGGCGAGGCATCGCGGCGACCAGCTTGCGCGTATAAGCCTCGACCGGGTGCGTGACGAGCGCTCCGGCCTCGCCCTGCTCGACGACCTTGCCGCGATGCATCACTGCGATCCGGTCGGAGACCCAGCGCACGATCTCGATGTCGTGGCCGATGAACAGCATGGCGAAGCCGCGCTTCTGCTGTAGCGCCTTGAGTGTGCGCAACACCTGCATCTGCACGGTCGCGTCGAGCGCGGAAACGATCTCGTCGCAGATCAAAAGGCTCGGCTCGGAAAGAAGCGCGCGGGCGATGCAGACACGCTGGCGCTGCCCGCCCGAAAGCTGGTGCGGATAGCGTCCGAGATAGTCAGGCGTCAGGTTCACATCGGCGAGTGCATTGCCGAGCTTGGCACGATCGTCAGGGCCGCTGAGACCGAGCAGTTCGAGCGGCTCGCGCATCGCCTTCTCGATGGTGAGCCGCGGGTTGAGCGCACCATACGGATTCTGGAAGATGATCTGGCAGCGCTTGCGCATGGCAGGTGTCAGGCGGAAATTCCGCGCCGCCAGCGATTCACCGAACAAGGCGATGTCGCCGCCGCCCGGCCGGGCCAGCCCGATGATCAGCTTGGCCAGGGTTGACTTGCCCGAACCGGATTCTCCGAGAATGCCGAGCGTTTCGCCCGGCGCGATCGCGATCGAAATATCGTCCACCGCCCGGAACGGCTTCGAGAACAGACGCTTGGCCGGATATTCGTATTGGAGGCCGCTGATCGCGAGCAGGGGTTCGGCGCTCGAACGCGGCGCGGCTACAGGCAATTCGGCGAGCATGGTGCGCGTGGAGACCAGCATCCGCGTATACGGGTCCTTCGGTGAGCGCAGCACCTCGGCCGTGGGACCCTGCTCGACGCAGCGCCCCTTGTGCATGACCACGATCTGGTCGGCGAGTTGGCTTGCCGCGGCGAGATCATGGGTGATGAACAGCATCGCGTTGCCGAGCCGGCCCTGCAGGCGCCTGAGCAGGGCCAGGATCTCCGCCTGCACGGTGGCGTCGAGTGCGCTGGTCGGCTCGTCGGCGATCAGCAATTTCGGTTCGGCAGCAAGCGCCATCGCCGTCATGACGCGCTGCTGCTGACCGCCGGACAATTCATGCGGATAGCGGCTGGCGATCGTGGCCGGATCCGACATCTCGACGAGCTGAAGCAACTCGAGGATCCGCGCGCGGCGCTTGGTGCCGTTGCCGTGCCCGAGTCGGCGCAACGCCTCGTCGATTTGCGCGCCTGCCGTCATGAAGGGATTGAGGCAGCTCATCGGGTCCTGAAAGACGACCGAGATGTCGCGGCCGCGCAACGGCCGCATCGCGGCCTCGTCCGCTGGATCGAGCGGCTTGCCGTCGAAGACGATCGCAGAGCGCGATGCCATCGTGATCCCGGGCGGCAGCAGACCCATGATCGCTGAGGCCGTCATCGATTTTCCGGAACCGGATTCGCCGATCAGCGCCACAGTCTCGCCCGGTGCCAGCGCAAAGGAGATCGAGTCGACCAGTTTTCGACCGTGGATGATGACGTCGAGGTCGCGGATTTCGAGCAGTTTGCCGATCATGCAAGCCTCGGATCGATCAGGCGGTGGAGGATGTCGATCACAGTGTTGATCAGCACCAGAGCCACTGCGATGACGGTTACGGCAGCGAGGATGATCGGATAGTCGCGGCCGTGAATGGCGTTCAGCGTCAGGCTGCCGATGCCGGGCAGCGCAAACAGCACCTCCATGGTCAGCGACCCCGCGACGAGCCCGCCAAGCGCGAGGCCCGACAGCGCCAGCATGATCGGCGCGGCCGCCGGCAGGACATGGGCGATGGCGATGCGCCAGGGCGAGAGCCCCTTGGCGCGCGCCGTGCGGACATGGGGCAGCATGACCGCCTCCTTCAACTCCTCGCGCAGCGACTTGACGATCTGCCCGGCGTTGTCGAGCCCGATGATGATCACCGGCATCAGCAGGCCGCCGATCACCGGCAGCCAGCCGAGCCAGATCGAAAAGATCAGGATCGCGGCGAAACCGGCGCAGAAGGTCGGCACCGCGATCGACCAGATGTTGATGCCGTCGATCAGCCCGTCGAGCCAGCGCGAGCGGAAAGCCGTGGCAGCGATGGCCAGCAGCAGCGCCAGCCCGACCCCGAAGGCAAAGCTGAGGATGGCGAATCTCAGCGTCACCGGCAGCGCGTTCGCCAGCATGTCCGAAACAGGCTGATCGAAGCGCAGCGACCGGCCAAAATCGCCCTGCAGCGCGTGCGAGACCCAGGTCACGAACTGTGACAGCAGCGGCTGGTCGAGGCCGAGCGCGCGGCGCATCTCGACCTGCTGGTCAGCGGTCAGCCCACCCTCGAGACCGAGCACGTCGACGACGTCGCCGGGCATCACGCGGCAGAGGAAGAAGGTCAGTGCGACGATGCAGGCGGCCTGGACGAGCCCGCGCAGCACGGCGAAGAGGACGGAAGCGAGACGATCCATGCTTGTGCCTCCTCAGCGCGGCATTGCGAGTTGCGGGTCGATCTCGGCCGGCTCGGCCGCCTCCCCGGCGTTCTCGCGGACCGGGTCGAGCCAGCGTCGCAGGTCGTTGCCAAGCACCGAGAGGCTGAGCGTCAGAACCACCAGCGCCAGGACCGGTATGACGATGGCGTGCGGCGCGCGCTCGATGAAGCGGCTGGAATCGGCGATCATCCGCCCCCAGGTCGGAGCATCGGGCGAGGAGCCGACTCCGAGAAAGCTCAAGACCGATTCCGTCACGATGCAGCGCGGCAGGATGATCGCGGCCTGGGTGACGAGCGCTCCGACGATGTTGGGCAGGATGTGCCGCACCAGGACGTGCATGCGCCCGCCGCTGAAACTGGTGGCGGCATGCACGTAGTCCCGTACCGCCTCGCGATGGAACGCGGCGCGCGCGACATAGGCCACGAGCGGGGCGAACGAGATGCCGAGCGCCACGATCAGGGGGCCGGTGCCGCTGCCGAGGCCGACGATCAGCAGCAGCGCCAGCAACGTTCCCGGCAGCGCGCGGATCAGGTCGATGCCGGCGTAGAGGATCGCTTCGCTCCAGCGCCCGAGCGCCAGCGCGAAGAGACCGAGACCGGCGCCGATCGCAAAGGCGATGGCCGTGCCGGCAATCGAGATACCGAAGGTGAAGCGTGCGCCATAGAGCAGGCGCGCCCAGATATCGCGGCCGAGATGGTCGGTCCCGAGCCAGTAATCCGCGCTCGGCCCCTTGTTGATCGCGAGCAGATCCTGCTCCAGCGGCGAATTGGCTGTCAGCCACGGCGCCACGAGGCCAGCCAGCGCGACGATGGCCACGGCAACAGTCGCAAGCAGCACGCCGACAGGCCAGCGCCGGCCAGCACTGCGCGGCGCACTCATGGCGATGGGTGGAGCGGACATGGCGCGAATCCTTCCATCCGCGCTCAGCTGTCGATCGTCGTGTGGGCGACGCCGCCGCTCGCCCAGTGACACGCCCAGGTGAAGCCGGACTCGTAGCCTTTGACGCCCTTTTTGACCGCAATCAGGCTCGGCGAATGGCCGATGACATAGAAATAGGCCTTGTCGTCGATGTGCTTGGACGCGGTCAGATAGTTCGCCTTGCGCTTGGCCTGGTCCGGCTCCTGCACGCCGGCATTGATCATCCTGTCGAGCTCGGGATCCTGAATGCCACCCCACAGCGTCGGGTTGGGGCCGTCGCTCATCAGCCGGACATAGCGCAGGAAGATGTCGGCGCGCGGCCCCGACGACATCACATTCATGTCCCAGTCGTATTGGCCAAGCCGCTTCTGCGCGCCGACATCATCGAGCGCGACATGGTTGACCTTGAAGCCGAGCTTCCGGACCATCTGCACCACGACCTGTGCATATGATTCCTGCCAGGACACGAACTCGATCGTATGGTCGGCCGGCTTCACGCCGGCATCGGCCAGCAGCTTTTTGGCCTTGTCGAGATCGGGCTTCCGAAACGGATCGGCATCGTGCCAGGCTTGGTCGAAATACGCATTGCCCGGGGCCACGATCTGGTTGGTGACGATGCCCTGCTCGCCGCCCATGAAGTTCATGAAAGCCGGCTTGTCGACGGCGAGCGCCAGCGCCTGGCGCACGCGGATGTCGTCAAACGGCTTGCGCGGCTTGCGGTTGTTGAAGGCGATCGAAAACCAGCTGGTGTCCTTGAGACCGAGAATGTCGGCGGCGCCCACCTTCTTCAGCGTTTCGGCCGGCTCGCGGTCGAGCTGGATGATGTGCAGGTCGCCGGCCCGCAGCGCGAGGCTCTTGTCGACACCGTCGCGCAGGTCGAACTCGACCCGCTCGACCTTCGGCAAGCCGCTCTTCCAGTAGCCGGGGAAGGCAGGCGCGACGAGCTTCACCTTGGGTTGCCAGGTGCCGAACGTGAAGGGGCCGGTGCCGATCGGCGTCTTGATCGTCTCGTCCCAGCCTTCCGATTTCGGCGACAGGATCCACAATTCGGAGAGCAGGTTGAGGAAAGGCGAATAGGGCGCGTCGAGCGTGACCACGAGCGTGTTGTCGTCGGGTGTCTCGAGCTTGCTGACGAGCTTGATCGCGGTGACGAGCCAGCCGCCCTTCACCTTGTTCTTCACCCGCTCGAGATTGGCCGCGACATCGGCGCTCTTCAGCGTATCGCCATTGTGGAACTTGACGTTCTGGCGGAGCTTGAAGGTGTAGGTCTTGCCATCCGGCGAGACCTGAAAACTCTCGGCCAGGAACGGCTCGACGGCGCCGTCCGACGCGATCGAGGTCAGCGTCTCGACATAGGCCTGCTGCACCGCGATCGAACCGGTGTGGCGGTGCGGATCCGCGGTGTCGAGGCCGAGCGTGGCGTATTTCAGCACGCCTTTGCGAGCGGCCTGGGCCTGCGGCAGGCCGGGAACGCCGAGGACGCCGGCCGTCATGGCGGCCGTACCCGCCAGCAGGGCGCGGCGGCTGATCGCGAGATCGGTTATGCGGTCTGTCATGCGAGCCTCCTTTGAGGGGTTCAGGCGAATTGCCGATTCTGAAGGGCCCGTCCGTCGAGCCCGTCTGCCGGCTGGTCGAGAAAGGTCAGAATGCTGGGCGCGATATCGATCGCCGAGGTCTCGGCCGAGATCTCGTGGCCCCTCGCGAAACCCGGGCCGTCGAGGATCAGAAAGGGCGATTGCTCGTAACGGCCAAGACCGCCATGCTGGCCGCAGCCGAGCCGGTCGGCCTTGCCCTCGATGGGCTTGGCCGCAAGGCTGAGGCCGGGAACGCCGAACTCATTGACGCCTTCGTCATCGGCCTTCAGCGCCACAGCGAACGCCAGGCCACCGCCTTCGGGAATGCCGGCGGCGGCGAAGGCATCCGGTCCCATCACGTGCCCCGCCCAGCCTTGCTCGGCGAGGAAACGGCCAAGCGCGGGGATGCGGTCGGCATTGCGGCGGTCGACATAGATCAAGGCGGCGGTACCGTTGGGAGCGACGACGACGTCGCCGGACTGGGCTGAATCCTTCAGCCCGGCGGCGACAAGTTCGCCGGCTATATCGACGATCCCCGTGACAGTCTGGTGACCGTGGTCGGAGCCGATCAGCAGGAGGATGTCCTCGCCTGCAGCGCGCGCCGCATCGACCGCTTCGATCAAGAGCTTGGCATGGCCGTCGACGATCTTGAGGGCTTCCAGATGACGCGGCGAGCCGAGCGCGACCTCATGCTGGGTCGTGTCGGGGTGGCCGAGCCAGGCCAGCGCGAAGGCAGGCTTCCGCGTGTTCACGACCTCGGCGATGAAGCGGTCGAGCACCGCCCTATCTCCGGCGATGTCACCGGCGACGCTCAGCGCGTCGCTCCCTTCGATCGGTTTGCGGCCGGGGCCATAAGAGCCGGCGCGATGATAGACATGGCCGTGGCCGCGCGGGTCGTGCATGTAGGCGGCACCCGGCGAGACATTGTTGAAAATCACGGCACCGCCGGTCTCGGCGAGCCGCTCAGTCAGGGTCGGCTGACGCAGGACATGCCCTGTCAGGCGCTCCTTGTGGCCAAGGAATTCGGGCTTGCCGACATCATAGAGCTCGAGATCGTCGCCGTTCAGCAACGCAACAGTATTGCCGGCCAGGCCATGTCCTGATGGCCGGTACCCGGTGGCGAAGGACGAGGAGACGACGCGCGTCACCGACGGGAACACCGAGCGGTGGCTGTCGCACCAGGTGGCCCGCGCCTTCAGGGCGACGAGGTTCGGCGTATGCTCCGGCGTCACGAAATCGCGCCGCAGACCGTCGAGGATCAGCGCGACCGCGCGACGGCCGCTGTTGATCTGCGAACCGGCGGCCATCACCGAGCCTCCTGCGTGCCGTTGAGGACATAGTCGAAGATATCGTAATTGTAGAGCTGGCCGCTCCGTGCCTTCTGCCGGTACTCGGCGTTCAGCGGACTGGAGACCGCGAAGGGCACGTCGCGCTCGGCGAGGCTGCCATGCGAGCGCAATCTGGCGCCGGCGAGCTCTTCGAGCTTGTGGGCGCCCTTGCTGGTCCCGAGCGCGACGCCCTTGCTGGCCACCACCGTAACATCGCCCTCCCGCTCCATCGGCAGCTCGAACATGCGGCAGGCGTCCTCGCGGATCAGGGCGTGCTGGATGCCCGGCAGCCCGGCGATGAAATCGCGAACCTCGACATGATCGGCTTCGCCGACGACATGGACGCGCACGAAGCCGCCAAGGGCCCCGTGATGGCGCACGAAAGGATCGGTGATCGGACAGATCACTTTGAGGCAGCCCGGACCGAAGCGGGCATCGAGCACGTCGCCGAGATAGAGGATGTTCGGCGTTCCATCGGCAAGCGACAGGTCGGTCATGCCATGGTCGGCCACGACGCCGACGACGGCGCCGAGATCGAGCAGGGCCCCGATGCGGTCGTCGACCGCCTTCATGAAGGCATCGGATTGCGGTGCGCCCGGCGCGTAAGCGTGCTGCACGAAATCCGACAGCGAGAGATAAAGCAGCTCGGCGCGCGCGGCCTTGAGCAGGCGCACGCCGGCGTCGAGCACAAACAGTGAAAGCTCCGGCGAGTATTGGTCGGGCACGGGCGCATCGCCTTGCGCCTCGGCGCTGTCGATACCGTGCTCCTCGACGGTGCAGCTCCTGGCCTTCTCGGCCGAGAAGGCGATGCCGCTCGCGCCGGGACCGGCCAAGCCCACTGCCAGCGCCTTGCGCAATTTGTCCTTTGCGGTCACCGCCGCCACCTTGACGCCGGCCTGGGACAGGCTGGCCAGCACCGTTGGGGCGCTCAGCGGCCCCGCGTCGGTCATCATCACTTCGGTTTTCGTGGCGCGGTCATACCAGTAATTGCCCGAGATGCCGTGAACCCTCGGCGGCGCGCCGCAAATGATCGAGACATTGTTGGGGTTGGTGAAACTCGGCATCGCCGACAGGGCATTGGCGTAGAACCCGTCCGCCAGCATCCGTTTCAAACGCGGCGAGACACCGCGGATGACCGCATCCGCCACATAAGCCGGATCACAACCGTCATAACAGATCACGACGCTCGGGCGCGCAGGGCGAGCGTAAACACGGCCATTCACTTCGATAGACATTGTGCACCGCACCATTTTACTTTTAGACAACTCGGGCAGTTCTTGAGACTTCTTCACTTTACGGATTTACGAAAGCGAATTATGGTCATGCCAATGTGAGGTTTTCTCAAATTCACATCGATATGCACCTCCCGTCCTTGCGCGCGTTGTCCGTTCTGGAAGCCGTCGTTCGCACCGGCAACGTCGTGGCGGCCGCCGATGACCTTCGTGTGACACCGGGCGCGGTGAGCAAGCAGCTCGTTCAGCTGCAGCATGAGATCGAGGCGCCGCTGTTCGAAAGCGGCCACCGACTGAAGCCGACCCCCTTGGCAACCGAGCTGGCCCAGGCGGTCGGCACCGCATTGCGGCATATCGAGGAGGCGTGGATGTCGGCGACCCAGGTGTCGGACACGCGGGTCATCACGATCGCCGCCAACGCCACCCTGTCGATGCACTGGATCCTGCCCCGGCTCGTCGACGCGGAAGCGAAAATGGGCGGACGTCCGGTCCGGGTCAGCCAGATGCACACCACCGACGAGTGGCGGCGCCTGCCTTTCGACATCGCGATCGTGCGGCAGGCCGACGATACCGGCGGGTTGGAACGACGGCCGATCGGAATCGAGCGCCTGACGGTGCTGGCCACGCCGGAACGCGCGCAGCGGCTCCGGCAAGAGGGCGTTGCGGTGATTGCCCAGGAGACTTTTTTGGTCGCCCGGACGCGGGCCGGCGAGCTCGAGGATTGGCTGGCCGTAGCCGGCATCGACGCGCCAGTTGCGACGCGCTCGACACCGCATTTCTATATTGCCGTCGAGGCTGCCGTCGCGGATCAAGGGTGCGTGATCGGGCCGCCTGGCGTGCTGGCCGACCTGATCCGGCAGAAGCGCCTGGAGCTGCCGTTCCCACATCTCAAATCAGACGGATCTCTCCTCACGGCGGTGTTCGACCCCCAGGTTTGCCGGCGCAAAACGGCAGATCGCTTGCTGACTTTCCTGTTCGCCGATTTCGGCTAGAGCCGCGCGCAAGCACCATGCAGCCGTTGCGGAGCGGCGCTGAAGCCTGAGACGAGAGTGCTCCACGGGCCGTCCGCGTCGACGTTATCGCGCTGGGTCCATGCTTCAGAGTTAGCCGAGGCCGCAGGCGGATCGCTCCGCCTGCGTTGGCTTTTCTTGTTTCACGCGGTCCAGGGCATCGACCACGTCTTGACGTTTGTGAAGGATTTCATGGCCTCGACGACACCCTCCTTGTAACCAAGGCCGGAATCCTTGATGCCGCCGAAGTGGGACATCTCGATCCGGTAGCCCGGGACCTCCCAGAGATTGACCGTGCCGACCTCCAGATCGGCCACAAAGCGCTGGATGTAATCGTAGCGGTTCGTGCAGATGCCGGAAGAGAGACCATAGGCGGTGGAGTTCGAGATCCGGATCACCTCGGCGATGTCGTCGGGCACGCGGATGATCGGGATCACCGGGCCGAAGGTCTCCTCATGGACCAGCTCGCAATCATAGGGGATGCGGTCGACCACGGTCGGATGGAACAGCGCCCCTTCCGCCCGCTTGCCATGGAGAACCTCGGCGCCCTTGCTCACCGCGTCGTCGACGCGCGCCTGGAAGAGCGCGGCCGAGCGGGCGTTGATGACGCAGCCGACATCGGTGGCGGGGTCCATCGGATCGCCGCATTTCAACTTCCTGGCCTTCTCGACGACCAGCCTGGAGAAGGCGTCGGCGACGCTCTCGACCACCAGGATGCGATGATCGAGAGATTGTTCGGGTTGGTGAAGCTCGGGATCACCGAATAGGCGTGGGTGCTGGCGCCGGTCTTCATGATCCGGTCGAGGTTCGGCGTCAGGCCCTTGGCGCTGGCCGCTTCGATATAGGCCGGCTCCGAGCCGTCCATGCAGATCACCACCGTCGGGCGCTGCGGCCGCGCATATTCGCGACCGTTCGCAACGACATCCGAGCCGATCTTGGAATGTGCGTTCATGACCAACTCCTTGCGCCGGCGCCGCTCAGCGGATCAGCGCCCTGACGCGTGACGAGACGAGGTCGGCCACCAAGACCATCGCGAGGATGACGAGGATGCAGGTGGCGGTGTCCTGGTACTTGAAGAGCTTCATCGATGAGACCAGCTCGAAGCCGATGCCGCCTGCGCCGACCATGCCGAGCACCGTCGACTGCCGGACATTGGTCTCCAGCCGGTAGAAGATCGTCCCGAGCCAGGTCGGCAGGACCTGCGGCAGCACGCCGAAGAAGAAGGTCTTGAACGGACCGACGCCGGCCGAGCGGAAAGCCTCAAGCGGCCCTTCGTCGATATCCTCCATCGCCTCGGCGAAGAATTTGCCGAGCATGCCGGCGCCGTGGATGGCGAGCGCCAGCACGCCGGCGAAGGGGCCGAGACCGATCGCAGCGACGAAGATCAGCGCCAGGATGATCTCGTTGATGCCGCGCATGCAGTTGAGCAATTGCCGCGTCGCGTGGAAGACGGCCGGGCTCGGGCTGAGATTGCGCGCCGCGAAGAAGCAGATCGGCAGGGAGATGACGACGCCGAGCAGGGTGCCCCAGACCGCGACCTGCAGGCTCTCCAGCGCCGGCTTCCACAGCCGTTCGAGGAATTCCGGATTGGGCGGCACCATCCGGACGAGGAAATCCCACATATAGGGGATGCCGTTCCAGAGATTGCTGGCGTTGATCTGGGCGCCGAGCGCGGCCCACCACAGGAAGACGAGGATAGCGAGCGCGATCGTGCCGACGCCCCACCAGCCGAAGCGGTTCTGCGGCGGACGGATGACAAGTTGCAGCGTTCCGAAGGACATGGGGTTGCCTCCCGTCAGGCGATTGCAGGGGCGATCAGCGGTGCCAGCACGGGCTGGCTCGCCGGGCGGGGCTTGAGCACGCGGCTGATGCCGGGGTCCTCGAGACCTGGATAGATCTGGTGGACGATCTCGGAGGTCAGGTGATCGGGCGTATCGTCGAAGATCACCCGGCCGCCGCTCAGGCCGACGATGCGCTCGCCGAATTCGACGGCGTAATCGACCTGGTGGAGGTTGCAGATCACCGCGATCCCCTCCGCCTTGCAGATCGCCTTGAGGTAGCCGAGTACGACGCGCGAGGTCTTGGGATCGAGGCTCGCCACCGGCTCGTCGCAGAGGATCACCGCCGGCTGCTGCGCCAGCGCGCGGGCAATGCCGACGCGCTGCTGCTCGCCGCCCGAGAGCTGGTCGCCGCGCGAGTTCGCCTTGTGGGCAAGCTCGACCCGCGCCAGGCAGTCCATGGCGATGGCGACGTCCTGCCGCGGGAAGAGCTGCAGCATGCTCAGGAAGGAGGACAGGCCGGCCATCCGGCCGACGAGCACGTTCTTCAGCACCGAAAGGCGCTTCACCAGGTTGTGGTGCTGGAAGATCATCGCGACCGGCCGCTTTCCGGCGGCCGCGCGTTTCGTGTCGAACACGGTGCCGTCGATGACGGTGCGGCCGGCATCGGGCTGGGCCAGCCCGTTGATGCAGCGCAGCAGCGTCGACTTGCCGGCGCCGCTGGGGCCGAGCACCACGAGGAACTCGCCGGCTTTGACGCTGAGGTCGATGCCCTGCAGGACAGGGCGACCGGCATAGGATTTCTTCAGGCCTTCGATCGTGATCATGTCGCTTCCTCCGCCGGTCGCGTGTCGCGACTACTTCATCTTGGTCAGATCGAGATTCAGCACCTTCGCCGTCTCGCGGATGATGTCGTAGGCTTGGTCGTTGGTCTCGACGAAGCGGTTGAGCTTGCCCTGGTCGGCCCAGGTGATGTCCCGGATGTTCAGGAAGGCCGATTTGATCTGCTTCTTCAGGTCGTCGGGCAGGTTCTTGCGCCAGCAGGTCGGCGATTCCGGGATCGGATCCGACTCCCAGACGACGTGGATGTCGGCCCGGTCGACCAGCTTCTTCTGCACGGCGGCATCGAAGATGCGGTCGGCGATCGTCGCGGCGTCGACGCGCTTGTTGGCGACCGCGAGCGCGTTGGCGTCATGCGAGCCGGTGAACAGGACGCGACCGAAATCCTTCTCCGGGTCGAACCCGAGCTTTATCAGTCCGGCCTTAGGGAAGAGGTGGCCCGAGGTCGAAGACGGGTCGACGAAAGCGAAGGTGCGCCCTTTCAGGTCCTTCCAATCGCGGATACCGCTATCCTTCCGCGCGATGATCTGGCTCCGGTAGAAGCTGCGGCTCGACTTGGCGGTCTCCGCCGTCGCGAAGGCCTCGATCGGCGCCACCGTCGTGCCGAGCACATAGGAGAACGGGCCGAGATAGGCGACATCGACATGGCTCGAGCGCATCGCCTCGATCACGCCGTTATAATCCGAGGCGACGAAGCCCTGGACCTTGATGCCGAGATTCTTCTCCAGCGCATCGAGGAGCTGCTGGCTCGATTCCAGCATCGCCCGCGAATCCTCGGACGGGATCAGCCCGACGCGGATCTGTTTCGGCTGGGCCTGGACCAGCGCCGGCATCGCCAGCACCGTTCCCGCACACAGTGAGTTCTTCAGAATCGTCCGACGCGTGATGGTCATGTCATCCTCCCAAGATGATCCGGCGATCGTTGTGATCTGCCGGCGGAACCGTTGTGGGCGTCGTTGCCCGTTACTTGATCTCAGGCGGCCATGGCCGCCTGCCTTCCAATGAAGTTGCGGCCGCGTTCGCCTTCGAGCGCCTTGCCGACGAGGCGGTTCCACTCGACGCCCGAGACGCCGTAGGCGGTGGGGTCGGTCGAGACGCCGAGATTGCGCAGGAAGGCGCCGAGGCGTTCCGCCCCTGCTTCGAGGTCGGGGCCGAAGACGCAGCGCAGCGCCGCATCGCATTGCGGCTGCGCGCCCATCGCCCAGCGCATCACGATCGGCAGCGAGAAGGAGCAGGCGATGCCGTGGATCGTGCCGCTCTTCAGCGTGATGTCGTAGGAGATGTTATGGGCGAGCGCGGTCTTGGTGTTGGAGAAGGCCATGCCGGCGAGCAGACTGGCGCGCATCTGCCGGGCGCGGAGCTCGACATCGTCGAGGCGCTCCAGCAGGCGGGGCAAGGTGTCGATGATCTCTTTGGCAGCCTCGACCGCATAGTTCGCCGAGACCGGATTGCCGTTGACGTTCCAGATGCTTTCCAGCGCATGGGACAGGGCGTCGAGCCCGGTCGCCAGCGTGAGGCCGCGCGGCGCGCCGACTGTCAGCGCGGGGTCGAGCACCGAAGTTTCCGGATAGAGCCGGGGGTGGGCGAGCGAGTATTTGCTGCCATTGGCGGCGTCCCAGACCGTGGCCCAGGAGGTGACTTCGCTGCCGGTGCCGGCCGTGGTCGGCACCGCGATGATCGGGATGATCGCGGCCTCATCCAGCGGCTTCTTCTCGACGAGATGGCGGCGCACATTCTCGAAATCGCCGCCGCTGGCCGCCAGCACCTTGGCGGCATCGATCATCGAGCCGCCGCCGAGCGCGACGAGGACTTCGGCCGGCTCGGCCGCGCCGAACTGGCGGCAGGACAAGGCGAGATCGGCGCAGTCCGGATTGGTCTCGATATTGGTGATCGACACGACCGGTGCCCCGGCGACAGCGGTCAGCCGGGCGGACAGCTCACGGAAGATCGGCTGGTCATAGGTGACGAGCGCCCAGCGGCGGTTGCCGATCAATCCCGCGACCTCGTCGAGCAGGCCGGCCCCGAAGCGGATCCTGACGGGATTCCAATACGCCCAGTTCATGCGGTTCATCCTCGCAATGCGCCTTGCCGGCCTGTTGCGAGGATGCTCCCTGAAGCTGCATATTATAACAAATTGATTTTTTGATGTGATTAGATAGATTTTTGCTATGCGTTATACCCAGATCAGATCGTTCCATCTCGTGGCCGGCTCTGGCGGCTTCAACGCCGCCGCCGATGCCTTCAACATCAGCCAGCCGACCCTGACGGCACAGGTCGGTGCGCTGGAGGAGGAGTTCGGCGTCGAGCTCTTCGTCAAGCGCGGCCGACGACGCGAGCTCAGCGACACCGGGCGCCAGCTTCTCGCCATCACCACCCGTCTCTTTGCCGAGGAAGCCGAGGTGCTCGCCTTCCTGTCGGAAACGCGGGAATTGCGCACCGGCCGTTTGTCGATCAGCGCCGTGGGGCCGTTCCACGTCACGGAAATGCTGGCCGCCTTCAACCAGGCCTATCCGGAGATCGAGCTCGCCGTGAAGCTCGGAAATTCCGCCGAAGTCCTCGACGATCTCGCCAGCTACCGGTGCGACGTCGCCGTGCTCGCCTATATCGACGAGGATGACCGGTTGCTGACCATCCCTTACAGGCGCCATCCGGTCGCGGTGTTCGTGCGGCGCGACCACCGCTTCGCCGCACGCGACAGCATCCGGCTGGCGGAGCTGGAAGGCGAGCCGATGATCGTGCGCGAGCAGGGCTCAACCACGCGGCGCGCTTTCGAGAATGCGCTGGCCAGGACCGGAACGAAGCCGCGCCTGGTGATGGAGATCGGCAGCCGCGAGGCCATTCGCGAGGCGGTGATCCATGGTCTCGGCATCAGCTATGTCTCCGATGCCGAATTCGTGCCGGATGAGAACCTCAAGTTGGTCCGGATCGAGGGAGCCGAGGTTTACACCTATGCCCATGTCGTCGTGCTGAAGCAGCGCGAGTCGAGCCGGATCATCAAGGCGTTTCTCGATGTTGTGCACGGGACACGCGATGCTTTCGACGACCGAGCCGGCAGATCGTAGTGGCTTGGCTTCCCGGATCTTCTCCGCAAGAGAGGGTTCTCTTCGGAAGCGGCTACAGAAGCAGAACCTGAGCGGAACCCGCTCGCGACGCACCGCGCTTCCCTCATGCCAATTCCTGCGCCGCACGCTTGAGGGTCAGGTGTTGGCTCCGGGGAAGCGCGGTGTCGATGTCAGCGTCAATGGTTCTTCGAGACGTTCCAATAGACCGGGACGCCAGGGGAGAGCAGGCCCTGGAGGCTGGCCTGCTGACCGCGCACGAGCCAGAATTGGCCGACGGGAACATAGGGCACCGTCTCGACGGCGCGCTCCTGGATCTTGCGGGCGATCGCCTTGCGGGTGTCGAGATCAGGCGCCATCGTGAACTCGGCGCGCAGCTTCTCGATGGCCTCGTCGCAGGGCCAGCCGAACCACGAATTCTCGCAGTTGGAGCGCAGGGCCAGATGGCCTACGGGCTCGGTCATGTCGGGCGCGGCGGGGCCGGAAGCGAAGGTTGACCAGCCGCCCTGGTCGACCGGGCTCTTGCTGGTGCGCCGGCTCGACAGCGTGCCCCAATCCATCGCCTGATAGTCGACGTTGAGACCAGCATCACGCATCAGCTGCGAGACGACAAGGGTTTGCGGGCTGAGCGCGGTCTCCGTGGCATCGAGCACGACGATCTTCTCGCCCTTGTAGCCGCTTTCAGCGATCAGCTTCTTGGCTGCCGCCACATCCGGCTTTGGCCAGGCCGCATCGGTGAAATAGGGCGAGTCGCACATGTAGAAGGACGGGCAAACAGTGTAGAGCGCCTTGTCGTCGACATAGGCGCGGACCGCCAGCTCCTGGTCGACGAGACGCAGGATCGCCTGGCGCAGCTTGGGGTTGTTGAAGGGCGGCTGCGACTGGTTCATCCGGAAGACGCCCTGCAGCGCTGCGAGCTTCGAGACGGTGATCTTCGCGTTACCCTTCACGAGCGGGATCATGTCCGGCGGCATCTCCTCGAAGATGTCGATTTCACCCGCCTGCAGCGCGTTCAAGGCGGTCTGGGCATCGGGCATGATCTGCCATTCGACGCGGTCGACATTTGCCACCTTGCCGCCGGAGAGCCCGTCCGGCGCTTCCTTTCGCGGCTGGTAGGTCGGCGCCTTGGCGTAGACGATCTTCGAACCCGGGGACCACTGCTCCTTGACCAGCATGAAGGGGCCGGAGCCGGTCGCGTCGGTAATGTTCTGGTTCGAGGGCGTGGCGGCGATGCGCGCCGGCATGATCACCGGCAGCATCGAGCTCGGTTTGCCGAGTGCGTCGAGCACGAGGCCCCAGCGATCCTTGAGCACGAGCGTGACCGTCTTGGGATCGGTCGCCGCCAGCGAGGCGGTATGCGCCATGAGCTGCTGGCCGAGACCGTCGCGCTCTCCCCAGCGCTTCAGCGAGGCGACGACGTCGGTGCTCGCGACCGACGTGTTGTCATGGAATTTCAATCCGTCGCGGAGAACGAAGGTCCAGGTCAGGCCGTCGGAAGAGGTCGTGAAGTTCTCCACCATCTGCGGCTTGATCAGGCCCTTGGCGTCCTGTGCGAAGAGCGTGTCGTAGACCATGTAGGCGTGGTTGCGGACCATGTAGTCCGAGGTCGTCATCGGATCGAGCGTGCGCAGATCACCGAAAGGGCGCACTTTCAATACGGTCTGCGCGGCAGCAGGCAGTGCCGCCAGTGACAGGGCGAGGCCGCCGGCCAACGCCATTCGTCTCGTCAGGCTTTTCATCGCTTTCCTCCCAATGGATTGTCCCGGTTTCTTGTTCTTATGGCCGGCCTCAAACCCTGAGTTTGCGGGCGAGGCGAGGATCAATGGCGTCGCGCAGGGCGTCGCCGAGAACGTTGACGGTCAAAACGAGCAGCGCCAGAGCCACCCCCGGAAAGGCGATCATCCAGGGCGCGCGCTGCATGAAGGGGCGGGCCTCGGCCAGCATGTTGCCCCAGCTCGGGATCGTCGGCGGCGTGCCGGCGCCAAGGAAGGATAGGACCGACTCCACGATCATCGCCGAGGCGAAGACATAGGTCGCCTGTACGATCACGGGCGCAGCCGCATTGGGCAGGATGTGCCGCAACAGCATGCGCGGCAGGCCCGTGCCGTTGGTGATCGCGGCCTCGACATAGGTCTGCTCGCGCAACACCAGCACGGAGGAGCGGATGACGCGGGCCATCCGCGGGATTTCGGCGATGCTGATCGCGATCACCACGTTCTGGACGCTGGATCCGAACAGCGACATCAGCGCGATGGCCAGGAGGATGCCGGGGATGGCCATGAGGCCGTCCATGATCCGCATCAAGATCCCGTCCAGCCATCGGACGAAGCCTGCGACAAGCCCGATCAAGAGGCCCAGGGTTACCGTCAGCACTGTGACGAACGCGCCGATCGTCAACGATATACGGGTGCCGTTCAGCGTGCGCGACAGGGTGGAGCGGCCGAGTTGGTCGGTGCCGAACCAATGATCGGCGCCGGGCAGTCGCAAACGCTGGATCGGATTCACCCGTACAGGGTCAGGCAGGATATAAGGCGCGATCACCGCGACGCAGGTGAAGGCCGCCAGAACCGCGAGGCCGATCAGGATCGTGGGATTGGTGCGCAGGAAGCCGCCGAGGTTCTGAAAGTGGCCAGGTGCCTTCCGCACGACGGTGCCGGTCACGGTCATCGTCACGGCGCCCTCAATAGCGGATACGCGGATCGAACAGCACGTAGCTTAGATCGACCAGCAGGTTGACGGTAACGTAGACCAGCGAGAAGACGAGGATGAGACCCTGCACCACGGGATAGTCCCGCCGCAGGATGGCATCTGTCGTCAATCTTCCCAGGCCCGGGATGTTGAACACGGTCTCGGTCACCACCACGCCGCCGAGCAAGGCGGCGATGCCCACGCCGACGACCGTCACGACCGGGATCGCGGCGTTCTTCAAGGCATGGCGCAGCACGACGCGGCGGGGCTTCATGCCCTTGGCATGGGCGGTACGGACATAGTCCTCCGACAGCACCTCGAGCAGGCTCGCGCGCATGACGCGAGCGAGTAGCGCCGCATAGAGCATGGCGAGCGCCAGCCCCGGCAGGACAAGGCTGTTCAGGCAGGGCAGCAGCCCTTGCGACAGCGGCACATAGCCCTGCGTCGGGAACCAGCCGAGCGACAGCGCGAAGACATAGACCAGCAGGAAAGCAACGACGAAGACCGGCGAGGAGAAGCCGACCATCGCGAAGGCCATGACCGCCCGGTCCGTCCGGCTGCCGGCCTTGAGCGCGCTCAGGATCCCGAGCGGAAGCGCGATCGCTAGTGCCATCAGGATCGCAACGAGCGTCAGCATTGCCGTCGGCTCGATCCGCATCCCGATCAGCCGCGTAACTGCCATGTCGGAGAAGACGGAGCGGCCAAGATTGCCCTGCGCAAGCTGGGTTGCCCAGGCGAGGAGCTGTTCTGTCAGCGGCTTGTCGAGGCCGAGCTGGGCTCTGATCGAAGCGATCTGCTGGGTCGTGGCCTGATCGCCGGCGATGAGGATCGCCGGATCGCCCGGCGTCAACCGCAGCAGGAAGAAGACGAAGAGGCCGACGAAGGCGAGGACAGGAACGGTCGCGGCGATCCGGCGCAGGACATAGGACATCATGGCCCCGCCGAGCCTTCTGTTACGGACAATCGCTCCCCCACGATCCGGCTCCTCATAATTTTTGTAACGTTTCAATCAAGCTCTCACAGAGCAAGCTTCCCCGCAAGAGGCGTTTAATTGAGGTTTTGCGCTTGCGAAATGCATTTCGATCCGCAAATCTGAAAGCAGGTTTGAACCGTTTCATTGGGGATTGAATGGCGACGATTCGGGATGTGGCGCGGCTCGCCGATGTGTCGGTGGCTACCGTATCGAACGTGCTCAATAGTGCAGATCGCGTCAGCCCCGAGCTCTCGGCGCGGGTACGTGCCGCCATGGAGAAGCTGAGCTATACGCCCCATGCAGGCGCGCGCTCGCTGCGCAAGCGATCGAGCGGGCTGATTGGTCTCGTCGTCGGCGACATCACCAATCCGTTCTTCTCCGATCTGTTCGAGGCGGTGGAGGATGCCGCCGCTGCCTGCGGCTATCTGGTGCTGCTGTGCAATTCGAACGAGCGCAGCGAGCGCGAGGAGGCGCATCTGCGCATGCTTCGCACGCAACGGATCGACGGGCTCATCCTGGCGCCGACCGGAGCCGTCTCGATGAACAGAGCCTCGCTGCTGGCGCAGCTCGAGGTCCCGGTCGTGCTCGTCGACCGGGCGATGGAAGGGCTAGGCTACGACGCGGTCGTCCTCGACAACCGGTGCGCGGGCTTCGAGGCGACGCAGCATCTGATCGCCTGCGGCCACAGGCGGATCGGCCTCGTCAACGGACCTGAAGTGTTCCGCACGGCTGCGGAGCGCCTCGCCGGCTATCGCGAAGCCTTGTTGGCGGCAGGCCTTTCCTTCGATCCGGCTCTCGTCCGCGATGCCGGGTTCCGCAAGCAGCCTGCCGAGCAGGCGATGGCCGAGCTCATGGCGCTGGCGGAGCCGCCGAGCGCCGTCTTCGCAACCAATAACCTGATGACAATCGGGGTCATAAAGGCGCTGGCGGACCGCGGTCTTTCCTCGCCGCAGGATGTTTCCGTCATCGGCATCGATGACCTTCCCTGGGCCGATGCGGTCTCGCCCCGGCTCAGCGCCATTGCTCAGCCCGTCCGCGCCATGGGCGAAGCCGCGCTCGAGCTCCTGATCCGGCGGCTTGCCGGCACGCTGAATGGCCCCGGCACGACCACTGTGATGGCGCCACGCCTCGTCATTCGCCGCTCATGCGGCGCGCCTGCCTCCGGAAAGCCCGCCCATGTCGACTGAATTGACGAAGCTCAGCGCACTTGTCGTCCGCGATCTCCTCGCGGCCGGGGAGATCAGTTCCGTCGAGCTGGTCGAGGCGGCCGCGGCGCGTCTTGCCGTTGTCGAGCCGCAGATGAATGCCGTGCCGACGCTCTGCCTGGACCGGGCGCGGGAGCAGGCTCGTGCAGCCGATGTCGCGCGTCGAGCCGGGCGCTCAAGCCTCCTCGGCGGGCTTCCCATCGTCGTCAAGGACAACAGCGACGTCGAAGGAGTCCGCAATACCGGAGGGACCTCGATCTTCCGCGACCGCATATCGACCGAGTCCGACCGGACCGTGGCGCTGATGGAAGCAAACGGTGCGATCACGCTCGGCAAGTCGAACCTGTCCGAACTCGGCGGAGCACAGACCACCAATAGCGTCCATGGCGCGACACGGAACCCTTATGATAGGCGCCTGACTTGTGGCGGCTCCTCCGGCGGCGCAGCAGTCGCGCTTGCGACCGGCGAGGCCTGGCTCGCCCACGGCAACGACTATGGCGGCAGCCTGCGCATTCCCGCAGCGTTCTGCAATGTGACGGGCCTGCGGCCGACGCCGGGCCGGGTGCCGCGCAAGCGATTGGCCGATCCGTTCGACACGATTGCCGTGGAGGGGCCAATGGCGCGCGACGTTGCGGACCTCGCCCTCTTCTTCGATGCGATGACCGGCTATGATTCCGGGGATATCCTGACCGCGCCAACCAGCGAGCCGCCGTTCCTCGAAGCAGCGCTGACGCCGCGCAAGCCCGCGCGGGTCGCAGTCTCGGCAGATCTTGGCATGCTGCCGATCGAGGAGCCGATCCGGGCTGCCCTCGATCGGCTCGCTGAGATGCTGAACCGGGCAGGCGTCGCAGTCGCTCACAACTCGCCGGATGTTGCCGGGGCGATGGACGCATTCCGCGTGCTGCGCGGCGAGGGGTTCTACGCGACGTTCGAGCCTCTCTTCGAGACGCACCGCCACGCGTTTCCGGCACCTGTCCTCGCCGATCTCCTGCGTGGCCGCGACCAGCCGGGCCATGCCATCGTCTCCGCCAATCGGATCCGAAGCGAACTGTACCGCCGGACTGTGGATGTCCTCGACGAGCACGATTTCCTGATCTGCCCGGCAACGCAGGTCATGCCCTTTTCCGTCGAAACATTATTCCCCGAGACGGTCGCGGGGCAGCCGATGCAGGACTATCTCGACTGGATCTCAATCACCGCGATCTGGTCGCTCACAGGCTTGCCAGCCATCGCCATTCCCATCGGTTTCTCGCGGGAAGGCCTGCCGGTCGGCGTCCAGATCCTGTCGCACGCCCGGCGGGAGGCTGATCTCTTCCGGTTGGCGGCTTGGATCGAGCGTGAATTGGCCTTGCCGATTGGGCCTATCGATCCCCGGTAGGCTGCATGCGAGCGAAACTGGCGGCTCGCTCTTGCTCCTGCCGTAGGGTTGGCGACCGTGTCGGCTCAGCCGGCGCTGAGCTGGTCCGTGACGCGCGCAAGCGCCCGCCGTCCTTGGGCGCTTCCAGAGCGAAGGGCCGGGCACACCTGCCACCCTTCGAACCGGACGTCAGGACCGTGATCGCCCGGAAAGACATCGAGCGGCTGCGCCGAACGGGGCAAAGGCATCACGACCGGGCCCCCCAATAGGCCACGAGCTTCCTTCCATCATCGGCGAAGCAGCCCAGCGCATCCGCTTGAGCCCGCAGGGCACGCACGGCCGCACGCTCCGCGGCAACCCAGAGATAGCCGGGATCGGCCCCCATGGGCATGTCGGCCAGGAGCGAGCCCAGCCGGCTTTCGCCAACCCCGTTCCCGCTGCCGGTGAGCCAGGTGACATCCCCTCCGGGATGCTCCGGCAAGGGCTGCTGCTCGCCTGCGTCGCGAACCTCGATGACAACACGGCTTTCCATGTCGGGAGGCGCGTTCTCGAGAATGCGGGCGATGGCCGGAAGGCCGGTCGCGTCGCCAAGGAGGATCTGCCGGCGGCAATCCGCCGGCGGCTTGTAGAGCCCGCGCGGATTGTTGATGACGACCCGGTCGCCCTCGCTGGTGGCGCAGGCCCAGTCGCTGGCGCGGCCACCGGCATGAACGACCATGTCGATGTCGAGTTCGCAGGAAACGGCATCGTGGCGGCGCACTGTATAGGTCGAATAGCGGACGCGGTGGCGATCCTCGGGAAATGTCCAGCGCCCGTCCGCGCCGATCTCCGGCAGGACGAGTTCGCCCGTCTCGGGATCGGGAAAGAACAGGCGGATATATTCGTCGGCGATCCCGGTCGAGCGGAAGCCGGCGATGCCGCCTCCCCCGAGCGTCAGCCGGATCATTCCGGGCGTGAGATAGCGGCGCCTCACGACGGCAGCTTCATGAAACGGGTTGGGGCTGGCTTCCATCGTGCCGATCGACCTCGTCTAGCGCCGCGCTTGTTTCATGCGAACGACGTCGAGGCAACAGCCTTAGCCTTTGATTTACTTAGAGTATTTCTAAAACATCGCGATTGAGCGGCCGGAATGCGGCTGCTATGGCGTTGGGCTTTGGGATATCCGGAGCCAGCGGAACCATGTCGAGCAGCCTCGACGATGTCGGCACACTCTACGCGCGGGAACATCGCCGGCTGGAACGGCGGGCTGCGCGTCGCGTCGGCGTCGCCAACGCCGCCGATGTCGTGCAGGACGTCTTCGTCGCCTTCTGGTCGCGCGCCCGGGACCATATCGGCTGCCAAGCTTCTTATCTGAGCCGCGCGATCGACTATGCCGCGATCAGCCATCAGCGCGCCGAACGCCGGCGTGCCAGCCTGCCGCTGCAGATCACCGAAGCGCAATACGCCGCGCCAGTCGCCCTGCCCGATCAAGTCGCGGCAGCCCGGCAGGACCTGGAGCGTGTGGTGCGGACCGTCGCGGCCTTGCCTGAGCGCACGCGCCAGATCTTCCTGCTGAACCGCGTGCATGCTTGCAGCTACGATGAGATCGCAGCCGCGCTCGGCCTCTCCTACAGCACGGTCGAGCGCGAGATCGCCCGCGCCCTGCTGGCATGCCGGGACACATTGCGATAACGCCTCCGGGCCCAAGCCGTAACTCAGGCGCCATGGACACCGACGACAGCCCCCGAACCGATGAGCTCCTGCTGGAAAAGCAGGCGATCGCGTGGTTCACCCGCATGAACGGCCGCCCCTCGCCTGCGGATCGCAGGGATTTCGAAGCCTGGCTGGCGGCGTCGAGCGATCATGCCCGCCACTATGGCAAGGTCGCGGCGCTCTGGTCCAATATGGGCCCGCTGTCCGCCGCTCTCGG
Organism: Allobosea sp. GW822-FHT05A11; assembly: GCF_058800455.1. Lineage (NCBI taxonomy): Bacteria > Pseudomonadati > Pseudomonadota > Alphaproteobacteria > Hyphomicrobiales > Alloboseaceae > Allobosea > Allobosea sp. GW822-FHT05A11. The sequence goes on along the minus strand of NZ_JBXAMI010000005.1, from coordinate 293,912 downwards.
TGCCTCCGAGACCGAAGCGCTGGCCGCGCCGCTGGAGCGCATCCGGGCGCTACGCCGCGAGCGTGGTCGCGGACGAGCGGCCGCCGGGGCCGTGCTCGGCCTCGTGCTCGCCCTGTGCCTTGGCTGGATCTGGCTCGACCGGCCGCATCTGTTCGAGAATTGGCGCGCCGATCAGGTCACGGCGCGCGGCGAGCAGCGCATGATCGTGCTGGCGGATGGCTCGACGGCGCAGCTCGATTCGGACAGCGCGCTCGCCGTCGATTTTTCCGCGGGGTTGCGTCGCGTTCGCCTGCTCAGGGGAACGGCCTTCTTCGAGGTCAAGCGCTCCGAAGTGCCTTTCGTGGTCAGCGCCGGCCAGGGCGAGGCCCGCGTGCTCGGGACGGGCTTCGAGGTGGCCACAGACGATGAGGGAAGTGTGACCGTCACGCTCGCCAGCGGCAGCGTCTCGGTCGAGCTGCCGCAATCGCGCGAGGCCGTGGTCCTCAACCCGGGCGAGCGGGTCGCCTATGGCGGGCATGGGCTCGGCAAGGCCGAGGCCGTGGATGTCGCGGAGGTCACGGCCTGGCGCGCCGGGCGCTTCATCTTCGACGATATGCCGCTGGCGCAGGTCCTGGCCCGGATCGAGCGCCACCACCGCGGCCGCATCGTCCTGCTCGGCTCCACGCTCGGCGGGCGCCATGTCACCGGCAATGTCACCTTGCGCGACAGCGCAGCCGCGCTGGCGGCCCTGCAATCCTCGGTCGGCTTTTCGGTCACCACCGTCGGGCCGGTCACCTTCGTCTCGCCCTGACGCGACTGCCGGGTCGGCAACTCCAAAAAAATCACGCGATGCGTGAGGGTCACCGGCCGGCTCGTTCGACAAGGAGATAGAGGGCGAGGCTGAAAGCCTCGCACCATCCTGTACGAAAAGGGTCGGTGGATGCGTTCGATGCGGTTGACGGCGAAGGAAGTTCTCCTCGCAGCGACATTTCTCAGCTCGCTGGGTGCCAGCCTCGCCATTCCCGTTGCGACGGCGCAGGCGCAGACGCTGCACAGTTTCGACATCCCGGCCAAGCCCGTCCGCGCCGCGATGAACGATATCGTCCGCGTCACCGGCGTCGATGTGGTCTTCGCCGAGACGCCCGCCGCCTCGCGTCGCGGCAATGCGGTGAAGGGCTCGCTGAGCACGGCACAGGCCGTCGCAGCCCTGCTCAACGGCACGGGCCTCGCTTTCCGCTTCAGCAACGCCACCACCGTCCAGATTTACGATCCGGCCCGACCCGTCGCGTCTGGCGGCGCCGTCGAAGGCGCGATCGCCCTCGATACCATCGAGGTCGTCGGCAGCGGCGTGCCCGGGCTGCCCCCGGCCTATGCCGGCGGTCAGGTCGCGGTCGGCGGCGGCCTCGGCGTGCTCGGGCAGCGCTCCGTGATGGATACGCCCTTCTCGGTGACGAACTACACGTCCAAGCTGATCGAGGACCAGCGAGCCCAGTCCATCGCCGATGTCGTCAAGAACGATTCCTCGATCCGCAACGTCGAGCCGACCAATGTCGGCAATGCCAATTACTTCGTCATCCGCGGCATCCAGGTCGGCAATGCCGCCGTCGCTTTCGGCGGCCTCTTCGGCATCGCGCCCAACGCGCAATCGACACTGGCCGGAATCGAACGCGTCGAGGTCCTGAAGGGCCCCGGTGCCTTCCTCGGCGGCCTGTCGCCGAGCGGCGTCGGCGGCATCATCAATCTCGTGCCGAAACGTGCCGCGGACGAGCCGCTGACCCGTTTCACCGCGACCTGGATCAGCAACTCCCAGCTCGGCGGCCATCTCGATCTCGGCCGCCGCTTCGGCGATCAGAAGCAGTTCGGCGTGCGCGCCAACCTGCTCTATCGCGACGGCGGCACCCCCATCAGCCAGCAGTCGCAGAATCTGGTCAACGGCACGATCGGGCTCGACTATCGCAGCGACGCGTTCCGCATCTCGCTCGATGCCGGCTATCAGGTGCTCAACACCGACCGGATGAACAACACGGTGACGCCATTGGCGACCGAGCTGGTCCCGCGGCCGATCAAGCCGAACAAGAGCTATGTCTCGCCCTGGAACTACAGCAAGTTCGCGGACAGCTACGGCATGGTCCAGGCCGAGTACGATGTGACCTCCAACATCACCGTCTACGGCAAGGCCGGTGTCAGCCACATGGACTGGGACCAGGCGGTGGAAGCCGGCTCGGGCCTCAGGCGCAACGGCAACTTCACCAGCACGGGCTCCCGCTATCAGATCGACATCAACCGCTATTCGGGCGAAGCGGGCGTGCGCGGACGCTTCCAGACCGGCCCGCTCGACCACGAGGTCGTCATTTCCGCCAACAGCTTCTATCAGGCGCGCGCCTCCGGCCTGCCGGCGACGCTCTCGGTGACGCCGTCGAATATCTACAATCCGACCTTCTCGCCCAATCCGGTGATGCCGGCGGCCCGGCGCTACCGCCAGAACGACAACAGCTTCACCAGCTATTCGATCTCGGACACGATCTCGGCCTTCGACAAGCGCCTGCAACTGACGCTCGGCGTACGCAAGCAGTTCGTCGACATCAACAACTACACGCTGCAAACCGGCCTGCTCTCTTCCAAAAACAAGAGCGATGCGGTGACGCCGGTCATCGGCCTCGTCGTGAAGCCGCTTGAGAACGTCTCGCTCTACGCCAGCTATATCGAGGGCCTGACCGCGGGTTCGGTCGTCGGCAACACCTTCGTCAATGCCGGCCAGGTCCTACCGCCCTTCGTCACCAAGCAGTACGAAGCCGGCGCCAAGATCGACTGGGGCAGGCTGATGACCTCGGTCGCCGTCTTCCAGTCGGAACAGGCTTCCGGCATCGCGAACACCGTCACCAACACCTTCAGCGACAATGGCGAGACCCGCTATCGCGGCGTCGAGCTGAGCGTAGCCGGCGAAGTTGTGGAAGGTGTCCGGGCGCTGGGTGGCATCACCTTCCTCGATTCCAAGCTCGTGCGCACAGCCAACGGCACCTTCGACGGCAACGAAGCGCAAGGCACGCCGCGCGTGCAGGCCAATCTCGGTCTCGAATGGGACCCGGGCTTCGTCCGCAACCTGACGCTTTTCGGCCGGATGATCTATACCGGCTCGAGCTATGCCGATGCCGCCAACCTGCAGAAGCTGAAGGCCTGGACGACCTTCGATATCGGCGCCCGCTACAAGATCGAGCGGGATGGCGCCAAGCCGATCATCCTGCAGGCGAACGTCACGAACCTGTTCAACAAGGCGTATTGGACGACCTATCCGGGCTTCAACCTGCTCTATCCGAGCGAGGCGCGGATGGTCTCGCTCTCCTCGACCTTCGAATTCTAGGGCCGAAGGCAGGGAACCGCGTGGCGACATTCCTGTCTCGACGCAGCTTCGCGGCAGGCGGGGGGGCCATCCTGGCCGGCTCCGCCTTTGCCGCATCCGGACGCCGGGTGGTGAACACGCCGCTCGGTCCCGTCGAGCTGCCGTCCGAGCCACACAGGGTGGTCGCGATCGACTCGCGCATCAGCCTCGAGATGGCGCTGGCGCTCGCCCTGCCTCTTGTCGGCTACAGCCACAGCCGCGCGCGGCCCTGGGTGCCCGTACCGGCCTCCGTGCCGTTCCTGGCGGCGCCGCCCGATCTCGAACAGATCCTGATGCTGGAACCCGATCTGATCCTTTGCCCGGACACCTCCGCTTACTCGGAGTGGTGGCCCCTCGCCCGGCTGAGCCGGATCGCGCCGGTCCTGCCGAGCAACCACCGCACGCATTGGCGCGGCAATCTCGATAGCCTGGCCGGCTGGCTCCAGCGCACCGAAGCCGCCGAACGGACCATCACGGCCTATGCCGAGCAGATTGCCGGGCTGCGCCAGCGCCATGACCGCCTGCTCCGGCGGAGCCTGCTGGCGGCAGCGACCTACGACCCGCTCAAGCGGCGGCTGATGGTGCGCAGCGACGGCACGGGCTACGGCTTCGTGATGCCGGCCCAGGTCCTTGCCGATCTCGGCGGCCGGGCCGTCGAAGCCGGGCGGCTCGGCCCTTATGGCGAGGTCGCGCTCGAATCCCTCGGGAATGTCCTCGGGCCGGTCGATGGCATCCTGCTGATCGATCTCGGCGACCGCGCCCCGCTGACGCTCGCACGCGAACCGCTCTGGCAGCGGCTGCCGGCCGTCCGTGCTGGGCATGTACATGTTTCGCCGGGCAACAGCATCTTCGGATCGGTCTACACCGCGCACCATCTCGCAGGCGCCTGGGATGCGTTGCTGACCCGGATGGCCTCGTGACACGGACCCCATTGGCTATCGTCATCGGCGCATTGGTGCTGCTTGCTGCCTCGCTCATCGCATTGACGCTGGGCGCGCGCCCGATCGCGGCCGGCGAATGGCTCGCCATCCTTCGCGAAGGCCGCGGCAACGAAGCCGCCGAGATCGTGCTGGGGCTGCGTCTGCCGCGTGTCCTGCTCGGGGCGATGGTCGGCGCGGCGCTCGGGCTTGCCGGCGCGGTCATCCAGCTCGCGACGCGAAACCCGCTGGGCGATCCGGGCCTGCTCGGGATCAATGCAGGGGCGAGCCTCGCGCTGATCCTGGGCACCGGCCTCATCGGTCTCGCCGGCGCGGAGGCCGCGACCTGGCTTGCCGCCTGCGGTGCCCTTGGCGCGGTGCTCGCAGTCCAGGCGCTGGCGGGCGCCCGCAGCAGCTCGAACCCAATCCGCCTCACGCTTGCCGGCGTCGCGGTCACGGCGCTGTGCATCGGCATCGGCCAGGCGGTCGCGTTGTCAGATCCCGAGCGCTTCGATCTGGTCAGGAACTGGCGCGTCGGCTCACTCTCGGGAGCCACTGGGGCGATCCTTCCAAGCGTGACGCTGGCATGGCTTGTCGGAACGCTGCTGGCGTTCGCGCTCGCTCCACGCCTCGACCTGCTCGCGCTTGGAGACGACCGCGCGGCCTCGCTCGGCGTCGCAGTCCGGCCGGTGCGACTTGGCTCGCTCATCGCCGTCGTCCTGCTCGCCGGCAGCGCCGTCGCGGCGGCGGGCCCGATCGCTTTCATCGGCCTCGCCAGCCCGCATATCGCCCGCCGCCTCGGCGGTATCGGCGCGGCGGCGCATCTGCCTCTCTCCGGCCTGATCGGCGCCGCTCTCGTCGTGATCGCCGACACGCTCGGCCGCATCGCGATGCCGCCCGCCGAGGTGCCGGTCGGCATCGTCGCCGGGCTGCTCGGCGCGCCTGCCCTGATCCTGCTCGCCCGCCGCAGGAACGCTGCCGCATGAAGGGTCTCACCGTACAGAGCGGAACCATCATGAACGGCGCGATGAGCCGTCCGGCACTATGCCATCTCGGGCTGTGGCTCGGCGGTCTGGCGCTCGTGCTGACGTCCCTGACGCTGGGCACGGTCAGGCTCACGCCGGTGCAGGTGTTTCACGCACTTGCTGGCCACGAGAGTCCGGCGCTGCAACTGCTCGTCGAGTGGCGCCTGCCTCGCATTGGCGCGGCGCTCGCAGCCGGCGCCGCGCTGGGCCTGTCGGGCGCCTTGTTCCAGACGCTGCTGCGCAATCCGCTCGGAAGCCCCGACATCATCGGCTTCGACGCCGGTGCGTTCGGCGGGGCCTTGCTGGCGCTTCTTGCCGGCCTGGCGCCCGCGCTGGTCGCGCTGGCAGCCTTCGGCGGTGGGCTTGGTGCAGGCCTCATGGTCTATATAGCGGCCGGGGGACTGCGCGCCGATCGCGCGCGGCTGATCCTCATCGGCATCGCGGTCGGGGCCGCCTTCACGGCCTTCGGCGACTGGATGATCTTCGTCGCGCCCCTCGATATCGCGCTGGTCGCCGCGAACTGGAAGCAGGGAGCGCTCGCCGGGGTCGATATGCAGCGGCTGGCGATCGGCGCGGGGATGCTCGGCCTGCTGCTGCCCCTCGGCCTAGCCTGCGCCCGCTCCGTGCAGGCTCTCGAACTCGGAGACGACAAGGCGCAATCCCTCGGCGTTCCGGCCGCGAGCACCCGGCTCCGGCTCGGCCTCATAGGGCTTGGCCTGACAGCGACGGCGACCTTCATCGCCGGGCCGATCGGATTCGTCGCGCTCATCGCGCCGCAGGCGGCGCGCAAGCTCACGGGCTCGGCCGGTTTGCCGCTGGCGGCCTCCGCTCTGTTCGGCGCGGTTTTCCTGCTGGCCAGCGATGCGGTCGCGCGCATCGCGCTGGCGCCGCGCGCGCTGCCCGTCGGCGCCGTGACGGCCTGTCTGGGCGGAGCCTATCTCATTTTGCTGTTCGGCTCCTGGGTCCGCCGCAGGGAGCCTCTCCGATGAGCACCAAATCAAGGCTGGAAGCGCAGGCCCTGCGCGCACATCACGGCCCGCACGAGATCCTCAAGGGGATCGATATTGCGTTGCCGGCCGGCAGTTTCACCGTGATCGTCGGCCCCAATGCCTGCGGCAAGTCGACCTTGCTGAGAAGCCTCGCGCAGCTGCACCCGTCTTCCGGCGGCAGCGTCCTGCTCGATGGACACCCGATCGCACAATATCGCCCACGCGATCGCGCCCGGCTGCTTGCTGTCCTGCCCCAGGGAGCGGAGGCGCCGGAGGGGATCATCGTCGCGGATCTCGTTGCACGGGGGCGGCATCCTCACCGCAGCCTGTTTCAACCCTGGACTGCTGCCGATCAGAGCGCCATGGAGGCCGCCATGGAAGCGGCGGGCGTTTCCCAGCTCGCCGAGCGCACGCTCGAAAGCCTCTCCGGAGGCCAGCGTCAGAAGGTCTGGATCGCGATGGCACTGGCACAGGGCGCGGATATCCTGCTGCTGGACGAGCCCACGACATTCCTCGACCTCTCCCATCAGATCGATGTGCTCGAACTCTGCTCCGCCCTGAACCGTGCCGGGAAGACGATCGTCGCGGTGCTGCACGATCTCAACCAGGCTGCCCGCTATGCATCCCGGCTGGTGGTGATGCGCGCGGGAGAGATCCTGGCGCAGGGTCTGCCGGAAGATCTTCTGACGCCCGGCTTCATCGACGAGGTCTTTCACGTCCCCTGCATCGTCATCGCCGATCCGTTGACCGGAAAGCCGTTGATCGTACCGAAGCGGGCGGCTCTCGCGAACTGACGCAAAGCCGGGGCCGGTCCGGAAAGCCGCCGCTTACGTCAATTCTCGACCGCCAGCACCGATGAAGCCTCGCCATATCTGGGCCACCTGCGCCGCATGGGCGCCGGACTTGCACCAGCGCTGCCCCAACGGAGGTTCAGCAACGTGCACCTGCATATTGGCTGGGGGGCCCCAGGTTCCCCATTCCTTTGCATCGGCATAGGTAGCGGATGACCGGATAACGGACACGAATCTCTGCGGGGATTCGGACTTGGACCTTGTCGCGATGCTTGCGGATGGAGCCATGATTTCGCTCAGTGGCGCCAGCGTGGGACCAAGCAGCGGGAATCACCGAGTTTTAGACAGGTGATTGAGAGCTAAAAGGTTAGCATTCTCAATGACTTAAGCCTTGGTGGAGCTGAGGGGATTCGAACCCCTGACCTCTGCAGTGCGATTGCAGCGCTCTCCCATCTGAGCTACAGCCCCAAGGCGCTGGCCTTCTAGGCTGTGCGTCGCGTGGATGTCAATCACTTCCGCCATCTGATTTGGCGCGAGCCGGGATATTCCGCGTCACCTTTCCAGACAGGCCTAAAAGGAAGCCCGATGCGTGCCGTTCTCGACGTGATCATGATCGCGCTGAACCTCTATATCTGGGTTCTGATCGCCTCGGCAGTGCTCAGCTGGCTGATCGCCTTCAACGTCATCAACACCCGCAACCAGTTCGTCTCCACGGTCTGGGACATGCTCTACCGCATCACCGAACCCGTATTGCGGCCGATTCGCGAGCGCCTGCCCAATCTCGGCGGGCTCGACATCTCGCCGATCATCCTGCTGCTGATCATCTATTTCATCCAGAGCGTGATCACCCGCTACATCTACCCCAACGTGTTCTGATCCTGGCATCGGACCGAAAAGTGGAATGCACTTTTCGGAAAGATCCGATGCCAAAGCCAAGGGATGGATCGCCGCTTTGCGCGCGATAGGGCGCACGGTGATCCATTCGCGCCCTGCGCCGGGCGCGGCTCGCAATCCGCCACGACGCATTCGACGTCGTAGCGACCGGCATGCAGTATGGCCGCCTCGCCAACGCTTCGAGGTTTCCGCATGGCCGCTGCCGCCCTTCCCTATCGCAGCCAGAATTGGGCTCTGACCAAACCTGCCGCGCGCGGCAGGCACGGCATCGTCGTCTCGCAGAGCCGCGAGTCGGCGGAGGCCGGAGCAGCGATCCTCGAACAGGGCGGCAATGCCGCCGACGCCGCCGTCGCCGCCTGCTTCGCGCTTGCGGCAGTCGAACCCTGGAACAGCGGGCTCGGCGGCATCGGCTTCGCCGTCGTGCTCAAGGCGGGCCAGGCCCGCGCGCAGGTCGTCGATTTCGGGCCGGTCGCGCCGCGCCGTGCCGATCCTGCCGATTATCCCCTGACCGGCGAGATGAAGAAGGACCTCTTCACCTGGCCGGAGGTGGTGGACGACCGCAACATCCACGGCCCCCTCTCCTTCGTCACGCCCTCCTCCGTCGCCGGTTATGCCAAGCTCAAGGAGACCTTCGGCTCGAAGCTCCCGCTCGCCGACATTCTCGCGCCGGCCATCGCGCTCGCCCGGCGCGGCCTGCCGGCCGACTGGTACACGACGCTGAAGATCGCCTCCTCGGCTTCGGTGCTCAGGCTCTACGAGGAAAGTGCCCGCATCTATCTGCCTGGCGGCTTGCCGCCGGTGCCGCCCTATCAGGGCATTCCGGGCTTCATGAAGCTGGGCAAGCTCGGCGACACGATCGAGCGGCTGGCGCAGGCGGGGCTCGACGATTTCTACCGCGGCGATGTCGCGAACCAGCTCGTGGCGGATATCGCTGCGGCCGGCGGCGTCGTCGATGCCCAGGATCTGGCCGGCTGCAAGGCCGGATTGCGGGAGGCGCCGACCATCGACTGGCGCGGCACTCACCTCCTCCACACCGCCGGCGGCCTCACCGCCGCGCCGACGCTGGAACGCGTCGTCGCCGGGATGGCCGATGCCCCGATCGAGGGCGACGGCCCCTCCGCCGCCTGGTTCGCGCAGCTCTCCAGCGTGATGCGCCAGGCCTATCGGGAGAGACTGGCCGGCCTCGGCGCCGCGGTTGCGGCCAAGGAACCGGGCGACACCTGTACGACCCATCTCACCGTGGTCGATGGCGAGGGCAATCTCGTCACGGTCACCACGACGCTGCTCTCCTCGATGGGCAGCCGCGTCGTGCTGCCCGCGACCGGCGTGCTGATGAACAACGGCATGATGTGGTTCGATCCGCGCCCCGGCAGCGCCAATGCGATCGCACCGGGTGCCCGCCCGCTCTGCAACATGTGCCCGGTCGTGGTCACGCCGAAGGATGGCGGCTGGCCGCGCCAGGCGATGGGCTCCTCCGGCGGGCGGCGCATCCTCGCCAGCATCTACCAGACGCTGGCCTGGCAGCTCGATTTCGGCATGGGCACCGAGGAGACAGCGCATCAGCCGCGCATCGACGTCTCCGGCCCGGATTCGGCCAGCGCCGATCTGCGCCTGCCGGCCGAGACGCTTGCCGCACTCGAAGCAGCGGGGCCGACCGCGATCGTCGAGCATAGCGTGCTGCCGATCAACTTCGCCTGTCCGAACTTCGTCCGCGTCGACAAGGACGGCGCGGAAGGGTCGAGCGACGCCGCCTCGCCCTGGTCGGCGGCGGTGGCTGCGACGCGCTGAAATGAAAAAGGGCGGCCGTTACGGCCGCCCTTCTGCATGAGTACGACGATCAACCTCTTTTGAGACCCCACGGATAGGGCGCCGAGCCGGCGAGCATCCCGGTCATGTCGTTGCGATAGGCCGTGCGGCTGACGAACTGGCCGAGCGGGATGGTCGCGACCTCCTCCAGCGCCAATCGGGCCAGCGCCTTGGCGCTCTTCTTCTGCGCGGCTTCGTCGGGGGCGTAGAGCCATTCCTCGGCCAGAGCCTCGGCCGCATCGCTCTTCCACCAGCCGAACCAGCCCTTCTCGCCCTGCCCGCGGACCAGCGAGGACATCGCCGGGTTGCCCCAGCTCGTCGCCGATCCCGTGGTGTGGAAGATGCTCCAGCCGCCCTTCTCGGTCGATTCCCGGCTGCCGCGGCGCTGCACGACGGTGCCCCAGTCGCTTGCCGCCATCTCGACATTCATGCCGAGCTGCTTGAGCAATTCGAAGGTCACCTCGCCGAGCGGCCCGATATCGGGGAAGTCGGTCGGGTTGATGATCACGACCTTCTCGCCGTTGTAGCCGGATTCCTTGAGGGCCGCCTTCGCCTTCTCCAGGCTCTGCGGCATCAGGTCTTCCTGCTCGCCGTCGTAATAGGGCGTGCCGCGCCACCACAGGCTGCGACAGGTCTGCCAGAGCGTGGTGTCGTCGCCCTGGGCGGCGCGCATATAGTCTTCCTGCTTCACCGCCATGCGCACGGCGGCGCGCACCTTCGGATTGTTGAACGGGGCCTGCAGGTGGTTGAGGCGGATGATCGCGCCGCGCCCGGCCTTGTCGATGATCTCCTGCTTGATGTCCTTGTTGCCAGCCAGCATCGGCTGGAGATCGGTGAGCGGGCGCTCCCACCAGTCAACCTCGCCGGTGGTCAGCGCCGCGGCCGATGTCGCGGGATCGGGCAGGATGTTCCACTCGATCCGCTTGAAATGCGCGACCTTGCCGCCGGCATTGCGGCTGGGCGGTTCGCTGCGCGGCTTGTAGCCCTCGAACTTCTCGTAGACGACCTTGCTGCCCGAGACATAGCCCGAAGCGACGAACTTGTAGGGCCCCGAACCCGTCATCTCGGTGACCTGCGTGTTCGCATCGATCTTGGCCAGGCGCTCCGGCATGATGATCGGCGGCTGGTCGGATTTCGACAGGCAGTCCAGCATCATGGGGAAGGGGCGCTTGAGTTTGATCTCGACGATGCGATCGTCGGGCGCGCCCCATTCCTCGACCGCCCGGCCGAGCAACTGGCCGTAGGGGTCGCGCTGCGTCCAGCGCTTGAGGCTCGCGGCGCAGTCGACGGCCTTGACCGGTGTTCCGTCATGGAAAGTCAGGCCTTCGCGCAGCTTGATGCGCCAGGTCTTGCCGTCGGCCGAGATCTCGTGCCCCTCCGCCATCTGTGGCTGCGGCTTCAGGTTCTCGTCCGCCCCGTAGAGCATGTCGAAGACGTAATAGCCGTGATTGTTGGTCACGGTCGCGGTGGTCCAGACCGGGTCCAGCGCCGAGAGATTGGCCTGCGGCACGAACTTCATCAGCGTTGCGCTGCCTTGCGCTGCGGCCGGCCGCGGCAGGGCCGGGCCGGCGAGGCCGAGCGCGGCCGTCCCCATCAGAAAATCACGACGCTTCATTCATACTCTCCCCGTTTATGATTGGTATGGAACGCGAATCAGGCCTCAGGCGAAGCCGATGAAATTCGGGCTTTCGCTGATCGGCCGCGCCTTGGCGAGCTTGGCGAGGTCCGGAACCGGACGGGCCGTCAGCGGATCGCCCGCGAGCGCCGCCTCCAGCGCCGCCGCCACCGCCAGCACCTTGGCGTCGCCGCCGCGCGGCCCGACGATCTGCAGGCCGAAGGGCATGCCGTTGCGGTCGAGCCCGACCGGCAGCGAAATCGCGGGATGGCCGACGATGGTGACGGCATAGGCTGCCGCGAGCCAGTGGAAATAGGTCCGGGTCGGCTTGCCGTCGATCTCGGACGGGAAGAGCTCGGTCCAGGGCCGCGGGCTCAGCGTCACAGCCGGCGACAGGATGACGTCGTAATCCTCGAAGAAGCGCTGCCAGCGCTGGTAGCTCACCGTCTGCTGCTTCATGGCGCGGGTGACGTCGAGCGCCGAATAGCCCAGTCCTTCCTCGACATTGGCGCGGACGTTCGGCCCGACCATGTCGGGCGTATCGCGGACCTTGTCGAGATGCGCCGCGAGGAAATTGCTGGCACGCAGGATCTCGAAGACCTCGTCCGTGCCCTCGCAATCCGGCGTCGCTTCCTCCGCCGCCCTGAAGAGATGGCTGAAGGCCTTGGTCTTGTCGGAGAAAGTATCGCGGATCAGGCGTTCGGTCGGCGCAAAACCGAAATCCGGGGTCAGAGCCACCTTGAGCGAGGCGAGATCGATCGCATCGGGGCGGGCGAAATCCTCCGGCCGCCGCACGGTCTTGCCATGGATCGTCGTCGCGAGCGGATCGGCAGCGGCATCGGAGACCATGGTCGAGAGCAGCAGGCAGAGATCCGGCAGGTTGCGCGCCATCGGGCCGAGCACCGGCAGCGGAGACCAGCCGAGCTGGCGTTTCTCGCTCGGCACGAGGCCGGGCGTCGGGCGGAAGCCGACGATGCCGTTGAAGGCGGCGGGATTGCGCAGCGAGCCGCCGGTATCGGAGCCCGTCGCGAGCGGCACCATGTTCGTCGCCAGCACGACGCCCGAGCCGCCCGAGGAGCCGGCCGCGCTCTTCGCGGGATCGAACGGATTGCCGGTCGCGCCATAGACGGCGTTGCGGGTATTGGCGCCGGCGCCCCATTCGGGCGTGTTGGTCTTGCCGGCGATGATCGCACCGGCCTTGCGAACCGATGAGACGATGAGCTGGTCTTCCTTCGGCACGAAATCGCGATAGAGCGCGCTGCCATAGGTGGTGCGCAGGCCGGCAACGTTCTCCAGGTCCTTGATACCGATCGGCAGGCCGTGCAGCGGACCGAGCGCATCGCCCCGCGCGGTCGCCTCATCCGCCTTTGCCGCATCCTTGCGGGCCTTGTCGTCGTCGCGCGCGACCATCGCGTTCACGGCGGGGTCGATCGCATCCATGCGGCGGATGCAGCTGTCGAGCAGTTCGCGGGCCGAGAGTTTCTTGGCGCCGATCAGGGCACGCGCGGCAACGGCGCTGAGGTCGCAGGGTTCGGTCAAGGCAGGTGTCTCCGTTGCGCTCAGCCCCGCGCAAGCGCTGTGCCGCGCGGGGCAGTCCGAGCAGACTAGGCGACGAGGCCGAGATGTCCATGTCCCGATCGCGCATGCAGCCCCCTCCCTCCGCGCGGGTTCCATGCCGTCTACAGTTGGCCCGGAAGGGCGATTGAGCGAAGGCCGGCAGGCGGGCTGGGCGATACCGCACCGCAACATATGCTTGACGAAGCCGTCCGTTTCCTGTTCCACAGGATCCATGGAAAAGCCTGCAGAGCCATTCCCGCAGCGCCTGACGGAAGGCTATCGCGCTTTCCTCGACGATCGTTTCATCCGCGAGCAGAGCCGGTATCAGGAGCTCGGCGAACACGGCCAGACGCCGCAGATCATGCTGATCGGCTGCTGCGACTCGCGCGTTTCGCCGGAAGTGATCTTCGATGCGCGCCCCGGCGAGATGTTCGTCGCGCGCAACATCGCCAATCTCGTTCCGCCCTTCCAGCCGGACGACCAGCTCCACGGCACCTCCGCCGCGCTCGAATACGCCATCCAGGCGCTCAAGGTGCAGCACATCGTCGTGCTCGGCCATGGCCGCTGCGGCGGTATCCGCGCCTTCGCCGATGACAGCCAGCAGGCGCTCTCGCCGGGCGACTTCATCGGAAAATGGATCACCATGATCGGCCCGGCGGCCGAGCGCACCGGCGGACGTGGTCGCCATGAGAGCTTCGACGACTATCTGCAGCGGCTGGAGCTGGCCTCTGTCCAGCAATCGCTCGCCAATCTCCGCACCTTCCCTTGCGTGCAGATCCTCGAGAGCAAGGGCCGACTGCACCTGCACGGCGCTTATTTCGCCGTCGCCACCGGTGTGCTGATGATCCTCGACCCCGCGACCGGCCAGTTCATCCCGGCCGTCGGCGAGATGCCCAAGCGCGTCCAGCAGATCCGCTGTTCCGAGGTCTGAGGCGCCTCACTCTCCATCCGCGAGGGGATGGAGATCGCGGACCATGCTCTTCAGCCGCTCGTCGAGGACATGGGTGTAGATCTGTGTCGTCGCGATGTCGGCATGCCCCAGCAATTCCTGGACGACCCTGAGATCGGCGCCGTTCTGCAGGAGATGGCTGGCAAAGGCGTGGCGCAGCACATGCGGGCTCAACGCCGCCGCCGAAAGCCCGGCCGCCCCGGCCAGCGATTTGAGATCCCTGGCGAAGACCTGACGGGTCAGATGCCCACTCTCGCCGTCCGAGGGGAAGAGCCAGCGCCCATCCGCCTCTTCGGCCTCTTTCAAGGCAGCCAGCCAGTCACGCGCAGCCTGTCGCGCCGCGTCGTTCAGCGGCACCAGCCGCTCCTTGTCGCCCTTGCCGCGCACGATCAGGAAGCGCTCACGCGTCGTCGCGGCCGACAAGGGCAGCGCAATCAGTTCCGAGACGCGCAAGCCCGTGGCATAAAGCATCTCGACTAGGCAGCGCATGCGCAGGGCCTTGAGCCGCGCGGCCTTCGTTATCCCCTCCCGCTCGCAAGCGGCCCGCGCCGCTTCCAGCAGGCGGTCGACATCCGCGACCGTCACCACTTTGGGCAGGGGGCGGCCGAGTCGCGGCCCGGCGATCGCGGCCGAGGGGTCGGTGCCGGCCAGCCCCTCCGTATAGAGGAAGCGATGGAACTGACGCACGGCCGAAAGCCGGCGTGCCGCGGAGGAAGCCTTGAGTCCGCGCGCCGCGAGATCGGCAAGCCAGCCGCGGATATCCCCAGGCAGGGCGTCGCCCGGCGCCTTGCCGCCGAGGAATTCGAGATAATCTGTAATGTCGCGCTCATAGGCGTCGAGCGTGTTGCGCGCCGCGCCGCGCTCGGCCGCCAGCATGTCGAGGAAGGCATTCAGCCGCTGGCGCGCCAGCCGGCTCATTTCGGCTGCAGTTTGGCAGGCGGTACGATCTCGACCATCTCGCGCTGAACCGGCTGAACGAAGGTGACGAGCGCGACCATGCCCCCGAAGATCAGCCCGGCGATGATCGCGATGAAAGCCAGGAAACGGAACAGCGTCGGCACGTCGGGCGGACTCTCGCAATCGCTTGGGGCGCGCGCGATCCCGGCACCCGATTTGATTATCCTCGATCGCAACTGCGCCGCGCAAGGGCCGGCGGGCCACAGCCTCGTGCAAAGCGCGTGACAGGGGCATGACGCAGCGGCCGGCCGGTGCTACAGCCGTGCCGAGGATTGAAAGGTATCATGACCGCCGCCGCTTCCATCGCTGCCTCCGAAACGACCGATCTCCGCGCCATTCTCGGCGCGCGGGCCATCGTGCTCGTCGGCATGATGGGGTCCGGCAAGAGCTCCGTCGGCCGCCGGCTGGCGGCGCGCCTCGGCCTGCCCTTCGTCGATGCCGATACCGAGATCGAGACGGCCGCGCATATGACGATCCCGGAGATCTTCGCGCAGCGCGGCGAGGCCGAGTTCCGCGAGGGCGAACGCCGGGTCATCAGCCGCGTCCTGACCACCCGCGCCCCGCTCGTGCTGGCGACCGGCGGCGGCGCCTTCATGAATGCCGAGACGCGCGAGCGCGTGAAGGAACTCGGCATCTCGGTCTGGCTCAAGGCCGAGCCCGACGTGCTGATGCGCCGCGTCCGCAAGCGCTCGAACCGGCCCTTGCTCCAGACCGCCGACCCGGAAGCGACCTTGCGCCGGATGCTGGCCGAGCGCGAGCCGGTCTATGCGCTCGCCGACATCACCATCCTGTCGAGCGACGAGCCTCACGAAGTCGTGGTCGGCGAAACCATCGTCGCATTGGGCGACTATCTCGGGCCGGCAGCCGGAGCGACAGCATCATGAACGCCACCATGTCCGACAAGACCGGTGCCCGCATCGTCGTCCCCGTCGCGCTCGAAGGCCGTGGCTACGATATCCATATCGGTCGCCACCAGCTCTGCGAGGCGGCCGCCCTGATCGCCGCCTTCGCGCCCGGCGCCAAGGCCGCCATCGTCACCGACGAGAGCGTCGCCGCCCTGCATGGCGCGGCTTTCGAGACCTGCCTGCAGCAGGAAGGCATCGCCGCGACCCGCATCACCATCCCGCCGGGAGAGGCGTCGAAATCCTATCCCCAGTTCGTTGCACTCTGCGATGCGCTGCTGGCGGCGAAGATCGAGCGCAACGACCTCGTCATCGCCTTCGGCGGCGGCGTCGTCGGCGATCTCACCGGCTTCGCCGCGGCGGTTCTGCGGCGCGGCGTGCGCTTCGTGCAGGTGCCCACCACCCTGCTCTCCCAGGTCGATTCCTCGGTCGGCGGCAAGACCGGCATCAACTCGCCGCACGGCAAGAACCTGATCGGTGCCTTCCATCAGCCGGCTTTGGTCATCGCCGATACCGCCCTGCTGGACACGCTGAGCGAGCGCGAGTTCAAGGCCGGCTATGCCGAGGTGGTGAAATACGGGCTGATCGACGATCCCACCTTCTTCGACTGGTGCGAGGTGAACTGGAGCCGCGTCATCGCCGGCGGCCCGGAACGCGATCACGCCGTCGCCGTCTCCTGCCGCGCCAAGGCCGCCATCGTCGCCCGCGACGAACGCGAGGAAGGCGACCGCGCCCTGCTCAATCTCGGCCACACCTTCGCCCATGCGCTGGAGCGGCTGACGAATTACGATTCCGCGCGCCTCGTCCATGGCGAGGCCGTCGCCATCGGCCTGGCATTGGCTTTCCGCTTCTCGCAGCGTCTCGGCCTGTGCTCGGGACAGGATTCCGGCCGCGTCTCGCGCCATCTCGACCATGTCGGCCTGCCCAGCCGGTTGCAGCAGGTGCCGGGCGGAGCCGGCAGCGCCGAGGAGATCGTCAACGCCATGGCGCAGGACAAGAAGGTCAAGCGCGGCGTGCTGACCTTCATCCTCGCCCGTGGCATCGGCAAGAGCTTCATCGCGCCGGGCGTCGCGGCCGATGAGGTGCGTGCCTTCGTCGAGGCGGAACTCGCCTGAGCCGGTTCAGGCGAGACCGATCTTCGCCAGGAAGTCGGCAGCGCGATAACCGGGCTCTACGCCCTTCACGAGCATCGTCACACCGCGCGAATTTTCCGTCCGCAGCGGCAGGATCGCGCGATAGGCCGGCGAATCGTACCAGGCGCGCGCCCGCTCCATGTCGGGGAAGGCGATGATCACGAGATCGCCGGGCCACGGCCCCTCGACGATCTCCGGCGTTGCGCCATGGATCAGGAAGTGCCCGTCATAGGGTGCGAGCGTCCCGTCGATGCGCGCGATGTAGTCGATGATCTCGGCGCCGAGGCGGACATCCTGCAGATGGGCGATGGCATAGGCGGTCATGGTTCTCTCCTGCATCTGGCGGCCGAGAGGCCGTTCGTTGCGGAGGACCATGGCGGCTCCGGCGCATGAGGTCGATTACCACCGGGGTAATCGTGCAGCTCCGGGGACTTGCCTCGACAGACCCCCTCGGTTGCGGCGACCGCCCCCCGATCGCGCCCTATTTTTTCTCGTACTGGTCGAGCAGGGCCGCCCCGTCCGATCCGGCCCGGTGCCGCCAGTCCTCCACGGCGCCGCGCCCGGCCTTGGCCAGTGCCTGGGCCACGTCCGGCGGTACCTCGGCGCGGATCGCGACCTTGTTTGCCCGCATCCGTGCGTAATTTTCATCGAGCCGCGTGCGGATCGCCGTCCATTGCCGCGCTTCCGTCTCCTTCGCCGCCGCATCCACGATCTGTCGGAGATCGGCCGGCAGCGCCTCGTAAGCCGCGAGATTGACCGTCGCGAGCGAGATCGGCATCGCGTAGTTCACCTCGGTGAAATTCGGCAGAAAATCCCAGAGATTGCGCCCTGCCCCGCCATCGCCGGAGGAGAGCACGGCGACGACCGAGCCATCCTTCACCTTGGGCATGGCATCGGCGAAGGAGAGGTTGGCCGCCTTGGCGCCGGCCGCGTTCATCACGGCGGTCGAGGTCGCGTCATAGGTCCGGATCGACAGGCCCGTCAGGGCGGCGGATGAATCGAGCGGCGCCTTCGACCAGATGCCGGAGGCCGGCCAGGGCGTCGTGTAGAGGATCTTCTGCCCGAATCCTGCAAGCTTCTTCGCGTAGGCGGGCCGCGCCAGATCGGTCAGGCGGCGGGCGTCGGCGATCGAGGTCGCGAGGAAGGGCAGCGAGGACAGGCCGAACAGCGGATCGACCGCGCCGAGCGCACCGGCGAAGGCATCGCCGGCTGCAACCTCGCCTTTCTGCACGGCTGCGATCATCTGCGCCGACTTGATGCCGCGCTTGGCGTCGAAGCTCGGCTTGATCGTCAGGCGCCCTCCGGACCGTTCGTTGACCAGTCTGGCGAAGCTCGCGACCCCTTCTCCGGGAATCGCCGTCTCCGGATACTCTGTCGGCATCTCCCAGCTCGTCTGCGCCAACGCGGCGCCAGCGCTGAAGACGAGACCCGTGACGACGAAACCGGCGGCCAGCCATCGCATGACAATTCCCCTCTGGTGCTTTGCCGGAGCATTCCAGCAAGAGGGGCGGGCCCTCGTCAATCCGCCCGCAATTTCTGCGCCAGCGGGCTTGCGGCCTCCGCGGCCGGCTCGGAGACCGGCTTGTCCGCCACGAGATACTGCGCCCGCGCCAGCGCCGCGAAGCGCCCGCCCTTGGCGACAAGCTCGTCGAAGGTGCCCATCTCCTCGACCTGTCCCTGCTCGAAGACGAGGATGCGGTCGGCGTTGCGGATCGTCGCGAGGCGGTGCGCGATGACGAAGGTCGTGCGGTTCTTCATCACCTCCTCCAGCGCCTTCTGCAGCTTGACCTCGGTCGCCGCGTCGAGCGCGGAGGTGGCTTCGTCGAGGATCAGCACCGGCGGGTTCTTGAGCAGCGCGCGCGCGATCGAGAAACGCTGGCGCTCGCCGCCGGAGAGCGTGCGGCCACGCTCGCCGACCAGCGTGTCGAGCCCGTCGACCTGGCGCGCCATCACTTCGGCCGCCTGGGCACGTTCCAGCGCCTGCATCATCTCGGCATCGGTCGCATCCGGCTTGCCAACCAGCAGGTTCTCGCGGATCGAGCGGGCGAACAGCATCGGCTCCTGGAAGACGACGCCGATATTGCGCCGGAGCGAGAGCAGCGAGATCTCGCGGATATCCATGCCGTCAACGGTGATCCGGCCTGATTGCGGATCGAAGGCGCGGTGCAGCAGGCCCAGCGTCGTCGACTTGCCCGAGCCGGTCGAGCCGACGACGGCGATCGTCTCGCCGGGCTTCACGGTGAAGGAGACGTCGCGCACCGCGGCGCGCTTGCCGTCATAGGAGAACGAGACGTCCTCGAAGGCGACGGCGCCCTCGAGCCGGCCGGGGTCCTTGGCATTGGGCAGGTCGCGCACGCTCGGCAGCGTGTCGAGCACCTCGAAGAACTCCCGCATCTTCGGCGCCTGCATGAAGATGAAGTTCACGAAGCCGACGATCTGTTCGAGGCGCCCGACCAGCATCGTGGCGAAGCCCATGAAGGTGACGATCTCGCCGACCGTGGTCTGGCCGTGCATCAGAAGCCAGGTGCCGACGATGAAGATCAGGAGCACGGTCAGCGTCGCCGAGGCGCGCGTCGCGACATTGGCCACCGCCCACCAGGACAGCACCGGCAATTGCGCGGCCAGCACATTGGCGATGGTCGAGCGCAGGCCGCGCACCTCCGCCTCGATGCGGGTGAAGCTCTGGATCACCGGTACGTTGCCGAGCGCGTCCGAGGCCCGTTCCGCCAGATTCGAATGATAGGCCTCGACATTGCTCTGCAAGCGATCGGTCTTGCGCAGCACGAAGGCGGTGAGCGAACCGAACAGCACGACGAGCGCGACCAGCAGCAGCCCGAGCTGCCAGTTCTTCCAGATCGTGAAGGGCAGGAGCACGAACAGCGCGACGGCCGAGGCGCAATGCTCGCGGAAGAAGGACAGCCACAGCCCCCACATCGCGTTGGTGCCGTCGAGCATCACCTTGAGCACGCGACCAGAATGGGTCTGGGTATGGTAGGCGAGCGGCAGGGTCAGTGCATGCTCGAAATATTCGGCCATCACCGTCAGGCGCGCGCGGTGGGCGAGCCTGTCGGCATGCAGCGCGACGAAGACGCCGAGCGCGATATTGGCGAGGCCGAAGCCGACCCAGGCGACGATCAGCAGGTTGATGCTGGCCCATGTCAGGGTCCCGCCCGAAACCTGGATCGTGGTCAACCGGTCGATCAGCGCGCCGAACAGCATCGGCTCGGCGAAGGCGACCGCCGCCAGCACGATATTGGCAAGCGCCAGGATGATACCCAGCCGCTTTTCCGGGCCGAGCTCGCCGAGGACGCGGGCATAGAGCGAGAGCAGAGACATCGCGCCGAGCTTTAGCGAAACCGGCGCGCCGGGCAAGCGGTCAACCTTAACGCTTCGTTCAACCCACACCTCTTATGGTTTACGCACTGCGAAAGCCCGGCCCGCGCTCCGGAGCATCGCGTGGATCAGGATGTTGTCATGGATCTCGCCACCGGCGCAGGTATTCTGGGTGGCATCGCGACGATCGTCGCGCTGATCATGATCGATGGCGGCAATTTTGCCGCCTATTGGGACAAGCACGCGGCGATCATCATCTTCGGCGGCGCGAGCGCGGCCACGATGCTGCGTTTTCCCTTCTCGGTGATCGCGCATGGCCTGCCGATGGGTGTCCGCTTCGCCTTCACGATGCGTTCGATCCATCCGCGCGAGCTGATCGACGAGATCACCCGCGTCGCCGAGATCGCCCGCAAGAGCGGCCCCGTCGCCCTCGAGAGCGTAGAGGTCTCCGACCCGTTCCTGGCCCAGGGCCTGCGCTATATTGCTGACGGCTACGACAAGGATTTCATCCGCGACACGATGGAGCGCGACCGCGACAATTTCCTGCAGCGGCTAGACGAAGGCTCCAAGGTCTATCGCGCCATCGGCGACTGCGCCCCGGCCTGGGGCATGATCGGCACGATCCTTGGCATGGTGACGATGTTCGCCAACATGTCGGACCCATCGAGGCTCGGCCCGGCCATGGCGACAGCCCTGCTGGCGACGCTCTACGGCGCGATGGTCGCCAACATGTTCACGCTGCCGATCGCCGACAAGCTGCATATCAAGCTCGAGGAGGAGGAAATCTCCCGCACCTTGATCATCGACGGCGTATTGCAGATGCGCGACGCCAAGAGCCCGACGCTGGTTCGTGAGATGCTGCTCGCCTATCTGCCCGACCATCACCGCGCCGAAATGGCCGAAGCGGCATGATCGGGGCCTAGGGCCATGGCCAAGAAAAAACGCGGGGGACACGGCGGTCACGGCTGGTTCGTGACCTTCGCCGACCTGATGGCGCTGCTGATGGCGTTCTTCGTCATGGTCGCCGCCTATTCGAGCCAGGACAAGCAGAAGCTCCAGATCGTCGCCGGCTCGATGCGCGAAGCCTTCGGTACGCAGACGGACGTCCGCCTCGCCGGCATCGTCGAGCGCGACGGCATCCCGACCAAGAGCCACATCAAGAACGCCCATATCCGCCCGCTGGAAGACGCGACCGACACGCCCGGCCCGAGCCAGCACAACCAGAAGGACGACGGGCTGATGTCGGCGACCTTCGACCGCGGCTTCGCGCTCGCCGCCGCCTCGCTCAGGCAGGCCCTGCGCGACATGCCGGAGATCGCCGAGATCTCGCGCAACGTGCTGGTCGAAGTCTCGGAAGCCGGCATCGACATCCAGCTCGTCGACCAGGAAGGCCGCTCGATGTTCGCGGAGGGCTCGGCCCAGCCGAACGAGCGCATGCGCAAGGTGCTGGCCGCCGTCGCCCCGACGCTGCGCCAGATGCCCAACAAGATCGCCATCTCCGGCCACAGCGCCACGCCGAGACCAGGAGAAGCACCCGAGGGCGACCTCTGGGGCCTCTCCATCGCCCGCGCCAGTGCCGTGCGCGAGATACTCGCCAATGCCGGCGTCCCGAACGAGCGCTTCCTCTCCGTTACCGGCCGCGGCGACACCGAGCCGCTGATCAAGGACAATCCCTATCTGCCCTATAATCGCCGGGTCGGGATCGTGCTCAAGGCCGAGGCGCCCGCTCTGCCGAACGGCTTCAGGCCTTAAGCACGCAAAGCGTCGGCCAGCGCCTCCGCCGTGACCGCGGCCATCGCCATCTGCAACTTGTAGGCGCGGGTCTTTTCGCCAGGCTTCATCACCAGGATCACCGTCTCGCTGCCCGGGCAGGCAGGATCGGCGCAGATGATCTCGTTGACGGCGATCGCCGCCGTCTCGGGCAGGCCGAGATGCTCCCTGACCTGCACCTTCAACCGTTCGGCCGCAGCCTTGGCTTCGGCCTTCGCGTCGCCGCTCTTGCGGGTCTCAGCCTTGCCGAAGAGACCGAAGCGCATGGCGCTCAGCTCGGCAGCAGGAGCACGCCGGCCGCGCCATCCTCGGCGCCGAAGGCGAGCCGCTTGCCGGCCTTGTCCCAGGCGAAGGCGCTGATCCCGCTGCCGCGCAGGGCCGGCCGCACCAGCAATTCGGAACCGTCGGTCAGCCGGACCATCAGGATGCAACCGTCATCATAGCCGATCGCCAGCACCAGTGCGCCCGGATGGAAGGCGACCCGCGTGACGCGGGCATGGCGCACACCGCATTCGCGGGGCGCCTTGCCTTGCGGGCCGTCGCCCTGGAACGGCCAGACGATCGCGCCGTCCGCGCCGCTGGAGGCGAGCCAGAGCCCGTCATGCGACCAGGACAGCGAGCGCGGCTTGGCCGGATAACCGGTCATCCGCATATGGCCGGGCTTGTCGCCGAGCTTCCAGCCATGCAGCGCGTTCTCCTGCATCGAGGAAACCACGAAACGCCCGTCGGGCGACCAGACGACGTCGATATGCGAGCCCTTCCATTCCAGGAATTCCGGCTTCGCCTCGGTGTTCGGATACCAGAGCGAAACGCCGTTCATCTGGGCGATGGCGAGGCGATAGCCCTTCGGCGCGAAGACGAGGCCCTGCGGCGTGCTCGCGGCATCCAACGTGCGGATGCGGCCTTTCTCGTCGCGGGCCTGCACGGTCTTGCCGATATTCCAGGCGAGGTTGCCCGAGGGCGACAGCGTGATCGCATCGATCCAGCGGCGCTTCTGGTCCTTCGCCAACTCCTCCGGCTCACCCTCGAAACGGGTGGCGACGACGCGCCCGTCATCGCCGCCGGAGACCAGGCGCTCGCCATCGCCCGTGGCACAGAGAATGCCGCCGGCATGGGCTTCGACGCTGTCCACGATGGCGCCGTCGCGCCAGCGCAGCACGCGCCCGTCGGCCAGTGCGAGCACGAGCCCCTGCTTCAGCCAGTGGGCCGCGACGACATGCGTCTCGGCAGTGATCGGGGTGACATGCTCGCGTAGCGAGACGGGTGGGGTCATCGTCGTCATGACGCGGCTTTAGCTCAGGCCGCGCAGGCTTCAAACCCCTTACGCAATTCGTTCTCGTTGAGATCGCGCCCGATGAAGACGAGGCGGCTCTCGCGCGTCTCGCCATCCTTCCAGTCGCGCTGCAGGTCGCCGTCCAGGATCATGTGCACGCCCTGGAAGACGAAGCGGCGCGGCTCGTTCTTGAAGGCCAGAATGCCCTTGGAACGCAGGATGTTCGGCCCCTGAATCTGGGTGAGGTCGTTGATCCACGGCATGAATTTTTCAGGATCGACATCGCCCGGCACGGTCAGCGAGATCGAGCGCACATCCTCGGCATGGTGATGATGATGCCCGGATTCGAGGAAATCCGGCTCGATATCGAGGATGCGGTCGAGATCGAAAGCGTTGCGGTCGAGCAGCGCGGCGATATCGACATTGGCGCGCTCGGCCTTGTGCAGCTTGGCATAGGGGTTGATGGCGCGGATCGCGGCCTCGACATCCGCCAGCTCGTCCGCCGTCACCAGATCGGTCTTGTTGAGCACGATGACGTCGGCGAAGGCGATCTGGTTCTTGGCTTCCGGCGCATCCTTCAGCCGGTCCTTCAGCCACTTGGCGTCGGTCACGGTCACGACCGCGTCGAGACGGGTGGCATCGCCGACATCCTGGTCGACGAAGAAGGTCTGGGCGACCGGCGCGGGATCGGCGAGACCGGTGGTCTCGACGATGATCGCGTCGAACTTGCCCTTGCGCTTCATCAGGCCGTCGAGAATGCGGATCAGGTCGCCGCGTACGGTGCAGCAGATGCAGCCGTTATTCATCTCGAAGATTTCCTCGTCGGCGCCGACGATGAGGTCACCGTCGATGCCGGCCTCGCCGAACTCGTTGACGATCACGGCGAACTTCTTGCCGTGGTCCTCGGTCAGGATGCGGTTGAGGAGCGTGGTCTTGCCGGCGCCCAGATAGCCGGTGAGCACCGTGACGGGGATTTTCTCGGACATGGCTTGACCTGAATGACTGCGACGCGACGAGGATGACACCGCCCGGTCAGGCCGGGCCGGCGGCGAGCGCCTTTTCGATTTCGCTTATATTGTGCTTCATCATCCGGATGTAAGTCCCCGCCGGCCCGCTCTCGGCCGAGAGCGCATCCGAATAGAGCCGGCCGCCGACCTTGGCGCCGCTCTCACGCGCGATCTGCTCGACAAGGCGCGGATTGGTGACGTTCTCGAGAAAGACCGCCGGAATCTTCTGCGCCTTCACCTGCCGGATGATGCGGGCGACATCCCTGGCGGAAGCCTCGGCCTCGGTCGAAACGCCCTGCGGCGCGACGAAGGCGATGCCATAGGCCTTCACGAAATAGCCGAAGGCATCATGGGTGGTGATCGCCTTGCGTCGCTCGGCCGGGATGCGGGCGATGGCGGCTTTCACCTCGCCTTCGAGCGTGTCGAGCTCGGCGAGATAGGCCGTGGCATTGGCCTCGTAGCTTGCCTTGCCGGCGGGGTCGGCCGCGCTCAGCGCATCCCTGACATTGGCGACATAGATCTTCGCATTGGCGATGCTCTGCCAGGCATGAGGGTCGTCATGACCATGGGCATGCGCGTGGCCGCCCTTGGCCTTGTCGTCGTGGTCGTCATCGGCCTCCAGCGGCGTGATGCCATTGGTCGCCTCGGCCAGCACAGCCTTGGTGCCGGAGGATTTCACGAGGCGTGGCAGCCAGCCCTCGAAATGCAGGCCGTTGACCAGGACAAGCCTGGCCGAGGCCATCGCCTTCGCATCGGCCGGTGTCGGCGAATAGACATGCGCGTCACCGTCCGGGCCGACCAGCGTGGTCACGCTGACGCGCTCGCCCCCGACCTGCCGGACGAAATCGCCGAGGATCGAGAAGCTCGCCACCACCGGCAGCTTCCCTTGTGCGCTCTCCTGCGCAAAGGCGCCGAACGGCGTGGCGACTGCGGCAAGCCCGAAAGCGAGGCCAGCGACGAAAGCGCGACGGGTGGGCATGGGCGACTCCAGAATATGTAACGATATAACATATCTATCTCTGGAGATGGGCTCGTGGCAAGAGGCGTCGCGCAAGCCCGCCCTGCGAGCCGAACAGGAGCGAGCCCAGATAGATCGCGCCGGCGGCCAGAATGACCGACGGCCCCGCCGGCAGGCTCGACCCCGCCGCATAGGACACGACAAGCCCGGCATAGCCGGACACCATGCCGAAGCCGGCCGCGAGCAAGAGGAGCCGCGTGATATCGGCGGTCCAGAAGCGTGCGGCGGCCGCCGGCAGCATCATCATGCCAACGGCGAGCAAGGTCCCCAGCGCATGGAAACCGGCGACGAGATTGAGCACGACGAGCGCGAGGAAGGCGAGATGTACGACGCCACCCGAGCGGCTGACCGAACGCAGGAAGCCGGGGTCGACGCATTCCAGCACCAATGGCCGATAGAGCGCCGCCAGCGACAAGAGCGACACGGTCGCGACGCCGGCGAGCAGGATCAGCACCTGGTCGTCGAGCGCCAGCACATTGCCGAAGAGCACATGCAGCAGGTCGATCGCCGAGCCCCGGAGCGAGACGATGGTGACGCCGAGCGCCAGCGAGATCAGGTAGAAGGCGGCGAGCGAGGCGTCTTCCTTGAGGACGGTCGCGCGCGCCACCGCGCCTGCCGCCAGCGCCACCGCGAAGCCGGCCGCGAGCCCGCCGATCGTCATCGCCGGCAGCGAGAATCCCGCAACGAGATAGCCCAGAGCCGCGCCGGGCAGGATGGCATGCGCCATGGCATCGCCCGTCAGGCTCATGCGCCTGAGCATCAGGAAGACGCCGATCGGCGCGCCCGAGACGGAAAGCGCGACCACGCCGACGAGCGCGCGGCGCATGAAGTCGAATTCGGCGAAGGGGCCGATGAGAAGGTCGTAGAACATCGGCTTGGCCTGTTTGAGCGGATCAGGCGGCGTCGCGCTGGCAGGGAACGGCGTGGCTGTCGAAGGCCTCGACCATGCGTCGCGCCTTCAGCAGGTTCTCGGGCGTCAGCACAGTCGCGGTCTCGCCCCAGGCCACGGCCTCGCGCGCCAGCAGCAGCGTCTGCGGGAAGGCCTGCCTGACCGTCTCGATATCGTGCAGCACGGCCACGACCGTGCGGCTCTCGCCATGCCAGCGCCGCACCAGCTCCAGCAGATCGGCGGTGGTGCGGGCATCGATCGCGGTGAAGGGCTCGTCGAGCAGGATCACGTCGGCATCCTGCAGCAGGAGTCGCGCGAAAAGCGCCCGCTGCATCTGGCCGCCGGAGAGCGTGCCGATCGGCCGGCGCTCGAAGCCTGTGAGTCCCACGGCCGCGATGGCGTGCTCGATCTTGTGAGCGGCCCCCGCACCGATCCGGCCGAAGATGCCGGCGCGGTTCCACAGGCCCATGGCGACGAGATCGTAGACATGGATCGGGAAGGAGCGGTCGAGATCGGCCGATTGCGGGAGATAGGCGAGCCGCTTGCCCCTGGCGAGCGCAACGCCGCCCGAGAGTGGCGCGAGTGCCCCGGCAATGCCCTTGAGCAAGGTCGACTTGCCGGCGCCGTTCGGCCCGACGATGGCGGTCAAACTGCCGGTCTCGATCTCGCCGGAGAGATGATGCACCGCCGGATGGCGGTCATAGCCCAGCGTCAGGTCGGTCAGGCGGATGGCGGACATGATGCTACTCGATCACAGGATCACGGCCAGGGTCGCCAGCCAGAGCAAGGCGACGACGACAGCGGCCAATCCCACGCGCGTTCCCGCCGACAGACGCAGCAGCGACCACCCCGGAGCTTCCGAGGCGACGCGATGCGTGTGAGGAGCGTGCGCGTGAGCCATAAGAAATGATATAATGTTACGCCCACGCCGGAGCAAGCACGATTCCGCGCCCGTCCCCGCTCAGAACGGCAGGTACTGGTAGAGCCAGGTCTCGGTCAGCACGGTATCGCCCGCCTTGAGATAGCAGCGCATCTCGACCGGTTCGCTGCCGGCGACGGTGAGGTCGAACTGGGCGCGCCAATGGCCGGAGACGTCGTCCGGAACCGCTTCGGTGAAGACATAGGAGAAGCTGCCGCGCGAGGTCGAGAGCACCACCTCCGGCTTCGTGCCGAAGGGGATCGCCTCCAGCGCCGAGCCGAGGAACTCGACCATGAACTTGCGCACGCCCCGCGGCCGCGCCGTCCCCGGCTGGCCGCCATTGCCGAGCCGCATCGCGACGACCCGCCCGAGCTTCGTCGGGAAGGGCTCGTCGGAGAGCCAATGCAGCGTGTAGCGGAAATTATAGGCGTTGCCGGCCTTGGCTGGCGCCTCCGGCACCCACATCGCCACGATATTGTCGTGGATCTCATCGTCGGTCGGGATCTCGATGAGTTGCACCGAGCCCCTGCCCCACTGCCCGTCCGTCTCGACCCAGAGGCTCGGGCGGCGCTCGTAATGCACGCCGTCGAGATAATGCCCGGTCTCGCGGTCGCGCTGCATCAGCCCGAAACCGCGCGGGTCGCTGTCGACGAAGGACGAGGCCATGGTGTGCGGGGGATTGTTCAGGGAGCGCCAGGCGCGCTCGCCCGAACCGGTCCAGAGCCCGAGCCCGTCGGAATCATGCACCTCGGGGCGCCAGTCGACCGCCGTCTGCTTGACCGTCTCGGAATACCAGAACATCGAGGTCAGCGGCGCGATACCGAGCCGCGAGACGTCCTTGCGCAGATTGAGCGCGGTCTCGATCTCCATGGTGACGCCCTTGCCGCGATGCATGCGGAAGCGATAGGCGCCGGCCAGGCTCGGCCCTGAAAGCAGCGCATGGACCACGACATGTTCGGCGCCCGCCTGCGGGGTTTCCAGCCAGATATGGGTGAAATCGGGGAATTCCTCGGCCTTGCCGGAGACCGCCGGGTCGATCGCGACGCCGCGCGCCGACAGGCCGTACTGGTAGAGTTCGCCGATGGCGCGAAAATAGGAGGCACCGAGAAAGGCGACCCAATCGTTCGTCTTCCAGTCGAGCGCCTCGCCGTTGCGTCCGGGATGGCCGCTGCGGCTTTCCTGGAGGCGGAAGCCGGCGAAGCCCGCTCCGGCGGGGAGTTCGCGCGCCGGCGAGCTGACGGGCATCTCGAAATAGCTGGCGTCGTAGACGATCTCGCGCGCCGTGCCGTCATCGACGACATGCATCCTGACCGGCTTCTGGAAGAAGCGGCCGAGATGGAAGAAGGTCACCGGCCAGGGCGAGGGACCATTCGCCCAGAGCGCCGCCTCCGGCTTGAACCGGATCTTGCCATGGGCCTCGTAATCGATCCGCCGCATCACCTCGGGCCGCGGATTCGGCGGCGCCTCATAGGGCTTGGCCGCCATCTCCTTCGCCCGCGCCTTCAGGGCTTCGAAGCTGAAATCCCTGGCTTCGCCGAGCTTGAGCCCCTGCTGCGCCAGGGCTTCCGGCGCAAAGCCGAGCGCGGCAAGCGTCGCTGTCGCGCCCGCGCCGGCGAGAAGAGTCCGTCGGTCGAGGCGAAGCCCCTGGCTGCTACCCTGCTCGGCGCGGTCCTGCATGTTGTTCCTGGTCATTCGTTGCTCGGAAGCGCAGCCAGCCCGCCCATGGCGAAGTGACCGTGCGAAACCGGAGATAGGCAGCCGATCATGGCGAAACCAGTCCGGCCCTTGGGCTAAAGGCGGACTGCCACCTGTTGTCGAACGCTTTCCCTTTCCGGTTCAGCATGCTCTAAAAACGCGACAACTGGCCGCATGAGCCGGAGCGACCCTCAGGGAGATGTCATGAAAGCACAGTTCCGCAGCCGTCTTGCCGGCTTTGCCGCCGCCGTTGCGCTGGTCGCCGCGCCGGTCACCGCCAGCGCCCAGGAGTTCATCAACATCCTGACCGGCGGCACCTCCGGCGTTTATTATCCGATGGGCGTCGCGCTCTCGAAGATCTATGGCGAGAAGATCCAGAACGTCCGGCCGACCGTGCAGGCGACCAAGGCCTCGGTCGAGAATCTCGTGCTGCTGCAGCAGGGCCGCGGCGAGATCGCCTTCACGCTGGGCGATTCGCTCGACGCCGCCTGGAAGGGCGACGAGGAAGCCGGCTTCAAGGCGCCGCTGAAGAAGCTGCGCGGCGTCACCGCGATCTACCCGAACTACGTCCAGATCGTCGCCTCGAAGGAGAGCGGCATCAAGACGCTGGCCGATCTCAAGGGCAAGCGCCTCTCGGTCGGCGCGCCGAAATCCGGCACCGAGCTCAACGCCCGCGCCATCCTCGCCGCCGCCGGCATCACCTACAAGGACCTCGGCAAGATCGAGTATCTGCCCTTCGCCGAGTCGGTCGAGCTGATGAAGAACCGCCAGCTCGATGCGACCCTGCAATCGGCCGGCCTCGGCGTCGCCTCGCTGCGCGATCTCTCGACCTCGGTCGAGATCAATGTCGTCGAGGTGCCGAAGGCCGTCATCGACAAGGCCGGCCCGCCCTTCATCAGCGCCCCGATCCCGGCCAATACCTATACCGGCCAGAGCGCGGCGGTGAACACGGCTGCCGTGGTCAACTACCTCGTCACCCATGAGGGCGTTAAGGAGGAGCTGGTCTACCAGATGACGAAGGCGATCTTCGAGAATCTCGGCGAGCTCGCCGCCTCGCATGCAGCCGGCAAGGAGATCAAGCTGGAGAAGGCGCTCGACGGCATGCCGGTCCCGCTGCATCCGGGCGCCGCGCGCTATCTCAAGGAAAAGGGCCTGAAGGTCGGGTCCTGACGTCTGCATGAAGCGTGTCATCCCGTGCGCGCCGCAGCGTGAAACGCTGCTGCGCAGACACGGGACCTCACGACGAGAAGGCGCCTTCTCCTGAGAACGATCCCGCATCTGCGCAGCGGCATTCCATGCCGCGGCGCGTGCGGGATGACATATGAGCACCGGCAGGATCTGGACGATGACCACCACCGCCGCCGAAACCGACCAGTTGGAAACCCTCTCCGGTGCGAAGCCGGGCGAGGTCGAGCACGCCGATCTGGATAATTTCGAGCATGGCTTCCCGCCCGGCTTCGGCCCCGGCGGCTGGGGCCTGTTCGCCTATGCGCTGGCGCTCGCCTTCGCCGCCTTCCAGATTGCGGTCTCCGCCTGGAACTTCCTGCCGAGCCAGGCGGCGCGCGGCGTCCATGTCGGCTTCCTGCTGCTGCTCTCCTTCGGCCTCATCGCCAATTTCAGGGCCAAGGACACGCCCGGCCGCCTGCTTGGCTGGGCGCTCGGCATCCTCGGCTTCGGCATCGGCCTCTATCAGTGGATTTTCTACGCCGACCTGATCCTGCGCGACGGCGATCCCTCGACGCTCGATCTCGTCGTCGGCACGCTCCTGATCGTGCTGATCTTCGAGGCGGCCCGCCGTTTGATGGGCAACGCCCTGCCGATCATGTGCGGCGTCTGCCTGCTCTACTGGTTCTTCGGCCAGTATCTGCCCGCGCCCTTCAACCATCGCGGCTACGGCTTCGACCAGATCATCGGCCACCTCTCCTTCGGCACGGAAGGCTTCTACGGCACGCCGATCTACGTCTCCGCGACCTATATCTTCCTGTTCATCGTCTTCGGTTCCTTCCTCGAAAAGGCGGGGATGATCCACCTCTTCAACGATGTCTCGCTTGGCCTCTTCGGCGGCGCGCGCGGCGGCCCGGCCAAGGTCGCCGTGGTCTCGTCGGGCATGATGGGCATGATCTCCGGCTCCGGCGTCGCCAATGTCGTCACCGTCGGCCAGTTCACCATTCCGCTGATGATCAAGTTCGGCTATCGGCGCGCCTTCGCCGCCGGCGTCGAGGCCACGGCCTCGATGGGCGGCCAGATCATGCCGCCGGTGATGGGCGCCGTCGCCTTCATCATGGCCGAGACGCTGGGCGTGCCCTATGCCGAAATCGTCAAGGCGGCTGCGATCCCTGCCGTGCTCTATTTCGCCTCGGCCTTCTGGATGGTGCATCTGGAAGCGGGCAAATACGGCCTCAAGGGCATCGAGCGCTCCATGCTGCCGAGCCCGCTCAAGGCCCTGCGCGAGCGCTGGTATCTGGCGCTGCCGCTCGCCGTGCTGGTCTTCATGCTGTTCCACGGCTTCACGCCGCTCTTCGCCGGCACGATGGGCCTGGCATTGACCGTCGGGCTCCTGCTTGGCGCCGGCATCACGGCCGGCTTCAGCACGCACACGCTGCGGATCATCTTCTGGGTCGGGCTCGGGCTCATCGCCGCCGCGCTCTTCCGCGAGGGCATGGATATCCGCATCGTCGCCGGGTTGATCGCGGTCCTGGTCCTCGCCAACGCCTTCACGCTCGGCGGGCGCACGACGCTGGCGATCAGCCGCGACGCGCTGGCCGACAGCGCCAAGACGGCGCTGCCCGTCGGCATCGCCTGCGCCATCGTCGGCACCATTATCGGCCTGATGACGCAGACCGGCATCGGCACCACCTTCGGCGCCTGGATCATCGGGCTCGGCCAGCACAGCCTGTTCCTGGCCCTGATCCTGACGATGATCCTGTCGATCCTGCTCGGCACCGGCATCCCGACGATCCCGACCTATATCATCGTCGCCGCGCTGGCCGCCCCGGCACTGGAAAAGCTCGGCGTGCCGCTGATCGTCAGCCACATGTTCGCCTTCTACTACGGCATCATGGCCGACCTCTCGCCGCCGGTAGCGCTGGCAGCGCTCGCCGCCGCACCGATCGCCAAGGAGAACCCGGACAAGATCGGCTGGGAGGCGATGCGCGTCGCGCTCGCGGGCTATGTCATCCCCTTCATCGCCGTCTATTCGCCGGCGCTGATGCTGCAGCAGGGTGATCCGATGGCGAACGTCATCGGCTTCTGGCCGGCCGTGGTCTACGCCACCTTCAAGGCGACCATCGCCATCGGCCTCTTCGGCATGGTCGCGATCGGCTGGCTGTTCGGGCGCCTGACCGTGATCGAGCGCGTGCTCTGCTTCGGCGCCGCCGTGCTGCTCTTCGGCGAGTTCGCCTATAGCGACCCGCTCGGCTATGCGCTGGCTATCGCCATCGTCGGGCGGCACTGGCTGGCCGCGCGCAAGGCAGAGACGGCCGTCGCATGAGCCTGTGCCTCGCGGCCGGAGCGCTCGTGGTAGCGCTCGGCACGGGCGAGATCACGCTGGGCTGGCGCCATTCGGTGCAGAAGACGCTCTGGGAGGAGGTCTGGCGGGAAACGCCCGCCGGCCTGGAGATCGTCGAGGCCCGGATCGAAGGCTCGGGCGCCGGCATGGATCCGCCCGATGGCGCGAAGCTCGTGGGTGGCTTCTGGCGCTGGCATCCGGCGCTGCCGCCGCTGAAGGACGTGGTGATGCGCCGCTCGGGCGCAACGGCCGACTGGCGCATCTGCATGTCATCGGGCTGCCGCCCCATGGGAGATTATCTCCCGGCGGATGCCGATCCGGTCACGCTGAAGGTCTGCGATTGATAGGAAAGGCCGAAGGCCTCAATCGACCTCGGTCAGATGCTCGATCTTGAGCATGCGGCGCATCAGGTTGACGATGCCGTAGGCCGCGAAGACCGAGAAGATCGCCATCATGATGTATTCGAAGATGGTGCCGAGCTCGAACAGGCCCGCCAGCGCCCAGCCAGCCGCCAGCGCCACGCCGAGGAGCTCGACCGCGATCAGAATCCCGAACGAGGTGACCATGATCAGGTTGCGCCAGTTGGTATGCCGTCCGGCCATGCTGTCCTTCCTTCGCGCGAGCACCTCAAGCGGTCATGCGCCCCACGCACCTAGCGGAGCTTGCCGCCCCATGCAACAAATTCGCGCCCCTTGCCCAGATGGGCACGATCTGCGCGCTTGAAAAGTCCTGATGCTGGATACGCCTGTCTTCGCTTCCGCCGCCGTGGCGGCCCCTCACCGCCTCGCCTCCGAAGCGGGCCGGGCTGTTCTGGCCGAAGGCGGCAACGCCATCGAGGCCATGGTCGCGATGGCCGCGACGATCGCCGTGGTCTATCCGCATATGAACGCCATCGGCGGCGACGGCTTCTGGCTGGTGCATGAGCCCGGCGGGAAGATGCACGGCATCGAGGCCTGCGGCCCGGCCGGCTCGCTCGCCACGATCGAGCGCTATCGCGGCAAGGGCTGTGACGTCCTGCCTGCGCGCGGGCCGGAAGCGGCCCTGACCGTCGCCGGCGCCGTCGGCGGCTGGCAGCTCGCCCTCGATCTCTCCCGCGCGCTCGGCGGCCGCATGCCGCTGCGGGAATTGCTGATCGATGCGATCGCGCATTGCCGCGAGGGCTATGCGGTCTCGGATTCCGAATTGGGCAACAAGCCGAACGAACTGGAGGCCCTGAAGGCCGCTCCCGGCTTCCTCTCCGGCTTCTGGATCGATGGCGCCCCGCCCGGGCCCGGCGCCCGCCGCAAGCCGGAGGCGCTCGGCGCCGCCCTGCAGCAGCTCGCCGATGCCGGCCTCGACGATTTCTACCGCGGCGATGTCGGCCGCGAGATCGCCGCCGATCTGGAGCGCATCGGCGCCCCCGTCACGCGCACCGACCTCGAACGCTATCACGCACGCTCCGTCGCACCCCTCTCGCTGAAGCTGCCCGGTCTGACCGTCGCCAACCTGCCGCCGCCGACGCAAGGGTTGGCCTCGCTGATGATCCTCGGCATCTTCGAGCGGCTCGGCCCCTGGAAGCTCGACTCGTTCGAGCATCATCACGGCCTGATCGAGGCGACGAAGCGCGCCTTCGCGATCCGAGACCGCTACGTCACCGACCCGGCCGAGCTCGACCACCCGCCCACCGAATTCCTGACCGAGGCCGCGCTGGCCCGAGAGGCTGCCGCCATCGATATGAAGCGGGCTGCAAAGCTGCCGCTGCGCCATGGCGACGGCGACACGGTCTGGATGGGCGCCATCGACGGCAAGGGCCTCGCAGTCTCCTATATCCAGTCGATCTACTGGGAATACGGCTCCGGCTGCGTGCTGCCGGCGACCGGCATCCACTGGCAGAATCGCGGCGTCTCCTTCTCGCTCGACAAGAACGCCACCAATCCGCTGGTTCCGGGCCGCAAACCCTTCCACACGCTGAACCCGGCGCTTGCCCGCTTCGATGACGGGCGCGTCCTGCCCTATGGCGCGATGGGTGGCGACGGCCAGCCGCAGTTCCAGGCGCAGATCCTGACGCGCTACCGCGCCGGCCAGAACCTCGCCACGGCCGTCGATGCACCGCGCTGGCTCTTCGGCAAGACCTGGGGTGCGGGCTCGACCAGCCTCAAGTTCGAGGATCGATTCGACCCGTCGCTGCTGGAGCAGCTCGATGCCGCCGGCCATCCGGTCGAGGAAAGCGGCCTCGCCTATTCCGAGGGCTTCGGCCATGCCGGCATGCTCGTGAAGCACGCCAGGGGCCAGGTCGAAGCTGTGCATGATCCGCGTTCCGATGGCGATGCGAGGGGGCTCTGACGCATGACTTTCGACGATCCGTTCCGCTGCTTCCTTCCCTACCCCGACGCCGAGGTGAAGCATGCCGTCGCTGGCCCGCTCGCCGGGCTGACGCTGGCGGTGAAGGATCTCTTCGACATCAAGGGCTACCCGACCGGGGCGGGCTCGCCGCTGGTGCTGGCGCAGTCCGGCATCAAAGCCAAGACGGCCCCGATCGTGAAGGACCTGCTCAAGGCCGGCGCCCGCTTCGTCGGCAAGACCCATACCGACGAACTCGCCTTCTCGCTGAACGGCCAGAACGCCCATTTCGGCTCGCCGATCAATCCGGCGGCGCCCGACCGGATCACCGGCGGCTCCTCCTGCGGTTCGATGGCAGCGGTCGCCGGGCGCCTCGCGGATATCGCTCTCGGATCGGACACCGGCGGCTCGGTCCGCGCGCCGGCGAGCTATGGCGGCCTCTTCGGCATCCGGCCGAGCCACGGCCGGCTCTCGCTGAAGCGCACCTGGCCGCTCGCGGCAAGCCTCGACACGCCCGGCTGGTTCGCTCGCGACGGCGAGACCTTCGCCCGCGTCGCCAATGTCCTGTTCGGCCCCGACAAGACGGAACTCCCGGAGGCGCCGCGCCTCCTGATGGCCGACGACATGTTCGCCCAGGCCGTGCCCGAGGCGGAGACGATCCTGCGCAATGTCGTGCAGCGCACGGTTCCGGCGCTCGGCCAACCCGAGGGCATCAAGCTCGTCCGCGATCTCGACCCGCTCTACTGGGCCTTCCGCTGGATCCAGGGCCGCGAAGCTTGGGCTTCGGACGGCCCGATGATCGAACGCTTCAGCCCCCCGCTCGGGCCCGGCGTGAAGGAGCGCTTCGCCTTCTCGAAGGCGGTGACCGACTCCGAATATGCCAAGGGCGAATCCACCCGGAAATCCGTCCGCACCAGGCTTTCGCGCCTGCTCGGCCAGGATGGCGTGCTGATCCTGCCGACCATGCCGGATATCGCGCCGCTGATCGCGGCGAAGGAGCCCGAGCTGGAGGATTTCCGCAACCGGGCGCTGCGCCTGCTCTGTCTTGCGGGCTTGTCCGGCTTCCCGCAGATCACGATTCCCGTGGCGCAGCGCGAGGGCGCCCCGCTCGGCCTGTCGCTGATCGGACCGAAGGGCTCCGACCGCTCGCTCGTCGCCTTCGCGGTGCGCTATGAGCGCGCCGCCCGCATCCGGATCGCCTGAGAGGAGACCGCCATGAGCGGACATCACCACCACGATCACGACCACGACAACCACTTCACCGCCATCGAAGCGCGGGTGAAGGCTCTGGAAACGCTGATGGTCCAGAAGGGCTATGTCGATCCGGCTGCGCTCGACGCGATCATCGACACCTACGAGACCAGGATCGGCCCGCGCGACGGCGCCCGCATCGTCGCCAGGGCCTGGACCGATCCGGCCTTCGCCGAGCGCCTGAAAGCGGACGGCACGGCGGCGGTCGGCGAACTCGGCTATGGCGGACGCGGCGGCGAGCATATCGTCGCTTGCTTCAACACGCCCGAGCAGCACAACCTCATCGTCTGCACCCTCTGCTCCTGCTATCCGTGGCCGGTGCTCGGACTGCCGCCGGTTTGGTACAAATCCCCGCCCTATCGCGCCAAGGCGGTGATCGACCCGCGCGGCACCATCGCCGATTTCGGCGTGACGCTGCCGGAGAACCAGCGCGTCCGCGTCTGGGACTCGACCGCCGAGACCCGCTTCATCGTCATCCCGATGCGGCCCGCCGGCACCGAGGGCTGGAGCGAGGAGAAGCTCGCCAGCATCGTCTCCCGCGATTCCATGATCGGCACCGGCCTTCCTCGCGTGGAGGACGCCGCATGAACAGCGCCCATGATCTCGGCGGCCAGATGGGTTTCGGGCCGGTCGTTCCCGAGCCGAACGAGCCGGTCTTCCATGGCGACTGGGAAAAGCGCGTGCTCGCGATCAATGTTGCGGCCGGCGCGATGGGTGCCTGGTCGATCGACGAGATCCGCCATGCCCGCGAGAGCCTGCCGCCGGCGCAGTATCTCTCCTCGACCTATTACGAGATCTGGCTCGCCGCCCTCGACAAGGTTCTGGTCAAGCACGGCTTCCTGAGCACGGACGAACTCGCCAACGGCAGGCCGGTCCCCGAACGCCGCGAGCCCAAGCGCGTGCTCAAGGGCGAGGAGGTCGCCGGTGTCCTGCGGCGCGGCTTCCCCTATGAGCGCAAGGCCGAGGCGCCGGCCCGCTTTGCGGTCGGCGACAGGGTCCGCACCATCGTGATGCATCCGCAGCACCATACCCGCCTGCCGCGCTATGCCCGCGGCAAGACCGGCGTGGTCGAGCGCATCATCGGCTGCCATGTCTTCCCCGACACGGGTGCGCAGGGGCAGCCCGAGACGGCGCAATGGCTCTACACGGTGGTCTTCGACGGCCGCGAGCTCTGGGGCCGCGACGCCGATCTGAAATCAACCGTCAGCATCGAGGCCTGGGAGAGCTATCTTGAGCCGGCCTGAGACCGATCTGTCGGCGGCATTGGCCGCCGACACCCCGATCCCGCGCGATGCCGAGGGACCGATCTTCGCCGAACCCTGGCAGGCCCAGGCATTCGCGCTGGTCGTCGAACTCCAGAACAAGGGCGTCTTCACCGCCGAGGAATGGGCGCAGGCGCTCGGTGCCGAAATCCGCGAAGCGCTCGCGGCTGGCGGCTGCAAGGACGGCTCTGACTATTACGAGCGCTGGTGCGAGGCGCTGGAGCACCTGCTGATCGCGAAGGGGCTCACCTCCCATGACGGCGTCGACGCGCTCGCCGCCTCATGGGCCCGCGCCGCCGAAGCGACGCCGCATGGCAAGCCGATCCTGCTGGAGAACGACCCGCTACGTACCGCATAAGCCGGGTTCACCCTCGTCGTCATTGCGAAGAGCGAAGCGACGAAGCAATCCAGGGAGACCGGGTGAAACGCTTCGACCCAGTCCTCCTGGATTGCTTCGCTACGCTCGCAATGACAGGATCAGCTCCCCGCGCCGCCGATCCAGAGACCGGTGAACAGCGCCGCGCCGAGCACGGCGACGAAGGCGGCTGCCAGCAATTCGAGCCCGGCGATCAGGCGGGCCGAGCGCAGGCTGCCACCGCCGGCGAATTTCAGTGCGGCGAACTTGAAGAAGACGGCGAAGGCCGCCAGCGCCCCGGTGGTGAGCGCCGTGCCCAAAGCCATCGCGAAGGTCGCGGCGATGCCGGCCCAGAACAGCCCCTGCGCATTGGCGAAGACGAGGATGATCAGCGCCCCCGCGCAAGGCCTTGCACCGGCCGCGACGACGACGCCGGCCATGTCGCGCCAGCCGGCGAGCCGCGAGACCTGCTCGGCATCGGGCATATGGACATGGTCGCAAGCCGCCGGATCATGCGCCCCGCCCGCTTCCAGCCGGACCAGCGCACCCGCCTTGCGCCAGAGCATCAAGAGCCCCACCAGTGCGACCAGCAGGAAGCTGCCCTGCTCGATCACGGTCGTCGCGGCGTTCATCTGCATCGCGGTCACCCGCAGCAGCAGCGTCGCCACGCTCACGATCGCGATCGCGACCAAGGCCTGCAGGAGTGCGGCAGCAAAGCTTAAGGCCAAGCCTCGCTTCAGGCTGCGGTTGTCGGCGACGATATAGCCGGAGATCACCGCCTTGCCGTGACCGGGCCCGGCCGCATGGAAGACGCCATAGCCGAAGGAGAGCCCGAGCAGCCCCCAGAGCGCGGCCGGCGCGGTCGCGATCGCCTTCAGCGTCGCCGTCAATTCGCGATAGAAACTCGACTGCCAGGCGATCAGCACCGCGCCGAAACCGGTGGTGGAGGGCAAGGCCTCGCGCGGCAAGGCCGTGCCGAAGGGATTGCGCGGCGGGGGCGGAGGCGGCGGGCTGATGCTCGCGATCAGCAGGGCGAGCAGCGCAACCACGCCCCCGACCAGCAACAGCGCCAGCGCAAAGGCGATCAGGCGCCGCGACAGCGTGGCAGCGGCCGGATGCGCTGTCTCGGCCGATGTCACGGACATGCCACCAGCGCCCGTGTCGTCACCTCGAGCCCACTGACATCGGGCGTCGCGGTGATATCGGCCTCGGCGAGGCGCTTCTGGGTGGCGTCATCGAGCTTGGGTGGACGATTGACCCGCACCACGCAGCCCTGCGGCGCACCCTTGGTGACTACCGCATCGGGCGCGTCGACGATGTCGAAGGCGACGAAATAGGTGGGGTCGCCGATCTCGATGCCGAAGGAGCGCGCCTTCGCCGGGCTCTTCAGCGGCAGCGTGAAGACCAGCGTCAGCACCTTGTCGGCGTAGGACATGACCTGCTCGCCGGGCGTGCCGAATTCCTGCTTGCGGCCGTTGAGCTTGGCGGCGGTGAAGAACTCGACATCGGGCAGCGATTCGACATTGATCTTGGCGAGTTCGGCCAGCTCGTCCGAGGTCAGCTTGCCGTCGCCGTTCTTGTCGAGGCCTTGCGTGATATAGGCCGAATAGGCCTCATCGAAGCTCCAATGGTGCCGGATCGCCTGCACCGATCCATCGGCCGTGAAGACGATTTCCGCCTTGGCATTGACGAAGACATGCGGATGCGCTGCCGCCGGCCCGGCCGCGATGGCTGCCAGCAGGAGCCCGAAAAGGGCCGTAAGATGCGCGCGTCGCGTCAAAGGCGAACCCTCCGTGATCCCCGTGGGTCTGCGTGGATCATGGTTAAGCGATCGTCAACGGGCGCTTCGTCACGCCTGATCGCTGCGACAGCCATCCCTGCCAAACGGGGCCAAATCGCGGCGCTCCTCCCGTGGCGCACAGCGGCCGTTCCCGCAAACCGCTGGACCCCGCCTCGAAAACTGGAATGATACCAGATCAATTGACCGCCCCCGGTCGATATGTCAGCCTTGCTGACATATTCGCCGCGGAGACGGCAAAGCATGAGGCCGGGACTACCGGCCCGTCGGCGGGAACGACGATCCGGGAGGCCGAACATGGCCGAGACACCACGGAAATCCGACACCGAGGCGGGCGCGCTGCGCCAAGCCGGACTGCGCGAGGTCGCGCTCGACGACAAATACGATCTCGACAAGCGCGAGGTCTTCCTCACCGGCACACAAGCCGTCGCCCGCATGCTGCTGATGCAGCGCGAGCGCGACCGGCAGGCCGGGCTCGATACGGCGGGCTTCGTCTCCGGCTAT
Organism: Allobosea sp. GW822-FHT05A11; assembly: GCF_058800455.1. NCBI lineage: Bacteria > Pseudomonadati > Pseudomonadota > Alphaproteobacteria > Hyphomicrobiales > Alloboseaceae > Allobosea > Allobosea sp. GW822-FHT05A11. The sequence goes on along the minus strand of NZ_JBXAMI010000005.1, from coordinate 254,121 downwards.
CGCGGCTCCCCGCTCGGCGGCCTCGACCAGCAATTGATGCGGGCGTCCAAGCCCCTCAAGGCCGCGAACATCGTCTTCCAGCCGGGCCTCAACGAGGACCTCGCCGCGACCGCGATCTGGGGCACGCAGCAGGCGGGCCTGAGCGGCGAGGGCAAGCACGACGGCGTCTTCGCGCTCTGGTACGGCAAGGGCCCGGGCGTCGATCGCTCCGGCGACGTCTTCCGCCACGGCAACATGGCCGGCACCGATCCCAAGGGCGGCGTGATCTGCCTGATGGGCGACGACCACACCGCGGAATCCTCGACCAACGCCCACCAGACCGAATTCGTGCTGGTCGACCGGATGATGCCGATCCTCAACCCGGCCGGCGTGCAGGAGATCATCGATTACGGCCTGCACGGCATCGCGCTCTCGCGCTTCGCCTCGGTCTGGGTCGGCATCAAATGCGTCAAGGACAACATCGAATCGACCGCATCGATCGATGGCTCGCTCGACCGCGTCGCCATCGTCACGCCCACCGATTACACCCCGCCGCCCGGCGGCCTCGCGATCCGCCGAGAGCTCGATTTCGTCGAGCAGGAACGCCGGATGCATCTCTACAAGCGCGATGCGATGCTGGCCTATCTGCGCGCCAACAAACTGAACCGCATCGTTACCCAGGGCGGCAAGACGCCGCGCATCGGCATCGCAACCGTCGGCAAATCCTATCTCGACGTGCAGCAGGCACTGGCCGATCTCGGCATCGACGAGGTCCGCGCCAATGATCTCGGCATCCGCCTGTTCAAGCTCGCCTGCCCCTGGCCGATCGACCCGGCCGAGCTGAAGGCCTTCGCTGATGGACTAGACCTGATCATGGTCGTCGAGGAGAAGCGCTCGCTGATCGAGGTGCAGGTTCGCGAGGAGCTTTACGGCGCCGCGCACCAGCCGATGGTCATCGGCAAGAAGGATGAGACCGGCGACTGGCTCTTCCCGGTCCATGGCGCACTCGACCCCAACGATATCGCGATCGCATTGGGCGGCCGCCTGCTGCAATACCGCGACGACCCTGCCTTGCGCGCCCGGCTGGAGGAGATCGCCGCGGCGCAGGGACGCCTCGCCGAGGCGCAGGAAATCGCGAGGCGCACGCCCTATTTCTGCTCGGGCTGCCCGCATAATTCCTCGACAATCGTGCCCGAGGGGTCGCGCGCCTATGCCGGCATCGGCTGCCACTACATGGTGCAGTGGATGGACCGCGACACGGCGGGCTTCACCCAGATGGGCGGCGAAGGCGCCAACTGGGTCGGCGAGGCGCCGTTCTCGAAGCGCGGCCATGTCTTCCAGAATCTCGGCGACGGCACCTATACCCATTCCGGTTCGCTCGCGATTCGCTGGGCCGTCGCGAGCGGCGTCACCCTCACCTACAAGCTGCTCTACAACGATGCGGTGGCCATGACCGGCGGCCAGCAGGCCGAAGGCCATCTCTCGCCCGACCAGATGGCAAGGCAGGTCGCAGCCGAAGGGGTGCAGCGCATCGCCGTCGTCAGCGACGACCCCGGCAAATATCCGCCCGGCACGCAGTGGCCGGCCGGCACCACCCTGCATCATCGCGACGAGCTCGACGCCGTCCAGCGCGAGCTCGCCGGAACCTCCGGCGTCTCGTTGCTGCTCTACGACCAGACCTGTGCCACCGAGAAGCGCAGGCGCCGCAAGCGTGGGGCCTATCCCGACCCGGACAAGCGCGTGATCGTCAACGAGCTGGTCTGCGAGGGCTGCGGCGATTGCGGCGTGCAATCGAACTGCGTCTCGGTGCAGCCGCTGGAAACCGAATTCGGCCGCAAGCGCCAGATCGACCAGTCGAACTGCAACAAGGATTTTTCCTGCGTGAAGGGCTTCTGCCCGTCCCTCGTCACGGTCCACGGCGCGAAGCCGAAGAAGGCCGATCCGCTCCGGCTCGATGCCGCGGCGCTCGGCGAAAGCGAGCTGCCGGAGCCGTTCGTGCCGGCGCTCGACCGCAGCTTCGCGGTGATCGTCACCGGCGTCGGCGGCACCGGCGTCGTCACCATCGGCGCCATTCTCGGCATGGCCGCGCATCTCGAAGGCAAGGGTTGCGGCATGATCGACATGGCCGGCCTCGCCCAGAAGGGCGGCGCCGTCTTCAGCCATGTGAAACTCGCGCCGCATCCGGACGATATCCACGCCATCCGCGTCACCGCCGGGCAGGCCGATCTCGTGCTGGGCTGCGACCTCACCGTCACCGGCTCGAAGAAGGTGCTCGGCGCGATCCGGCCGGAGCGCGGCACGGTCATCGTCAACACGGCCGAGAGCCTGCCGGGCGATTTCACCCGCAACGCCGATTTCTCGCTGCCGACCGAGCGCCTGAAACGCGCGATCCTCTCGGCCGCCGGCCGCGAGCAGACGCACTTCCTAGACGCGACGGCAGCAGCGGTCGCCTTCCTCGGCAATGCCATCGCCGCCAACATGTTCATGCTCGGCCATGCTTGGCAACTTGGCGCCGTGCCGCTCTCCCGCGAGGCCCTGCTCAGGGCGATCGAGCTCAATGGCGAGGCCGTCGCCATGAACAAGCAGGCGTTCGAGCTCGGCCGCCGCGCCGCGCATGCCCCCGAAGCGCTCGCCGGCCTCCTGTCGCAAAGCAAGGCGGCAACGCCCGCACGCCAGCTCTCGCAGACGCTGGAAGAGATCATCGAGCGCCGCGTCGCCTTTCTCACCGCCTATCAGAATGCGGCCTATGCGGCGCGTTATCGCCATCTCGTCGCCCGTGCGCAAACGCGGGAAGCGGCGGTCATGCCCGGCCAGAGCGCGCTGAGCGAGGCCGTCGCCCGCAACCTGTTCAAGCTGATGGCCTACAAGGACGAGTACGAGGTTGCCCGGCTCTACAGCGACGGCGCCTTCCGCAAGCAGGTCGCCGCGACTTTCGAGGCCGAGGGCAGCGAGGGGAAGCCGCTGCGCTATGAGTTCCACCTCGCCCCGCCGTTGCTGGCCCGGCGCGATCCGAATACAGGCTTGCCCCGCAAGCTGAGCTTCGGCCCCTGGATGATGGGCGCCTTCTCGGTGCTGGCGAAGCTCAAGGGCCTGCGCGGCACGGCTCTCGACCTCTTCGGCTATACCGCCGAACGCCGTACCGAGCGCCGGCTGATCGCGGATTACGAAGTGCTGCTGAACGAATTGCTGACCCGGCTCACGCCCGAGAACCATGCGTTTTGCGTGGCATTGGCCGCGATTCCGGAGAAAATCCGCGGCTTCGGTCACGTCAAGGAGCGGCATCTCAAGGCGGCGAAGGCTGAGGAGGCGATGCTGCTTGGGCAGTTGCGCGAGGGTGGCTCTGACGCCGCACTGCCGCAGGCTGCCGAATGAGGCAAGGAGCTTTCGGCGCCTCTTTGGTTCAACTTGAGTCCGATTGCCACCGCACGCCATATTGAGCCGACAGCCGGCTTCAAGGATTGCTTGTGATCACCCCCGAGGAACTGCGCGCCATCGCCTCCTGGTCCCATGATCTTTCCGAGGCGGAATTCGAGGAGGCGCGGCGCGGCATCTCCTTCAAGAGCTATGGCAAGGGCGCCTCGATCTGCCATGTCGGCGACCGGCTGGAATCCTGGACCGGCGTCGCCGACGGACTGGTCAAGATGGCGACGACCTCGAAATCCGGCAAGACGGCGACGCTCGCCGGCCTGCGCTCCGGCGCCTGGTTCGGAGAAGGCACCGTGATCAAGGCCGAGGCACGCCGCTACGAGCTGGTGGCGCTGCGCGAATCCCGGATCGCCCTGATGCGCCGCTCGACCTTCCTCTGGCTGTTCGAGCATTCGGCCGCCTTCAACCGCTTCCTCGTCCACCAGTTCAACGAGCGCCTCGCCCAGTTCATCTCGCTCGCCGAGACCGAGCGTACGCTGGATTCCACCGGCCGGCTGGCCCGCAACCTCGCCTGGCTGTTCAATCCCATCCTCTATCCCGATCTCGGACGCACGCTGGCGATCTCGCAGGAGGAGCTCGGCATGCTCGCCGGCATTTCCCGGCAGATGGCGAACCAGGGTCTGGCCAAGCTCGCCGATCTCGGCCTGATCGAGCTCGGGCATGGCAGCATCACCATCCGCGACCTCGATCGGCTTTCGCGCTACGAAGGGTGAAGGGCCGCTACGGCACCAAATCGCCTTTCGCGCGTTGCTTATCCCGAACAGCCAATGGCTGAGAAAGGAACCGCTGCAATGTTTGGCCTCCTCGACCTGTTCTCGAAACGGGTCACCGATCAGCTCACCGAATATGCCGCCGTCCAGTCGGATATCGCCCGTCGCCTCTGGGGCAATTGGCTCGATCCGTTCCAGGCATGCCAGCCGGTGAAAATCCGCAATGACCGGCGAAGCACCGATCCGCGAGCTGGTGGGCGCCGCTAGTTTCGGATGACCGCCATCGCATCTCGAACAGCCCGCCATTCCCCGGATGGCGGGCTTTCGCCATGACGATTCTCGCCGTCAGGGCGTATTACGCGGGCTCGTTGAACACCGCCTCGATCGCGTAGCCGTCGGGATCGATCACGAAGGCGGCGTAGTAATGCGGCCCGTAGTGAGGACGCAGTCCGGGTGCGCCATTGTCGCGCCCGCCATGCCAAAGCGCTGCCTCATGGAATCTGTCGACCGCTGCGCGATCGGGCGCGGCAAAGGCGAGGTGGAAGCCCGGCCCCGGCGGCCGCTGACCCTCCGGCTTGAGCTTCAGCGCCAGCTTGTCGCCTCCGCCCGGCCAGCCGTAGCCGACCGCCTGCCCGGTCTCGCCGGGCCGCAGGTCCGACCAGACCCGGACATAGCCGAGCGGCGCCAGCACCGCGTCGTAGAAGGCGCAGGCACGCTCGATACCGGCAACGCCGAAAGACAGATGATGAAGCATGAGTCTGTCCGCCACCGTCGCAGGCACGGTTCCGCCCGCCGATTCAATCGGCCGAATTCGTGAGGAAAATCAGGGCCGAAGCAAAAGCGCACGCAACACATCTGCGTGAGAAGCAAACTTCGGCGGGACGATAATCACCAAAAGGCGAATTGTCTGTCAAGCGGGTCCTTGCGAAGATGATGGCCGCCTGCAAGTCTTGCATGAGAACGAGGCCGGAAACCGGCCCGCGGAAGTCGCCACGACGCATGGCGGCTCGACAGGGAGAACGCAATCGTGGCAAGCGGCACCGCCGGCGAGGCGGATACCTTTCCGAAATTGCTGTTGCGCAATGCAAGGGAGCGCGCCTCGCGCGTGGCCTTCCGCCACAAGGACCTGGGCATCTGGCAGTCCTGGAACTGGGCCGAGGTCGCGACCCATGTCCGCGATTTCGCCGAGGGCTTGCGGCAGCTCGGCCTGAAGCGCGGCGAGAAGGTCGCGATCATCGGCCAGAACCGGCCGAAGCTCTACTGGTCGATGTGCGCGGCGCAGTGGCTCGGTGCGATTCCCGTGCCTGTCTATGCCGATGGCGTCGCCGAGGAGATGGCCTATGTCCTCGACCATGCCGAGGCGGTCATCGCCGTGGTGCAGGACCAGGAGCAGGTCGACAAGCTGCTCTCGATCACCGAGCGCCTGCCGCATCTCCGGCACATGCTCTATGACGAGCCCCGGGGCCTGCGCGACTACGACCACAGCAAGCTCCACGCCATCGAGACGGTGATCGAGGCCGGCGCCAAGGCGCTGAAGGACCCGCAGATCGAGGCCGCGCTGGCCCGCGAGATGGAACAGGGCCAGGGCTCCGATCTCGGCATCATCCTCTATACCTCCGGCACGACCGGACGGCCCAAGGGCGTGATGCTCAGCCATTTCAACGTCCTGATCGCCGCCGAGATCGGCTGCGGCTTCGACGGGCTGAACGAGACCGACGAGGTCATCGCCTATCTGCCGATCGCCTGGGTCGGCGACCATGTGTTTTCCTATGCGCAGGCGATGCTGGCGGGCTTCTGCGTCAATTGCCCGGAAAGCCCGGACACGGTGATCGACGACCGCCGCGAGGTCGGCACCACCTATGCCTTCGCCCCGCCGCGCGTCTTCGAGAACATGCTGACCGTGACCATGGTGCGCATGGAGGATGCCGGCGCGCTCAAGCGGAAGATGTTCCACTATTTCCTCGACGTCGCGAAGCGCTATGGCGAGCAGATCCTGAACGGCGAGAGCGTGCCGCTGAAGGGCCGCCTGCTCTACAAGCTCGGCGACATGCTGGTCTACGGCCCCCTGCGCAACCGCTTCGGCCTGACCAATATCAAGGTCGGCTACACCGCCGGCGAGGCGATCGGCCCCGAGCTCTTCCGCTTCTACCGCTCGATCGGCATCAACCTGAAGCAGCTCTACGGCCAGACCGAGGCCGGGGTCTACATCACCATGCAGCCGAACGGCGAGATCAAGGCCGACACCGTCGGCAAGCCCGCGCCGATGGTCGATATCCGCATCGACGACAATGGCGAGGTGCTCTACCGCTCGCCCTCGATCTTCGGCGGCTATTACAAGGACCCCGACAAGACCGCGGAGACGATGACCGCCGACGGCTATGTCCGCTCCGGCGATGCCGGCTTCTTCGACGACGGCGGCCACCTCAAGATCATCGACCGCGCCAAGGATGTGGGAAAGCTCAACAGCGGCGACCTCTTCCCGCCGAAATACATCGAGAACAAGCTCAAGTTCTATCCCAACATCAAGGAGGTCGTGGCTTTCGGCCAGGGCCGCGACTATGCCACCGTCGCGCTCAATATCGACCTCATCGCCGTCGGCAACTGGGCCGAGCGCAACAATGTGGTCTACGCCTCCTATCAGGAGCTCGCCGGCCACGATCTCGTCTACGACATGATCGCCAAGCATGTCGACGAGGTGAACCGCTCGCTCGCCTCCGAGCCGATGATGGGCGGCGCCCAGATCAAGCGCTTCCTGATCCTGCACAAGGAGCTCGATGCCGACGACGGCGAGCTCACCCGCACCCAGAAGGTCCGCCGCGGCTTCATCGCCGAGCGCTACGCCCCGCTGGTCACCGCACTCTATGACGGCTCGGACGCCGCCGACATCTCGACGGAAGTCACCTTCGAGGATGGCCGCAAGGGGGTGATCTCGGCCCGCGTCAAGGTGCGCGACGCCAGGCTCTATCCCGTCACGGTCGAGGGGGCGCCGTCCGCGGCGAAGGCGGCATGAACGCGGAACCGATCAACGTGACCGGCGTGCCCGTCCGCGACAAGGGCGAGGTCCTGCTCTCGGTCGAGAACATCTCGCTGCGCTTCGGCGGCGTGAAGGCGATCACCGACGTCTCCTTCGACATCCGCAAGGGCGAGATCCGCGCCATCATCGGCCCCAACGGCGCCGGCAAGACCTCGATGCTGAACTGCATCAACGGCTTCTACCAGCCGCAGGAAGGCCAGATCGTCTTCAAGGGCGAGCGCCGCGCCAAGATGCGCCCGCATCGCGCCGCCGCCGGCGGCATCGCCCGCACCTTCCAGAACGTCGCGCTGTTCAAGGGCATGTCGACGCTCGACAACATCATGACCGGCCGCACGCTCAAGATGAAGAAGGGCTTCTTCTGGCAGGCCCTGCGCCACGGCCCGGCGATGCAGGAGGAGATCGCGCATCGCCGCGTCGTCGAGGACATCATCGACTTCCTGCAGATCGAGCACATCCGCAAATTGCCTGTCGGCAAGCTGCCCTACGGCCTGCAGAAGCGCGTCGAGCTTGGCCGCGCGCTCGCGATGGAGCCGGAGCTGCTGCTGCTCGACGAGCCGATGGCCGGCATGAACCTCGAGGAGAAGGAAGACATGTGCCGCTTCATCCTCGACGTGAACAACCAGTTCGGCACCACCATTGCGTTGATCGAGCACGACATGGGCGTGGTGATGGACCTCTCCGACCGGGTCGTCGTGCTCGAATACGGCCGCAAGATCGCCGACGGCACGCCTGACGAGGTCAAGGCGAACCAGAAGGTCATCGACGCCTATCTCGGCGTGGCGCATTGAGGAGCGTGGAGACATGAGCGACATCGCCACCCGCCCCGCCCCGAACCTTCTCGCCAACCCGCTGGTCAAGGCCGGCCTGATCGTTGCGGCCGTGATTGCGGCACTCGCGATCGGAGTCCGGCTCGATTCCACCAACACGCTCTACGCGATCTTCGTCGACCCGTTCCAGCAGATGGCGCAGGCGCCGGACCTGCTGGTGCAGACGGTCTGGGAAGGGCTCGTCTCCGGGGTGCTCTATGCGCTCATCGCGCTCGGCTTCGTGCTGATCTTCAAGGCCTCGGGCGTGTTCAACTTCGCCCAGGGCATCATGGTGGTGTTCGCGGCGCTGACCCTGGTCGGCCTCTACGAGAAGGGCGTGCCGGCCTTCCTCGCGGTCATCCTGACGCTCGGCGTGATGTTCGCGCTCGCCGTCACCATCGAGCGCGTGGTGCTGCGCCCGCTGGTCAACCAGCCCGACATCATCCTGTTCATGGCGACCTTCGGCATCACCTATTTCCTGATCGGCTTCGGCGAAGCGCTCTTCGGCGGCAATCCCAAGCAGATGATCGCCGAGCAGCTCTACCTGCCGAAAGGCGCGGTCGACCTGCAGATCCTCGGCGGGCTGGTCTCGCTCCAGAAGATCGATATCGCCGCCGCCCTCATCGCCTCGCTGATGATTGCCGCGCTCGCCGCCTTCTTCCAGTACACCCGCATCGGAAGAGCCTTGCGAGCGGTGGCCGACAGCCACAAGGCGGCGCTCTCGGTCGGCATCTCGCTCAACCAGATCTGGGTGATCGTCTGGTTCACCGCCGGCATCGTCGCGCTGATCACCGGCATCATGTGGGGCGCCCGCTCGGACGTGTCCTTCGCGCTGGAGATCGTGGCGCTCAAGGCCCTGCCGGTGCTGATCCTCGGCGGCTTCACCTCGATCCCCGGCGCCATCGTCGGCGGCCTGATCATCGGAATCGGCGAGAAGCTCGGCGAGTTCTACTGGGGCCCGCTGATCGGCGGCGGCATCGAGAGCTGGCTCGCCTATTTCATCGCCCTCGGCTTCCTGCTGTTCCGGCCGCAGGGCCTGTTCGGCGACAAGATCATCGAACGTATCTGAGGAGCCGGACGACATGCTCTACCGCGAGGCCGGCCAATACAAATCCACCTATTCCGCCGACATGGCGGTCTTCCCCCTCAGGGAGGACCGGATCGGCATCGCCGTCATCTTAGGCGTCGCGCTGGTCGCCATCCCCTTCCTGGGCAGCGACTTCTTCATCGCCTCGGTGATGATCCCATTCCTGATCTTCTCGCTGGCGGCGGTCGGGCTCAACATCCTCACCGGCTATACCGGGCTGATCTCGCTCGGCACCGCCGCCTTCATGGGTGTCGGCGCCTATAGCTGCTACAAGCTGACCACGATCTTCCCGGGCGTGAACATCATCGTCCTGATCCTGCTCTCGGGGTTGTTCTCGGCCGGCATCGGCGTGCTTTTCGGCCTGCCCTCGCTGCGCATCAAGGGCTTCTACCTGGCGGTCGCGACGCTCGCCGCGCAGTTCTTCCTGCAATGGGCTTTCGTGCGCGTGCCCTGGCTGTTCAACTACAACGCCTCGGGCGCGATCGAGGTGCCGCAGCGCACGCTCTTCGACATCCCCCTGACGGGTGCGTCCGCGACCCCGGAGACCCGCTATTTCGTCTGCCTCGGCCTCGTCGTGGTGCTGACCTGGTTCGCCTCCAACATCGTCCACGGCAAGCTCGGCCGTTCCTGGATGGCGGTGCGCGACATGGATATCGCCGCCGAGCTGATGGGTATCAAGCTGCTCAATGCCAAGCTCGCCGCCTTCGCCGTCTCCTCCTATTTCTGCGGCGTCGCCGGCGCGATGATGATCTTCCTCTGGTACGGCGGCGGCGAGGCTGCGGACGTGTTCTCGATCCGCCTCTCCTTCAACATCCTGTTCATGGTCATCATCGGCGGCCTCGGCTCCCTGATCGGCTCCTTCTTCGGCGCGGCCTTCCTGTCGATCCTGCCGACGGCGCTGAAATTCGGCCTGCCGGCGCTCGGCATCCCGATCCAGGGCGCGGCGGCCGAACATGTCACCTTCATGCTGGTCGGCGCGCTGATCATCATCTTCCTGATCGTCGAGCCGCACGGCCTCGCGAGGCTCTGGCAGATCGGGAAGCAGAAATTGCGGACGTGGCCCTTCCCGTACTGACGCGGGAGAGAGCCCAAGAAACGACCGGCACGACAGAAGCGCCGGCGAAAACAAGACGGGACCGGCTGGAACCGGCCCGGAGGAAACGAACGGAGGAAGTCCATGAAGACCAGCAATCTGTTGAAGGGTGCAGCCCTCGGGGCCCTGTTCGCCGCCGGCGCGCTTGCCCCGGCCATGGCGCAGGACAGCGTCTACTTCGCCAACAACGCCTATCGCACCGGCCCGTTCTCGGGCTCGGGCATCCCGATCGGCGACGGCATGCGCGACTACATCACGATGATCAACGAGCGCGACGGCGGCGTGAACGGCGTCAAGGTCATCTACGAGGAATGCGAGACCGGCTACGACACCAAGAAGTCGATCGAGTGCTACGAGCAGGCCAAGTCGAAGAACACCATCGTCTACTCGCCCTGGTCGACCGGCGCGACGCTGGCCGCGATCCCGCGCGCTCATGTCGACAAGATCCCGATCCTGTCGATGGCCTACGGCCTGTCCTCCTCGGCCGACGGCACGAATTTCCCGTGGGTCTTCATCCCGCCCTTCACCTACTGGGACGGCGCCTCCGTCATGGTGAAGCACATGGCGGCCGAGCTCGGCGGCATGGACAAGCTCAAGGGCAAGAAGCTCGGCCTGATCCATCTCGACGCGCCCTTCGGCAAGGAGCCGATCCCGGTCCTCGAGAACCTCGCCAAGAAATACGGCTTCGAGCTCAAGCTCTATCCGGTGGCCGCCGCCGACATGCAGAACCAGGGCTCGCTCTGGCTCTCGATCCGCCGCGACCGGCCGGACTTCCTCTATAACCAGGGCTGGGGTGCGATGAACCCGACCGCGGTCAAGGAAGCGGCCAAGAACAATTTCCCGATGAACAAGCTGGTCGGCGTCTGGTGGGCCGGTGGCGATGACGACGCCCGCGCTGGCGGCGACCAGGCCAAGGGCTACAAGTCGCTGAGCTGGACGCTCGCCGGCACCGAGGCGCCCGCCATGCAGGACATCCTCAAATACGTGGTCGACAAGGGCAAGAGCACGACGCCGAAGGAGAAGGTCGGCGAAGCGCTCTACAACCGCGGCGTCTACAACGCGATGCTCGTCGTCGAGGCCGTGCGCAACGCGCAGAAGCTGACCGGCAAGAAGGTGATCACCGCCGAGGACATGCGCCGCGGCCTGGAATCCCTCAATCTCACCGAGGCGCGCCTCAAGGAGATCGGGCTTGGCGGCTTCGTCACGCCGACCACGATCTCCTGCGCCGACCATTCCGGCCACAGCAAGATGTTCGTCTCGGAATGGGACGGCACCAAGTGGACCAAGAAGGGCGACTGGGTCGAGCCTCTGAAGGACGAGGTCCGGCCGCTGATCGAGGCCAACGCCAAGGACTATATCGAGAAGGCCGGCAACTGGCCGAAGCGCACCGAGCCCTGCGAAAAGTCGTCCTGATCTGACGGCAGCCGGCGGCGGCTCTCCGCCGCCGGCACCCCATCGATACCGATTGTCCGGGAGAGGCCGATGTCGACCGCCACCCTCGAAAAGCAGGCCGCCGCGACCGCGAGCGACACCATCCTGTCGCTCAACAACATCGAGGTCATCTACGACCATGTCGTGCTGGTGCTGAAGGGCGTCTCGCTCACCGTGCCGCGCCAGGGCATCGTCGCGATCCTCGGTGCCAACGGCGCCGGCAAGACCACGACGCTGAAGGCGATCTCCAACCTGCTCAAGGCCGAGCGCGGCGAGGTCACCAAGGGCTCGATCGTCTTCGACGGCGAGCGCGTCGACAGGATGTCCCCGAACGAGCTCGTCCGGCGCGGCTGCATTCAGGTCATGGAAGGCCGGCACTGCTTCGGCCATCTCTCGATCGAGGAGAACCTGCTGACCGGCGCCTTCACCCGCCGCGACGGCAATGCCGCGATCAAGCGCGACCTCGAGAAGATCTACACCCTGTTTCCGCGCCTGAAGCAGCGCCGCTCATCGCAGGCCGGCTACACCTCCGGCGGCGAGCAACAGATGTGCGCCATCGGCCGCGCCATGATGTCGAACCCCAAGATGATCCTGCTCGACGAGCCCTCGATGGGCCTCGCCCCGCAGATCGTCGAGGAGATCTTCGAGATCGTCCGCGGGCTCAATGCCGACGAGGGCGTCTCCTTCCTCGTCGCTGAGCAGAACACCAATATGGCGCTGCGCTACGCGACCTATGGCTACATCATGGAGACCGGCCGCGTCGTCATGGACGGCGAAGCCAAGATGCTGCGCGAGAATGAGGACGTGAAGGAATTCTATCTCGGCGTCGCCGAGGGCAACAAGAAGTCCTTTCGTGAAGTGAAGAGCTACAAGCGCCGCAAGCGCTGGCTGTCGTGAACGCACGATCCGGCACCGCACCCGACAGACGAGACCCCGCCATGACAGAGCACCACGACGCGCTCGAAACCCGTTCGCCTGCCGCGCGCGAGGCCGACCTCTTCGCAAGGCTGCCGGCGGTGCTGGCAGCAGCCCTGAAAGCGCCGGCCTATGCCGAACGGCTCGCCGGCATCGACCCCGATGCGATCACTGACCGCAAGTCACTGACCGGCCTGCCCATCCTGCGCAAGGCGGAACTCCCGGCGCTTCAGAAGGCGGCCCTGCCCTTCGGCGGCTTCGTCTCGGAGGCAGCTAACTCCTTCGGTCGGCTCTTTACGTCTCCCGGTCCGATCTTCGAGCCTGAAGGCACCGCTGCCGACGCCTGGGGCGCCGCACGCGGCCTCTACGCCGCCGGCTTCCGGCCGGGCGATATCGTATTGAACACGCTGAGCTATCACCTGACGCCTGGCGGCTTCATCATGGATTCCGCCGCACGCGCGGTGGGCTGCACCGTGATCCCGGCAGGTCCCGGCAATACCGAGCAGCAGATGGAGGTGATCTCCGCCTACCGCCCGAGCGCCTATGCCGGCACGCCCGACTTCCTGAAGATCCTGATCGAGGCGGCCGAGACGCGCGGCGTCGACATCTCCTCGATCAAGCGCGCGGTGGTCTCCGGCGCCGCCTTCCCGCCCTCGCTGCAGGCCTGGGTCAGGGAGCGCGGCATCGATGCCTACCAGCTCTATGCCACCGCCGATGTCGGCGTCATCGCCTATGAGACGGCAGCCCGCGAAGGCATGGTGCTGAATGAGAACCTGATCGTCGAGATCGTCCGGCCTGGCACCGGCGACCCCGTTCCAGAGGGCGAGGTTGGCGAGGTCGTGATCACCAATCTAGACCCGCATCATCCCCAGATCAGGCTCGCGGTCGGCGACCTCACCGCCATCCTGCCGGGCGTGAGCGCCTGCGGTCGCAGCAACACCCGGATCAAGGGCTGGATGGGCCGCGCCGACCAGACTGCCAAGATCAAGGGCATGTTCGTGCGGCCCGAGCAGGTCGCCGAGATCGCCAGGCGCCATGCCGAGATCGCAAAACTCCGCCTCGTCGTCGGCCGTGCCAACGAGACCGACACGATGACGTTGAAGGCCGAGATCTACGCCGAGGCCGCCGGCCTGATCGACGCGGTGTCCTCGACCTTGCAGCAAGTGACGAAGCTGAAGGGTGCGGTCGAAATCCTCCCGCTCGGCGCGCTGCCGAACGACGGCAAGGTCATCGCCGACGAACGCCCCGTGGGGTGACGCCGCGCGTCACCACGCGATCGGCTTCTCCCCCTGCTCGTCCAGCCACGCATTCGCTCGGCTGAACGGCTTCGAGCCGAAGAACCCTCGCCGCGCCGACAGCGGCGAGGGATGCGCGCTGGCGATGACCAGATGTCGGCTCTCGTCGATCAGGGGCCGCTTCGTCTGCGCTGGATTGCCCCAGAGCAGGAAGACCACATGCGGCCGCTGGCGCGAGACAGCCGCGATCACCGCATCCGTTACCGCCCCCCAGCCGAGCGAGAGATGCGAGCCGGCCTTGCTCGCCCCTTCCCGCACCGTCAGCGCCGTGTTGAGCAGCAAGACGCCCTGCTTCGCCCAGCGCGTCAGGTCGCCGTCCGAGGGCGCGGGCTCTCCCAGGTCTTCAGCTCGCTCCTTGTAGATATTGACGAGCGAGCGCGGCAGCGGCGGCGGGCCGACATAGGAAAAGGCGAGCCCGTTGGCATGGCCCGGCGTCGGATAGGGGTCTTGGCCCAGGATCACGGCCCGGACCGCATCGAGCGGCGTCAGCGCCAGCGCGGCGAAGACCCGTTCCGGTGCCGGAGCCACCACATGCCCGGCCGACCGCTCGGCATCGACCGCCGCGCAGGCGCGCGCAGCAGCCCCATCGGCCGCGAAGACCGGCAGCTCGCGCCAGCCGGCTGAATTCCCGCTCGCCAGGAAGGCTGCGAGCGCTTCAGTACATTTCACTTCAGGACCGCCCGGCCTTCGACCCTGGCATCGACTGTGCCGAGCTTGCGGACATAGACCATCACCTCATTAGCCATCAGCTTGCCGTCGGTGAGGCCGATCAGCGTCCTGCCGCGGCTCAGCGCCGTGTAGCCGTCACCGCCTTCCAGCATGAAGTTATTGGAGGCGACGGTGTATTTGCCGGCCGGATCGATCGGCTTGCCGTCGACAGTGACGGCACCCACGCGCGAGCCCTGCGGCTGCTTGAGATCGGCCTCGAATGTCAGGCCGGACACCACCGGGAAGCGCCCGGCGCCCTGCGGCGCATCGCGCAGGCCGTTCTCGATCGCGTCCTTCACGTCCTTGCCGGTGATCTCGACCATCACGGTGGCGTTTCCGAAGGGCAGTTCGCTCAATACGTCACGGCGCGTCAGCTTCTGCCCGGCCGCGTATTGCTTGTTGGCGCGGATGCCGCCGGCATTGGTGATGGCGAGCTGCGCGCCGGTCGCGGAGCGGATCGCATCGGCGATCAGGTTGCCGATCGCGGTCTCCTGCGTGCGGATGACGCCGGTGCGGGAATCGAGCGGCGCGGCCAGCGTCGCGATGTCGACGTCGAGCTCCTTCGACAGCTCGCTCTCGTAGCCCTTGATGATGGCGGCGACATCCGCGTCCGGCGTCGCTGCGCGGGAATCGTTGACGCGGAAGGTCGGCGTCCACGAGACCTGCCGCGCCGCCCCCTCGCCCTTGACGCTGACGGCGATGTCGATCGCGGTGACGTAATTGCCCTCCTCGTTCGACTCGACCATCACCACCTTGCCGTCATAGGCAATGGCGAGATCGTGGTCGTGGCCGGTGAGCACGATATCGACCACGCGCGAGCGCACGATCTCGTAATCCGTCTTCCGGTCGGCATGGACGACGGCGACGAGAATATCGGCGCCCTCGCCCTTCAAAACCTTGGCCTCGCGGCGCAGCGCCTCCATGGTCGAGGAGAATTTCAGGTCACCGGGGAAGGATACCTGCGGGGTCGGGTCGAAGGCGGCGCCGATGACGCCGACCTTGATGCCGCCGAGCTCGAAGATCTGCGAATCCCTGTGATGCGGCAGGATGCTGCCGGCAGCGTCACGCAGGTTTGCGGCGAAGGTCGGGTAGCTCTGCGCTGCCGTCAGCTTGAGGTAGTTCTCCTTGCCGAAATCGAATTCGTGGTTGCCGGGCACGAAGACGTCGATGCCCATCTTGTTCTGCATCGCAACGATATGCGCGCCCTGGTCGAAGCCCGACATCAGCGAGGGCGAGTAACAGTCGCCGGCATGGCAGAACAGCACCGGCACGCCCTTGGCACGCTCGGCCTTGGCGATGCCAGCCGCGCGCGCGAAACCGCCGCGGCCCTTGTCGTCGCTCATCTTGTAGATGTCGTTGAGCAGCAGCAGCGTGAAGCTCGGTGCCGGCTGCTGGGCCATCGCCACGGGCGCGGTCGCAGCGAGCGTCACTGGCGCCGCCAGGACACCGAGAGCCTTGCGGCGGGTGAGCTTCGTCATGGCAAGCGCCCCTATGTCCTGAGAACCGCTCCAGACTAGCAAGAGGAGCGAGGCGCTGACCAGAGGGGTTTCGGGCCGCCCGACGGCGGGAAGCAGTGTCGCACCCCTGCCATTCGAGCAGCTTCAAGGCTGGACGAAAGCGCGAACTCGTCTAAATCACGACGCCAAGGAGTGCACGCGTTCATGACCGCTGACATCGCCGCAGTGCCGGCCCGCGAGGCCGCTTCCCTGCCACCCGACCATCCGAAGGTACAGTACGGCCGCATCGGCGTGCTCTTGATGAATCTCGGCACGCCCGAGGGCACCGGCTATTGGCCGATGCGCGCCTATCTCAAGGAATTCCTCTCCGATCGCCGCGTCATCGAGGAGCCCCGCTGGAAATGGTGGCCGATCCTCAACCTGATCATCCTCTCGACCCGGCCGGGCCGGAAGGGCAAGGACTACGCCTCGATCTGGAACAAGGAGCGTGACGAGGGCCCGCTCAAGACCATCACCCGCTCGCAAACCGAGCAGTTGGCCGAGCGCCTGAAGCCGTTGGCCGGAGAGCGCGTCGTCTTCGACTGGGCCATGCGCTACGGCTTCCCCGATGTGCAGAGCCGGCTGAAGGCCCTGCTCGACCAGGGTTGCGATCGTATCCTGCTGGTGCCGCTCTATCCGCAATATGCCGCGCCGACTTCGGCGACCGCCTGCGACCAGGCTTTTCGCGCGCTGATGCAGATGCGCTGGCAGCCTTCGGTGCGCGTCGCCCCGCCCTATCACGACGACCCCGTCTATATCGGCGCGCTCGCCCGCTCGATGCGTGCCTCGCTGGCGAAGCTCGATTTCGCGCCGGAGGTCATCCTCTGCTCCTTCCACGGCATGCCGAAGGAGTATCTGTTGAAGGGCGACCCCTATTATTGCCAGTGCGTGAAGACCTGGCGCCTGCTGCGCGCCGAGCTCGGCCTCTCCGAGGAGCAGTTCCCGCTGACCTTCCAGTCGCGATTCGGTCCGGACGAGTGGCTCCAACCCTATACCGACGAAACGGTGAAGGCCCTGGCCCAGGCCGGGAAGAAATCGATGGCGATCGTCGCGCCGGGCTTCTCGGCCGATTGCCTGGAGACGCTGGAAGAACTCGACGGCGAGAACCGCGAGATCTTCCTGCATAATGGCGGCGAGAAATTCGCCTACCTGCCCTGCCTCAACGATTCCCCCGAAGGCATCGACGTCATCGCCGAGGTCGTGCAGCGCGAATTGATGGGCTGGCTCTGAGCTAGCCCTCGCCGGCGACGAAGCGCGCCACGCTCTCGGCGACCGGGCGCACCTTCAGGATGCGGCGGTGGCCGAGCCCGTCCGTCGCTTCCAGCCGGACGAACGGGCCGGCCTGCTCCAACGCCTCGGCATGCGCGAAGCCCAGTTCGCGATCCTGCCGATCATGGATCACCAGCGTCGGCAGGCCGATCGCCTTGAGCTGGAGCGGCGCCTCAAAAGCCTCGACCGGATTGCCGGCGACGACATGGATGCGCTGCTCCAGCGCCGCCTGCCCGCGCCGGCCGAGACCGATCGCATGGCCGAATTGCCGGGTGATCCGAGTGATCGAGGACGGCGCCGAGATCAGCACGAGCCGATCCGCGCTGACCACCGGCTGTCCCCTGACCGAGCCCGCCAGTGCGGCCAGCGTGATCGCGCCGCCGAAGGAATGGGTGACGATCGCGTGGAATGGCCCGAACACCCGCGCGACCGCCGCAAGGCTCGCGACGCCGAGCGGAATATTGAGCTCCCGCCCCGTCGAGGCGCCATGGCCAGGCAGGTCGAAGGCGACGACCCGGAAGCCAGCCGCCAGGAGCGGCTCGACGAAGCCCGTCATCGAGGCCGCATCGCCGGTCCAGCCATGGACCAGCAGCACCGTCCGGGTCGGCGCCTGCTCCTCAGGCTCGAAGACATAGGCCTGCACGCTCCCGCACGGAAACGGTATCGCGCGCAAGCTCGCTTGTCGCAGCCGCGGCGGCTGCCCCATCTTGCCGTTTCCGTTTCGCGTCGACGGCCTCGGCGGGGTACAGAAGAGGCGGAAGGCCAGCCGGCCGGCTGTGCGCGGAGCTATGAAGCTCGCGGCCCGGACCAGCGGGCGCATGTAGCGAAGGGTGGCAGTGGTCATGGCGAAGACCCGATCTTGTTCAGCGCTGAACCATTATGTTCAGTCATGAACAAAATACAAGCCCCTTCTGCTTCGCCTGAAGCGCAGGTCCTGCCCTGGGAATTGCCGCGTTTCCGCAACTGGATCGCCGTCGCCCGCGCGCACAGCCTCTGGGAGAAGGTCTTCACCGAGGCCCTGGCGCCGCTCGACATCCAGCTCGCGCATTACGACGTGCTCGCCAATATCTTCCATGTCCCCGGCCTCTCCCAGCAGGCCTTGGCCGAGAAGCTCCTGGTCGGGCGCAGCGCGATGAGCATGCTGCTGCCCGTGCTGGAGAAGCGCGGCCTGATCGAGCGCCGTAATGACGAGGCCGACAAGCGCCTGCGCCGCCTCTGGCTCACGCCTGCCGGAGAAGCGCTGACCCGCAAGGCGATGGCGGTCCATGTCGCCGAGATCGAGGCGATGATGCAGGTCTTGAGTGACGAAGAATGCAACGCCGCCGGCGAGGCGATGCGCCGCGTCGGTAAGGCTCTCGAAGCGCGTGGCGGCGCGGCAACGAGCCGCCCCGAAAAGCCGTAAATTCCGGCGCGCTCAGAGCGCCAGGATCACCCCCGCCACCGCGTCGAGCGCGGCGTCCGCGTCAGTGCAGGCCTGCGCACCATCCACCACGGGAGCGCCTTCCAGCAGGAAGACCGGGCGCTTGAACTGCAAGGCGAAAGCGATCTCGGACAAGGTGCCATAACCGCCACCGATCGCGACGAGGCAGCAGGCGGCCCGGGCGATCAGCGCGTTGCGGGCGACGCCGATCCCGGTCGCCAGCGGGACGGTCACATAGGGATTGGCTGCCTCGGGCTCGTCATCGGGCAGGAGACCGATCGACAGGCCGCCGGCTTCCGCCACGCCGCGGCAGACCTCTTCCATCACCCCGGAACGGCCGCCGCACAGAACGGTGACGCCATGCTCCGCGAGCCGTCGCCCCATCGCAACGGCGGCGGCTTCCTGCGCGACGGTCGGCGTGCGCGTCCCGATCACGGCGACGGGCGTCCGCAGCGGCATCCCGCTGTCGCGCTGGAGCCAGCGAAGAGCGCGGGCCAGAGAGACGGGTTCTCCCCGCCCCGCCATTGCGGTCGCCTCGCTCCAACGCCGGGTCGCCGGATCGAAGATCCGGCCGCGCCCGTCGAGTAGTTGCGCGTTCTCGCGATCGAATCGCAGCTGCAGCTCGCGCGCCATGGCTCAGGCCGGCTTCTTCTCCTCGCCGAAGGCGGAGATGCCGCCATGCTTGGCCGACCAGCTCGCCGGGTCATTCAGGAAGCTCTCGACCTCGGCCAGGATACGCGGCTCGAAATGGCCGCTCTCCTTGGCCACGGCCAGCACGTCCCACCAGGTGGTGAGATAATGCAAGTTGACGCCGATCTCGGCCATCAGCTCGCGGCTCTTCGGGAAGATGTCGTAGTAGAACAGCACGAAGCAGTGCTGCACGTCGGCGCCGGCATTGCGCAGCGCCTCGGCGAAATTGACCTTGCTGCGGCCGTCGGTGGCGAGATCCTCGACCAACAGGGTGCGCGCGCCCTCGACGACGGAGCCCTCGATCTGGGCGTTGCGGCCAAAACCCTTCGGCTTCTTGCGGACATACTGCATCGGCAGCGAAAGACGATCGGAGATCCAGGCGGCGAAGGGAATGCCCGCTGTTTCGCCGCCGGCGATGATGTCGAGCGACTCGTAGCCGATATCGCGCACGATCGTCGTCGCCGCGAAATCGATCAGCGTCGAGCGCAGGCGCGGATAGGAGATGATCTTGCGGCAGTCGATATAGACCGGGCTGGCCCAGCCCGAGGTGAAGAAGAAGGGCTTGTCGCTGTAAAAGTGGACAGCCTTGATTTCGAGCAGCATCTTGGCCGCTTCGCGCGCGATCACGGTCCTGTCGGTGGGGGTGAACAGGTGGGACATGGCGCGGTCTCTCCGGGCTGAGCGACGCCGCTCGCCGGGAACGGCAAGGGCGCAAGGGCTGGTCGAATTGGCAAACGGCCTCTTCTGATCGCCTCGGCCCGGCAGGTCAATCCCTCTGCCCGGCGATTTTCACCGCGATCTGCAACCCTGCTCCGCTGCATCTCCCTCCAGCCGCCAGCCGGACCGCAGGATGACCCCGGCGTTCCCGAAAAACGCTCATGACAGGGTTTCCCACGACATCCACAGGCTGGGGCGCGGACGCTCATTGCGCCGACCCAGGCCGCATGAGATGCCAAACGATCTGAATATGGGCGACGCCATGCCGCATCGCCGCTCCGCTGGGCTTGGCCGGAGCAGACAAGGGGCTTTCATCATGAGCGATCTTCAAGCGGCAGCCGCCGCCGCACCAACGGAAGTGGACAGCAAGGCGCGCAAGGCCTTGTGGGGTGCAGCGATCGGCTATGCGATGGACGGGTTCGACCTCCTGATCCTCGGCTTCATGCTGCGGGCGATCTCGGCCGACCTCCAGCTCAGCCAGGCCCAGGCCGCCTCGCTGGTCACCGCGACGCTGGTCGGCGCCGTGCTCGGCGGCATCGGCTTCGGCATGCTCTCGGACCGTATCGGCCGCGTCCGGGTGCTGACCTGGACCATCGTCCTCTTCGCCGTCTTCACCGGCATGTGCGCCTTGGCGCAGGGCTACTGGGACCTGCTGATCTACCGCACCATCGCCGGCCTCGGGCTCGGCGGCGAGTTCGGCATCGGCATGGCGCTGGTCGCCGAGGCCTGGCCGGCCTCGAAGCGGGCGCGCGCCTCCTCCTATGTCGGCCTCGGCTGGCAGGTCGGCGTGCTCGCCGCGGCAATAGCCACCCCGATCCTGCTGCCCACGATCGGCTGGCGCGGCATGTTCGCCATCGGCATCCTGCCAGCGGTCGCGGCCTATTTCATCCGCCACTCCCTGCACGAGCCCGAGGTCTTCGTCGCCCGCTCCAAGGACCGGCCGAAGGAATCGGCCCTGCGCCTGCTGGTCAAGGACCGCGAGACCGCCAAGCTCAGCCTCGGCATGGTCATCCTCTGCTCGGTCCAGAACTTCGGCTATTACGGCGTGATGATCTGGCTGCCGAACTACCTCGCCACGCGGTTCGGCTTCGCGCTGACCCAATCGGCGGTGTGGACGGCGGTGACCATCGGCGGCATGGCGCTCGGCATCTTCGCCTTCGGCCATATCGCCGACCGGATCGGGCGCCGCCCGGCCTTCTTCGGCTACATGATCGGCGCCGCCGTGATGGTCGTGGTCTATTCGCGCCTGACCGATCCGATGCAATTGCTCGTCGCCGGCGCGGTGATGGGCTTCTTCGTCAACGGCATGCTCGGCGGCTATGGCGCGCTGATCAGCGAGCTCTTCCCGACGGCGGCGCGCGCCACCGCCCAGAACGTGCTGTTCAACATCGGCCGCGGCGTCGGCGGCTTCGGCCCGGTCGTGGTCGGCGCGATCGCGGCGGCTTATGGCTTCCAGACCGCCATCGCCCTGCTCGCCGCACTCTACATCCTCGACCTCCTCGCCATGTGGCTCCTCATCCCTGAGAAGCGCGGCGCGGAATTGACGTGAACGCGTAGAGCTTCGAAAACACCTGCAGAGGGCGCCAGACGGCGCCCTCTTGCGTTTGAAGCCTGGCGGTTTCCGGCAAATCGAAGGGTTACAGCCCAAAAAGCAAAAAGCGCCGGAAGATCCGACGCTTGCATGTTTCTGACGCGGATCCCTCGCTCCAAGTTACATTGGATCGACTGGTATGGCGTCGGCGGGCGCCCGCAGAATAGCGCGCATCCGCGAGACTGCCACCGCGAGGTAACCGCGGCCCCTTATAAGTGCCTCCTTCGACTACAGCGAGCTCATGCAGCGTGAGCCGTTCAGGCCTAGGATCGCCCGGGCTTCCGCGGGCGTCGCGATGCTGCCACCGAGATTCTCGATCAGCGACACGCTCTTCTCGACAAGCTCGGCATTGTCTCTCGCCAGCTTGCCCTTGGAGATGTAGACGTTGTCCTCGAGGCCGACGCGGACATGCCCGCCGAGCAGCCAGGCCTGCGCGAGCATGGGGAATTCGTGGCGCCCGATGCCGAACGCCGCCCAGATCGCATCTGGCGGCAGCTGGGAACGGAAATACATCAGCGTTTCCGGGTTCGCGACGGCGGAATAGCGGATGCCCATGACGATCTGAAAAAGCGTCGGCGTCTTGATCAGGCCGCGCTCGATGAAGATCTTGCAGAGATGCAGATCGCCGGTATCGAACAGTTCGACCTCGGGCAGGACTCCCGCCGCATAGATCCGGCTGGCCATGATCTCTAGATTGCGCGGCGTGTTGATCACGACCGCCGAGCCCGAGAACATGGTGTTGAAGTCGAGCGTGCAGATCTCCGGCTTGAGCGCCTCGACATGGGCCACGCGCCGCTCGGGCGTCGTCAACGTCGTGCCGGGCCCGGCCACCGCCGGATCGGCCTCGGACGGCATGTATCGCCCGCCCTCGCCGGTCGAGAGATTGATGATGATGTCGGAGCCGGCATTCTTGATCCGCGCCATGATCTCACGGAAGGCCTCGGTATCCATGCTTCCCTTTCCGGTCTTCACGTCGCGCGCATGGATATGCGCGACGGCCGCGCCCGCCCGCCCGGCCTCGATCGCGGCGCGGGCGATCTCTTCCGGCGTAATCGGCAGACCGGGATGCTGCTCCCGCGTCGTCAGGTTGCCGGTCACTGCGCAGGTGAGGATTGTCTTGCGTCCCATGGCGATGTTCGTCCGTGTTCAGGCTGGAAGTAGTTGGGAAATGGCGCGCTCGACACCGCTCGCGATCGTCTCGACGTCGTCGGATGACACGATGTAGGGCGGCGCAAGCAGCAGATGATCGCCCGCGACGCCATCGGCCGTGCCGCTGGACGGATAGGCGATCAGCCCCTGCTGCTGCAGCGAGGTCTTCAGCGTTTCGGCAAGGCGACGGTCGCGCGAGAACGGGGTTTTGTCTGCCCGGTTCTCGACCAGCTCGATCGCCTGGAACAGTCCTCGCCCGCGGATGTCACCGACATGGGGGTGCTGGCCGAGCCGCCGCTCCAGCTCGGAGCGCAATTGCTGGCCGCGCTGACGGACAGCGTCGAGCAATCCGCCCTTCTCGATCGTTTCCACGACGGCGAGCGCCGCGGCGCAGGCCACCGGGTGGCCCATATAGGTATGTCCGTTGGCCAGTGCCCCCGTGCCGTTCTCGATCGCTTCGATCAGGGTCTCGCGCACCAGCACCGCGGCGATCGGCTGGTATCCGGCGCCCAGGCCTTTGGCCACCGTGATGATGTCGGGGCAGACGCCCTCCTGCTCGATGGCGAAGAGGCTGCCGGTGCGCCCCATCCCACACATGACCTCGTCAGCGATGAAGATCACGCCATAACGGTCGCAAATCTCGCGGATCCGCTTGAAATAACCCGGAGCGGGGGGCACGCAGCCCAGCGTCGCACCTGAGACCGGCTCGGCCACGAAGGCCAGCACCTTGTCCGCGCCAATTCGCAGGATTTCGGCTTCGAGCAAGTTGGCGGCCCGTTCGCCATATTCCGCCTCGGTCTCGTCCTCGCGCTTCAGCCGATAGGCATGGCAGGCGTCGATATGCGACACGGACGGCAGCAGCAGCGGCTCGTACAGCTTGCGCCGCGCCATATGGCCGCCGACCGAAAGCGCGCCCAGCGTATTGCCGTGATAGCTCATCCGCCGGCCGATGAGATGATGACGCTCCGGCTCTCCGCGCTCTCCCCCGATCTGGCGGGCAAGCTTCAGCGCGACTTCCATCGCTTCCGACCCGCTGCCGACGAAGGCGACGCGGCCGCGGCCGAAACCTTCCGGCGCACGCTCCATGAGATACGCGGCCAGACGCTCCGCCGGTTCGCTGGTGAAGAAGGACGTGTGCGCATAGGCATGGGCGTCGACCTGTGCCTTGATGGCCGCTGCAACGGCAGAAGCCGAATGCCCGAGGCAGGAGACGGCCGCGCCGCCCGACGCATCGATGTAGCGCTTGCCGGACGCGTCATAGAGATAAACCCCCTCGCCCCGGACGGCGAGCGGCAGGTCCATGGTGAGATTGCGGTGCAGGACGGAGCTCACGTCAAAGCCCTCTCGATCTCGAAAACAAGTGTTGATATACAAAACACATACTCGTATATGAAACTTACACGATCGGCACGCAAGACCGATTTTCGAGAAACTAAGGGGTTCCGGCATGAGCCGAATTTCAGCAGCGACGATCGGCGGCTTCATTCCGGCGGTCGTGACGCCCTTCGATACGGAAGGCCGGATCGTCGAGGACGATTTTGCCGCGATCGTCGCCTGGCTGATCGACTGCGGCGCGACCGCCATCGCCGTCGCCGGCGACAATGGTGAAAGCTGGAGCCTTGACGCCGCCGAACGCGCCAGGCTGACCCAAATCGCCGTCGACACCGCCGCGGGTCGTGTGCCCGTCGTTACCGGCGTCAGTGCCCCGAGCGCCGCGCAAACCATCCGCTATGCCCGGGCGGTGATGGAAGCGGGCGCGAGCGGCGTGCTCGCCATGCCGCAGACTTATGTTCTCAAGACCACGCGCGAAGAGCTGTTGCGGCGGTTCGATGCTGTGGCGAAGGCGGTCGATACGCCGATCATCCTGTATAATTCCCCGCGACGCACCGGGATCGACCTGTCACCGGCCGATGTCGAGGCGTTGCTCGATGTCGCGCCCATCGTCGCGATCAAGGAATCCAACCGGGACTTCTTCCACCATACCCATCTCCTGGAGCGGCTGCGCGAGAAGATCGCCATTCTGGTCGGGCCTTGCCATTACATCTTCCCCGGCATCGCGCTGGGGGCGAAGGGCTTCATCGCGACGGGGCCGGAGCTGCTCGGCAAGGATGCCGGGCGCCTCACCGCTCTGGCGCAGCAGGCGCCCGGCGCCGAGATGCGCCAGCTCCATTATAGGCTGACTGTCATTTATCAGGCCCTGATGGGCATCGGCACTTGGCCGTCCTCGCTCAAGGCGGCGCTGGCCCTGATCGGGCAGCCCTCGGGCGCACCGCGCGATCCCGTCATGCCACTGGCAGGTGCCGATCTCGACAAGCTGCGCCGCACGATGGACGAGCTCGGGCTTCTCCCGGCCTGATACGCGCGAAGGGCCTGACAATGGCAGATGATCGGCGCATCGCAGGAAGCACGGTGGGACGAAAGGCACTCCGCTTCGTCTTCAACGGCCGCATGATCGACGCCTATGAAGGAGACATGGTCGCCTCCGCGCTGCTTGCATCCGGCATTCGCGAACTCGGGCAAAACCTGGGCGGCGGCGGGCGCGGGCTGTTCTGCACGATGGGCCTCTGCCAGGAATGTGCCGTCCTGATCGACGGCCGCGTCGTTGAGGCCTGCAGGATGCCCGTGCAGGCCGGATTGGCCGTGAGTTCCCTGCCATGACGGCCGATTCTTACGACCTCGTGGTGATCGGCGCCGGCCCGGCAGGCGCAACCGCTGCCATGGAAGCGGCGGCGGCAGGGCTGCGCGTGCTGCTGGTCGATGAAAATGCCGCAGCGGGCGGCCAGGTCTATCGCACCCCGGCACCGGGCGCAGGCGGACCGGACGGCGAGATCGGCGACGCATTGCGGGCGCAGCTATCGACGAGTGGCGTGGAGTGCCGATTCGGCCATCGCGTCTGGTTCGTCGAACCCGGCTTCCGCATCTGCGCGGTCGAAGCCGATCGCGCGGCCGAATGGCGCGCACGTTTCCTGATCCTCTCCGGCGGCGCCCAGGAGCGCCACCGTCCTGTGCCGGGCTGGACCTTGCCTGGTGTGATCGGGCTGGCCGGTGCGACAAATCTCTTGAAAGCGCAAGGCATATTGCCGGGGCATCGCGTTCTTGTAGCCGGCGCTGGGCCGCTGCTCCTTCTGGTCGCCTCGACGATCCTGAAAGCTGGCGGCACCGTGGCTGGAATAATCGATGCCTCCTCCCGGCCCCGCTGGTTTGCAGCCCTGCCTGCCATGGCAAGCCGCCCCGACCTACTCCTGCGCGGGGCGAGTTGGTACTTGTCACTGCTGCGTGCCGGCGTGCCGATCCTGCACGGCCACGCATTGCGTGCGATCGAAGGTACGCACCACGTCGAGGGAGCCCAGGCGGCGCCGCTGTTTGCAACAGAAAGCGTCGAGACGCGCTTCGCATGCGACAGCGTCTGTTACGGCTTTGGCCTGATGCCGGCGACGGAGATGGCGCGCCTCCTCGGCGTTCCCCACGATTATGATGCGGCGCTCGGCGGCTGGTTTCCGCGCGTTGGCGAAGACGGCACGACGGCCGTCGAGAATCTCTTCATCTGCGGCGATGGAGCCGGCGTGCTCGGCGCCGCAGCCGCTACACGTCAGGGCACGCTCACAGGGCGAGCCGTGGCGAGGGCTGGAGGAGGAGATGCCTCGGCCTCGGCAGCCATGCGCCGCCAGGCGAAGCAGGCCGGCCGCTTCGGTGCCGCGATGACGCGGCTGGCTGCGCCGCCAGCCGAAACATTGAACGCGATCACGCCGGACACCATCGTCTGCCGCTGCGAGAACCTGACGCGGGTGACCCTCGATCAGGCCATTGCCGGCGGTGCGCGGACGATCAACGGCCTCAAGGCAGCCACACGCTGCGGCATGGGGCCCTGTGGCGGCCGCATCTGCGAGGATACCGCTGCCGCCTTGATCGGTGCCGCGACAGGACTGTCCCGCAAGGAGATCGGACAGGGCTCACCCCGCCCTCCGCTGCGGCCGGTCCCGCTTGCGGCGATTGCCGGCGAGTTCGACTATTTCGCCCTGCCCATGCCGGAGCCCGCACCGCAATGACGGCGCTCGCATCGACACCGGAATGGGATCTTGCCGTCATGGGAGGCGGCCTGATGGGCTGCGCCGCGGCGCTGCAGGCTGCGGCCGGCGGGATGCGCGTCGTGCTGATCGAGCAGTCCGATCTCGGCTCGGGCGCATCGAGCGTCAACGCCGGCACGCTGTCACTGCAGATCAAGCGCATCAAGCTGATGCCCTACGCGATCCGCGGCCACGAGATCTGGAAGGCGGCGGGTAATCGGGTCGGGTTTCATGAGACCGGCGGTCTGACATTGGCCTTCAGCGAGGCCGAGGCTGAGCGGCTGACGACCAACATGGCGCTGAAGCGTGAAGCAGGCGCCCCAATCGTGATGAAGAGCCCGGACGAAATCCGCCAGCTCGAGCCCGGCCTCAATCGCGCGGTCGTCCTGGCCAGCTACTGCGCTGCGGATGGCTATGCGAATTCCAGCCTCACCGGCTCCTATTACAGGAGCTTACTGGCGGAGGCCGGCATCGCCGTGCACGAGCGCCAGCCGGTCGAAAGCATCGAGCGACAAGCCCACGGCTATCGGCTCGTCACGCCGGGCGGCACGATCTCGGCCACGCGACTTCTGCTGGCGTGCGGCGCCTGGACGAAGCCGGCCGCTGCGATGCTCGGACTGGATCTGCCGATCCGGGTGCGCATCAACACTGTCTCCGTCACCGAACGACAGCCGCGTCTGGTCAGTTCGGCGATCGGGCACGCGACCGGCCTGCTGACTCTCAAGCAGAAGGACAACGGCACCGTTCTGATCGGAGGAGGCTGGCAAGGCAAGGGAACGCCCGCCGAAGGGCGCGGCCATGTCGTGCCGGAAACGCTGCTCACCAATCTGCGCCTGGCCCAGTTCGCGGTTCCGGCCCTCGCCTCGGCCCGGCTGATGCGGGTCTGGACCGGCTTCGAGGCCAATGTGCCCGATTTCTATCCGCTTGCGGGTGCTCTGCCGGGATTGCCCGACGCCTTCATCCTGGCTTGCGTCAGGGGTGGATACACGATCGGCCCTTACATAGGTCGCCTAATCGGCGACCTGATCCTCGGGCGCGAGCCGGAGATGCCGCTTTTCGATCCTGCCCGCTTCCTGCCGACCCCGCACATCGCAGCAGCCTCGTGAGAACCGGACCAAGACATGGGTTATGAATTCGACTGGAGCGCAGCGCTCGATTGGAAGGTCTGGGCCCAAGCCCTTTCCGTCACGCTGAGCTATGCGGTCTTTACGATCCTGGGCGGCATGCTGATCGGCGTCTTCGTCGGCATCGGCATGTTGTCGAAGCGCTGGTGGCTGAGCGCACCTGCCGGCGGCTATGTCCAGCTGTTCCGCTGCACGCCGCTGATGGTCCAGATCGTCTGGTTCTACTACGCGCTGCCTATGTTGGCGGGCTTCTCGATCCCGGCCTGGATCGCC
The DNA here is from genome assembly GCF_058800455.1 of Allobosea sp. GW822-FHT05A11. Taxonomy (NCBI): domain Bacteria; kingdom Pseudomonadati; phylum Pseudomonadota; class Alphaproteobacteria; order Hyphomicrobiales; family Alloboseaceae; genus Allobosea; species Allobosea sp. GW822-FHT05A11. The sequence goes on along the minus strand of NZ_JBXAMI010000005.1, from coordinate 225,844 downwards.
GGCGGCCTCGGGCTCACGCTCTATATGGGCGCCTTCTGCGCGGAAATCTTTCGCGCCGGCGTGATCTCCATCGACAAGGGCCAGTGGAACGCGGCGCGCGCGCTCGGCATGAGCGACGCGAAGATGATGCGCCACATCATCCTGCCGCAGGCCGCGCGACGCATGGTGCCGCCCTTCGTCAACCAGTCGGTGCTCCAGCTCAAGAACACGTCGCTGCTCTACGTCGTGGCGGTGCCGGACCTCATGTACAAATCCTACGAGCTCGCCTCTGCGACGTTCAGGCCGCTCGAGACCTATACGGTTGTCGCCGCCATCTACTTCATCATCCTTTACCCGCTGACCAAGATAGCCAAGCGGCTCGAAGCTCGCGCCGACCGCTGAGGACCTCACATGGCAGACCAGATTTCAACCTCCCCATCACAGCGCGCGATGATCGAGCTCACCGGCATCCGCAAGTTCTATGGCGACCACGAGGCGCTGAAAGGCATCTCGCTCCAGGTCGAACAGGGCAAGGTTCATGTCCTGATCGGCCCTAGCGGTTGCGGCAAGTCGACCCTACTGCGTTGCATCAACCTGCTCGAGCAGCCGACCTCCGGCACCGTGAGGGTCGGCGCCGACAACTTCTCCTTCACGCCGGGCGGCAAGATGCCGGCCGCGCGGAATCTCGAACGCTTCCGCAGCCATCTCGGCATGGTCTTCCAGCAGTTCGACCTGTTTCCGCACATGACGGCCGTGCAGAATGTGATGTCGGGACCGCGCATCGTGCTCGGAACGCCCGAGAAGGAAGCCCGCGCCCTGGCGATGAGCCTGCTCGCCAAGGTCGGCCTCGCCGAGAAAGCGGACGTGCTGCCACGCAACCTTTCCGGCGGGCAATCGCAGCGCGTGGCGATCGCCCGCGCCCTGGCGATGCAACCGCAGGTGATCCTATTCGACGAGGCAACCTCCGCGCTGGATCCCGAACTCGTCGACGAAGTGCTCAAGGTCATGGCCAGCCTCGCCAAGGAGGGGAAGACGATGGTGATCGTCACCCACGAGATGGGCTTTGCGCGCGATGTCGCCGACCGCGTGACCTTCATGGATGCAGGGTTGATCGTGGAGGAAGGCAACGCCTCCGACATTTTCGCCCGGCCCTCCAACCCCCGCACCCAGTCCTTCCTGTCCCGCTTCCACATGCAGGCCGGCGCCTGAGCGCGCGACCGTCGACAAGAGAGAACTTCGATGAAGAACCCATCCTTTCGCGGTGTCATTCCTGCACTGACCACGCCCTTCCGCGACGATTGCTCGCTCGATCCGGAAGCGTTCCAGCAGCTCGCGGAAACGGTGATCGACGATGGCGTCAACGGCCTTCTCGTGAACGGCTGCACCGGCGAGAGCTGGGCCTTGAGCGAGGACGAGCGCGCCACCGTGTTCCACACCGCCGTGAAGGCGTCCAACGGACGCGTGCCCGTCGTTGCCGGCTGCAGCGCGATCTTCGCCGATGAAGTGATCAAGAAGACGCATCAAGCCGCGGATGCCGGCTGCGATGTCGTGATGGTCTCCGCGCCCTGGTACGTGATGGTCGGCGAACTCGAAATCGAAGACCATTTCCGCAAGGTGATCGCGCAATCGCCGCTACCGATCCTGCTCTACAACATCCCGCGCCGCACCGGCGTGAACCTGAGCTTGAAGCTGATCAATCGTCTCGCCGACGAGGACAAGGTCATCGCCATCAAGGAGAGCTCCAAGGACTGGGGCACCCTCTCCGAGGTGATCCGCACCACCGGTGATCGGATCAGCGTCTTTGCGGGCTATGCGAGCTTCTTCGGCCTGGCCGCCCTGTCGGAAGGCGCCGTCGGCTACATGGATTCCGGCACGCCCGTCTTCGGCTCGACCTCGCCCGAATTCTATCGCGCGGCGATCTCGGGCGATCTCGAAACGGCCCGGCGGATTCAGACCGAAATGGCCGGCATGCTCTCCTCCTTCTTCGGCCTCGGCACGTTCCCGGCCAGCGTCAAGGCCTCGCTCGACCTGATCGGGCGCCCCGGCGGCCGCACCCGCGATCCGATCCGCCCGCTGACGGCGGCCCAGCGCGATGAATTGCGCCGGGTGATGGAAAGCACCGGCTTCCTTGAACGCGCGCGCGCAGCGGCTCGCTGAGCCGGAACATCAGGGAGATTGTGATGTCCAGCCAGGCCACCGCGCAGGCCCTCAATCCTGCAGGCAATGATTTCTACGGGGCGCTGCATGCCCATGCGGAAGCGATCGAGGCGCGCTATCGCTCGCTCACGCCAAGATCCGGCGAGCTGTTCGGCCGGGCCGGGACCGTCTTCCCGGGCGGATTCACGCGCGACGCGGTGATGCGCAAGCCCTATGCGAGCTTCATCGCCGCCGGCGAGGGCAGCCGCATCACCGATGCCGACGGGCGCTCCCTTAACGATTTCTGGTTCAACGCCACGTCCCTGCCGCTGGGCCACGCCCATCCGGTCGTCGTCGCCGCCGCCGAGAAGCAGCTGCGCAAGGGCACCGCCTATTTCGGCCCAACGGAATCCGAATTGGTTCTGGCCGAGCTTCTGATCGAGCGCGTGCCCTCGGCGGAACGGATCCGCTTCGCCAACTCGGGGAGCGAGGCGGTGATGATGGCGGTGCGCTTCGGCCGCGCCTTCGCCAACCGGCCGCTGATCGTCAAATTCGAGGGCAGCTATCATGGGTCCTATGACGACGTGAGCTGGTCGGTGAACCCGCCGCCGGCGCAGGCTGGCGACGCCTCCGCGCCGACGCCGATCGCCGAGAGCATCGGCCTTGCCGGGCGCGACGGCCGCGTCGCCGTGCTGCCCTTCAACGATGCGAGCGTGCTGCGCAGCTTCGTCGAGGCGCATCACGCGCAGATCGGCGTGCTGCTGATCGAGCCGATGGCCAATCGCATCGGCCTGCTGATGCCCGATCGCGCCTTCCTCGCGGAGGCGCGTGCCTTGTGCGATCGGTACGGCATCGTCCTGATCTTCGACGAGGTGATCGCTTTCCGCGTCGGCTACAACGGCGCGCAGGGCCTGGCTGGCGTCACCCCGGACCTGACCACGCTCGGCAAGATCATTGGCGGCGGCTTCCCGGTCGGCGCCATCGCCGGCCGTGCCGATATCCTCGATCTGTCGTCGCCCGCCCGCAAGGAACGGGTGACGCATGCCGGCACGTTCAACGCCAACCCGATGGTCACGGTCGCGGGTTTCGCGACGATGTCCGAACTCACCCCGGCGGCTTTCGAAGCGCTTGCCGATACCGGCGCGATGATCCGGCAGCGGCTCGCTGCGATCTGTGACGGGCTGCCCCTGCAGGTCACGGGCGAGGGCTCGCTCTTCAAGATCACGGCGACGAGCAGGACCATCCGCGACTATCGCGACAGCGCAACCAGCGACAAGGGCTGGGAAACGCTCGCGTCGCTCGCTCTGCTGAGCGACGGCTTCCTGCTCACCTCGTCGCTGGCCGGCACCATTTCCACCGTGACGACACCGGCGCAGATCGATGCGTTCCTGGCCTCGTTCGAACGCATCGTTTCCCTCTGAAGCTCTCCGAAAGTTTCCGCTCATGTCGACCCAGTTCACCGCCTCGTCCGCTTTGTCCGGCAAGATCGCCATTGTCACCGGCGGCGGGACCGGCATCGGCCTCGCCATCGCGAAGATGTTCGCCGAGGAGGGCGCGCAGGTCGTGATCGCCGGGCGCTCGCAAGCGGCGCTGGAAAAGGTCGCAGCCACGATCGGCGCTCACGCCATCGCCGCGGACGTTTCCAAGGAGGACGAGGCCCGGAAGCTCGCGCAGACCACGGCCGAAAAATTCGGCGGCGTCGACATCCTCGTCAACAACGCCGGCGTGACTGGCCAGGTCGCGAATGCTGAAGACCTCGACATCGCCCAATGGGACGAGACGATGGCGATCAACATCCGCGGCACGATCCTGTGCATCAAGCACTGCGTGCCGCTGATGCGCGCCCGCGGCGGCGGCTCGATCATCAACATGTCGTCGCTTATGGGGCTGCGGGGCTATCCGATGCGCAGTGCTTATACGGCGACTAAATTCGCCGTGATCGGCATCACCGAGGCGGTTTCGCAGGAGGTCGGCATCCACGGCATCCGCGTCAACGCGCTCTGCCCGGGAGCGGTCAACGGCGAGCTGATGCAGCGCGTCATCGCCGCGCGTGTCGCCAAGGAAAATCGTCCGGCCGAGGAGATCATCCGGGCGAACTACACCGACAAGGCTGCCCTGCGCCGCTGGGTGGAACCTGAGGAAGTCGCCAAGGCCGCTCTCTTCCTGGCCAGCGACGCCTCGTCTCCCATCACCTCCGAGCGCATCAAGGTCGATGCCGGCCGGATGTAGGACGAGGGCGTATCAGACAGCCGCGCTCCGGCGCGGCTGATAGCCCAGACGGGTCGAGATGCGCTCGGCCGCGGCCATGACCTCGCTGACATAACGCGTATCGATCTCGGCCACGTTGAAGGCCGTATCCGGCCCCGATATGTCGATGGCCGCCACGACATGGCCGTCGCGATCCAGCACGGGCGCGGCGATCGTGCTTCCCCCGGGCTCGACGACACCACGGCTGATCGCATGGCCGCTGGTCGCAGCTTCGCCGACGCGCTGGACAAGCTGCTGGATGCTGCGCGGAGTCAGTTCGGTCAGCGGCTCCATGTCCTGTGCGCCGACAAGCTCGGTAATTTCGCGCGCCGACAACTCGGACAGGAGCAGCCAACCCATCGGCGTCGCGTAGATCGGCAGGCGCGTGCCGACATTCAGGTTGCTAAGAAAACCAGAGCGGGTCTGCACGCAGCTGAGATAGAGAACTTCGGTGCGGTCTCGGATCGCGAGATGCGCCGAGACATTGGTGCTGTCGCGTAGCAGCTCCAAATCGCCACGCGATACCTCGATGATGTCCTTTGAGGCGAGGAAAGCGTAGCCGATATTGAGAATGCGTGGGCCGAGGGCAAAGCTCTTGCTCGCCGGGATCTCTTCGAGGAAGCCCATGTAGCGAAGCGTATAGGTCAGGCGGAAGACGGCCGACCGCGTCAGACCCATGCGCTTGGCGATCTCGGAGACGTTCAGCGGCTTGCGGGCATCGGCAAGCGTTTCGAGCAGAAGCAGCCCGCGACGCAGGCCCGGGACGAAATAGACGTCGTGATTCTTGTGAAGTTCGACGCCGGGAATCCCGGACTCGGCAACCGACATTCTTCCTCCAGGCTCAGGCCTTGTTGTTGGCTGCGGCACCGACAAAAGCAAGCGCGGCCTTAGCCGATGAACGCCGGGCGGGGGCAGCCGGTCACGGCTCGCCCGCCCGCTATCTATTACATCAAAACTGTACGTCGGCAGGGAGCTGCGACGTATCCAGGCCGAATTTCTCCATGGCCGAGAAGATGACCTTCTTGGCGCTGCCATCAGCGCGATAGGCCAGAGCCCAGTCCTGCAGGAACGTGGCAAACCGGTCATCACCGTCGCGGCGCGTACCGCCGTAGGACGGAGCAGTATTGGCCGGCTGGAGAACGGCCATGCTACCGAGGCTCTTGTTCGCCTTGAGTGCACCCAGTCCGGTCAGCACAGTCGTGATCATCGCACTAGCGTTGCGCGACTGGATGTCGAGCACGGCCTCGCCCATGCCCTTGAGCCCGCGAATTTGCGCATTCGGCAGCATCTTCCGCGCTACTTGCTCGTCAGTGGTCCCCATCACGACGGCGATCTTGACGTCCGGCTTGTTGAAGGCCTCCCAGGTGTCGGGCATTTCCAACCCCTTGGCCTTCAGCACGACGCTCGGCAGCGAGTAGAGCGGTCCGGCGAGGTGCACCGCCTTCTTGCGCTCCTCCGAGAAGCTCAGCCCGAAGAACGCATCCAACTTGTCGGCTTGGATATCAAGGATGACCGAGGTCCAGGACGTGACGACGAACTCAACCTTGATCTCTTTGCCCACCTTCTTGGTGAGGGCTTTCGCCAAATCTTCTCCCATTTCGGCGGAGAACCCGACCCATTTGCCGTCTTCCTGCCAGAAATAGGGCGGCCGGGCCGGAATGACGCCGACACGCAGGACGCCGCGCTGCACAATGGCGTCCCAAGTGCTCGCAGCATGCGAGGGGGCCGAAGACAGCGAAACAACCGCTATTACGAAGGCCGCACACAGGATTCGGTAAAGCTGCCCCAAGGGTGACATGAACAATCTCCGCCTCTGTTATGTTTGGATATCAACTTGCGTTTTATATACTAAACAATCTAGCGTGCGCGGATGTCAAGAGGCGGCGCACGATGTTGCAATGCGTCCGCCGTCAAAACGCCGCGGGAGCCTATCGAGATGGCTCGCTGTTTCGACCCTGGCCATCAACCGCGCATCCGGCGCCTGAGAAAATCGAGGAAGATCCTGACTTTCGGCGGCACCAAAGCGCCGGCCCTGTAGGCCGCGAAGATCGGCATGGCATCCTCGGGTTCGTAAGCTTCGAGAAGGGGTCGCAAGCGCCCAATGCGGATATCGTCCGCCACGCGCAGATCGGTGACACGGCCGATGCCGAGGCCGGAGACGACCGCCTCATAGTTTCCGTGGCCGCCGTTGACCACGTAGTTTCCCTGCACCTTGAGCTTGAGCGGCCGGCCGTCGACCACGAAGCTCCACTCGTTGCTGGACAAGCCCAGCCGGCTCATCAGCAGGCAGTTGTGGCGCAGGAGATCCTGCGGCGTCTCCGGCGTCCCGTGACGCTCGAGATAGGCCGGTGCAGCGCAGATGATCTGCCGGCTCGCCGCCACTTTCGTGATGATCGCAGCGGAATCCTTCGGCGCGCCCCAGCGCAGACCGACATCGTGATCAGCAAGGGCCGGATCCACGACGTCGTCCGAGAGATCGAGATGGGCCTTGATGTTCGGGTGAAGCGCCAGGAATTCGGGAAGAAGCGGGATCAAGCGGTGCAATCCGATCATGATCGGGCTCGTGATCCGAAGGGTGCCGCGTGGCTCTCCCCCGTATTCGCTGACGACCAGTTCGGCTTCGGCGATCTGCGCGAGGATGGTTTGCGCGCGCCGGTACAGGGTCTCTCCGGCTTCGGTGAGCGAAAGGCGACGAGTTGTCCGATCCAGAAGCCGCACGCCGAGACGACGCTCGAGACCGTCCACCCTGCGGCAGACGGCCGAGCGGGTCACGTTCAACACTCTTGCTGCGCCTGCGAAGCTCCCGCAGTCCACGACATGGGCGAACACCTGAAGCTCATTGCCGCTATTCATCTCGAACCCGTCGTTGCGTTTGACTCAACAGTATGTGTCCATCAACGGTGGTTCCAAGCCAAGCCCCTGTGAGCATAGCCTGATCTGACGTTAAAGGCCGCGACGCAAACAAGACGGCCGGATGTCGGAGGAACCAGTGATTACAGATACCAGTGCCGGACGTGTGGCGGGCATAGCGCGCCGCCGATGATCAAGCTCGTGACCTTCCAGAAGCGCGTCGCGCAGTTGACGCGGCCAGCCTTCGAGCAACGCTGGGAAACGATCCATGGACCGATCGCCGCGGCCTTCCCCGGCTTGCGCGGCTACATGCTCGGATTCTCGCTGGATGAAGGCGAGCCGCTGGCCGATGGCGTCGCGCAGCTCTGGTTCGACACGCGCGAGGCCTGCCAGGCGTCCTACGCCTCCGAGATCGGCCGCAATGGCTCGAAGGATGCCTCCGCCTGGCTGGCACGGCGCGAGCACTTGCTTGCCAGCGAACGCTGGCTGAGGCGAAGCGGCGCTTTGTCGTCGACGCCGTTCAAGCTGCTGCTGTGCCTGAAGCGGCAGGCAGATCAATCGCGCACGGCCTTCCTCGACAAGCTCGGCACGCTCGCCACGCCCGCAATCTGCACGATCACGGGCGCGCCCCAGGCGCGGCTGAGCCTCGACGAAGCCGGGCAGCTGTTGAATTCCAAGGTTGCAGGCGACCTGACGCTGGTGACGGGCGAGGCGCCCTATGACGCGCTCGTCGAACTCTGGTTCACCGAACGGGATGCGGCTGCCCAAGGCCGCGAGCGGCTGCGGGCCTGGAAGGACCAGGTTTTCGGGCATGACGAAATCGCCCGGTGGGAGGACGCGCTGCTGCGCGAACATGTGGTGGTGATGCCGCCTCCGCCCGCCTTCGGCGTTGAGGAAGGACAGATTTGATGCAGAAGAAGACCGCCCTTGTCATCGGCGCGACTGGCGTTTCCGGGCGCGCGCTGATCGAGCACCTCGACCAGCAACCGGACTGGAACGTGATCGGCGTCTCGCGCAAGCCGCCCTATTTCCAGTCGAAGGCGCGCTTCGTCCATGCCGACCTGATGGACCCGCAGAGCTGCAAGGACAATCTCGGCGGCCTGAGCGAGGTCACGCATGTCTTCTACTGCGCCTATCTAGACAGCCGGATTATTGCCGAGACGCGCGCGCCGAACGCGAAGATGTTCGCCAATGTCCTGCCGGTGATCGAGGCCGCCGCGCCGAACCTGCAGCATGTCTGCCTGCTTCAGGGCACCAAGTACTACGGGCAGTATCTCGGTCCCTTCAAGACCCCGGCCAAGGAAACTGATCCGCGCATCGACGTGCCGCATTTCTACTATGACCAGCAGGACTTGGCCGAGACCGCCAGCGCCGGCAAGGGCTGGTCGTGGTCGGCGGCGCGGCCGCATGTGATCTGCGGCTTTGCGCTCGGCAACCCGCTCAACATCATCACAACGATCGCGACCTATGCGACGCTGCTGAAGGAGATGGGCCAGGCCTTCACCTTCCCAGGCAAGCCGGGCGCCTTCACCTCCGTCTATCAGGCGACCGATGCGGGGCTGCTGGCACGCGCCATGGTCTGGATGTCGACCAACCCCGCTTGCGCCGATCAGGCCTTCAACGTCACCAACGGCGACTTCTTCCGCTACCAGAACCTGTGGCCGGTCTTCGCGCGCTTCTTCGGGCTGGAGCCCGGCGGTGTCGAAACCGTCGACATGCCGACCCGCATGGCAGGCGCCGACGCGCTCTGGGAGAAGATCGTGGCGCGCGAGGGCCTGCAGAAGCACCCGCTGTCGCAGCTCGTGAACTGGAATTTCGCGAACTACGCCTTCTCGAACGACTGGGACGTGATGTCCGACACGACGAAGTGCCGGCGCTACGGTTTCCTCGAATTTCTCGACAGCGAGGAGATGTTCCTCGACCTCTTCCGCGATCTGAAGCGCAACAAGATCGTTCCCTGAGCCAGGAGCCATCCATGACCTGCCCGCTAGCAAGGACAGCGCGATGAGCGCTCGGCCGTCTCCTCTCGATCCGGCACTGCAGGCCGAATTAGCGCGCAACGCATTCAACCCTTGCGTCGGTCAGATCCTGCTTTCGGAAAGCGCGCGTGCGCGCGTCTGGTACATGCGCCTGGAGCCGGGCGAGCGCATCGGCTTCCATCGCCATGTGCTCGACTATTTCTGGACCGCACTCAGCGCCGGTCGCGCCATATCCCATGTCAACGGCGGCGCAGCGAAAGCGTCGTCCTATTTCGCCGGTCAGACCAGCCATATGAGCTTCGCTGCGGGCGAGTTCATGGTCCACGACCTCCACAATGTCGGCGATACCCCGCTCGTCTTTGTCACCGTCGAGCATCTCGAAAGCGCCAACCCGCCATTGCCATTACCGGCCGGCGTCACGCCGCGCGGCATCGCGGATGCACAGGATCAGCCATGAACCAGATTTTGCCAGTGGCCGCGCGCGAGGCTTTTGCGCCCGACATCTTCGCCGGCCGGGTTTTTTTGGTGACCGGCGCCGGACGCGGGATTGGCAAGCTTCTGGCCGAGCGGCTAGCCGGATTGGGCGCCCGCGTCGCCATCTGTGATCTCGTCGAGGAGCGCGCCCTGGAAACGGCCCGCATTATCGAATCCGCCGAGGGCGAGGCCCTGCCGCTGGTCGCCGACGTCTCGAAGGAGGAAGAGGTCCGGGCCGCGGTGGAAATCGTCCTGGCTCGCTGGGGCAGGATCGATGTCCTCGTCAACATGGCCGGCAGCTATGGCGCGGCCTACCGCATCACGCATGAGACGCCTGTCGACGAATGGGATTCGGTCTTCGCCTCGAATGTGCGCGGCAGCTTCCTGTGCGCCAAGACGGTGCTACCGCACATGATCGAGGCCGGCGGCGGCCGCATCATCAACTTCGCCTCGAACGCGGGGCGATCGGTCAGTCCCTTGCTGGGCTGCTCCTATACCGCGGCCAAGACCGCCGTGATCGGCATGACCCGCCATCTCTCGCGGGAATATGCCCGCCACAGCATTCTCGTGAACACGATCGCGCCCGGCCCGGTCGCCGGCGAGCGCGTCAGCGGTCTGCTTCGAAATGACGATGAGGGGCAGGCGCTCAACGGCCAAATCCCGATCGGGCGCCTGGCCGAGCCCGCGGACATCGTGGACGTCGTTTTGTTCATGGCTTCCGACGCATCCCGCTACATGACGGGCGCGATCCTCGACGTGTCCGGAGGCCTGATCCTCGCCTGAGAACCCGAATGATCGGGACAACTAACCACAAAAAACAAATCGGAGGGAAACATGAAGCTCACACGCAGATCTTTCGTCGCGTCTGGTGCTGCCGCAGCAACCACCTTCGCGATCACTCGCCCGGCTCAGGCTGCGACCTTCAAACTGGCCACCAACATGCCAGCCGGTCATCCGATGATCACCCGGATCGAGGAAGCCGCCCGAAACATCAAGGCCGACACCAACGGCGAGATCGACATCCGGACCTTCCCGAACAGCCAGCTTGGCGGCGATCTCGAGGTGCTGTCTCAGTTGCGGCAAGGAGCGATCCAGTTCTACCCGCTGGCCGGCGCGCAGCTCTCGAACCTCGCCCCCGCCTCCTCGCTCAATGGCGTCGGCTTCGCCTTCAACAGTCTCGACGACGTCTGGAAGGCGATGGACGGCGATGTCGGCGGATTGGTGCGCCAGGGCCTCGAGAAGACGGGCCTGCATGCCTTCGACAAGATGTTCGATAATGGTTTCCGCCAGATCACCAGCGGCTCGAAACCGATCGAGAAGCCGTCTGACCTTGCCGGCGTCCATATCCGCGTCCCGCCGAGCCCGCTGTCGACCTCGCTGTTCAAGACCTTTGGGGCCGCGCCGCAATCGATCAGCTTCGGCGAGGTCTATACTGCGCTCCAGACCAAGCTGGTGGACGCCCAGGAAAACCCGCTGCCGCTCGTCGACAGCGGCAAGTTCTACGAGGTTCAGAAATATGTGAGCCTGACCAACCACATGTGGGACGGGCTCTGGATGCTGGCCAATGGCCCGTTCTGGAAGCGCCAGCCGCAGCCGATCAAGGACGTGATCACCAAGCACTTCACCGCGGCCGCCGTCGCGGAGCGCGCCGACCTGGTCAAGCTCGACGAAAGCCTGCGCGCGAAGCTCAGCGGTGCAGGAATGCAGATCATCGAGCCCAATCGCCAGGCCTTCCGCGAGGCGCTGGCCGCGTCGACCTTCTACAAGGACTGGAAGGAAAAGTTCGGCGCCGAGGCCTGGAGCACGCTCGAGCGCTACACCGGCAAGCTGGGTTGAGACGATGGCTGCGACAGATCTGAAAGCGGCCGGCGCCGCCAGCCCCGTCACTGGACACACGAGCTCCAGCCTGCTCGACAGGTTGGAATCGGGCCTCGGCCGGCTTGTCGATATCGTCGCAGCCGCTCTCCTTCTCATCGATATCGCCCTGCTCGGCTGGGCGGTCACGGCGCGCTATCTCCTCAACGTTCCCGTCACCTGGATCGAGGAGGTGGCGATGCTTGTCTTCCTCTGGTTCGGCATGCTCGGCGTCGCCAGTGCGCTCCGGCGCAAGATCCACCTGCGCCTCACCTTCGTGCTGTCGAAGCTCCAGCCCGAGCGGCGGGCCGGGGTGGAGCGCATTGCGCATGTCGTGCTCCTGGTCTTCCTCCTCAAGCTCGTCGTCCCGACGATCCAGCTCGTCGAGCTGAACCACATCGTCACGACCCCGAACCTCTCGATTCCCGGCTCGGTCCCGGTCCTGGCGAGCCTTGTCGCCATCGTCCTGATGGCCGTGTTCCTGCTGATCCAGATGTGGCGTGCTTCGTCGACCCGGACCGTCCTCGCACAGGTTTTGATCGCAGCGTTGATCGCGATCGGGCTCGAATTGACCCCGCCGCTGCTGGCCGATCTCGGCAACCTCAACCTACTGCTGTTCTTCGGCGTCGGGGTGATGGCCCTGATCATAATCGGCGTGCCGATCGCCTTCGCCTTCGGCGCGGCGACCGTGGGCTATTTCACGCTGACCAGCGATCTCCCGCTGACCGTGATCGTCGGCCGCATCAACGAAGGCATGTCGCATTTCATCCTGCTGACGATCCCGCTCTTCATCTTCCTGGGCATCCAGATCCAGTACACCGGCATGGCGCGCGCCATGATCAATTTCGTGGTGGCGCTGATCGGCTCGGCACGCGGCGGGCTGAGCTACGTCATGCTGTGCGCGATGTATCTCGTGTCAGGCATCTCCGGCGCGAAAGCGGCCGACATGGCGGCGATCGGCCCGATCCTCGCCCCCGCCATGAAGGATCGCGGCGTCAAGGAAGGCGACATCGCCGCGCTGCTGGCGGTATCCGCCGCGGCGGCGGAAACCATTCCGCCAAGCCTCGTTCTGATCATCATGGGCTCGGTCACCGGCATATCGATCGCAGCCCTCTTTATCGGCGGCCTCGTCCCCGCAGTGGTCTGCATGCTGGCCTTGTCCGTCGCAGTCTGGTTGCGCTCCCGAAACGAGCGCCGCGGCACCGACAAGCGCGACATGAAACTGATCGTGAAGACCTTCGTCATCGCCATCCCCGCGCTCGCGCTGCCGCTGATCATCCGGGCGGCGGTGCTCGAAGGCGTCGCGACGGCGACCGAGGTCGCGGTCATCGGCATCGTCTATTGCGCGATCGTCGGCAGCATCATGATGCGGAGCTTCTCGCTAGTGCGGATGAGCGAGATTCTGGTCGAGACCGTCGCGCTGACGGGCACAATCATGATCATCATCGCGCTCGCCGGGGCAATGTCGTGGGCGCTGACGCAATCCGGCTTCGCCGACACGCTGGTCTCGCTGATGACGGGCCTGCCCGGTGGCAAGTTCACCTTCCTGGCGGTTTCGATCGTGGCCTTTATCATCTTCGGGAGCATTCTCGAGGGAATCCCGGCGATCGTCCTGTTCGGGCCGCTGCTGGTGCCCGTGGCGCAGTCGCTCGGGGTCCACCCGGTCCAGTACGCGATGGTAGTCCTGCTCTCCATGGGGCTGGGGCTGTTCTCGCCGCCCTTCGGCTACGGCTATTACACCGCCTGCGCTATTGCGAAGGTCTCCCCCGATGACGCGATGTGGAACATGGTGCCCTATCTCGCAGCTCTGTTTGCTGCCATCGTCTTGATCGCCGCTTTCCCCTGGTTAAGCATCGGTTTTCTTTGAGCCAGTAAGGGCAGGATATCTGTTGGCCTTTTAGCGGCTCAAGCCGTACTGCCGTCACAGCTCCGTGACGCCCCAGGCGCGCGTACCGGAACGCTCCACAAGCGGGCAGCTACGCGCGGCGCGCGGGCGCGCCCGACCCCTCTCTGGCGCAGCCTACCGCTAGGCTGCCGCCTGTGACGGCGCCTCACAGCTCACGCCGTGTGCCCTATAGGGGAGCGCGAGCGGGTAACCACCCTCGCTTCGCGGGTCGTCCGCGATCGAGTTTTCCGCCGAGCCGCGCTTCGCGCTTACGATGAACGCTGTGTGATAACCGGCTCAAACTGATCAACGGCGGCGGCCGCGCCGAGGTCGCGGCAGCTCACATCCGCCCTGTCGAGGCCGCGGGGCTGGACATCGTCAACAACGGCATCGCCTTGTCAGGGACCGCCCATTGGATGTTCGATCGCGGATTGGCGCCGACGCCTACTTGTAACCGCAGTGTAACCACGGGCTTTTCGGAGCCCTTCGGAAACGGCCTCGAATCCCTCAGGCTCAAAAAGCAAAAAGCGCCGGAAGATCCGACGCTTGCATGCTTCTCAAGTCCTGAGATTGTCTGGAGCGGGCGAAGGGATTCGAACCCTCGACCCCAACCTTGGCAAGGTTGTGCTCTACCCCTGAGCTACACCCGCATCCGAGACAGTCGCGCCGTGTTGGCGGCGCGGCCGGGTTATTGCCCCAAAGCGCCGCGAAGCGCAAGCACCCGGCGAAAGTTTTTTTGCCGCCTTCCCCGAAATCCGGGATTATCCCATCCCGCCTTGCTGCCGGCGCCCTGCAAGGCTAGGCATCCATGGCCCGTGCCAGCCGCTCCGGCAAGCATGACGTTTTGATCCCGAACCCCGCCGATCGCCCAGCCATGACCGCGCCCGTCACGCCCGACCAGCTCTGCGCCTATCTCACCGAGAAAGGCATTGCCTTCCACCGCACGGACCACCCGGCCGTGTTCACCGTCGCCGAGACCGCGCCGCATCGCGACGCGATGACCGGTCATCACACCAAGAACCTGTTCCTCAAGGACAAGAAGGGGCGGATCTTCCTCGTCTCGGCCGAAGCGCATGCGCGCATCGATCTCAAGCGCCTGCACGAGCGGATCGGCGCCAGCGGGCGGCTCTCCTTCGGCTCGGCCGAGCTCCTGATGGAGAAGCTCGGCGTCACGCCGGGCTCCGTCACCGCCTTCGCCGTGATCAATGATCGCGCGGGCGAGGTGACCATGGTGCTGGACGCCGTTCTGACGACCGGCGAGGACGTCAATTTCCATCCGCTAATCAACACGGCGACGCTGCGGGTCGGCCGCGACGATCTGCTGGCCTTCTTCCGAAGCACGGGCCACGAGCCGCTGATCGTCGATTTGCCCGTCCCGCCTGATGGACAGAACGGCTGAAGCACCCCATCTATGGGGCGACCGCGCGGGCGGCCACATCGGCACGCCTGCGCCTCTACGAAACATCACGAAGGACGACCCATGCTGGTCAATGGCGAGGCGGCCGGGCAACCCGGCCTGATCAAGGACACCACGACCCAGGGCTTCCGCGAGGACGTCATCGCCGAATCGATGAACCAGCCGGTTCTGATCGATTTCTGGGCGCCCTGGTGCGGGCCTTGCAAGCAGCTCACGCCCGTCATCGAGAAGGTGGTCAAGGCCGCCGGCGGCAAGGTCAAGCTCGTCAAGATGAATATCGACGAGCATCCGCAGATCCCCGGCCAGCTCGGCATCCAGTCGATTCCCGCCGTCATCGCCTTCAAGCAGGGCCAGCCCATCGACGGCTTCATGGGCGCCCAGCCCGAGAGCCAGATCAAGGTCTTCATCGAGCGTCTTGTGGGCCCGATGGGTCCGGGCGAGACGGCCGAGCTGATCGAGGCCGCCGTGGCCGCCATCGCGGCCGGTGACCCCGCCGGTGCGAGCGAGCTCTATGCCGGCGTGCTCGAGATCGAGCCCGACAATCTCGCCGCCATCGCAGGGCTGGCGCGGCTGCATCTCGACAGCGGCGATATCGAGGGCGCCAAGGGCATCCTCGGCACGGCGCCGCAGGACAAGGCCGCCGATCCGGCGATCACGGCCGTGCGCGCCGCGATCGAGCTTGCCGAGCAGGCCGCCTCGCTCGGCGACACCGCCGAGCTCGAAGCCAAGGTTGCGGCCAACCCGAAGGATCATCAGGCGCGCTTCGATCTCGCGCTGGCGCTCAATGCCCGTGACAAGCGGGAGGAGGCGGTCGACCATCTCGTCGCCATCATCAAGGCCGACAGGAAGTGGAACGATGACGGCGCGCGCAAGCAGCTCCTTCAGTTCTTCGAGGCCTGGGGCCCGATGGACGAGGCGAGCGTCACCGGGCGCCGCAAGCTTTCGACCCTGCTGTTCTCCTGACCGGCGATAAGGACAAGGCGCGCATGGGCATGAACGCCGTCTACGAGGGAGCCAAGGATTGCCCGACGGCGATCCCGCTTTTTCCCCTGGGTGGCGCCTTGCTCCTGCCGCGCGGCCAGATGCCGCTCAACATCTTCGAACCGCGCTATCTCGCCATGATCGACGATGCGCTGAAGGGCGAGCGCGTCATCGGCATCATCCAGCCCGAGCCGGAAACCGGGCGGCAGCCCGAGATCCCGCCGCTGCTGAAGGTCGGCTGCCTCGGCCGCATCACTCAGTTCTCCGAGACCGGCGACGGCCGCTACATCATCGCCCTGACCGGCATCAGCCGCTTCCGGCTGCTCGACGAATTGTCGGTCACCACGCCCTATCGCCAGGGCCGCGTCGGCTATGACGCCTTCGCCGCCGATTTCCTCGCCCGAGCGGGCGAGGAGGAGGTGGACCGCAAGGGCCTGCTCAAGGCGCTCCGCGACTTCGCCAAGGCCAACGACCTCAAGATCGACTGGAAGGGCGTCAACGAGGCGCCCAACGAGGCCCTGGTCAACGCGCTCTCGATGATGTGCCCGTTCGGACCGCGCGAGAAGCAGGCCTTGCTGGAGGCGCAGACGCTGAAGGACCGCGCCGAGGTGCTGGTCGCGATCACCGAGATCGAGCTCGCCCGCGGCGGCGGCGATCCGGACACGACCCTGCAGTGACACCGGCGACGCCGCCTGCCGAAGCACCGCCCACCGTCTGGCCGTCGCGCCGCGCGGTCACCGCCTGGCTGTTCTTCGACTGGTCGGCCCAGCCCTTCTTCACGCTGATCACCACGTTCGTCTTCGCGCCCTTCTTCGCCTCGGCGCTGGCGAAGGACGCCGCCGACGGGCAGGCGCTCTGGGGCTATGCGACGGGCTTCGCCGGGCTGTGCATCGCCCTGCTCTCGCCCCTGCTCGGCGGCATCGCGGACCGGACCGGGCCGCGCAAGCCCTGGATCGCCGCCTTCGGCGCGCTCCTGGTCATCGGCGCGGGAATGCTCTGGTTCGCCGTGCCGGGGTCACCGACCGCGGTGCCGATCGCGCTCGCCGGCTTCGTCATCGCGACTGTTGGAGCCGAATTCGCCACCACCTTCAACAATGCGATGATGACGCGGCTGGTGCCCCCGGAGCGCCTCGGCTGGCTCTCCGGCACCGGCTGGGCGATCGGCTATCTCGGCGGCCTTCTGTCGCTTGCGATCACGCTCGGGCTGCTCGCCGCCGATCCGCAGACCGGCAAGACGCTCATCGGCATCGCGCCGATCCTCGGGCTCGATGCCGCCGCCCGCGAGGGCGATCGCTTCTCCGGCCCGCTGACCGCTCTCTGGTTCGTCGTCTTCGTCACGCCGATGTTCCTGCTGACCCCGGATTCCAGCAAGACGGGCCTGAGCCTCTCAGAGGCCGCCAAGGGCGGCGTCGGCCGGCTCAGGGATACGCTCGCCGAGTTGCCGAAACTGCCTTCGCTCGGCCGTTTCCTCCTCGCCAACATGATCTACCAGGACGCGCTGGTCGCGCTCTTCGCCTTCGGCGGCATCTATGCGGCCGGCGTCTTCGGCTGGCAGACCATAGAGCTCGGCATCTTCGGCATCCTGCTCACCGTCACCGGCACGCTCGGAGCCTGGCTCGGCGGCAAGCTCGACGATCGCATCGGCGGCAAGCCGGTCGTGCTTGGTTCGATCGCCTGCCTGCTCTTCGCCTGTATTGGCATCCTCTCGTTGAGTTCCGACCATATTCTGTTCGTGATCCCCGCTGCGCCGCCGGTGGCCGGCGACGGCCTGTTCGCCTCGCTGCCCGAGCAGGTCTATCTCGGCCTCGGCCTGCTGATCGGCCTCGTCGCCGGGCCGATGCAGGCAGCCTCCCGCAGCCTGATGGCGCGGCTCGCGCCCGAGGGACGGATCGGCGAGTTCTTCGGGCTCTTCGCCCTGTCGGGGAAGGTCACGTCCTTCATGGGTCCGACGCTGGTCGCGCTGGCGACGACGATCTTCGCCAGTCAGCGGGCAGGCTTGGCCGTGCTGATCGTGTTCTTCGTAGGCGGGGCGTGGCTGCTGGCGGGCGTGAAGGTTCGCCGGTCGTAGAGTGTCATCCCGCACGCGCTGCGGCACGTCAGTGCTGCTGCGCAGATGCGGGACCGCGCGACGAGAAGGCGCCCCTCAAAGCAAAGGGCGCCCCCTGCATGAGAAGGCGCCCTTACCGGAAAACGGTCCCGTGTCTGCGCAGCAGCACTGCGTGCCGCAGCGCGCACGGGATGACACCCTTCAAAAGGTGCCCTTCAAGTAACGGCCGTCACCGAACCAGGATGTTCCGGAACTGCCAGGGATCGCTGGTGTCGATATCCTCCGGGAACAGCCCCGGGCGGCCGTCGAGCGGTGTCCAGTCGGTGTAGTACCCCTTCACCGGCCCGAGATAGGGCCGCTGGATCTCGAGGCAGCGATTGAAATCGAGCTCCTCGACCTCGACGATCCCCGCGCGCGGGTTCTCCAGCGCCCAGACCATGCCGGCGAGCACGGAAGAGGTCACCTGCAGACCGGTCGCGGTCTGGTAGGGCGCGAGCGAGCGCGCCTCCTCGGTCGAGAGCTGCGAGCCGAACCAGTAAGCGCCCTTCTCGTGGCCGTAGAGCAGCACGCCGAGTTCGTCGATGCCGTCGACGACCTCCTTCTCCTCGAGGATATGGTGCTCCTCCTGCGGGCGGCCGGCATTGCCGAACATCTCGTGCAGCGAGAGCACGGCATCGTTCGCCGGGTGATAGGCGTAGTGGCAGGTCGGCCGGAAGACGGCCTTGCCGGCCTCGTCGCGCACGGTGAAATAGTCCGCGATCGAGATCGACTCGTTATGCGTCACGAGGAAGCCGTACTGCGCGCCCGGCGTCGGGCACCAGCTCCGAACCTTGGTCTCGGCGCCGGCCTGCATCAGGTAGATCGCCGCCTGCGAGCCGGTCTCGTGGCCATGAGCGTTCGCCGGCATCCATTTCTCATGCGTGCCCCAGCCGAGTTCGGCCGGCTGCACGGCTTCCGCGATGAAGCCTTCGACCGACCAGGTGTTGACGAAGACGCCCGGCGGCTTGGGGTTCTTCGAACGCTGCGTGTCGCGCTCGGCGATATGGATGCCCTTGACGCCGACGCGCTGCATCAGCGCCGCCCATTCCTCGCGGGTGTTCGGCTGCGTCGCATTGAGACGCATATCGGCGGCGAGGTTGGTCAGCGCCCGCTTGACCAGCGAGGAGACCATGCCGGGATTGGCGCCGCAGCAGGAGACGGCCGTCGGCGTGCCGGCCGGGCGTGCCCGCTTGGCAGCGAGCGTCATCTCGCGCAGCGCATAGTTCGAGCGCTCGGCCGGGCCCTTGCTCTCGTCGAAATAGAAGCCGAGCCAGGGCTCGTTGACCGTGTCGATATAAAGCGCGCCGAGACTGGAGCAGAACTCCATGATGTCGCGCGAGCCGGTGTCGCAGGAGAGATTGACGCAGAAGCCCTGCCCGCCGCCGGCGGTCAGCAGCGGCTCCAGCATGGTCTTGTAGTTCTCGATGGTGACGGCTTCCTGGATGAAGCGGATGCCGCGCTCGTCGAGCAGGTGGCGATTGGAATCATCGGGAGCAATGACGACGAAGCGGCTCTTGTCGAACTTGAAGTGCCGTTCGAGCAGCGGCAGCGTACCGCGGCCGATCGAGCCGAAACCGATCATCACGATCGGGCCGGTGATCTCGCCGTAGACGGGCCAATTCGTCATTCTCTGTAACTCCTGGGTTCTGGGGGTAAAAAAGCTCAAAAGGGTCGTATGGGCGCAAAATCGCGCCGTCAATCGCCGGGGACGCCTCCCATGCGGGTGAAACGCATGGAAAGCGCCGGGCGATGACGGCGCGATGACGATGGGTCGGAAGGGTCAGGCGGCCCGCGCCACCTCGTTCGCTTCGAAGGCTGCGGGGATGGCAACGCCGCTCGCAACCAGCACACCGCTTGCCCCATCGAGTGCGCCCTCGCGCAGTTCGATCGCCAGGAAGCGCTCGCGCTCGACCGGGCCGGGCATGGCAAGCTCACGTGTCAGCGCCGGGTCGAAGCCGAAGCGGGCGTAATAGGGCGCGTCGCCGACGAGGATGACGGCGCCATGCCCACGGCAGGCCGCGCGCCAGAGCGCCTCGCGCATCATCGCCTTGCCGAGCCCTTCGCCCTGCAGCTCCGGCTTCACCGCGAGCGGGCCGAGCAGCAGCGCCGGCACGCCATTGGCTTCCACGTGCCAAAGGCGGACCGTCGCGAGCAGTTCGCCGTCATGCTCGGCCGTCAGGGCCAGGCCCTGCGCCGGCAAACGGCCCTCGCGCAGGCGTTCGCTCGACTTGGCGGTGCGGCGCTCGCCCAAGCAACGGTCGAGCAGCGCCTCGCGGGCGGGAATGTCGTTGGCGACCTCGTCGCGGATCGTGATCATGACGCACCTCCGGCCGGAGCGCCCATCCTCATGGACCTACCCGGCGCCACGCTTGCGCGCAGCCACAATGGAACGATGTGGGGAAGAGGGGTCCGGCGGGAGCCACGCCCGCACCTCCGTTCTGGAGATACGAACGCTCCACCCGACTTAGCGTCGGACAGCCTGCCTTGCGGCAGGGCGCTTCGCCGGACCCGATTGGATCAGGAGGGAACTCGCGTTCCCTCCGACGTCAGATGACGTACTGCTTCAGCGGCGGGAAGCCGTTGAAGGCGACGGCCGAATAGGTCGTCGTATAGGCGCCCGTGCCCTCGATCAGCACCTTGTCGCCGATCTCCAGCGAGAAGGGCAGCATGTACGGGGTCCTCTCGTACATGACGTCGACCGAGTCGCAGGTCGGGCCGGCGAGCACGCACGGGACGGTCGCATCACCATCGCGCACGGTGCGGATGGGGTAGCGGATCGCCTCGTCCATGGTCTCGGCGAGACCGTTGAACTTGCCGATATCGAGATAAACCCAGCGGACTTCATCCGACTCGGCCTTCTTCGAGATCAGCACGACCTCGGCCTCGATCAGGCCGGCTTCGCCGACCATGCCGCGGCCCGGCTCGATGATCGTCTCGGGCAGCTGGTTGCCGAAATGCTTCGACAGCGCCCGGAAGATCGCGTCGCCATAGGACGGCACGCCCGGAATCGGCTTCAGGTAGCGCGCCGGGAAACCGCCGCCGAGATTGACCATCGACAGGCCAATGCCGCGGGTGGCGCATTCCTTGAAGATTGCCGAGGCCGAGGCCAGGGCGGAATCCCAGGCGTTCACGTTCGCCTGCTGCGAGCCGACATGGAACGAGATGCCATAGGCCAGGAGGCCCATGCGATGGCCGTGCTCGAGCACGTCCGCGGCCATTTCGGGCACGCAGCCGAACTTGCGCGAGAGCGGCCAGTCGGCGCCGGCACCGTCGCAGAGGATGCGGCAGAAGATGCGCGCGTCCTTGGTGCCGGTCTTCTCGGCGGAACGGGCGACCTTCTCGACCTCGGCCGTGCAGTCGACGGCGAACAGGCGCACGCCGAGCTCCATGGCGCGCACGACGTCGCGCTCCTTCTTGATCGTGTTGCCGAAGGAGATGCGGTCAGCCGTGGCGCCGGCGGCGAGCGCGAGCTCGATCTCGACGACCGAGGCGCAGTCGAAGCAGGAGCCGAGGCGGGCCAGCAGCGCGAGCACTTCCGGCGCCGGGTTGGCCTTCACCGCGTAGAAGACGCGGGTGTCGGGCAGCGCACGGGCGAAGGCATGATAGTTCTCGCGCACGACATCGGTGTCGATGACGACGCAGGGCCCGTCCTCACGGCGGGTACGCAGGAATTCACGGATGCGGTCGGTCATGAGACGCGACTCCCCTACGACGCAAGCGGCGTCGATGCGATGTATCGCCGGAGTGAATCGTCGCTGTCGCGCGGCGCTGTGGAGACGCCTGCTACAACGGACGAGCCGTCCGGACCCGAAACACCGTTCGATTGGGGAAGACCCCGCACGGCCGGCAATGAAGGACAAGCCTCTTCGGTGCCGGCCTGTGGAAAGCCGGCGAGACCAAAAAAGCCCGCTCCGTCGTTGCTTTAAGCTGCGTCCCCCGTGGAGATTCGGGGTTCGCCGGTTTTGCCTCCGGCTGCCGGTCTGTGTCGGGGAACAATCTCCTTGCGGAGACTGGGAGGCGTGATTTGAGGGATGTCCATCCCCTCCATCCGTCCTCCAACCCCTGGCGGCTGTCCGGCCTCTTGTCCGGATGCCCACCGACCAGCACGCGGCCACAGGCACGTGCGAATTGGGTGAACGCGATATACGGACGCTTGCCCCGGACCACAAGTGTTTTGTGGGCCCGGAGCCGCATTTTTTTGCAAGGCCGATCCGCGTCCATTCGGGGACGGGTTAACCGGAAAAAGCCCTTCGCCGGCTATGAGTTAGTCGCGCTTCTCGCAGAAGCGGATTCTGTTGCCGAACGGGTCGGGCACTTCGAGCGTCCGGCCACCCGGTCCCTCCTCCTGGATGCCGGGTTTGGAGTAGGTGTAGCGCTTCCCGATCAGCTCGGCGCGATAGGCATCGACGCCCTCCATCCAGACGAAGACGGTCGAGCCCGGGCTGGCATCGCCATGATGTTCGGAGAGATGGAGCTGCAGGCCGGAGCGCGACACCTGCATATAGAGCGGCATGTTCGGCCCGAAGCGGTGGTCCCAGTCCATCGCGAAGCCGAGGAAGCCGAGATAGAACTCCTTCGCCTTGGCCTCGTCGAAGATCCGGAGGATCGGAATCCCCATCTGGAGGCGAACCGCCTCCGCCGGCTTCTCTGGCGGTGCTGCGGGCGCGCCCTCGCCGATCTTCGCCGCGAGCACGTTCCAATCGTCATAGCCGAACTGGCGCGCCACGATCTCGAGGGTCTCGGCGTGGGAAAGCGGCACCTGCCGGGCGGCCATGGTGTCGCGCAGGCTCCTGGCCATCAGCTTCGCATCGCGAAAGCTACGCATCGTCGTGATCCTTCTCGCTGCGGACGGTCGTGATCGGGGCTCGCCTTGCCGATATCCGTCCACGAGTCGATCGGGATCAGGATGGGCCTCATCTGGATGCGTTCACCTAGCCCTTTCGGGGCGCGAGCGGCTGGCCGCATCCGGCCGGCCGCAAAGGTTGCGGGATGTTCATCTCCTGTCAATGGCGGATGCCCTAGACCGGCCCCATTTGATGGCCTTAAGTCTCGGCTGCCGCAGATGTTTCGCGAGCCGCGCGAGGGAACACGGACCACTTATGACCACGACAGATCGCCGCCGCGTCCTGGGCGGACTTTCAGCCGCGCTCTGCCTCTCGGTGGCGCCCTCCGTCCTCATGGCCCAGCAGCCCCAGCCTCAGCAGCAGGGCCCGCAGCCACCGCCGGCTCCGCAGAACGCCGCGCCGCAGCCCCGCTTCGGCTTCGAGGACGTGCAGCGCCGTGCCCGCGAGGTCGCCGCCGTTCCCTACGAGCCGATCGCGCCGCTGCCGGAGGCGCTCGCCAAGCTCGACTACGATTCCTGGCGCGACATCCGCTTCCGGCCGGAACGGGCCCTGCTGGCGCAGAACGGCTCGCCCTTCCGCATGCAGATGTTCCATCCGGGCTTCCTCTTCACCCGGCCGGTCACGGTCAACGTCGTGCGCGACGGCGTGCCGATGCCGGTGCCCTATGCGGCAAACCTGTTCGACTACGGCCGGGTCAAGTTCGACAAGCCGCTGCCGGTCAATCTCGGCTTCGCCGGCTTCCGCCTGCATTATCCGCTCAACGATCCCCGCGTCTTCGACGAGCTGATCTCCTTCATCGGCGCGAGCTATTTCCGGGTGCTCGGCCGCGGCCAGCGTTACGGCCTCTCGGCGCGCGGCCTGGCGATCGGCGCCGGCACGACAGCCGAGGAATTCCCGGTTTTTCGCGAGTTCTGGATCGAGCAGCCGGCAGCCAATGCCGAGCGCATCATCATCCATACCCTGCTCGATTCGCCGGCCGTGACCGGCGCCTATCGCTTCACCATCTATCCCGATCTCGATACCGTCATGGAGGTCGCGGCGACCCTCTATCCGCGCGCGCCCATCGAGAAGCTCGGCCTCGCGCCGCTGACCTCGATGTTCTTCACCGGCGAGAACGACCGCCGTTTCTTCGACGATTTCCGCAGCGAGCTGCACGATTCAGACGGGCTGATGATCCATTCCAGCAGCGGCGAATGGATCTGGCGCCCGCTGCGCAACCCGAAGCAGCAGGCCGTCTCCTCCTTCGTCGAGCGCAACCTGCGCGGCTTCGGCCTGATGCAGCGCGACCGCACCTTCGAGCACTACCAGGACCTCGACCTCTCCTATGAGTTGAGGCCGTCCTACTGGATCGAGCCTCAGGGCGACTGGGGCGAGGGCGTCGTCGAACTGATCGAGATGCCGACGACCGACGAGACCAACGACAATATCGTCGCGCTCTGGGCGCCGAAGACGCCGCTGGAGCCCTGCAAGGAGTTCTCCTTCGGCTACAAGCTGATCTCGATGCTCGATTCCAGCGACCTGCATCCGGGCGGGCGTGTCGTCAACACCTACCAGGCCAAGCCCAAGGCGCTGGGCTCCGGCGAGCCGGTCACCGACGGCTCGCGCCGCTTCATCATCGACTTCGCCGGCGGCGATCTCGACTACCATCTCAAGCAGCCCGAGAAGGTCGAGATTGTGCCCTCGATCGCCTATGGCCGGATCGACCGCGCCTTCATCGTGCCGAACCGCAAGACCGAGGGCTTCCGCGCCTTCATCGACGTCGTGGTCGAGCCCGGCCAGCTCGCCGAGATGCGCGCCTTCCTGCGCAGCGGTGGCAAGGCGCTCACCGAAACCTGGAGCTATCCCTGGCGCGCCGAAGCGCAGGGTTAGCTGAACTGGGATAGCCTGAAGGAACCAACTGATGGACGTCGTCGAGAACGTTGAACAGAACCGCTTTGAACTATCGCTCGACGGCGGCACCGCGCTCGTCGCCTATCGCCGCGACGGCGAGCGGCTTGTGCTGATCCACACCGAAGTGCCCGAGCAGTTCGCCGGGCAGGGTGTCGGCTCGAAGCTGGCGAAAGGCGTCTTCGAACTGCTGCGGGCGAGCAAGCGCAAGGCCGTGGTCCGCTGCGAATTCCTCAAGGGCTGGATCGCGAAGCACCCCGAATATAACGACGTCGTCGACGGCTGAGCCGACGGATCAAGAAGCCTTGCGGCCGCCTCGGCGGGCCGGCTGCTTCTTGCGTCCGTAGAGCTCCAGCCGATGGCGCACGAGCTCATAGCCGAGCTCGGCCGCGATCCGCCGCTGCAATTCCTCGATCGCATCCGAGGAGAACTCGATCACCTCGCCCGAATCGACATCGATCAGGTGGTCGTGATGCTCCTGGTCGGCATGCTCGTAGCGTGAGATGCCGTCCTCGAAGGCATGGCGCTCGATCGCGCCCTGCGATTCCAGCACCTTCATCGTCCGATAGACGGTCGAGAGCGACAGGGTCGGGTCATGCGCGAAAGCGCGGGTGAATATCCCCTTCGCATCGGGATGGTCGTCGGCTTCCGCCAGCACGCGCAGGATCAGCCGCCGCTGCTGCGTCATGCGCAGCCCGGCCCCCTTCAACTGGCTCTCGAAAACGGCAATGCGCCGGTCGGTTTCGCTCATGCCTTGCCATAGCAATGCCGACCGCCAATTGCAAAACCGACAAGAAGAAAATCATTCTCATTTGCATTAATCATGCAAATGAGTTTCAATAGTAATAGACTCCCTTGCTGCCGACCGTTCCACTCCCTCACGCAGTTGGTGGGCAGCAGTCCCCGCTATCTCTTCAGGTCGGCTGCAATCTCCGCGACGAGCTCATAGGAGCGCTTGCGCTTCTCGTGATCGAAGATCGGCGCCGTGATCATGATCTCATCGGCTCCAGCCTGGCGCACGAAGGCCCCGAGCGAACGCTTCAGCGTTTCCGGCGAGCCGATGAAGGCATAGCGCAGCATCCCGGAGACATGCGCCTTCTCGGCCGGCGACCAGTACTGTTCGATATCCTTGATCGGCGGCTGGAGCTTGCCGCGCGCACCCCGGACCATGCCGACGAAGCGCTGCTGCAGCGAGGTCGCGAGATGGCGTGCCTCCTCGTCCGTCTCCGCCGCCACGACATTGATGCCCGGCATCGCATGGGGCGTCGCGAGCTGCTCGGACGGCTTGAAACGCTCGCGATAGACCGCGAGCGCCTGCATCAGCGCATCCGGTGCGAAATGCGAGGCGAAGCTGTAGGGCAGCCCGAGCTCGGCGGCGAGCTGCGCCCCGAACAGGCTCGATCCGAGAATCCAGAGCGGAACCTCGAGCCCTTCGCCCGGCACGGCGCGGATCGCCTGGTTCGGTCCGGCCGGCGCGAACAGCGCCTGCAATTCGAGCACATCCTGCGGGAAGCTGTCCGATGACATCGGGCTGCGGCGCAGCGCCCGGAGCGTGAGCTGGTCGGTGCCCGGCGCGCGGCCGAGGCCGAGATCGATGCGCCCCGGAAACAGAGCTTCCAGCGTGCCGAACTGCTCGGCGATGACGAGCGGAGAATGGTTCGGCAGCATGATGCCGCCGGCGCCCACCCGGATCGTGCTGGTCGCCGCCGCGAGCTGGCCGATGACGACCGAGGTCGCGGCGCTGGCGATGCCGACCATGTTGTGATGCTCGGCCACCCAGTAGCGGGTGTAGCCGAGCCGCTCGGCATGGCGGATCAGGTCGATGGATTTCTTGAGCGCCTCGCGCGGCCCCTCCCCTTCGACGACGGGAACGAGATCGAGGACGGAGATCGCGACCATGACGGCCCCTGCTGGCTGGCGCCGGAAGGAGGCCGGCGGGGAAGGCTTGGGCTTCACCAGATGGGAAGGCTGGGTCGCCCGGTCCAGAGGGCGGCCCGCTTCGTCATGGCGCGCCTGCGCTGACGTTCTGGCGGAACGGGCTCGGCCCTGCCGCGTTGATCGCAGGAACCAGCCATGCCGAAGGGAGCGACCATGACCGCCACCGCCAATCCTGCCAAGGAAAGCCTGCGCAAGGAGCAGAAGGAGCAGCGCCGGGCCGCGCGCGAGCACGGCAAGGACGCCGAGCTCAATCGCGCGCTGAAGGACACCTTCCCGGCCAGCGACCCCGTCGCGGCCCAGACGCCGATCAAGCCCGGCGCCAAGGCGAAGAAACCGGCCTGAGGCTCAATCGCGCTGGTGGAGCAGGCGGGCGCGAATCGTGCCGTCGAGCGCGCGGATATCCTTGAGGATGTCCCGCGCCACGGCGCTCGAGACGCCGTCCGCCTCCATTACGACATAGCCGACCTCGCCGTCGGTCTGGTAGTTCTGGGCGGCGATGTTGACCTGCCGGCTGGCGAAGACGTCGTTGAGCCGCCGCAGCATGCCCGGCACGTTGCGCTGGACATGGATGAAGCGCGTGCCGATGGCGCGGGCCGGCAACTGGACCTGCGGGAAATTGACCGCGCCCACCGTCGAGCCGACATCGGAATAATCGACGAGCTTGCGCGCAACCTCGGCGCCGATGCGCTCCTGCGCCTCCTCGGTCGATCCGCCGATATGCGGCGTCAGGATCACGTTGGAGAGCCCCTGCAATGGCGTGACGAAGCGCTCGGCATTGGAAGCTGGCTCGACCGGGAAGACGTCGACCGCAGCGCCTGCCAGATGGCCGCTCTTCAGCGCCGCCGCGACCGCATCCAGATCGACGACGGTGCCGCGCGAATTGTTGATGAGATAGGCGCCCTTCTTCATCTTGGCGACCTGCGCCGCGCCGATCATGCCCGCGGTCTGCGGCGTCTCCGGCACGTGCAGCGAGACGATGTCGGCAGCGCCGAGCAGGGCGTTCAGGCTCTTCGTCGGCTCGGTGTTGCCGTGCCGCAGCCGGTCGGTGTGATCATGATAGATCACACGCATGCCCATCGCCTCGGCCAGCGTCGAAAGCTGGCTGCCGATATTGCCGTAGCCGATGATGCCGAGCGTCTTGCCGCGCACCTCGAAGGAGCCGTTGGCCGACTTGTCCCAGCCGCCGTCATGGGCGGAGCGGGAGCGGTCGGGGATCCGGCGCAACAGCATGACGATCTCGCCGATGGTGAGTTCGGCGACGCTGCGCGTGTTCGAGAAGGGCGCATTGAAGACCGGCACGCCGCGCAGCCGCGCCGCGTCGAGATGGACCTGGTTCGTCCCCACCGAGAAGCAGCCGACGGCGAAGAGCCGGTCGGCCCCGGCGAAGATCTCCGGCGTGAGCTGGGTGCGCGAGCGGATACCGAGGACGTGGACGCCCTGGATCGCCTTGAGCAGGCCCTCGCGGTCGAGCGCCTTCGGCAGCCGTTCCAGATTGCTGTAGCCGGCCTGCTGCAGCAGTTCGACGGCGGAATCATTGATACCTTCCAGCAGCAGGACCTTGATGCGGTCCTTCGGAAGGGAAAGGCGTTCGCTGGGGCTGGTCATGACGGCACGCTCTTGGAGGAGCGGTTGCTATAGTCCCCGCAGCGTCAGAGGCCAACGCCCTGGACGCAACGCTATCGCGAAAAACGTCGCGACGGATGCAAAAACCTCATGGCGCGCGTCAAGCCTTCTCGACGACGAGCGTCGAGCCCTCGACCCGCACCACCTTGATCTCGGTTCCCGCCAGCAATTCCGGACCGACGATCCGCCAGGACGAATCGCCGACGCGCACCCGTCCCTCGCCGCCGGTCATCGTGGCCTCAAGCCGGAAAACCCGGCCGATCAGCTGGCGGCCGCGGTCGTTGAGCCCGGTCGCCGCGTCCGGCTCCTCGCCCTTCCGGCGCGTCAGCAGGCGCCCCGCGAGCACGCTTGCCGCGGCGAGCACGGCGAAGGCCAGCATCGCCGCCTGCCAGCCGATGCCGAACAGCCCGACGATCACGCCGGTGAGAAGGGCGGCAAGACCCAGCCAGATCAGGAAGATGCCGGGCGCCAGCATCTCTCCACCGACCAGCACGAGCCCGAGAATGGCCCAGCTCCAGCCGCCCAGATTCACGAACCAGTCGAGCATGGCAGCCTCCGGTCAGGCGCCCGGACGGCCGGAGGATGGCACCGAGCCAGCTCCATTACGGCGCTGCGCAGCCGCATCCTCGCCGAACACCGCCTTGGTGAGTTGTGCGATGCCGCCGACCGTGCCAGCCAGCGAGGCGGCCTCGATCGGCACGATCACGACCTTGCTGTTAGGGCTCGACGCGATCGATTTCAGCGCGTCGGTATAGCGCTCCGCGATCAGGAAGTTGGCGGCCTGGATGTCGCCCTTGCTGATCGCCTCCGAAACCATGGCCGTCGCGGTTGCCTCGGCCTGCGCCAGCCTTTCGCGCGCCTCGGCGTCGCGCAGCGCCGATTCCTTGCGGCCCTCGGCGGCGAGGATCTGCGACTGCTTCTGACCCTCGGCCTTGAGGATCTCGGCCTGGCGCAGGCCTTCCGCTTCGAGGATCGCCGCCCGCTTCTCGCGCTCGGCCTTCATCTGCCGGTTCATCGCGCCGGCGATATCGGCCGGCGGCAGGATGTCCCGGATCTCGATGCGCGTGACCTTGACGCCCCAGGGCGAGGCGGCGGCATCCATCACCCGCAGCAGCCGCTCGTTGATCTCGTCGCGATGCGACAGCAACTGGTCGAGGTCCATCGAGCCGACGACGGTGCGGATATTGGTCATGGTCAGGACCATCAGCGCGTCGTTGAGCGACGACACCTCGTAGCAGGCCTTGGCGGCGTCGAGCACCTGGTAGAAGGCGGCCGCGTCGATGCGCACGCCGGCATTGTCCTTGGTGATCGCCTCCTGCGAGGGAATGTCGAGCACCTGCTCCATGACATTCACCTTGTGGCCGATGCGATCGATATAGGGCACGATCAGCCCGAGGCCCGCGCTCAGCGTCCGCGAATAGCGCCCGAAACGCTCGACGGTGTAGTTGTAGCCTTGCGGAACGGTGCGGACGCCGCGCGCGATCGTCAGGATGACCAGCGCCACGATGACGATCACGGCGATGTTGAAGCCCGACAGTTCCATCTCGTCCCCCAGCGACGCCGATGCGCCATCCTGCTATGCAGGCGTCAAACTGGCGGTTGCGGCAGCCGGATGCAAGCCGCGTCGGCAACGGTGAGACGCCCATGGCGCCTCACCGTCGAAATTCGCGTCAGCTCTGCGTCGCGTCGGTATCGCAGCGCGCCAGCATGCGCGAGGCCGCGGTCACGCCCGTAAGCGAGAAGGTATAGCTGGTGACGTTGCCGCGCAGCGAGCGCGCTTCGAGCGTCATGCTGCTCCCGCCCCGCATCGCCGCGAGCAGCGCCGGCTCGCGCTCCAGCCGTTCGAGCCAGGCATTGCTGCCCTCGGTCAGCATGCGGAAGCTGTCATCGCCGATCGTGACGGTGACCACCGAATTGCGGGCGAAGTCGTAACCCGTCTGGAAGCTCGATTCCGTATCGGTAGCCTTTTCGCCGGTCTGCACGAAGAAGAAAACGTCGCCGTGACGCAAATTGGATGGCTCTTCGGACGAAGGCTTGCTCATGATGAAGCAGCGCGCCAGATCGCCCTTCGCGTAAGTGGCTGCGTTCCAGTCGCCGAACTGGCCCAAGGATTTCGGGCTCGCCGCCTCTACGCCCGTGCTCGCCAGAATGGCGAGGCAGGCGGCCGAAAGCGCTGTCTTGAACATGGTCTCATCTCCTCTCATCGCGACCCAATTGGAAAGAAGAGTGTTACCGAGGCGTAAACATGACCCTAACAATCCGTGCGTCGATCCGGCGCAGGACGATTGCCATTCCGGGCTTCGCATAGCGAAGAAACCGGAATCTGCGACCGGGTGAGGCATTCGACGCCTCGTTGCGAACCCCAAAACGACGATGCCCGGCGCGGGGCCGGGCATCAGGAGGTATCAGGGCGGTAATGCCTCAGGCGAACTGGCCGTGGCAGTGCTTGAACTTCTTGCCCGAGCCGCAGGGACAGGGCTCGTTGCGGCCGACCTTGCCCCAGCTTTCGGGATCATCCGGGTTGCGGTCGAGCACCGCGACATCGGCATCCGTCGCGGCAAACTGCACGCCACCGCCACTATAATCCCCGAAGCCCGAGCCGGCGCCGTCCTGCACCTGGCCCGGCGCCTGATCCTCGGGCTGGTCGAAACGCACCTCGATGCGCGAGAGATGGCCGGTGACCTGCTGGCGCAGATGCCCGATCAGCCCGTCGAACAGCTCGAAGGCCTCCTGCTTGTATTCCTGCAGCGGGTCGCGCTGGGCAAGACCACGCCAGCCGATCACCTGGCGCAGGTGGTCGAGCGTGACCAGATGCTCACGCCAGAGATGGTCGAGCGACTGCAGCAGCACCTGCTTCTCGACATAGGTCATGACCTCTTCGGTGTTGCGCTCGATGCGGCCGGCATAATCCTCGTCGGCGAGCTTGCGGATGCGCTCGCGGATCTCGCTGTCGGCGATGCCCTCTTCCTTGGTCCAGTCCTCGATCGGGAGATCGAGGTTGAGGTGCTGGATCACCTCCTGCTTGAGGCCGGCGCTGTCCCACTGCTCGGGATAGGCCTCCTCCGGGATATGGCGGGCGACGACATCCTCGACGACGCCATGGCGCATGTCGTCGATCGTCTCGCGCACGCTCGCCTGGCGCATGAAGTCGCGGCGCTGCTCGAACACGACCTTGCGCTGGTCGTTCATGACGTCGTCGTATTTCAGGATGTTCTTGCGGATGTCGAAGTTGCGCGCCTCGACCTTGCCCTGGGCCTTCTCGACCGCCTTGTTGATCCAGGGATGGACGATCGCCTCGTCTTCCTTGAGGCCGAGCTTGGTCAGCATGCCGTCCATCCGGTCTGAACCGAAGATGCGCATCAGGTCGTCCTGCAGCGACAGGAAGAACTTGGAGCGGCCGGGGTCGCCCTGGCGGCCGGCGCGGCCGCGCAGCTGGTTGTCGATGCGCCGGCTCTCGTGGCGCTCGGTGCCGACGATGTAGAGCCCGCCCGACTTGAGCACGCGCTGCTTGAATTCGGCGACCTCGGCGCGGATGGCGGCGGCCTTCGCGTCGCGCTCCGGGCCTTCCTCCAGGCCGGCGAGATCATGGGAGATCCGCATCTCGGCATTGCCGCCGAGCTGGATGTCGGTGCCGCGGCCGGCCATGTTGGTGGCGATGGTGATCGCGCCGGGCACGCCGGCCTGCGCGACGATATAGGCTTCCTGCTCGTGGAAACGGGCGTTCAGCACGGCGAAGGCCTTGACCGTCTTGCCTTCGCGAGCCGCGGCATAGACCGGCTCCAGCGCCGTCGGATCGGTGAAGTCGAGAAGCTTGTAGCCCTCCTTCTCCAGCATCTCGGCGATCAGCTCCGAGCGCTCGATCGAGGTCGTGCCGACCAGCAGCGGCTGGCCGTTGGCCTGCGCGGCCTGGATCTCGCGGATGACGCCGCGCACCTTCTCCTCGAAGGTGCGGTAGACCTCGTCGTCCTCGTCCTTGCGGGAGATCGGGACGTTGGTCGGGATCTCGACGACCTCGAGCTTGTAGATCTGGAAGAATTCGTCGGCCTCGGTCGCCGCCGTGCCGGTCATGCCGGCGAGCTTGGCGTAGAGGCGGAAATAGTTCTGGAAGGTGATCGAGGCCAGCGTCGCGTTCTCGGGCTGGACGGTGACGTGCTCCTTGGCTTCCAGCGCCTGGTGCAGGCCTTCCGAATAGCGCCGGCCCGGCATCATGCGGCCGGTGAACTCGTCGATGATCACGACCTCGTCGTTGCGGACGATATAGTCCTTGTCGCGTGTGAACAGCGAATGCGCGCGCAGCGCCTGGTTGACGTGATGGACCAGCGTGACGTTATGCGCGTCGTAGAGATCGCCCTCGGTCAGGATGCCGACCTCGCGCAGCAGCTCCTCGATATGATCGTTGCCGGCCTCGGTCAGCGCCACCGTGCGCTGCTTCTCGTCGACCTCGTAATCGGCCGGGACGAGACTCGGCAGGACCTTGTCGATCGAGACATAGAGGTCCGACTTGTCGTCGAGCGGGCCGGAGATGATCAGCGGCGTGCGGGCTTCGTCGACCAGGATCGAATCGACCTCGTCGACGATCGCGAAATGGTGGCCGCGCTGGCTCATCTGCGCGACGTCGTATTTCATGTTGTCGCGCAGGTAGTCGAAGCCGAACTCGTTGTTCGTGCCGTAGGTGATGTCGCAGGCATAGGCGCGCTGGCGCTCCTCGTCATCGAGGCCGTGCACGATGATGCCAACGGTCAGGCCGAGGAAGTTGTAGAGCTTCGCCATCCACTCGGCATCGCGCCGGGCGAGGTAGTCGTTGACGGTGACGACGTGGACGCCCTTGCCTTCGAGCGCGTTGAGATAGGTCGGCAGGGTCGCGACCAGCGTCTTGCCTTCGCCGGTCTTCATCTCGGCGATGGCGCCCTCGTGCAGCACCATGCCGCCGACGAGCTGGACGTCGTAGGGCCGCTGGCCGAGCACGCGCTTGGCTGCCTCGCGCACCGTGGCGAAGGCGGGCACCAGCAGATCGTCGAGCTTCTTGCCGGCGGCGATCTGCTGCTTGAACTCCTCGGTGCGCGCCTTGAGCGCCTCGTCGCTCAGCGCGGCGACCTCAGTCTCGAGCGCGTTGATCGCGGCGACGCGGGGCTGGTAGCCCTTGACGCGGCGGTCGTTCGACGAGCCGAAGAGTTTCTTTGCGAGCGCGCCAAGCATGTTGGGCCTTTCAGGTGATGCTTCAAGCTTCCGCTCGGCGCGTAGCGTTGTCGCGCGCGAACCGAAAGCTCGGGTATTCTCGAATTGCGACCGCGTGTTTAGACGCGAGCGCGGGCAGGGTCCAGCGTGCGTTTCGTCCTATTGGCAGCGAAACGGCAAGTGAATTCGGCTCCGGATGTGGGGTTTTTTCGCTCCGCTTCCAAGAGCCCGCACTTCAGATCATCCGCCGCTGCGGCATCGGGGGCAGCGCAAAGCTGCGTGATCGGCCGGCGCAATCGCTTGAACCGCCTTGCCTTTGCCGCGTTCATCGGGCAGTGCAGCCGCCAAAGCGTCTCGGGTTTCCGACGAAAGGCCGTCATTCATGAACTCAGCCCGTTTCATCGCCGTCCTCGGTTTCACGCTGCTGGCGGCACCGGCCTTCGCCCAGGCGGACAAGGTCGTCGCCAAGGTCGACGGCATCGCGATCACCGAGAAGGACGTCCAGCTCGCCACCGAGGATCTCGGCGAGCGCCTCGCCCAGCTCCCCGAGGAGCGCAAGCGCGACGAGGTCGTGAACTATCTCGTCGACCTCAAGCTCGGCGCCAGGGCCGCGGCCGAGGCCAAGATCGGGGATACCCCGGATTTCGCCGCCCGCCTCGCCTATTACCGCGAGAAGGTGCTGCTCGACGAGTATCTGACGCGCGAAGGCAAGAAGGCCGTCACGGCCGATGCCGCGAAGAAGCTCTTCGACGACACCACCAAGGCCATGACCCCCGAGGAGGAGGCCCATGCCCGCCACATCCTCGTCGAGGACGAGGCGCAGGCCAAGGCTGCGGTCGAGCGGCTGAAGAAGGGCGAGGATTTCGCCAAGGTCGCGGCCGAGCTTTCCAAGGATCCCGGCTCCGGCAAGGAGGGCGGCGATCTCGGCTGGTTCACCAAGGATCGCATGGTGCCGGAATTCGCCGAAGCCGCCTTCAAGCTGAAGAAGGGCGAGATTTCCGAGCCGGTGAAGAGCCAGTTCGGCTGGCATGTCATCAAGCTCGAGGACAAGCGCTCCAAGCCGCTGCCGGATTTCGCCGCCGTGAAGCCGCAGATCGACCAGTATCTCGAGCGCAAGGCCCAGCAGGATCTCGTCCTCGCCATGCGCGAGAAGGCCAAGGTCGAGCGCCTCGACGAGCCGGCGGCGCCGGCGACCCCTGCTCCGGACGCCGCCAAGCCGGCCGAGCCGAAGAAGAACTGATTTGCCCATGCCGGCCGCTACGCGGCCGGCATGGTCTTTAAGCATTCAGCCGCATTTGATGCCGCATTTGACGACGGGCCTGCCATCTGGCCCGATTTCGACCCAGCATTGCCAGGTGCACCCCTTCGGCAGAACGTCCTTGTTCTCTTTGCCGAGAACGCCGACGGCGTGGCCGATGGCTTCCTCCAGTTTCTTCTGTACTCGTGCGATCTCGGGCGTCAGCAAAGTATCCGACATGTCGCCTCCCTAAGCATGCCCTTCATGCAACTTAAAGTTGCAATATTAATAAGAAGGTTGCAACTGCTATTTGATTCGCCTGCCGCTCTTGTTTTCTGACGATCTCTACGGCAGATCAGCCTCCTCATTTGGAGGAAGCCCGATGGCCGGCAAGGATGTCCCCGTTTCCCCGCTCGCGCCGAAGCGCCAGCCCAAGGTTCCAGCCGTGCCGGGCGTGCGCTTCGCCACCGCCGAGGCCGGCATCCGCTACAAGGGTCGCCAGGACGTCTGGTTCGCGCTGCTCGACCAGGGCACGCAGGTCGCCGGCGTCTTCACCCGCTCGAAATGCCCCTCCGCCCCGGTCGACTGGTGCCGCGAGAACCTGAAACAGGGCTCGGCACGCGCCGTCGTCGTCAACTCCGGCAACGCCAACGCCTTCACCGGCGTGAGGGGCCGTGATGCCGTCAAGCTCACCGCCGAGATCGCCGCCAAGGCCGCCGGCTGCAAGCCTGAAGAGGTCTTCATCGCCTCCACCGGCGTGATCGGCGAGCCGCTCGACGCGACCAAATTCAAGGGCGTGCTCGACGACTGCGCCAAGCGCGCCACCGACGGGCCCTGGATCGATGCCGCCCGCGCGATCATGACCACCGACACCTTCCCGAAGGCGCTGACCCGCAAGGCCAAGATCGACGGCAAGGACGTGGTCATCGCCGGCATCGCCAAGGGCGCCGGGATGATCGCGCCGGACATGGCGACGATGCTCTCCTTCGTCTTCACCGACGCGCCGATCGCCGCACCCGTGCTGCAGGCCCTGCTCTCCAAGGGCGTGAAGGGCTCGTTCAACGCGGTCACCGTCGACAGCGATACCTCGACATCGGACACGCTGATGCTGTTCGCCACCGGCAAGGCGGCCGCGCGCGGCGTGCCGGCGATCACCGAGATCAACGACAACAGGCTCTCCGGCTTCAAGCGCGCGCTGAATTCGATCCTGCTCGAACTCTCTCATCTCGTCTGCAAGGACGGCGAAGGTGCGCGGAAATTCGTCGAGGTGCGCGTCAGCGGCGCGACCTCGGCCCGCTCGGCCAAGCGCGTCGCGCTCTCGATCGCCAATTCGCCGCTGGTCAAGACCGCCATCGCCGGCGAGGACGCCAATTGGGGCCGCGTCGTCATGGCCGTCGGCAAGGCCGGCGAACCGGCCGACCGCGACAGGCTCGATATCGGCTTCGGCGATATCGTCGTGGCCAGGCAGGGCGCGCGTGCTGCTTCTTATGATGAGCACGCGGTATCCGAGTATATGAAGGGCGACAATATCGTCATCACCGCCGATCTCGGCATCGGGCGCGGCAAGGCCACGGTCTGGACCTGCGACCTCACCAAGGCCTATGTCGAGATCAATGGCGACTACCGCTCCTGAGGCTGCGCCGGCTCAGGAGCCCGGGCGCGGCTTCATCGCCTTCAACCTGCTGACCTGCTCCCTGCTGTGGGGGTCGAGCTATCTGTTCATCAAGCTGATGAGCGGGGACGTCTCGGCTCTCACCATCGCAGCCAGCCGCGGCATCCTCGGCGCGGTCTCGCTGTCGCTCTGGAGCCTGTGGCGCGGGCGCAATCCGCTGCCGCGCAAGGCGGAGATCCTGCCTTGGATCTTCCTCGGCACCACCAATGGCTGGCTGCCGAACGTACTGGTCGCCTATGCGCTGACGCAGCTCGCCAGCGGTCCGGCAGCGATGATCCAGGCGGCGGGACCTCTCGTCGTCGCGCTCATCGCTCATTTTGCCTTCTCGGAGGAGAGGCTGAGCCGGCGTCGGCTCGGCGGCATCCTGCTCGGTATGGCCGGCGTCGCTCTGCTGATCGGGCCGCGCCTGTTCGAGGGCGGCGGCACCGCGCTCAGCGTCTTGGCGATGATCGGGGCGACGCTGAGCTATGCATCCGCCAACATCTATGTCCGGACGGTTCCCTCCGCGACCGGCGATCCGGCCCGGCTGGCGCTGGGCCAGCAGATGCTCTCCGGCGCGATCGCGACGACGCTGACGCTCGCGATCCTCGGGCCGGCGGCCTTTCTGCCGCTCGGCAACCACCTGCCGGCGATGCTGATGCTCGGGGTCGTAGCCACGGCCATTCCGGTGACGGTGTTCATGCGGCTGATCCGGGCCGCGGGCCCGACCCGGGCGGCGATGACCGGCTATCTCGTCCCGACCGTGGCGGTGATCCTCGGCGTCGTCGTCCTGCACGAGGCGCTGGAGTTGCGGCAGGTCCTCGGCGGCGGCATCATCCTGGCCGGCGTCTTCCTCGTCACGACGGCGCCACGCAGGGTGGGGACGTCATGAAGATCGGGACTTTCGCGGCGGCCGCCCTGGCCGGCGCCGTCATGGCAGGCTGCCAGGCCACGCGCCAACCGGCGACGATGGCCTTTTCGGCAGAGGAAGCGGCCTTCATCAACAAGCCGGGTAACGGCGTCATCACCGGCCACGCCTTCCGCACCAAGCCGAGCGGGGCAGTGGTCAATGCGGCCGGCGAAGTCGTCCGCCTGATCCCGGCCACGGCTTTCACGCGCGAGCGCTTCGCCAATCTCTACGGCAAGCGGAAATACATCCCTCACAGCGCCTATCCGCGCGACGACGAGGTCGACCCGGCCTATGCGCGGTACACCCGCACGACCAAGGCGGAGTCCAACGGCCGCTTCGTCTTCGAGAAGGTCGCGCCGGGAACCTACTTCCTCACCACGCAGGTGATCTGGGGAGACGAGGCCGCCTTTTCGCGCGAGGGCGGCTCGGTCTATGACAGCGTCACGCTGACGGGCAAGGAAACCGAGCCCGTCCAGGTCATCCTCTCCGGCAACTGAGTCTCCCCGTGAAGCTGCTCCTCGTCGTCGCCTGCGCCCTGATCGATGCCGATAACCGTGTGCTCGTCACCCAGCGGCCCGAAGGCAAGGCCCTGGCGGGCTTGTGGGAGTTTCCCGGCGGCAAGCTGGAGCCCGGCGAGCGGCCGGAACCGGCCCTGATCCGCGAGCTCTCCGAGGAACTCGGCATCACCGTGAAGGAGAACTGCCTCGCACCGCTGACCTTCGCGAGCTATGCCTATCCCGAATTCCATCTGCTGATGCCGCTCTATATCTGCCGGCGCTGGGAGGGTACGGCCATGTCCCGCGAAGGCCAGGCGCTGAAATGGGTCCGCCCCGGCAAGTTGCGCGATCTCGCCATGCCGCCGGCCGACGAGCCATTGATCCCGCCGCTGATCGACCTGCTCGGCGCCTGAAGCTTAATGCACGGCCGGCAGGCCGAGCGCCTCCCAGCTTTCCCTCGGGATCGGCTCACCGACATGGAAGGCGAAGGCGGTGACACGCTTCAGGTCGGCCGAGACGGTGCAGGCGAAGCGCAGGCCGTACCAGCTCCGCTTGCTGCGAAAGGCCGCGCCCTCCGCCGTCAGGACCCGGCCTGAGAGCTTCGTGCTCGCCTGCGCATAGGCGGTGACGCGATCCGGCTCGAAGCTGCGCTGCCAGTCATGGATCTGGCCCATCGCTTCCAGGCCGCAGAGCTGTTCGACGCGCTCGTCCGGCGCGAGCCGCAGCAGCAGCGCGACGGTCTCGCGGCTGCGCGGATCGGCCAGAACCCGCTGCGACAGCATGCGCGGCGGATGGATCATGCCATCTGCTTCGACCGGAGCAGGCGAGGCACCTGGAGCGGGCAAGGCATTTGGAGCAGGCTCATCCGGCTTCGGGAGAGCGTCCGGCAGCACCGGTGCTGCCGGGGCGGGAATGGCAACGACCGGCGGCCGCCTGGGCCGGGTCAGCGCTTCGAACTCCTCGGGAGTCTGCAACTCGACCTCGATGCTTTGCTCGGTGACCGGCGCCAGATCGAAGCTCTGGACCGCGAAAGCAGCCAGCCACGCGAGGAGCGCCGCATGCAGGATCACGGCGATTGGCAGGCCCGGAGCGGGCATCGAGGGCCGTGCCGGGAGCGCGACCGCCATGGTTCAGGCCGCGGCCCTGTCGCGGGCAGGCACCGCCGATCGCGCTATCCTCGTCATCCGGCCTTGTGCCTCTGCTCCCCTGTCGGGCAACAGCGACGATCAAGCCGGCATTTTTGTGATCTCGGGCAATGGCTCGGCCACGGCCTCGTTCTGCCCGAGCTGGAAGCGCTCGAAACGCTGCAGTTCTTCCTCGATCGCCATCTTCAGCGCCGGCGCCTCGCAGCCTTCGAGCCAGGTCCATTGCTGCATCAGGAGCGTGCCGGCCGCCCGGTCGGTCTTCAGGTCGAGCACCGCGACGACCCGTTCCCCCGCCAGGACCGGCAGGCCGAAATAGCCATAGGCGCGCTTCTCCTTCGGCAGATAGGCCTCGAAGACATGGGCATAGTCGAGGAGGAGCTTCGCTCGCTTGCGCTGGATCATCAACGGATCGAAGGGCGAGAGGATATGGATCAGCGTCTCGCCTGGCGCAGCAAGCGGTTCCAGCGCGGCCGGAGCGGCCCAGTGCTGCGTCTTGCCGGCACCTTCCACGGCAACCGGAACGAGGTCCCGGCGCTTGACGCGGGCGGCGATCAGTTCGGCCACGGCCTTCTTCGAGGGCGCGTCGAGATGGCAGATCGAATCGAGGCTGACCAGCCCCTGCGCCCGAAGCGCCCGGTCGAGCAGATAGGCCGTGATCTGCCGCTCGCTCGCCGGGGTCGGTTTCTTCTCCCACTGGAAATGCCGGTCGAACAGTTCATAGGTCTTGACCATGCCGGCCCGCGCCGAAATCGCGAGCTCGCCATCGTAGAAGGCCCGTTCCAGCAGCCCCTTGGACGGCTTCTTGCTGGCCCAGAGATGCGCCTTCTCGATCAGTTCCTCCTCGATATCGCGGATCGACAGCGCGCCGTCCTTGCGGATGCGGCGGAGCAGCTTGCGCGTCTCCTCGCGGGCGCCGACCGCCGACCAGCGCTTCGGCTCCTCGCGATGCGCCTTCATCGCCGGCAGGAAATAGCGGATGTCACGGGTGGGCACGTAGGCCAGCGCATGCGTCCAGTACTCGAAGACGCTCTTTCCGACCGATTGCAGATGGGCGAGATCGGCCCGGCGGTAGGCGGGGATGCGGGCATAGAGGATGTGATGGTGGCAGCGCTCGATCACGTTGATCGTGTCGATCTGGACATAGCCGAGATGCTCGATCGCGGCGCGCGCGGCGTCCGGCCCCGCCCCGAAAGGGTCGCGCCGGTCGAGCCGCTGGGCATGAAGCCAGAGGCGGCGGGCCTGTTCGACAGGAAGGGAGATCGGCTTGCGGGATCGCGGAGGCATGGGAAGCAGGCTAGCCGCACCCGCACCATTCGGTAAGGGCCCGAGGGCTTCGCAGCTGACAGCCATTGGCGGGAGCGTCGCGGATGAAGCTGCGGGCTTGATACGCGCTCGGTCCATAGGCTTGCTGCTCAGGCAAAGGCGGACGCCGCCAGAGCTGCTGCCGGCTATGGCGCGACGATCAGCGCCCAGTAGACCTGATATTTCGAGCCGGGCGCATAGGCCGTGGCGATCCCCATGCGCTTGGCCTTCGCGTCCTTCATGACGCGATCATGCTGGGGCGAATCCCGCCAGCCCGAGAAGGCCTCGGCGAGACGGCGGTAGCCGGCCGAGAGATTGGCTTCGGCTCCGGCCTGGCCTTCCCGCGCGAGGCGCGCCTTGACCGCATCGGCCTGGGCCGGCTTGTCCGATCCGGCCATGACGGTCGCTTCGCGCTGGGCGGCCTCGACGAGAGCCGGGTCGAGCGTCAGCGCGCCGAGGCCCGCATTGAGGCGGTAGGCCGAGATCATCGCCCGCGCCTGCTCGGTATCGACACGGGCCGAGGCCGAGCCGAGATCGCGATAGAAGGCCGGCTGGCCCTGGCGCTGCGGCTCGGCGCAGCCGGCGACGCCGAGGAGAGCGAGCGCGCCGGCAAGCGCCGCCGGGCAGGTCATCGCGCGCGAAGCCGCGATGTGGCGCAGAAAGCTGGGCATCCGATCATTCCTTGCTGTCGTCCTTGGCGGGCTCGGGCGCGGGAGCAGGCGTGGCGGCCTCGGCCTCCTCGTCCTCGGGCTCCTCCGCCACTACCGGCTTACGCGAGCGGCGTACCGGAGCGGGCGCTTCCCGTTTCGCGCGGCTGCGCGGACCATCTCCCCGGCCGACCGCCGCGGCGATGCTGCCAAGCGAGTGCTCGACGCCCTCAAGGCCGCGCACCATCAATTCGGGCACGGAGGCGGCCGGCTCCATCTCGGCAAGGCGCTTGTGGATCGCGAAGTTCAGGTCGCTGTTGACCCGGCCGGTGATCTCGACATCGCCGACCACGCAGATCAGCTCGAAATCCATCGTCGTGGTGCCCAACTTCTTGAACATCACGGCCGGCGGCGGCTTCTGCATGACATCGCCATGGTTCGAGGCGACCTCGGACAGCATCGCCCGCACCTGGCCGGCATCCAGCGAGCGCGGCACGGTGAGCGCGATCAGCACGCGCCCAGTCCGGTCGTTGCGGACGCGGTTGCGCACCACGCCGGAGATCAGGTTCGAGTTCGGGACGATCACGGTCGCCCGGTCGAAGGTCGCGATCTCCGTCGAGCGGACATTGATGCGCTTGACGATGCCCTCGATGTCGCCGACCAGCACCTGGTCTCCGACCCGGATCGGCCGCTCCCAGAGCAGGATCAGCCCCGAGACGAAGTTCGACACCACCGATTGCAGGCC
Organism: Allobosea sp. GW822-FHT05A11; assembly: GCF_058800455.1. Taxonomy (NCBI): domain Bacteria; kingdom Pseudomonadati; phylum Pseudomonadota; class Alphaproteobacteria; order Hyphomicrobiales; family Alloboseaceae; genus Allobosea; species Allobosea sp. GW822-FHT05A11. The sequence continues at coordinate 184,355 of NZ_JBXAMI010000005.1, read as the reverse complement.
GAAACCGATACCGACCGAGAGTGCCGACGCCACCAGCGTCAGGCGCTCCAGGCTCAGGCCCACCGCCGTGACGGTGATCGCCGCCGCCGCGATATAGCCGACATAGCCGGCCGCCGTGGTGATCGAGTTGCGCAGGCCCGGATCGAGCGCCGTCGTCGGGAGGAACTGGTTATCGAGCCAGCGCTGCATCGCCCGCGTCGCACCGATTCCCATCGCGAACACAATCGCGCCGACGACGATCGTCGAAAGCGAGACCGTGACGCCGCCGACCTGGAAGCCGAAGAAGGCTGCTCGCAGCGAGACGAGGAAGTCGTTCGATTCCAGCCCCCAGGGCGCGAGGATGAGCAGCAGCGTCACCGCGATCAGCAAGAGCTTCAGCACGCCGACGCTGACGACCGAGATCTTGTCGAGCGTGGCGGCGCGCAGGCCCATACCCGCCTTCAGCGTCAGGGCGAAGCGGCCCTTGCCGCTGAGCAGGCGCGGAATGCCGAGGTCGATGAACTGGAAGACCAGCAGGAACAGGCAGGCGACGATGCCGATCCAGAGCGCCTGCTCGGCCAGGAAGGCGGCGAAGACGACATAGCCGCCGAGCGCCGCCGCGATGATGCCGAAGCCGATGATCCAGCCGAGGATGCGTACCGGCCCCAGGCTCGCGCCGTCGACCGGGACGTAAGGACCGAGGCAGGCTTCCTGCTCGACGTCGTCATCGTCGCGAATCCGGTAGAGCCCGGCAATCAGGGCGAGCGCGAACAGGATGGCGAAGAAGGCCTTGACGATGATCGAGACGGCGAGACCGGCGGCGATGGCCTGCAGCCAGGCCTCGAAGACCTTGCCGATGGACATGACGGCCGCAAGCGAACCGGCGATCCAGACGACGCTGCGCGCCGTCGTATCCATCACCTTGACGAGGCGCCGCTGCGGGCTCGACGGCGCGAACAGCGCGTCGGCCAGCGCCTGCACGAAGGCGAAGAAGGCCAGGCCGACGACGACCGCCCAGATCACCGGCTGGATGCGGGGCGGCAAAAGCCCGGTCGTGTTCAGGGCCTTGTAGATCAGCCAGCTCGCCAGCACCGGCGGCGCCGCGCCGGCGATGATATGGGCGAGCGCGATATAGAGGCAGTGCAGGTTGCCGGTGTCCTGCGTGTTGCTGAAGCGCGCCTTGAAGCGCGGCAGATAGCGTGCCCGCGCCAGATAGAGCAGGAGAGCGCCCATCAGGGCGAGCGCGACCACGGTGCCGCGCGTGCCGGAAAAGGCATCGCTCACGCCCTCCAGCCAGCCGCCGAAGATATAGCCGGAGGCGCGCAGGTCTTCCGGCGCCGTCGCGATCGCGTTGCCCCAGACCTCGGGGTTCGCCACGGAAGGGCCGGCGGCGAACAGCTGCTTTGCGAAGATGTCCCGGCGCTTGTCGCCGATGCTGCTCTGCAATTGCTCGGCCTGGAGCAGCGAGGCCCTGGCGATCTTCAGCGTCTCGTCGGCGTCGGCATAGGCCTTGGCGCGCGCCTCGCGGTCCCGGACGATCTCCGCGCTCTCGGCCGGTGCACTCGCCTCCGGCTTGGGACCGAGCTGGTCGAGCCTGAGCTTGGCCTGGTCGACCTTCGGCGTCTGCTCGTCGACGATCAGGCGCAGCTGGTCGAGCGAGGGTTGCAGCCGCAGACGCTGCCGCTGCAATTCGGCGTCGCTCGGATCGGGCGAGGCCAGCGTCGTCTCGATCTGGGCGAGATCCGCGCGAACGATGTCCAGCCGGGCGCGAAGGCTGCCCGGCTCCGCCGGCGCCTGCGCGAAGGACGGGCCCGCCACAGAGAGCGTCAAGACCAGAAGAACGAGGCAAGCCGTCAGCAGGCCTTGCAGACCCCTGAACGATGCGTGCGCCCTATGCGCTGCCATGGTGGTGAGGCCCTGTCCGGCCGAATGATTCGGCTCCGACTCGACCCTCGGCACAGCCATGCGCGCAAGGCAAGATGAAGAGCGGAATTCGACCGGCACGAAGGACTTCCGAGCTTGCGGATGGAACGGGGTGGGGAGACGGACCCCGCCGCCTCATCGCCGCAAAACACGACCTGAAGATGGCGAAAGCAGCGCTTTTGTCGGCTTGCCCCTCAGTCGCGTCCCTTGCCCTTCGCCTTGACGCGATTGTGGTAGCTCGCATTGCCGAGGCCGGTGCCGATCGTCAGCACGGCCCAGTTCTCGACATCCTGCATCGCCGGCATCTCGCTCAGTCCCTGGATCACCGCGTCGTTGTGCATGACGACCTCGGTCTCATGCTCGCCGATCTCCGGAACAAGCGCGCGGATGCTGTCGACGAGATTGAAGCGGCTGCTTTCCCAGTTGCCGGGCAGGTTCTGCGCACCGCGATCGATCGCGCCGTCCGGCTGGATCAGGCCGGGGCAGCCGACGCCGATGAACGGTGCGACCCGCAACCCCTCCTTCTCGGCGTTGCCGATCTGCTCGCGCAGCATCTCGCCCAGCCGCTGGATCGCCTCGTCGCGGCTCGGTTCCTCATCGGCATGGCGCCAGAGGTCCGATTTCCAGACCCGCGCCTTGCTCAGGTCGGGCGCCTTCTTCTGCCTGAGCTCGACGATCCCGGCGCGGATGTTCGAACCGCCGATATCGACGGCGACGAGGCTGTCATAGGCCTCGAATATCCATTTCGGCGCGAGATGGGCGCTGCCGACCAGCCCGGCCTCGTCGGGATGATGGCTGACCGGGACGAGATCGAGATCGCGCCCGTCGGTCCGCAGGATGATGGCGGCACGCGCGATGGCGAGCTCGCCGACGCGGCTCTCGCGGAAACCTCCGCCCACCACGATACGCTCGATATCCGCCCAGCTCTTCAGCCGCGCGAAGCGGCGAATGACAAAGGCGAGCGACTGGGCAAAGCCTTCGACGGCACTGAGCACCAGTGCAGCCTCTTTCGCATCGCCCTCCTTGATCAGGGCGTCGAGTTCCTTCTTGCTGATCTCGGCCGTCTTGCCCTCGAGCGGATCGTCGCCGTTGCGCTTGAGATGACTGCGCAGCGCGTCGAGATGCTCGATGAAGGCGCCGCGGCTCGCCTTGTCGCCGACGAAGCCGTCATCGTCGCGCACCTCCAGATTATAGCTGGTGACCACCACCGAAGGCAGCTCGCTCGCGCCATGCGGCCCTGTGGCGGCCTTGGCCGCATTGCGTGACGTCTCGGCGGTCGCCGTGGCCATGTCTTTCCCCCTCGGTCGATGCGGATCAGCGGAGGCAACCCGCCGGAGCCTGCCGGGGTTCCGCCGACGGGGCGATGCGCCGCATGCAGCCCGCCTGCGCGCAGCCGGCTCGCCCCGGCGGTTGACCGCCGCCGCGAACGCCGCTCCAACAGGAGGGAAGCTGCCTCGATGCGGCCTGGGGGATGGAACGTGTCGGATCTGATTTTACGGATGGTGATCATCGGCATCGGCGCGACCGCGCTCACCGATATCTGGGCTCAATTCCTGCGCCTCTTCGGTTTCCCCAAGCCGAACTGGGCGATGCCCGGCCGCTGGTTCGCGCATCTGCCACGCGGCCGCATCCGGCACGACGACATCGCGAGGTCGGAGCCCGTTGCCGGCGAGCTCGCGATCGGCTGGATCTGCCATTACCTCGTCGGCATCGCCTTCGCCGGCATCGTATTGGCAATCGCCGGTGCCGATTGGGCTCGCAACCCGACCCTGCTGCCGGCGCTGATCGTCGGCTGGGTCACGATCGGCTGCGGCTGGTTCATCCTGCAGCCGGGAATGGGCATGGGCGTCGCCGCCTCGAAGAAGCCGAATGCCGGCCAGATCCGGCTGCTGAACTTCGTCAGCCACACCATCTTCGGCCTCGGGCTCTACGGCACGGCGCTGCTGACGCGTTGAAGCGCTTCAATCGAGAATGCGCGTCTCATACTGGTAGAGCGTGCGGAAGCCGAGACTGCCATAGAGGCTGATCGCGACCGCATTGCTCTGTTCGACCTGCAGATAGGCGCTGTGGCAGCCCATCGCCCCGGCCCAGCCCATCAGCCCCTGCACGATCCTGCGGCCATAGCCATGGCCGCGATGGTCGGGATGGACGCAGATCAGGCCGACCTCGGCCATGCCACGCTCGGCGACGCTCATGCCGAAGGCGACCGCCTCGCCCTCGACCAGCCAGGTTCCGAAGGCGGCCGGCATCTTCACCCGCTCGATGACGGCCGCGAGATTGCCGGCATGGGTCTTGTTGCCGCTCTGCAGCGCAGCAGCGCCGGCCGTCCATTCCTGGCTCGGCCGCGCCTCGATCTGCAATTCCGCCTCCTCCGAAGCCGTAAAGCCGGCGAGCGGCGCGATCTGGCCGAAGGACTTGTCCTTGACCCGGTAGCCGCGCTCCAGCACCGCCGCACGCGTCGCGTCCGCCACCAGCGGCGTCAGGCGGATGGCGGGGGTCAGCCCGTCCGCACGATAAAGCTCCTCGATCAGATCGAGCATCGCGCCGTCGAGTTCCGCGCCATAGCTCAGGGGCGTCGCCGAATTGGCCCTGCCCGAATAGCCATTGGCGAAGCGCAGCACCCAGTCGCCGACGACGAGCGTCGACAGCGCCGGCCAGGCATTGATGATGCGCCGCTCGCAGCCGAGCACGAATTCGCTGTTGTCCGTCTTGGTCAGCATCTCACCCCCCGGATGGCTTGCGCGGTGTCGGCCGCCAGCCCGGCGGCGCCATCTCGAAGCCCTTGAATTCAAAGCCCGGCGCGACCGTGCAGCCGACCAGCGTCCAAGCGCCGAGCGAGGTCGCGCTCTGCCACCAGCCGGCCGGCACCACGAATTGCGGGCGCTGGCCGGCAGCAAGCTCGGTACCGAGATGATGAGCCGAAGCGTCATGGCCGTTGGGCGAGACCGTGATCACCAGTGGCGCCCCGGCATAATGGTGCCAGATCTCGGCGGCATCGACCCGGTGCCATTCCGAGGTCTCGCCGGTATCGAGCAGATAATAGATCGCGGTCGAGAACCCCCGCCCCTCCGGCCCGGCCGGATCGCGAAAGGTCTCGCGATAATGCCCGCCTTCGGGATGGGGCTTGAGGTCGAGCAGTCGAATGACCTCCGCCGCCGTCAGTCCGTCGAGCTGCATCGCCATGATCAGAACCGGTTCTTGGCGTCACGCAGCGCCGCGAAGACCGCGCCCGGCGCAGCGCCGGCCAACCCGACGGCCGCGGCCAGCGCCGGCTCGCCGGCCCGGAAGAACGGATTGGTCGCCTTTTCCTCGGCGACCGTGGTCAACGCCCAGAACCGGCCTTCGGCCTTGGCCTTCTCGGCCTCGGCGAAGCGCGCCTTGAGCGCCTCGTTCGCCGGATCGACCGACCGGGCGAAGCGGGCGTTCGCAAGGGTGTAGTCATGCCCGCCGAGCAGGCGGGTATCGCCGGGCAAAGCCATCAGGCGCGAGAGCGAAGTCCACATCCGCTCCATCTGGCCGGGCTGAACGCGCCCGCAGCCCATCACGAAGACGACGTCGCCGACCAGCGCCAGTTTCGCGCCGCGCCCGACGAAGCTGAGATGCCCGTCTGAATGGCCCGGCGTGTGCCAGATTTCGAAATTTTCGCCGCCGAAAGCCACGCTATCGCCTTCGCCGACGACCCGGTCGAGCGGCGCGCTGGTCCGCGCATCCGCCGGGCCGACGACATTCGCGCCGGTTGCCTGCTTCACCTCGGCGACGCCTTGCGTGTGATCGTGATGGGCATGGGTGATGAAGATGTCGCTGATCGTCCAGCCCTTCGCCTTCGCGGCGGCAAGCGTCTCGCTCGCCTCGGGCACGTCGATGGCGGCGCAGGCACCGCTGGCGGGGTCATGAAGCAGCGCGCCCGCATTGTCGCTGAGCGTGCGGAAGACGTGAAGGTCGAGCGGCATGGCTTCCTCCGGCAGGGTCGGCCCACCGGAACGGCGAGCGGTCATGCGCCCTGCATGGGCCATGCCCGGCCGCCGATCAACCCGGCATCGTCTCGGGGCAGCCCTTGCGCTCGGGCCTCATGCGTTCCATGTCAGGCGCCATGCCTCTCGACGTCGTCGACCTGCGCGCCTTCTATGCGAGCCCGCTTGGCCACGTGGCCCGGCGCTTCATCGGCCGGGCGATGCTGCGATTCTGGCCGGATTGCGCGCGCCAGCGCCTGCTCGGCCTCGGCTATTCGACGCCTTATCTCTCCGTGCTCGGCATGCAGGCCGAGCGGACCATCGCCTTCATGCCGGCAGCCCAGGGCGTGGTGAACTGGCCTTCGCCCGGCCTTTCAGCCTCCGCGCTGGTCGAACCGACGCTCCTGCCCTTGCCGACCGCCTCGATCGACCGGGTCGTGCTGGTCCATGCGCTGGAGGAGACCGAAAGCCCCGACGACCTGCTGGAAGAGGTCTCGCGCGTGCTCAACCCCGGCGGGCGGATGATTCTCGTCGTGCCCAACCGGCGCGGGCTCTGGGCCCGCATGGACGGCACGCCCTTCGGCCAGGGTCGCCCGTTCAGCCGTCGCCAGCTCTCCGCCCTGATGCGCGGCGCCGAATTCTCGCCGGAGCATTGGACCGAGGCGCTCTATGTCCCGCCACTGCAAAAGCGGCTGCTGATGCGATCGGCCCGGGCGTGGGAGCAGATCGGTGCGGGCTTGTCGCTGCCCTTCGCCGGCGTCCATATCATCGACGCCACCAAGCAGTTCTACCGGCGCGCACCCCTGCGCGCGACGCGGCGCAGTTTCGCGCTGAGACCCGTCCTCCTGCCGCAGGCCTCGCCGACGCCGCGTGCGGCAAACCCGCCTGCGAGGCCAGGAACGGGTTGACAATTTCGCCGGGTCGCGGCCAAGGTCCGCCGCTTTTCAAGCCCGGTTTGCTGTAAAACCGCCGCTCCGCCCGCTTTTGGCGCGGAATCTGAACTGGATCACGATGCGTAGCTATCTGGATTTCGAGAAACCGGTCGCCGAGCTGGAGGCGAAGGCGGACGAGCTGCGGGCCTTGGAGGCACGCGGCGACGGCATCTCCCTGTCGGAGGAGATCGGCAAGCTCGACGCCCGCGCCAACCAGGTGCTCAAGGACCTCTACGCCGCGCTGACGCCCTGGCAGAAGACGCTGGTCGCGCGCCATCCGCAGCGCCCGCATTTCAAGGATTACTGCGCCGGACTGATCACCGAATTCACCCCGCTGGCCGGTGACCGCGCCTTCGGCGAGGACGAGGCCATCGTCGGCGGCTTCGGCCGCTTCCGGGGCGAGCCGGTCTGCGTCATCGGCCAGGAGAAGGGCGATTCGACCGAGACCCGCATCCGGCACAATTTCGGCATGCCCAAGCCCGAGGGCTACCGCAAGGCCGTGCGCCTGACCGAACTGGCCGACCGCTTCGGCCTGCCGGTCCTGAGCTTCGTCGACACGGCCGGCGCCTATCCCGGCATCGAGGCGGAGGAGCGCGGCCAAGCCGAGGCCATCGCCCGCTCGACCGAGGCCTGGCTCGGCCTGCGGACCCCCAGCGTCGCGCTGGTCATCGGCGAGGGCGGCTCGGGCGGAGCGATCGCGATCGCCGCCGCCAGCCGCGTCATGATGATGGAGCATGCGATCTATTCGGTGATCTCGCCGGAAGGCGCGGCCTCGATCCTCTGGCGTGACACCGCCCGCGCCCAGGACGCCGCCACCGGCATGAAGATCACGGCGCAGGACCTGCTGAAATTCGGCATCATCGACAGGATCGTCCAGGAACCGACCGGCGGCGCCCATCGTGACGGGCAGGCCGCGATCAACCGCGCGGGCGACGCCATCGCCGCCGCGCTCGGCGATCTCGCCGGCCTTTCCGGCGAGGACATCGTCGCGCAGCGCGCCGACAAGTTCCTGGCGATCGGCCGCAATCTCTGAGCGCTCTCGGGAGCGAGCATCTCGCACCCGCGAAAGCCAGGGTTCTTTACCCCGCGTTGACCATGTGGCCAGACTCGGGGAGCCTATGGTAAGGAACCCTCAAGGCTAACGCATCTAAAACGAGTCGACGGGCACAATTTGGCCGTCATGCGAAGTCACAGGTCGCGCCCCGGCCTGCCGTTCGATGGGATTGACGACGTGGCAATCAAGCAACTCGCGCTCGTGGCTTTTGTTGCATTGACGCTAGCTGCCTGCGAGGAAGACCGCTATCGCGGCTCCGCGCGCCATAACATCCCGATTCCGAGCGCGACCTATGCGCTGATGTCCGAGAAGGGCATGAGCAAGGACCAGCCGATCATCATCCGCTCCTTCAAGAAGGAATCGGAGCTCGAAGTCTGGAAGCGCAAGGCAGACGGGCAATACGCCCTGCTGAAGACCTATCCGATGTGCCGCTGGTCCGGCCAGCTCGGCCCGAAGGTCCGCGAGGGCGATCGCATGGCGCCGGAGGGTTTCTATGCCATCGCGCCCCAGCAGATGAACCCGAATTCGTCCTATTACGTCTCGTTCAACATGGGCTATCCCAACGCCTATGACCGCTCCTATGGCCGCACCGGCGCGCATCTGATGGTGCACGGCGCCTGCTCCTCGGCCGGCTGCTATTCGATGACGGACGACCAGATCGGCGAGATCTATGCGCTGGTCCGCGAGGCCCAGAATGCCGGCCAGCGCGCCGTGCAGATGCAGGCCTATCCCTTCCGGATGACGGCGCAGAACCTGGCCAAGCACCGGCTCGACCCAAACATCGCCTTCTGGAGGAACCTGAAAGAAGGCTCCGACTATTTCGAGGTCACCAAGGACGAACCGGCCGTGTCCGTCGCCGGTGGCCGCTATGTCTTCAACGGCGGCCAGGCCCCGGCCGCCGTCGCCGAGAAGCGCCGCGAGGACGAGGTTCAGGTCGCCTCGCTCGTCGCCAAGGGCACGCCCGCGATCAAGCTGATCTATGACGATGGCGACCAGCACGCCTCATTCAAGCGCGCGCTCGCCTCCAATGGCGCCGATGCCTTGAACCGCTCGGCCTCCTGGGGGTCGAAGGATGTCGGCATCAGCCGCGAGGATGCACTCGCCTCCGGTCCGCGCGTCGTCGTGCTCGACAACAGCGGCAAGGCCAAGGCGACCGTGCGCGCCGCCTCAGCCGAGAACGACGCAATCCTCGCCGCCGTCGCGTCCGCGCCGGTCGAGGAGCCCGCCAAGCCCGTTGAAGCCAAGCCCGCCCTGGCCCCGCGCCCGGCTGCGGCCACCGCCGCCACGCAGCTCGCCAAGGTCGTTCCGGGCAATCCCCAGCAGGGGCCGGTGCTGGCGAGCGCCTCGTCCACCCCGGTCGTCCCCGCCGCTCCGGCTGAGGACAAGCCGTTCCTGCAGCGCGCGCTCAGCTTCATGCCGGTCTTCGGCGGCACGGCCGACCAGGGCGTCGCCACCGCCTCCGCGCCGGTCGTGTCGGTGGTTCCGGCATCGCCGACCACCACCAGCGCCCCGCTGCCGCCACGTCGCGCCAATGGCCTCAGGACGTCCAGCCTGGATCGGTCGACAGCGGCTTATGCCAGCCAGCCGGCGCAGCGCTGAAGCCGCGGCAAGCAGGCCTGAAATCGTGACGCAATTGCCACAGGGCCGCGGATAAATACGAACAGCCTTTTTCGCAAACGCGAAGGCCCCCGTTTCGGGGGCCTTTCTTTTTTGGCCGCGTGCAGCCGGCAGAGCCACGCCAAGCTTGCTTGCGTCAGGCGATCTCGGAGACCAGTTTGGCGATCAGGCTGTTGGAGAGGATGACCGGCAAGCCGGCTTCAGCCGCCTCGCGGCGATGCCGCTCGACGAAGCCCATGCAGTCCATCAGCAGGATTTCGGCACCGCGCCCCGCAAGCTCACGAGCGGCCTCCGCGACCGACGCACCTTCCCCGCCATAGGGCGAGGCGGCGGCATAGAGCGGCGCGCGGCCGAGCGGCACCCATTTCCCGGCCTCGGACGCGATCTGCTCGGCTAGCGGCACGATGATGCCGAGCTCAGCGCCCTGCACCAGCGCCGCCACGGTCGGCGGCAGGATGCGATCGGGCTCGATCAGGCGCGCCGCCTGCGTCCTCAGGCTCGCGAAATGGCCTGTGCAGAGCATCAGGATCGTCGAGCAGCCCTCGGCCTCCAGCATCGCGAGCTTGTCCTGCGCCGCCGCCTCCGTACGGGCCCGGTCGATGACGACTGCGCTGCCGTCGAGCAATTTGGTGATCAGCACGGGCTTGCCGGCTTCCGCCACGAAGCCACGCTCGATCTCGGCGCGGCTCAGGCCGTCGAGCACGCCAGCATGGCACCGTGCCAGCCGCGCATCCAGCACCTCGTCGAGGATCGGCGTGATGTCGGCGCGCGGCGCCTGGCCGATCGTCAGGGTTCCCAGCTTGCTCATGGCGATGCCTCCTCAGGAATGGAAAGGCCCCGGGGCGCGGTCGCCTCGGGGCCTGTCTCGTTCAGCGCTTCCAGAAGTTCTTCGCGACCGAGTCGAAGAAGGAGAAGATCGCGTCGCCCGCGATCACGCCCGCCGCGAAGACCTCCATGTCGCCCTCGCCGCTCGCGCCGCGCCGCTTCTCCCAGATCAACCGGCAGAGGATGCCGGCCAGCACCGCCCAGCCCGCCATCGGGAAGTTGATCAGGAGGCCGGTGGCGAAGAGCACGCCGATCTGCCGCTTCGGCCCGCCGATGAACTGCAGGATCGCGCCGGGGATCGCCCAGAGGAAGAGCTGCCAGGCCACGCCATCAGCCACGCCGGCCTTGATCGTCGCGGCATAGACCTTGTTCACGGGGGCGACGAGGTTCTGGTCGAAGAAGGACTGGTAGGAGACCAACACGACTGCGCCCGCCACGACGAAGGCGAACATCGCGGCGAAGAGCTGCTGGCGGCGGCCTTCCAGCTCGAAGGCGGGGTCGGCGCCGTTGCCGCGCAGCAGGTAGCCGGCCTTGAGGTCATAGCCCATATCGGCGAAGGCCGGGCCGGTCGCGGCCGAGAAGCCGACGAGCAGCGCCAGAGCCGGCATCGGGAAGCCGATGAGCATGCCGATGATCAGCGTGATCAGCGCCACCGCGAAGGCCGGGAACCAGCCGGAGTGCATCGCGGCGAGGCCGACGATCAACTCATGCACATAGGCCGCGAAGGCGGCGTAGAGCACGAACAGGATCAGCATGCCGATCGACATGTCGCTCATCAGCCCGCCGACGACGGCGATGAACACCGCAATCGCGAGATAGCCGACGGTGCCCAGCCCGAGCGCGCGCTTCACCTCGGTATCCGAGACACCCGCGGTCGCTTCGCCCGCCTTGGCCTCGCTGCGGCGGAACAGCAGAATCGCGACCTGGAACAGCGCGACGAGGCCGGCACCGATCATGAAGCCGTGCGGGATGTAAGCCGCCATCAGGTCGCCCTTGGGGATCAGGGTCTCGAACAGTGGCCCGCCGAAGATCTGGCCGGAATAGCCGCGCAGCAAGAGGCCGATGCCGAACATCGTGAGCGCCCAGACATTGCCGATGAAGGCGACGCCGAAAGCCGACATCGGAATCCCCGAAACCGCGGTCGAGCCGGCGAAGCCGATCCAGGCCAGCGGGATCTTGATGAAGGAGGCGGCAACGCCGGTGCCGAAGCCGATGCCCATCAGCACCGCCTTGCGGCCGCCCTCGTCGCCGGCCTTGATCGCCTCGGCAGCGGCGACGCCCGGAGGCCAGGCACCCTGCGCCGGGAAGACGCGGGAATCGAACATCCGGTAGAGCAGATAGGCGTCGAGCAGCATCGCGAAGAAGGCGCCCGCCAGCATCGGCAGCACCAGATCCGGCCGGCCGAGCAGCCAGGGAATGCCGACCGGCAGGAGCAGGCTGTTCGCCGCGCCGAACGTGGCCGAGGAGATCGCGCTCTGGGCCAGGTTCTGGACATGGATCGAGCGGTAGCGCGCGAACATGGCGAGCGGCACGCGCGCCAGCGCCATGGCGGCGAGCGCGCCGATCAACGAGGTGTTGGCGGTGATGCCGAGCGACACCAGAAGCTGCATGCCGATGATCGCGCCGAAGACGCAGAGCACGGCGATGAGCAGCAGCGTCGCCGGCTCGAACAGGCTGGGGTGCCGCCGAGGCACCCCTTCAGTCGGATTGGTCATGCCTCGGTCCCCATGTGATGCCCTTGTCGGGCTGTTGGCGTTTCGTCCCTGGATATCAAGCAATCAGGATGCCGGCCTTGGCCTCGCCGACATCCTGCGTGGCATGCGCGCCCTGCACGCCGTAATCGCGCTTGGCCGCATCCGGAGAGACCAGCCCGAGCGCGATGTCGCGGGCGATAGCCTCGCGCGAGCGCTCGGAGGCCGGGCCGTAGCCGGCGCCACCGGCGAGCACGAGCTCGACGATCTCATGCGGCTGTCGCACCTGGACCAGTTCGCCGGTGCCGACATCCCTGAGCACATGGCCCTGCTCGTCGATCACCCGGCCGGAGGCTCCGCCGCCGGCCTTGCCCCCGAACAGCCCCGGGATCGGGTTGTTGACCCCTTCCGGATAGAGCGAGACCAGCGTCGGCAAACCGTCATCGGCGAGCTTGCGCAGCCGCACGCGCTGGCCGAGGCCGCCGCGATGCTGCCCTGCGCCACCGGAGTCGGTGAGATAGGCCTTTTCGACCACCAGCACCGGCACCCGCGATTCGAAAGTCTCGATCGAGGTATTCGCCGCCGAGGTCGGGTAGAGCAGGCCGGACTTGCCGTCGCCCTGGGCCGAGCCGCCCTGGCCGCCGCCGCAGAAGAGCATGTCGGAATAGGTGTCGCCGGCCGCATCGCGGCCATAGACGCTCGCCGCCACGGGCAGGCCGGTGAAGGCCTGGACCTGCTTCGGCGCCGCTTCCGACAAGGCGCGGAAGATGTTCGGCGCCAGGTACCAGCCGGTGCGGGTGCGCAGGTTCACCGCCAGCGGCTTGTCGCAGTTCAGGATCGAGCCCTTGGGCGCATCGACCGAGAAGGCGCGGTAGCAGCCGGCATTGCCGCGCACCGACGGCGTCAGCATGCATTTCAGCGGATAGGTCGCATGCGCCATCGTGTAGTTGAGCGTGCAGTTCAGCCCGCCCTGCGGCAATTGCGGCGGCGCGCCGGTGAAGTCGAGATGGATGGTGTCACCCTTCACCGTCAGCGCCAACGGATAGGTCATCGGCGTGCCCAGCGGGTTGTTCGAGACCGTGCCGTGATAGGTTCCATCAGGCAGCGCGCGGATCGCCTCGCGCATCGCCTTCTCGGAGCGGCTCTGCACGACATGGGCAAGCGCGCGCAGGTCCTGCATGCCGTAATCGGTGAGGAAGGACTGCAGCCGCTCGGCGCCGATCGCATTCGCGGCAACGAAGGAGTGCAGATCGCCGAGAACCTGCTCGGAATTGCGCACGTTCTCGCCGAGCAGCCGCACCAGCGTCTCGTTGATCCGGCCGGCCTCGTAGAGCTTCATCGGCGGGATCTGGAAGCCTTCCTCGTAGATCTCGCGGGCCCGCAGCGAATCCTTGGTGCCGCCGATATCCGAGACATGGCCGACCGTGCCCATCAGGCCGACGACGCGATTGCCGAGGAAGACCGGCGTGACGATCGCGATGTCGAAGAGATGGCCGGCGCAGAGCCAGGGATCGTTGGTGATGAGCACGTCGCCGGGCTTCAGCGTCTCGGCCGGATAACGCTCCAGCAGCGCCTTGACCGCGCGCGGCAGCGTCAGGTTGAACACCGGCATCGCACGGGGCGAATGCGCCAGCGTCTCGCCTTCGGGGTCGAGCAGTTCGCAGGCGAAGTCCTGCGCTTCCGAGATCACCAGCGAGAAGGCGGTGCGGCAGACCGTCAGCCACATCTCCTCGACGACGTTGATCATCCGGCTCCACATGATCTCCAGCGAGATCGGATCGGCCTCGATCCGGCGCGCGGCTTCGGCCAGCGGCATGTCGGCGGTGATCGTCGTCTCGGCCGCATTGGCCTGGCCGACATGGATGATGAGATTCAGGACATCGTCGATGGCGACGCTGTCGCCGGGCGGGACGATCGTGGTCGCCTCGCGCTCCTCGATGATCGCCGGCCCCTTGACGGTGTCGCCGGAACGCAGGGCGTAGCGGTCATAGACCGTCGCCTCGCTCCAGCCGCCCTCGAACCAGGCCTTGCGGGTGCCCTTGATCTTGTTCGTGGCGTCACCGCCGCCGGCCGCGCCGGACAGCGAGAGCGTCGGGACCGGGCCGGCGCAGCGGACGCGGAAATTGATCGCCTCCAGCCGGGCGCCCTCATAGACCGAGGTGTAGCGGGCGGAATAAGCCTTGCTGAACGCCGCGCGGATGGCATCGAGGCTCGCCGCATCGATGGTGCCTGATGGCAGCGGCACGGAGATGTCGTGCATCTGGCCGACGAGGCGCATATCGGCCGTGCGCTCGACCGTGACGTCGGCGGGCTTCACGCCGGCCTCGGTCAGGTGCTTGCGGCCTTCCGTCTCGAGCTGGCCGAGCATGGCGTTGACGGCAGCGGCGTCGAAGCCCTCGGAGAACTCGACCGGCAGCGAGCGCACCATGTCGAAGGAGAGCGGCGCGGCAAGGAAGCCGAGCGCGGAAGCCGCGCCCGAGGCCGGCGGGATGATCACCTGCTTGACGCCGAGCACGCGGGCGACGTCGACGGCGTGCGCAGGACCGGCGCCGCCGAAGCCGACCATGGCGTAGTGGCGGGGATCCTTGCCCTTCTCGACGAGATGGACGCGGGCGGCCGCGCCCATGCTCTCGACCACGACCTTGTGGATGCCCCAGGCGGCTTCCTCGATCGAGAGGCCGAGTGGCGCGGCGACGGTCGAGACGGCCTTGCGCGCCGCCTCCAGGTCGAGTGCCATGCGCCCGCCGAGGAAGAAGCCGGGATCGTAATAGCCGAGCACGAGATTGGCGTCGGTCACGGTCGGCTTCACGCCGCCCATGCCGTAGCAGGCCGGGCCAGGATCGGAGCCGGCCGAATGCGGGCCGACCTTGAGCAGGCCGACCTCGTCGATCGCAGCGATCGAGCCGCCGCCGGCGCCGATCTCGATCATATCGATGACGGGCGCCTTGATCGGCAGGCCGGAGCCCTTGGCGAAGCGGTTGACGCGGCCGGCTTCGAGCATCGGCGCGATCTCGGCGCGGCCATCCTCGATCATGCAGGCCTTGGCCGTGGTGCCGCCCATGTCGAAGGAGATCACGTCCTTATGGCCGGCAAGCTCGCCGAACAGGGCCGTGGCGAGGCCGCCACCGGCCGGGCCGCTCTCCAGCAGGCGGATCGGGAAGGTGCGCGCCGTCTCGGGCGAGACGAGGCCGCCGGCCGAATGCATCAGCGTCAGCGAACCGCGGAAGGAGCGGGCCGCGAGCTCGCGCTCAAGCCGCTGCAGATAGCGGCGCATCAGCGGCTGCACATAGGCATTGGCCGCCGTGGTGACGAAGCGCTGGTATTCCCAGATCTCGGCGACGACCTCGCTCGACAGCGAAACGGTCAGTTCCGGGCAAGTCTCGCGAACGATTTTGCCCGCTTCCTGCTCATGCGCCGGGTTGCGGTAGCTGTTCAGGAAGCAGACCGCGATCGCCTCGCAGCCGGCGGCTTCAAGTTCGCGGGCGGCCTTGCGCACCGCTTCCGCATCGAGCGTGGTGACGACCTGGCCGTCGCGGTCGATGCGCTCGGCCACTTCGAGGCGGTGTTCCCGCGAGACCAGCGGATCGGGGAAGGTCAGGAACAGGTCGTAGATGTCGTAGCGCTGCTCCGTCCCCATTTCGAGGATGTCGCGAAAACCCCTGGTGGTGATCAGGCCGAGCTTCGAGCCTTTGCGCTCGATCACGGCATTGGTGACCAGCGTCGTGCCATGGACGATGTCGCCGACATCGGCGAGCGTGATGCCGGCCATCTCGGTGAGCTCGCCGAGGCCGATCAGCGCCGCTTCAGACGGGTCATGCGGGGTGGTCAGGCGCTTGTGCAGCCGGACCGAACGCTCCTGCGAATCGTACAGGATGAAGTCGGTGAAGGTGCCGCCGATATCGAAGCCGATACGCCAACGATTGCTCATGGAGCGGTCTCCGCGATTGAGAGGTTCAGGGGTATGAAACGCTTGTCCTGGATCAGGGCCGCGATCTCGGCGGCGCCCTGACCCAGCGAACGGATGATGGCGAGGCGCTCGGCCGGCTCGACCGTGGCGGCCGGGAAGGACAGGCAGAGCGCGACCTCGTCACCGGTGGTGGGATCCCCGACGGCAACGGAGATGGCGCGCACGCCGTGCACCGCCTCGTCATGGGATTCGGCGAAGCCGGCGCGGCGCACGATGGCGAGACGCGCCAGCAGCTCGTCCATATCCTGCGGCGCGGTCGCCGAGGGCGGCGTGAAGCCGGCGGGATAGAGCGCGCGAACCTCTTCGTCGGAGAGGCGGGCCAGCAGGGCACGGCCGGTGCTCGAGGCGAAGGCCGGGATGCGGTCGCCGATCGAGGTGACGACCCTGAGCGCATGACGGCCGGGATGGGCGGTGACGCCGACGATCTCGTTGCCACGGCGCACGCTGATATAGCCGGTATGGCCGATCTGGTCGGAAACCCGCCCCACGATCGCATCGGCCCGGTCGATCAGCGACGCGGCGAAACGATAGAGATGGCCGACCTGGTTGAGCAGGAGCGAGGGCCGGTAACGTTTGCTCTCCCCGACCGTCTCCAGCAGCCCCTCGTCGCGCATCGCCCGGAGCAGGCGCGAGGCATTGCTCTTCGGCATGCCCAGGAGCGTGACGAGATCCGTCACCGTGACGTCGTGGCGCGTGCTGGAAAAACAGCGAAGCACATCCACAGCCGACGACAGGATGGACATCGCGCTAACCCTTTAAGTTCCATTAAATGGAACTGAAGTTGCAATAATAGGAAAAATACGTGAGTTAGGGAAGATGTCAATCCTGTGACCGCCGCTTTCCTTCCGCAGCGGGATTCGGGCGCCTCGACGCCGATCCGGCTTGGCTGTATCCCGGCCTCCTGACCGCCTCGGGCATCGGAGCCTGCCGTCATGGAGATCACCGGATGAGCGACAACCTGCTCTATCTCTCGCGCGACGATGTCCGCGCGCTGGCGATCTCGCCCGATGAAGCGCGCGAGGCCGTGCTACAGGGTTTTCGCGACTATGCCGCCGGTCTGAACCGGAGCCTGCCGAAGACGGCGCTGACGCTCGGGCCGGGCCACGGCTTCCAGGCGATGACGGCAGCCTCGTCGGCCCAGCAGATCGCCACGGTGAAATGGGTGGCGATGGCCCCGGTCGAGGCGGGCTCGCCCTTGCCCGCCGTCAGCGCGCTGATCTGCGTGAACGACTATGCGACGGGCATGCCGCGCGCGATCCTCGACGGCGACGAGATCACTCTGATCCGCACCGCGGCGATCACCGCAGCCGCCGCCTCGCGCCTCGCCCCAGCGACGCCGCGCACCATCGGTTTCGTCGGCTGCGGTCTTCAGGCCCATGCCCATCTCGCTGCCTTCCGCGCGCTCTATCCGGGCCTGACGACGGCGCTGGCCATGAGCCGCAGCCGCGCTTCAGCCGAGCGCCTCATGGAAGCCGCACGCGCGAGCGGTCTCGCGACGCGGGTGCTGGACGACGCCGACGCGCTGCTGAGCGAGAGTGACATCGTGATCTCGATGGTGCCGGGCGGCCCCGGCATGACGCCCTTCCTCGACGCGCGGCGCCTGAAGCCCGTCGCCTTCGCCGCGGCGGTCGATACCGGCCGGAGCTGGCTGCCGGAGACGCTGCCAGCCTTCGACGTGCTCGCCACCGACAGCCTCGAACAGTCGCGCGCGCCTTATGATGCCGCCGGCAATCCGGTGACGACCGTCAGCTTCGGCCATGACATGACGGAGCTTGCGGGCGCTCCGCATCCGACGGCATCGGCGAGCCGTTCCTTCTTCTGCTTCCGCGGCGTCGCGCTGGCCGATCTCGCGTTCGCCCATCTCGTCGTCGAGAAGGCCCGCGCGCAGGGGCGCGGCACCACCCTGCCGCGCTGATCCCGCCCAACTTCACCGGACCCCGCCATGACCCAGCGCCTTCGCGATTTCGGCCTCACCTGCGGCATCATGGAGCCCGGCCCGCTCAATGCGATCACCGACGTGCCCGGCGTCAAGCTCGGTCATTTCACTTTGAACGAAGGCGATCTCCGCACCGGTTTCACGGCCCTGCTGCCGCATGACGGCAACCTGTTTCGCCGGAAGGTGCGCGCCGCGGTCGATGTCATCAACGGTTTCGGCAAGAGCGCCGGGCTGATGCAGCTCGCCGAGCTCGGCCAGATCGAGACGCCGCTCCTGCTCGGCAACACGCTCGCCGTTGGCGCCGGCTTCGACGCGCTGGCGACGCGCGCGCTCGCCGACAATCCCGACATCGGCCGGCAGACCGGGACGGTCAATCCGGTCGTGCTCGAATGCAATGACGGCTATCTCTCCGACATCCGCGCCCGCGCGCTGACGCAGGAACATGCCTTCGCCGCGCTCGACTCAGCCGAGACAGGCCCGGTCACGGAAGGCGCAATCGGTGCCGGCACCGGCATGAGCGCCTTCGGCTTCAAGGGCGGCATCGGCACGGCATCGCGCCGCTTCGTCCTCGACGGCGCCGATCACACGCTCGGCCTGCTGGCTCTAGCCAATTTCGGCAACGCCGGCGATCTCGTCCTGCCCGATGGTCGCCGTCCCGTTCCGCCCGAGGTGAAGCCCCAGGCCGAGCGCGGCTCGGTGATCCTCATCATCGCGACCGACGTGCCGCTGGAATCGCGGCAGTTGCATCGTGTCGCGCGGCGCGGCGGCGCCGGCCTCGCCCGGCTCGGCGCCTTCTGGGGCAATGGCAGCGGCGACATCGCCGTCGCCTTCACCACCGCCGATCCGATCGACCACGATCAGCCCAACGATCTCGTGCCGCTGCGCGCCCTCAACGAGAACCGCATCGATACGCTCTTCCGCGCTGCCGCGGAGGCGACGCAGGAAGCCGTGCTCAATGCGATGGTCACCGCGCCCGCCACGACCGGGCGCGACGGGCACCACCGCCCGTCGCTGGGAGATTGGCTGCGAGCGAACGCGGACTGAAACGGTGCGGGCCGCTCAGACCCACTCGCCCTTGCGGAACACCGGCACGCGGCGGCCGTCCGCGTGGACGCCGTCGATATCGACTTCGCCCGAGCCGATCATCCAGTCGATATGGATCAGGCTCTTGTTGCCGCCCTGCGCCGCGATCTGCTCCGGCGTCAGGTTCGCGCCGTCGACGAAGCATTTCGAATAGCACTGCCCGAGCGCGATATGGCAGGACGCATTCTCGTCGAAGAGCGTGTTGTAGAACAGGATGCCGCTCTTCGAGATCGGCGAGGAATTCGGCACCAGCGCGACTTCGCCGAGTCGGCGCGAGCCGTCATCGGTGTCGAGCACCTTGTTCAGTACGGCCTCGCCGCGCGAGGCCTTGGCCTCGACGATCCGCCCGCCCTCGAAGCGCACCCGGATCTGGTCGATCAGCGAGCCCTGATAGGACAGCGGCTTGGTACTGGAAACGTGGCCCTCGACCCGGCGCGCATGCGGCGTGGTGAAGACCTCCTCGGTCGGGATGTTGGGGTTGCAGACGATGCCGTTCTTGGCCGGGGAGGCGCCGCCCTGCCAGTCATGGCCGTCGGCGAGCCCCACGGTCAGATCGGTGCCCGGCCCGGTGAAGTGCAGCGAGGCGAAGCGCTGGCCATTGAGCCAGTCTCGCCGCGTCCGCAGCGCCGCGTTATGCGCAGCCCAAGCCGCGACGGGATCAGCCTGATCGATGCGCGAGGCGGAGAAGATCGCCTCCGCCAGCTTGCCGACCGCGACCTCCTCGGCATCATCCGGAAACACCTGCCTGGCCCAGGCCGCACTCGGATAGGCGAGGATGTTCCAGTTGATGTCGAAGCCGGCGATCTTCTCCAGCGCCGGCTGATAGGCCAGCGAATTCGCCTTGCTGGCGCGGCCGACCTTGGCCGGATCCTCGTTCGCCAGCAGCATCGGGTTGTCGCCGACGATGGCGAGCCGCGCGGTATTGGCGGAAAACGCCTCGGCAACGCCCTTGTAGAGCCAGGCCGGCGCCTTGTCGAAGCTCGCATCCGGCGCATGGCGATAGCGCGCCAGCGTGACCTCCTCGTCGGCCAGCATCGGCGTGACGATGCCGGCGCCGGCCTTGTAGGCGTGTTCGGCGATGCGACGCACCAGCGGCAACGCCGCGACCGGCGCGGTCAGGAACAGGTCCTGCCCCGGCTGTAGATTGAGGCCGACGCGGATAGCGACCTCGGCCAGCTTGTCGAGCTTGGCGGGATCGATGGCAGAGGGGCGCTGATCTTGCGGGCGCTGGTGAACAGTCATGGCACTCGACCTGTCAGATTCGGGGTTGCCGCCATTGCTGGCCCAAATCGTCGCCGGGTCAACCACTGCAGCGGCAAGGCCGCCATCTGCTGACCGTGCGATGGCGTTTCAGCCCTCGGCGTCGTCCACCCGGACCATCCGCCTGAGCTTGCTCGCCCGCAGCAGGTGGCTGCGCATCAGCGCCGAGGCGACCTCGTTCTCACCCGCCTCCAGATGGTCGAGCATGGCCATATGCTCGGTGCAGTTCACCCGCACGCGCTCCATGCCCTGGTCCCAATCGTAATTCGACAGGCGCCGGAGCTGGTTCTGGCGCCGCATCGCCGAATGGAAGAAGCGGTTGCCGGTAGCGGCGGCCAGCCCCTCGTGGAAATCGGCATTCATCTCGTAGAAGGCGATGCTCGACGATTCCCGCCAGGGCCGCTTGAGCGACTCGACATGCCGCGCCCGCATCTCGGTGATCCAGCCGGGATCGAGCTGGAAATCGGGCTCCAGCATCGCCATCGGCTCGATCAGCAGGCGGAAGCGATAGCTCTCGTCGCGCAGGCGCTGGTCGCGCGGCTCGTGCAGGAAGCGCCAGCCATAGCCCGGCTTGCGCTCGACCATGTCGAGATCGGCGAGACGCGCGAGCAGCTTCTGCGCCTCGGGCCGGCCGAGCTCGTAGCGCCGCATCACCTCAAGCTCCGAAACCTCGTCCGGCAGGAGCCCATTCTCGCGCTCTCGGGCCAACCTGACCATGGCGATGTCTATCATCTCCGGCGGGCGGGCGCTGTCGCTCGCCGCTGGCAGCTGGATCAGCTCGATGCCCTTGTTGAGATGCCGGCGCACCACGCCCTGCTCGGCGAGGTGGTCCAGCGCGGCACGTACGGGCGTGCGTGACACCCCGAGCCGCTTCGCTGTCGCGTTCTCGTTGAGCCAGGCACCGGCCGCCAGCGCATCGTCACGCACGAGCTGCAGGATGCGGTCGGCGATCTCCTGTTGCAGCCGGGTCGGCGCCGCCATCGGAAAAGACCTTGATTGTTTTAGTTCGGGATGAAATACACTACAGCACGATTTCTCGCCAGCATACCGGAAAGATGTGCGCCATGGTCCAGCCCTGCCCCTTCGTCGACGTGTCGGGCACGCCCTATGAGCGCGGCCGCCAGCATGGCGCAGCCGTCCCGCAGCGCGTCAAGCGCTCGATCGAGCTCTATGGCGGCCAGCTCGGCGAGCTCGGTTACGACACTGCGGCGAAATCGGCGCTGATCGCCGAATTCGCCAGGGAGATCGAGCATTTCGGCGCGCATTACATCGAGGAGATGCGCGGCATCGCCGACGGTGCCGGCGTCGCGCTCGAAGACATCGTCATGGTCAATGCCCGCACCGAGGTCATCGCCAAGGCCCGCCTCGTCAAGAACAAGCCGATCGAGGCCCAGGAAGAGCTCGACGACGGCTGCACCGGCGCGATCATTCTGCCGGAGCGCAGCGCCTCGGGCGAATTGATCCACGGCCAGAACTGGGACTGGAAGGCCGAATGCGCGGAGACCGCGATCGTGCTGCGCGTGCGCCGCGACGACGGGCCGGACTTCCTGACCTTCGTCGAGGCCGGCGGCCTCGCCCGCTGCGGCATGAACGCGGCCGGCATCTCGATCACCGCGAACTATCTCGAATCCGAGCGTGATTTCACCCAGGCCGGCGTGCCGCTCGCCCTGATCCGCCGCAAGGTGCTGGAGCAGGAGCACCTCGCCTTCGCAATCAAGGCCGTGGCCACGACGCCGAAGGCCTGCTCGAACAACATGATGCTCTCGACCGTGAAGGGTTTCGGCATCGACTTCGAATGCGCCCCGGACGAGGCCTTCCCGATCTATCCGCAGGACGGCATGATCGTGCACGCCAATCACTGGGTCGGCCAGATCGCGCTGACCAAGATCAAGGACACCGGCATCCCGCGCGTGCCGGAGAGCTTCTATCGCGACTGGCGCGTCCGCAAGCTGCTCGACGAGGCCGGCCGCAAGCTGACCGTCGACGACCTCAAGCAGGCCTTCTTCGACGATTTCCTGGCGCCTCATTCGGTCTGCCGCCCGGTGCGTCCGAACGAGGCCGGCAACCTCTCGGCCACCGTCGCCATGGTGATCATGCAGCCGGCGAAGGGGATCATGGAGGTCGCGCCGCTGCCCGCCCAGAACCGCGTCTTCACGCGCTACAGCCTGACCGAGGAGCCCGTGCTGCTCGCCGAAGCGGCGGAATAAGCCGGCAACACCGCGTCACAACCGAAAAACAACAGGGGAATAGGATGCGCCGAACCACCAAGACCGTCCTCGCCGCTGCACTTTTGTGTGGCGGCCTCGTCCCGGCCGCCGGGGCGAGCACGCTCAAGATCCAGTTGCGTGCCGACATCCGCTCGATCAATCCGGGCGTCAATCGCGACGCCAATACCGACGGCGTCGTCGTGCAGATGGTCGAGGGCCTCGTCGCCTATGGCGAGGACGCCCTGCCGAAGCCATTGCTGGCCGAGAAGGTCGACATCTCCCCGGACGGGAAGACTTATACCTTCACGCTGCGCCAGGGCGTGAAGTTCCATAACGGAGCCGCCCTGACCTCGGCCGACGTGCTATGGAGCTGGAATCGCTACATGGACCCGAAGACCGATTGGCGCTGCCTTTCGGAATTCGACGGCCGCGGCCAGGTCAAGGTCGAGAAGATCTCGGCACCCGACGACAAGACCGTCGTCTTCGACCTGGACAAGCCGAGCGCGCTCTTCCTTGCCGCGCTTGCTCGCACCGACTGCGCCATGACCGGCATCCTGCACAAGGATTCGCTCAAGGCCGACGGCTCCTTCGACAAGCCGATCGGCACCGGCCCGTTCAAGTTCGCCGAGTGGAAGCGCGGCGAGTACATTCGGCTGGAGCGCTTCGCCGATTACGCCTCGCTGCCCGGCAAGATCGACGGCTTGACCGGCGCCAAGAAGCCGCTGGTCGACGAGGTCCGCTTCCTGGTCATTCCCGACAACTCGACCGCCAAGGCCGCGCTGCTGAAGGGCGATATCGATATCGTTCCGGACATCGCCAATACCGATATCGCCGAGCTCAAGAAGAACGACAAGGTCAAGACGTCAGTCGTCTCCAGCATGGGCCTCGTCGGCCTGATCATCCAGACGCGCGATCCGCTGCTGCAGAACGTCAAGCTGCGCCAGGCCATGGCCGCTGCGATCGACTCCAAGGAGCTGGTTGGCGCCGTCACCGACGGCATCGGCTCGCCCAACAACTCGATCGTGCCGGCGCTCTCCGCCTATTACGGCCCGGTCCAGAAGCAGGGCTGGAAATACGACCCTGCCGCCGCCAAGAAGCTCCTGGCAGAGGCCGGCTACAAGGGCGAGAAGATCGTGATGCTCGCCAACAAGCGCTATCCCGAAAGCTTCGACGCCGCCGTCGTCGCCCAGCAGATGCTGCAGGCCGTCGGCTTCAACATCGAGATCGAGGTGCTGGAATGGGCGACGCAGCTCGACCGCTACAGCAAGGGCAACTACACGATCCAGGCCTTCCCCTATTCGGGTCGCATGGACCCCGCCCTGAGCTACGAGTCGATGACCGGCCCGAAGGACAAGCAGCCGCGCAAGCTCTGGGACAATCCGGAGGTGCAGGCCCTGCTCGACAAGTCCATGGTCGTGAACGACAAGGCCGAGCGCCAGAAGATCTTCGACGAATTGCACAAGCGCTTCATCAACGATGTCCCGATGGTGATGCTCTATAACGGCATCGTCGGCGGCGCGATCAGCAGCAAGACCAAGGGCTATGTCTCGACGCTGAGCTCGCTGCCCCGCGCCTGGGAAGTCAGCACCGGCCAGTAAGCCGCCACCACCTCGCCTTCGCGACCCCCGACAGCACGGCATGCCCACGGGGCATGCCCGAACGACAAGACAACGAGGGAACGGGAATGATCCGCTTTTCGGCCTCTGCGCTGGCGCTCGCGCTGCTTGGCGGCGCAGTTCAGGCGCAGACCATCAATGTCGCGCTCAATGCCGACATCCGCTCGACAAATCCGGGCGTCAATCGCGACGACAATACCGATGCCGTGGTGCTGCACATGGTCGAGGGCCTCGTCGGCTATCGCGAGAACGGTGCGGTCGCGCCCCTGCTCGCGGAAAAGATCGACATCTCGCCGGACGGGCTGACCTATACCTTCCACCTGCGCAAGGGCGTGACGTTCCATAACGGCGCCGAGATGAGCTCGGCCGACGTGCTGTGGAGCTGGAACCGCTACATGGACGCGAAGACCGACTGGCGCTGCAAGCCGGAATTCGACGGCCGCATCGGGCTGAAGGTCACGGAAGCGAGCGCTCCCGACGCATCGACCTTCGTGATGAAGCTGGAGAAGCCGAGCGCGCTCTTCCTCGACACCATGGCCCGCACCGACTGCGCCATGGTCGCGATCCTGCACAAGGACTCGCTCAAGCCCGACGGTAGCTGGGACAAGCCGGTCGGCACCGGCCCGTTTCAACTCGCCGACTGGCGCCGCGGCGAATTCGTGCTGCTGAAGCGCTTCGATGGCTATGTCTCGCCGGCCGGCGACAAGCGCGACGGCTATGTCGGCTCCAAGCGCCCGCTCGCGGCCGAGGTCAAGTTCCTCGCCATCGCCGATGGCGCGACCGTCAAGGCCGGTCTGATCTCGGGCGCGCTCGACGTCGCCGACGTGCCGGACGAGGACGTGCCGGAAATGAAGAAGAGCGGCCTGCAGGTGCTGACCGCACCCAGCGCCACCAAGCACGGCATCCTGCTTCAGAGCCGCGACCCGCTGCTCAGCGATGTCCGCATGCGCCAGGCGATCATGGCGGCGCTCGACCATGACGAAATCGTCGGCGCCGTCTCTAACGGTCTCGGCAAGACCAACAACTCGGCGGTCTACGTCACCTCGCCCTACTATGACGAGGTCCAGAAGAAGCGCTACACGCACGACCCCGCTCGCGTGAAGAAGCTGCTCGCCGAAGCCGGCTACAAGGGCGAGACGATCAAGCTGATCGCCAACAAGCGCTCGACCGTGCCGAGCTATCCGATCGCCATCATGGCGCAGGCGATGCTCCAGGCCGCCGGCATCAAGGCCGATATCGAGATCCTGGAATGGGCGACGCAGCTCGATCGCTTCTCGAAAGGCAACTACCAGATGATGTCCTTCAGCTACTCCGCCCGCATCGACCCCGCCCAGAGCTACAACCAGTTCTCCGGCCCGAAGGACAAATTGCCCTCCAAGGTCTGGGACAATCGCGAGGCCGATGCGCTGATCGAGAAGGCGACGCTGGTCAGCGACGAGGCCGAGCGCCGGAAGATCTTCGACCAGCTCCATGTGATGATGCTGGCCGATGCGCCCTTGATCTTCCTGTATAATCAGGTCGACACGGCCGTCGTCTCGAAGCGGCTGCAGGGCTTCGCGCCCTGGGTCGCCTCGAAGCCGCGCCTCTGGGAAGTCGCCGTCGCCAAGTAAGGGGGGCGGTCGTTCAGCCCGGCTCGATCGGGACCGGGCCGACGGGCGCGCCCTTGACGATATGGGTCGCGATCAGGGCCGCCAGCCGCCCCGCATCGTGCGCCTTCAGGGCCGCCATCATCTCGTAATGCTCGCGGTCGCTCTTCTGGAGCAGTTCATGCGAGCTCCAGACCGTGATCTGCGAGCCGCGTCCGCGGTCCCGCAGGGCCCAGATCATCTCCTCCAGCACGGCATTGCCGCAAAAGGAGTACATGAATTGATGAAAGGCGCGGTTGATCTCGCTCTGCTCGGTGCGGCTCCCGGTCAGGACCGCGGCGGAGAATTGCGCCGCGAGCCCGTCCAGCCGCGCGATCGCGGCGGCGTCGATCCGCGCGACGATGCCGTCCGCCGTCGCTTTCTCCAGGATGATCCGCGCCGCGAGGATCTCCTCATAGGTCTTCATGTCGACCTCGGCGACGCGATAGCCCCGGTTCGGGACATGTTCGATCGTCTTGCGCACCGCGAGCTCGTCCAGCGCGCTGCGCACGTCGAAGCGCGTCGCCTCGAAGCGCTCCTCGAGATCGATCTGACGCAGCCATTCGCCTGGCCTGAACGCGCGCAAGCGGATCGCCTGCGCGATTTCGTTGGCGAGCATCGCCCGCCGCGTGCTGGTGTTCTTGCGTTTCCGCTCGGACGTCATGGCAGGCTCTCTAAAGCATTTTCGAGCGGAGTGGACATCGGTTCGCGTGGAAAACCGAAGGCCCGCGCCAGCGAACATGCGACAAAACAATGCTCTAGCAGGATTCGCGCAGGCTGGAAGAAGTTGGTTGCGAAGCGGACCATACCATGCAACATAATTGGCGCCAATAATTTCGCCAGAGGAGAAACGCCGTGAACGCCGTGGCTGAACAGACCGCCAAACCCGATGTCGAGGCGGCCGCGCGCGCGAAGGCGCTCTACGATTACGGCCCGACCCCGATCTATGCCTCGAAGCATGATCCGCGCTTCGCCTATTGCCTCTATGTCCCGCCGACGCTGGGCCAGGGTGGTGAGAAGCCCGAGCTGATCGTGGCGATGCACGGCACCGGCCGCGGCTTCACCGGCTATCGCGACGCCTTCTCGGCCTTTGCCCGCTGGAACAACTGCATCATCCTGGCGCCGCTCTTCCCGATCGGCGTGATGGGCGACGACAACAAGGACGGCTTCAAGTACATGCGCGAGGGCAACCTCCGTTACGACCATGTCCTGCTCGCCATCGTCGAGGAGGTCTCTCGGCGTTATGGCGTCGCCTTCGATCGTTTCGGCCTGTTCGGCTATTCCGGCGGCGGCCATTTCGCCCATCGCCTCCTGATGCTGCAGCCAAACAAGCTCTGGGGCGTCTCGATCGGCGCACCGGGCTCGGTCACCCTGCTCGATCCCAGCCGCGACTGGTGGGTCGGCACGCGCAACTTCGCCGCGCTCTTCGGCCAGGAGCTCGACATCCCCGCGATGAAGCAGGTCGCAGTGCAGATGATCGTCGGCGCCGCCGATCTCGAGACCTGGGAGATCACCCACAAGCCAGGCGGCCGCAACTGGATGCCGGACGCCAACCATGCCGGCACCAACCGGCCGGAGCGGCTGGCCAGCCTGCGCGACAACTTCGCCGAGAACGGCATCAAGGCACGCTTCGACCTCGTGCCGAACACGCCGCATGACGGCGTCAAGGTCGTGCCGATGGTCGAGGACTTCTTCGCCGGCGAGCTTCGCCGGATCCGCACCGCCCGCAAGGCCGGCTGAACGATCATAAGAACAACAGGGGAAACATCATGAAGCGCTTCCTTGTCTCCGCCGCCGCGCTCGCCCTCTCGGCCGGCGCCCTCCAGGCCCAGACGCTGACGGCCGTGCTCAACGCCGATATCCGCTCGACCAATCCCGGCGTGAACCGCGACGGCAATACCGATTCCGTCGTGCTTCACATGATCGAGGGCCTCGTCGGCTATGCCGAGGACGGCTCGGTCGGCCCGCTGCTCGCCGAGAAGGTCGAGATCTCGCCTGATGGCAAGACCTACACCTTCCGCCTGCGCAAGGGCGTGAAGTTCCATAACGGCGCGACCATGACCTCGGCCGACGTGCTGTGGAGCTGGAACCGCTACATGGACCCGAAGACCGACTGGCGCTGCATCTCGGATTTCGACGGGCGCAACGGCCTCAAGGTCGAGAAGATCTCGGCTCCGGATGCCGACACCGTCATGATGGAGATCAACGAGCCGAACGGCCTCTTCCTCGACTCGCTCGCCCGCGCCGATTGCGGCGGCACCGCCGTGATCCACAAGGATTCGGTCAAGGCCGATGGCAGCTGGGACAAGCCGATCGGCACCGGCCCGTTCATGCTGGGCGACTGGAAGCGCGGCCAATCGGTCCAGCTTCTCGCCTTCGACCAGTATGTCTCGCCCAAGGGCGACAAGCGCGACGGCTATATCGGCTCGAAGCGCCCGCTGGTGAAGGAAGCCCGCTTCATGGTCATTCCCGACGCGGCGACGGTGAAGGCGGGCCTGCTCTCAGGCTCGCTCGACATGGCGCTGATGCCGGAATCGGACGTTCCCGATCTCAAGAACGCGCCGAACCTCACGCTCGCGATCGCGCCGAACCCGGTGCGCCACAGCCTGATCATCCAGACGCGCGATCCCGTCATGAAGAACCAGGCCCTGCGCCAGGCGATCGCCGCCGCGATCGATTTCCCCGAGCTCGTCGCCAATGTCTCTAACGGCCTCGGCAAGCCCAACAACTCGCCGGTCTACACGACCTCGAAATATTACGGCGACGTCGAGAAGCAGGGCTTCAAATACGATCCCGCCGCCGCCAAGGCCCTGCTGCAGAAGGCCGGCTACAAGGGCGAGAAGATCGTAATCCTCGCCAACAAGCGCTCCTCGGTGCCGAGCTTCAACACCGCCGTCATCGCCCAAGCGATGATGCAGGCGGTCGGTATCAATGCCGAGATCGAGGTGCTGGAATGGGCGACGCAGCTCGATCGCTACAACAAGGGCAACTACCAGATGCAGTCCTTCTCCTATTCGAGCCGCTTCGACCCCGCGCTCGGATTCGAGCAGATCGCCGGCCCGAAGGACAAGCAGCCGCGCAAGATCTGGGAGGAGCCGGAGGCGCTCGCCCTGATCCAGAAGTCGATGGTGGTGACCGATACCACTGAGCGCCAGAAGATCTTCGACGACCTGCACAAGCGCTTCATCGACGAGGTCCCGACCATCTTCACCCATAACGACCTCGACATCATCGCCCATTCCAAGAAGGTGAGCGGCGTGACGCCCTGGGCGTCCCAGTTGCGCCTCTGGGAAGTCAGCGTCGCGAAGTGAGGCGATTGCCGGCTCCGCCATCCGGTGGAGCCGGCCTTGAGCATTTTCGAGCGAAGCGAGCCCCGGTTCGCATAGAAGAAGATGCGGGAATGCTCTGAGGCTTGGGAGGGCCTTTGATGTTTCGATTTGCGCTGACACGGATAGGGATGGCTTTGCCGACGCTGCTGATCGTGGCGGTGTCGGTCTTCGTGCTGATCCGTCTGATCCCGGGCGATCCGGCCCAGTTGATGCTGGGTGATCTTGCGACGCCTGCAAGCCTGGCCGACCTCAGGGCCCGGCTCGGGCTCGACCAGTCTTTGCCGGTGCAGTTCGGCATCTGGATCGGCAATGTCCTGACCGGCGATTTCGGCCAGTCGATCTCGTCGCAGCAGGCGGTGCTGCCGCTGATCCTGCAGCGCTTCTGGATCTCCGCCCAGATCGTGCTCGTCGCGGTGCTGCTGGCGAGCTGTGTCGCGGTGCCCGCCGGCGTCATCGCCGCCTGGAAGCAGGATTCCGCGCTCGATCTCGGCCTCGTCGCGACCGCGACGCTGCTGCTCTCGATTCCGACCTTCTGGCTGGGTCTCCTGCTCTTGCTGTTCTTCGGGCTCAAGCTCGAATGGCTGCCGGTGGTCGGCTATGTCTCGATCGCCGAGAACCCGTGGGCCGGCATCCTCTATCTGGTCATGCCGATCATGACGCTGTTCCTGCACGAGATCGGCGTGATCCTGCGCATGGCGCGGGCCTCGACGCTGGAAGTGCTCCGGCTCGACTACATCACCCATGCCCGCGCCAAGGGCCTCTCGGAGCGCGCCGTGCTCTGGCGCCACGCCTTCAAGAACGCCTTCGGCCCGACCTGGACCCTGATCGGCCTCGTGCTCGGCAACCTGCTCGGCGGCATCGCCGTGGTCGAGACGGTCTTCACCATCCCCGGTCTCGGGCGCCTGCTGGTCGATGCGATCTTCGCCCGCGACTATCCGGTGATCCAGGGCTGCATGCTCTTCGTCGCCTTCACCTATGTGCTGGTGAACCTCGTCATCGACCTCTGCTACCCGGTCTTCGATCCAAGGGTGACGGCGCAATGAGCACCGACAGCACAACGACGGGTGGCGCCTCCATGAAGAAGCCCCGCCGCATGAAGCTCCCCGCTCCCAATGCGATCGTCGGCGGCACGCTGATCGGCATCCTGCTCATCGCCGCCGGCACCGGCGCGCTCTGGACGCCCTATGATCCGCTCAAGCTCTCCTTCCGCGAGAAGCTGGCCGCACCGAGCGCGCTGCATTGGCTCGGTACCGACGAGTTCGGCCGCGACGTGCTCTCGCGCCTGATGGCGGGGGCTGCGACTTCGGTCTGGATCTCGATCCTGACCGTGACTCTGGCCGTCGTCTTCGGCACGCTGATCGGCCTGTTCTCCGGCTATATGCGCGGCTGGACCGACCGCATCATCATGGCCTTCAACGACGCCTTGCTCGCCTTCCCCGGCATCCTGCTGGCGCTCGGCCTGCTTGCGGTGGTCGGCGCCAACAAATACGGCATCATCGTCGCGCTCGGCATCGCCTATACGCCGTCGGTCGCCCGCGTCGTGCGCGGCACCGTGCTCTCGCTGCGGGAGCGCGAGTTCATCGCGGCCTCGCGCGTGATGGGCAATGCCGAGGCCTTCACCATGGCCCGCCACATCCTGCCGAACTGCATCGCGCCGCTCACCGTGCTGGCGACCTCGATGTTCGGCTATGTCCTGCTGGCCGAGAGCGCGCTCTCCTTCCTCGGCCTCGGCGTGCCGCCGCCGGCCCCGACCTGGGGCAACATGCTCGCCGGTTCCAGGCCCTATATCGGCCAGGCCGTCTGGCTCGGCATCTTCCCGGGCCTTGCGATCTCGCTGACCCTGCTCGGCATCAACCTGCTCGGCGACGCCGTGCGCGACCGGCTCGACCCGCGGATGAGGGGCTCGCGATGAACACGACAGCTCCACTCCTCGACGTCGCCGGCCTCACCTTGAAGATCGGCGGCTCCGGCCGCACCGTCGTCAACGACGTCTCCTTCCAGGTCTTCCCCGGCGAGATCGTCGGCATCGTCGGCGAATCCGGTTCGGGCAAGACGCTCGCCGCTCGCGCGGTGATGGGCTTCATCCCGCCGGCGGTGCGGCTCGAAGGCGGCATGATCCGCTTCGACGGCCAGGACGTCATGGCGATGAGCCCGAAGGACCTGCGCGCCATGCGCGGCTCCAAGGTCGGCATGGTCTTCCAGGAGCCGATGACCTCGCTCAACCCCTCGATGTTGATCGGGCGCCAGCTCGACGAGGGGCTGGCCCTGCACCGCAAGCTCGACGCCCCCGCCCGCCGGGCGCTGATCCTCGACATGCTCAGGAGCGTCGGCCTGCGCGATCCGGAAGGCGCGCTCACCGCCTATCCGCATCAGTTCTCCGGTGGCATGCGCCAGCGCATCATGCTGGCCTCGGTGATGCTCTTGAAGCCCGCGCTGCTGCTGGCCGACGAGCCGACCACCGCGCTCGACGCCGTCGTCCAGCGCGACGTGATGGAGCTGATGGTCGAGCTGACGAAGGCCAACCACACCGCCGTGCTGCTGATCTCGCATGATCTCGGCATGGTCGCGCGCTATTGCAGCCGCATCGTCGTGATGTCCCAGGGCGACGTGGTCGAACAGGGCAAGGCCGAGGACATCCTGGCCCGGCCGCAGCACCCCTATACCCGCAAGCTGCTCTCGGCGATGCCGCACCGCTCGCCGGCGCGCCCGCTGCCGGAGGCCAAGACGCCGATCGTCGCGGTCCGCGACCTCGTCGTCGAATATCCCGGCCGGCAGGGTTTCTTCCGCAAGAGTGAGGCCAAGCGCGCACTGCACGGCATCAGCATCGACGTGCAGCCCGGCGAGGTCGTCGCGGTGGTCGGCGGCTCGGGCTCGGGCAAGACCACCCTCGGCCAATCGATCGCCGGCCTGGTCAGGCCGGCCGGCGGCGAGATCCGCTTCAACGGCAAGCCGATCGAGAAGAGCGACGCCGCCTACTGGGATTATCGGCTGAACTGCCAGATGGTCTTCCAGGACCCCTACTCCTCGCTCGATCCGCGCATGACGATCCGGCAGCTCGTCGCCGAGCCGCTCAGGCTGGTCCCCGACATGAGCCCGGCCGACCGCAAGGCCCGCGTCGCGGAGGTGCTGACCGAGGTCGGCCTGGGCAACGGCTTCGCCGAGCGCTATCCGCACGAGCTCTCCGGCGGCCAGCGCCAGCGCATCGCGATCGCCCGCGCGATCGTGCGCCGACCGAGTTTCGTCATCGCCGACGAGCCGGTCTCGGCGCTCGACGTCACCGTGCGTGCGCAGGTGCTGGAGCTCTTCGACGAGCTCCAGAAGAAGCACGGTTTCTCCTGCCTGTTCATCAGCCACGATCTCGGCGTGGTCGAGCAGGTCGCGGACCGCGTCATCGTCATGCAGGACGGCCGCATCGTCGAGGAAGGCCCCCGCGACGACATCTTCGACAATCCGAGACACCCCTATACCCAGAAGCTCCTCGCAGCCGTCCCAGGTCTCGAAGCCACCGACGAAGGCGGCGTCAGGCTCTTCTGGAGGCGGGCGGAGAACGACAAGGAAATCGTCGGGTGAACGCCTCTCGCCTGAAAGAACCGCGCCGTCATTCCGGGTCAAGCCCGGCATGACGGCGTAAAATCGGGACGATCCAAACCCGAAACAAAAGCGGCCGGAGCGGCTGCCTTCACGACATTACGCGCCGCGCTTGTCCAGAGGCACGATGAAGAAGCAGATCACGCCCGACAGCGCACAGGCGAACAAGCCGAGGTCGAAGCGGCTGGTGAAGCTCAGCACCATCGCAAAGGCCGATGGGGCCACGACGTAGCCGAGGAAGATGACCAGCGTCGCGGCGGCAGACGCCTCCCGAACCAGGCTTGGCGGGCAAGCACGCGCAATTTCGGACAATTGGACGCCGTTCCAGCTGGATACGGTAACGCCGGCGATCGCTGCGATGACGCAGTATATGGGGAAGGACCACTCCGGCGTCGCGAGGGCTAAAGTCAGTGAAGTCGCGCCCGACGCCAATCCGATCAGGCGCAACAGGAGCCGCGGAGCTCCCAGGTGATCGGATAGCCAACCGAGAAAGACACGGCCCGCGACGCTCGTAGCTTGCATCAACGCGTAGAGCGCGCCGGCGGTCTCAAGGCTGTAGCCGAGCTGCGAGACCGCATAGGTCATGAGATAGGCGAACCAGATCCCCTGCCCTATGGCCAGACAGGCGCCGGCTGCCGCCAGGCGAAACAACATCGAGGACGCTGTCAGCGTCCTGATCGGCGTCACCAGATTGGAGACGGAGAGGATGGCTCCGAGCCCAAATTTCAGGCCCCTCTCCCGATCACGATCGAGCGCCTCTCGCATCGGCTGGACACTGGCGATGATGGCAAGCACGAAGACTGCCGATGCCAGGAGGGCGACGCGCCAGCCGTAGGCTGCTGCGAGAGGTGGCAGGGCGAGCCCCGCGATGACCCCGCCGAGGGGCACTCCAGCCTGCTTGATCGAGAAGATCATGCTGCGACGGCCATGAGGTGCCGTCCGATGAAGCACATCGTTACCCGCGGGCGAAGACGGCCCGTAGCCAACTCCGATCAGGAGCGAGGCCATACATGCTGCTATCGTCCAGCTCGGAAGAAAAAGCGCCAGCCCCAGGATTCCGATCATCAACCCGGCCTGGAGCGCCCGTACGGAGCCGAGAGCTCTCAGATAGGGCGCGCCCAGGGCGAGGAAGAGAATCGACCCCAGCGTGTTCAGGCTGGCAAGATAACCCACCACTGAATCCGACCAGCCCCGCTCGGCGGCAAGGATCGGCGCTATCGTGGGAGGGATGCGGCTGAGGAAGGCCGTAGCCATCTGTACCGCAACCATGGTGGCGAGAGCGAGCTGCCATGATGGAGCGGACCCGGTCTCCAAATGCCCAGGTTTCACACGCTCAACTCGCGCCAGCGCAAGCAGGCAACGCCGTGACCGGCTTCATCATCCAGCTCCGGGTCGATGTCGGCGCATTCCGATGTCGCGTATTGGCAGCGCGTACGGAAGCGACACCCACTCGGAACATTGGACGGAT
This sequence comes from Allobosea sp. GW822-FHT05A11, assembly GCF_058800455.1. Classification (NCBI taxonomy): domain Bacteria; kingdom Pseudomonadati; phylum Pseudomonadota; class Alphaproteobacteria; order Hyphomicrobiales; family Alloboseaceae; genus Allobosea; species Allobosea sp. GW822-FHT05A11. Next base: position 150,305 of record NZ_JBXAMI010000005.1, on the reverse strand, counting down.
CAGGCGGCTCACCTTGCAGGGAAAAGTTTTCAGTGACGCGGGGCCCGCCGATCACAGGGGCAGCCGACAGCAAAGCCTGCGTGTAGGGGTGGCGTGGTGCGGCAAAAACCTCGGCGGTCCGCCCGATCTCGACGATCCTCCCGAGATACATGACGATCACACGGTCGCAGATCGACTGCACGACGGCGAGGTCATGGCTGATGAAGAGGTAGGTCAGATCGAACTCTGACTTCAGGTCGCGGAACAGCCTCAGCACGGTCGCCTGGACGGAAACGTCGAGCCCCGATGTGGGTTCGTCGAAAATGACCAGTTCCGGTCCGAGAACCAGGATCCGGGCCAAACCGACCCGTCGCTGCTGGCCGCCGCTGATCTCGTGGGGGTAAAGGTCAAGATGCTCGACGGGCAATCCCACCGCCTTCACGATCTCCCTGACCTTTTCCTCCCGCTTCTCTTTCGGCCAGTCCGTGTGGATGATCAGCGGCTCGTGGAGCGAACGACGCAGCGTCCAGCGCGGGTCGAGGGAAGCGCCGGGGTCCTGGTAGACATATTGCAGCCGCGCCCGGATTCGCGCAGCGCGCTTCTGGCCCGGCGAGGCGATCCTCTCGCCCAGCATCCGGACTTCGCCCTCGCTGGGTTCGTGAATGCCCATGAGCGTCTTGCCGAGTGTAGACTTGCCACAGCCGGATTCCCCGACAATGCCCAGGATCTCGCCCGGCTCGACCGCGAAGGAGACATTGTCCAGCGCGCGCAAGCTGCCGACCTGCCGGTTGAGGAAACCCCGGACCGGAAAGTGCCGGGCCAGGTTGTCGACTTCCAGGATCGCGGGATTATCGCGCTCAGACATGCGCACCCTCCGCCTTGGCCAACCAGGGATGATGACACGCAACCGCGTGGCCATCGGAACCTGTCGTCAGCGCCGGCCTGCTCTCGTGACAGATGTCCGTTGCGCGGGGGCAGCGGGGATTGAAGCGGCAACCGTCGGGAGCCTTGAGCGGGCTGGGGACACCGCCGGGAATTCCGACGGGATCGCGCCCAGGGGACGGGAGGCTGTCGAGCAGCATGCGGGTATACGGGTGGCGGGGATCGCCGAAGAACTGCTCGCGCGGAGCGATCTCCGCTGTCTGCCCGGCATACATCACCACGATCCGGTCGCAGATTTCCCAGGCGGCACCGAGGTCATGGGTCGTGAACAGGACGGATACGCCGCGTTCGACTGCCAGCCGGCGCAACAGCCCGAGGATCTGCGCCTGAACCGTCACATCCAAAGCCGTCGTCGGCTCGTCGGCGATGATCATCCGGGGCTGGGGGAGCAGTGCCATGGCGATCATCACGCGCTGCCGCTGGCCGCCGGAGAGCTGATGAGGATATTTCGCCAGGATCGCTTTCGGCTGCGGCAGCTGAACCGCGTCGAGCATGGCGATCGCGCTGGCCTCGTCGGCCTTCCGCGCGCGGCCAAAACTGCCCGCTCCATCCCGCGGGGCCTTGAAGCGCATCAGGTCCTGGATCTGGGTACCGATCCGGAACAGCGGATTGAAGCTCGCAAAGGGATCCTGCGGGACGAAGGTCACGACCCGGCCGCGCAGATGTTCGGCCGCCTTGCCACCCGAGAGCATATCGACACCGTCGAGCCGGATATGTCCGCTGTTGATCTCCGTCTGGCCTTCGGGAAGCGTCCCGAGAATCGCACGGGCAAGCGTTGACTTGCCGCAGCCGGATTCTCCGACCAGGCCGACAATCTCTCCCGGCTTCACGCTGATATCGATCCGGTCGAGCACCTTGGCGATGCCCTTTTCGGTTCGGAAGCCCAGGGACAGGGCCCGGATGTCGAGAAGATTGCTCATGATCAGACGCTGCGCCGCGTGCGCGGGTCGAGGATGTCGCGCAGGCCGTCGCCAAAGAGATTGAAGCCCAGCACCGTCAGGAAGATCGCGATGCCCGGAGCGAGTGCGTACCACCAGGCTTCGGGAAGGAACTCACGGCTCTCGGCAATCATCCGGCCCCATTCGGGCGTGGGCGGCGGCGCGCCAAGGCCGAGAAAGCCCAGCGTTGCCGCGGTGAGAATCGTCGCGCCCATGCCGATCGACGTCCGGACGATGATCGGCGAGGCGATGTTGGGCAGGATGTGCAGGACGATGACGCGCCAAGGCGATGCCCCGAGCGCAACCGCGGACTCCACGAAGACCTCGTTTCGCATCGACCGCGTCTCGGCATAGACCAACCGCGCCCAGAACGGCCAGTAGGTCAGCGAGAGCGCCAGGATGACGTTCTCGATCGATGGCCCGAGCGTCTGCGCGATGGCGATGGCCAGGACGATCTGGGGCACGGCCAGGAAGATTTCGGCAATCCGCATCAGCGCATCGCTGACCCAGTTCTGGTAGTAGCCGGCGATGAGGCCGATCGGCACGCCGATGACCAGTGCCGAGCCGATCGCGATCCCGGCCAGCATCAACGTGATCCTGGCGCCGAACAGCATGCGGCTGAAGATGTCGCTGCCCATACGGTCGGTGCCGAAAAGAGCGGTGGCCGAGGGCGGTTGAAGTCGGTTCCCGATGTGGAAATCGAAGACATCGTTGGGAAAGGGAGCCAGCAGCGGCGCAAACAGCGCAGCCAGCACCAGAAGGCTCAACAAGCTCAACCCGATGAAAGCGGCCTTGTCCCTGGTGAGGCGCTTGAGGAGATCCATCATGCCGCCCCCCGCGGATCGATCGCGGCCTGCAGCATGTCCACCAGCAGGTTGATGAGGACGAACAAGGCTCCCGTGCAGAGGGTAAAGCCCATCACCGCGTTATAGTCGGACTGCAGGATCGAGCGCACGGCATAGGCACCGAGACCCGGCCAGTCGAAGACGGTCTCGACCACGACCGCGCCTGCCAGGAGGATGCCGAAGATGAGGCCGAGCTGCGTGACGGTGGCGGTCAATGCCATGCGCAGCACGTATTTCCAGACGATCAGGCGGCGCGGCAGCCCCATCGCCGTCTGGTAGGCTACGGAGGGCGAGCCGATCACGCCGATGACTCCGTTTCGGGTAAAGCGGACGACCGTGGCCGCCGCGGGCAGGGCCAGGGTGAGCGTCGGCAGGACGATGTGCCGGAATGCGGAGCCGATCATCTCGCGGTCGCCCTCGATCATCGCGTCGACCAGCATGAGGCCCGTCACCGTCTCCGGCGGAAATCCCTCGATGCGACCGGAAAGCGGCAGCCACCCGAGCTTCATCGAGAACAGGAACTGGAACTGCATCGCCAGCCAGAAGGATGCCACCGCCAGGCCGGACACCGTCACGATACGAAGCACATGATCGATCCACGAGTTGCGGTGCAGGCCGCAAAGGACTCCGAGGGGGATGCCGATGAAGCCCGCGATCAGGACCGCGAAGATGGTCAGCTCCAGCGTGGCGGGCAGGCGCGATTTCAGGTCGTCGACGATGGGCTGCTGGGTGAAGAGGCTAACACCGAGATTGCCCTGCGCGATGTCGCGCAGGTAATTCACGAACTGCACCGGCAATGGCTTGTCGAACCCGAACCGCTCGCGCACCTGCTGCACCTGCTCGGGCGAGGAATTCTCCCCCGCGGCCAAAACCGCGGGGTCGACGGGAATCACGCGCGACAGCACGAACACGATCGCGAGCAGCCCCACGAGCGTCGGCACGAACCAAAGCAATCGGTTCGCCACCATTGACAGCCAGTTCATGGCGATGCCTCCGATTGGAGAAGTCGAGGACCGCTCAGCGCTTCAGGGACGCCCAGCGAATATCCTGGCCATTGCTGACCGGTGAGAAGCGGATGCCCTCGACCTTGCTCGAATAGGGTCCGTACCAGCGGGTGTTGTAGACGAAGATGCCCGCGGCATCGTCGTTCACCATCTGGGTCATCTCCTCGTAGAGCTTGCGCCGTTCATCCTGGTCTGCGGAGACGAGCGCACGATCGAGCCGTTTGTCGAATTCGGGATTGCTGTAATACGAGAAGGTGCGCGTGCCGTGATAACGCGTGCCATAGAGCTCGCCGACCCAGTTATTCGGATCGACGTAGTAGGTGCTCTTCCATAGCGGCACGATATCCGCCTGCGTGTCGGCCTTGCGCATGCGGGTGGAGACGAGCGACCAGGGCGAGACCTCGACCACGACCTCGACCCCGATCTGGCGCAGGGTGCTCTGGAAGAGCGTGGCCGCCTGCTCCGACTCGCTGAAGCCGGCAAGGGCGTTGATGGTGATCGGCCGCAGCGGCTCCGTCACCTTCTTCAGCTCCTCGCGGGCCTTGTCGAGGTTGTAGCTGTAGCCTTTGAGGCCGGGCGGCGTGCCCCAGATATTGTTCGGGTTCGGCCCAGGATTGCGCGAAACCGAATCCTTCATGATGCTCTTGATGAAGCCGTCATAGTCGAAGGCGTAGGCCAGCGCGCGGCGGAAGTTCGGGTTGTTCATCGGCGGCTTGGTGCAGTTCAGCGCCAGGATGAACACGCGCATCGATTCCTGCTCGATGATCTGCACGTTGCTCGACTGCCGGAGCCGCTGGATCTGATCGTAGGGAAGGTAGCCGTCGGCGCCCTGGAAATCGCCGCGGATCAGGCCGAGCACGCGCGTGTTCGTCTCGAGAACCGTGCGGAATTCCAGATCGTCGAAAGGCTGACCGGTCCAGCCCGCGAAATGATCGGCGAAGCGGCGTGCGGTGAAGCCTACGGCCGGATCGTGCCGGCGCAGGGCATAGGATCCGGAACCGGCCTCATTCCTGGCGAGCCAAGCCTCGCCCCAGTCGCCATCCTTCTCATTGGCCTTCACCAGCGCACTGTTGACCACGAGGATGTCGGGCACGGTCGTGAGAAAGATCGCCGATGGGGCATTCAGGTTGAAGACGACCGCGTGCGGGTCGGGCGCCTGTGTCGATCCGGGCTTGATGCTGGCGAGGTAGAGGCTGGCCGGGCCCTTCTTGAGGGCGAGGATGCGCTCGATCGAATAGACGACGTCGGCAGATGTCAGCGGCTTGCCGTCGTGGAACTTGGCATTCTGCCGCAGCTTGAACGTGTAGACCTTGCCGTCATCCGAGACGGTATGGCTTTCCGCGAGCCATGGGATCATCTTGGGAGGATTGTCGACCCAGCGATAGAGCCCGTCATAGAGATTGAAGCGCGAGGCGGCGCGGGCCGTGTCGAAAATGGTGTGCGGGTCGAGATTGTCGTACGGGCTGTTGTTCGCGTAGACGAACTTGCCGCCGGCCTGTGCCAGAACTCCCTCGATCGAGAGCGATGCCAGGGCGACCGATCCCGCAACCGCTTTAAGTGCGTCTCTCCGTGTCGTCGTCATGCCGTCCCTCCATTGTTATCGTGTTTCAAGGACTGCCGGTCACCGAAACGACCTGGCCTGTGATGAAGTCCGCATAGTCGGAAGCAAGGAACATCACCGTGTAGGCAATGTCCTGCGGTGTCCCCGGACGGCGGCGTGCCGTGTTGGCGATCATGTTTTCCTGCCGCTCGGCCGAGTATGATTGCCATTGCCGCTCATAGTCCGGGCTCGTGCGCTGGAACCCCGGGGCAACCGCGTTGACCGTGATCCCGAATGGCCCGAGCTCCTGCCCGAGCTGGCGCGCCAGCCCGATCTCGCCCGCCTTGGCGGAAGCGTAAGCTTGGATGCCCGTCAGCGAGGTGCGCAAGCCCGCACCGCTGGCGATCAGCACGATCCGTCCCTTGCCGCGGGCCTTCATGCCGGCGCAAACCGCCTGGGACGCCAAAAAGGCGCCGGTCAGATTGACGTCGAGCACGGCGCGCCAGTCCGCCTCTTCGACGTCCTCGAGCGGCTTCGCGCTTTGCCCGAGAACCCCGCCGGCCACATAGACAAGGACATCAGGCGCTCGCCCGCTGATCCTTTCGGCCTCCGCAACCCAACCGTTGACCGCCGCCTTGTCGAGCAGGTCGAGCTGCGTCGGGTGCGCTGGCAGGCCAGCCATCTCTTCCTTGAGCCGGTCGGCCGCGAAAACCTGGGCGCCCCTCGCTGCGAATTCCTCGACGATGCCGCGGCCGATCCCGCGAGCAGCTCCAGCCACGAGCACCGTCTGATTGGCGAACTCGATATTCACGCCGCATCCTCCAGCTGACGAGGCAGGATCTGCGGGTACTGCGCCAGAACATTGACGAAGGCCCGTTCCAAAGCCGCGACCGGATCCCTGTCAGCGGCGCCATCCGCATTCACCGCCGCAAAGAGCTCGTGTTTGACGAAGAAGCGCCACTCGACCGGAAGGGCGAACAACTGCTGCGACAGCCGGTCCCAAACCGCATCCGACCAGATGCGCTCGAAGCTCAGCCTCTCGGGGTCGAAGGTCATGCCTTTGATACGTTCCCGCGGAGCCGACCGCAGGGCCTTGGTGGCGGCCTCGTCGACGACACCGTCCTTGACCACCACGCCATAAGCCCTGGCGCCGCCCTCGGTGACCTTGCCCCCGAGGACATCCTGCAGGACTTCCTGAAGCGGGCGCTCGAACGGATCGCCCCAGCCGCCTGCTCCCGCGGCCGAAATGGTCAGCACGTCGCCCGGACCGCAACGAACCACGTCGGTATTCCCCAGGTCTTCCGGCTTCGTGTTGCCGTTGGCGCGCTGGAAGCTGCAGGTCGAGCCCGGCAGTCCGCCTTCGAGCCCCCAGCAGGAGAAGCGCACACGGTCGCGGTTCCGGGCGGTCACGACCGAGTTCGGCGTGAACATCTGGAAGGTCATCTGAGCCGCAAGGCCGCCGCGATAGCGACCAGGACCGCCGGAATCCGGCACGAGCTCATAGCTCCTGACGCGGATAGGCACCTCGGCCTCGGTGATCTCGACGGGCGTGTTCTTCAGGAAGGAGTTCGAACCGTCCTGGCCATCCTCGAACGAACTCCCGCCACCGCCGCCGGTGATGGGATTGATCGAGGCCATGGCCAGGCGCCCCGTACGACTGTCCGTGGTGCGCACGTTCAGGATGCCGCCGCCGCCCGCGGGACCGGCAGGCAGGCGATCGGGCATCGCACGCGAGAAGGCACCGATGACCATGCCTTGAATGCGTGCGCAGGTCAGGCTGCGCATGCCCGTGGCAGCCGGGTAGACCGGATTGACAACGGACCCTTCCGGCAGAATGCACTGAACCGGTCGCAGAAGCCCCATGTTGAGGGCGACCGTTCGATCGAGCGAGTAGACGACGTAATTGTAGCCGACGAGCGGCAGGATATGGCGCGGCAGACCGCCGGTCGGCATGTTCAGCGCCGATTGGAGCTGCGGGTCGCTGCCCGTGAAGTCGAAGACCGCTTCGTCGCCGCGCACCTTGACGGACAGCTTCAGGCGGCAGGGGATGCCGCCGGGGCTGTCCTCGTCGATATAGTCGGTGAAATCGTAATCCCCGTCCTGCATCGACGCGAAGAGTTGACGCGCCTGTTTCTCCGCCAGGTCGAGCACGCCGTAGGTCGCGGCGCAGACGGTATCGACGCCGAAGCGTGCGACGGCCTCGCGGATCTTGCGTTCACCGGTCTTGAGCGAGGCGATCTGGGCTTTCAGGTCGCCCCAGTTCTGATCCGGCATGCGGACGTTGCGCAGCATGATGCGCAACACGCTTTCATCCATCACCCCGGCTTCAACCAGCTTCATGGGTGGAATCCGGATTCCTTCCTGCTGCACCTCCGTGAGCGCGCGGGACAGCGAGGCCGGCACGGCGCCGCCCATATCGGTGTTGTGGATATGGCCGACCGCGAAGCAGATCAGCCTGTCCTCATGGAAGACGGGCATCCACAGGTGGATGTCGGGGGCGTGAGTGCAGACGTAGCCGGAATACGGGTCGTTGGTGATGCAGATGTCGCCAGGCTTGTAATCCGCGACGGCGTCGATCGCGCCCTTGTAGTCGAGCCCGATGAACCAGGTCGCGCCGAGGTCCTTCGGGCTGGCGAAGGTTTGCCCGCACGGCGTCGTCAACCCGCTGGTGAAATCCTCCGTCTCCTTGACGAAAGCGGAATGGGCCGTGCGCAGAAGCGTGAACGCCATGCTCTCGGCCGCAGCCTCGAAATGGCTCTTCAGGATCTGCAGCGTTACCGGATCCAGCGCCGCCATCAGATCGCACTCCGCTTCAAGATCAGATTGCCGAAGCCATCGACATGGCCCTCGAAACCGGGCGGAGCCCAGGTCGTCGTATCGTCCTGCAAGATCACGGCCGGACCGGCGAAGGACGAGCCTGGGGACAGGTCGTTGCGATCGAAGAGTCCGGCCTCGACGATGGAGCCCTGATGGGCGATCGGGATCAACTTCCTGGGCTGGACCTGCTGCTGCGTCACGCGCTGTTCCGCGAAATGAGGCTTGGGCGTGACGCCAGCAATGACGACGCGGATTGCAACGATCTGCACATCCGCCGCGTCGTCCGAGTGGTCGTAGATTTCGGCGTGGCGCTTGTGGAAGGCAGCGGCGATGGCGCCGTGATCGCCATCGACGACCCAGGACTGTTCCAGGGGCGTCTCGATCTCGTAGGACTGGCCGCGGTAGCGCATGTCTGCCGTGATCGACAGCGCGGCCTCGCCCGCATAGCCCTGGCCTTCGATCAGCCAGGCGCGCGCTTCCTTGGTGAGATCGTCCATCGCCCGACGCAAGCCGTCGGCTGAGTTCGGGCCGACATCGAGGAAGACCACGCGCACGAAGTCCGATCGCAGATCGGCCAGAAGGCCTCCCAGCGCGGCCAGAACACCGGGAGTCTGGGGGATGATGACCGACTGCATCCCCATGGCATCGGCCAGCAGGCAGCCGAGCATCGGACCAGCACCGCCGAAGGCCAGCAGCGCGTAACCGCTCGGCTCTTCGCCAACCTGGGAGAACAGCCGGCTCGTTTCGCGATACATGTTGGCGACCGCCAGCTGGATGATGGCTTCGGCGGCGAGCTCCGCCGAGCGGTCGAGGCCCCTGGCGATCGGCTCAAGTGCAGCAAGTGCCTGGGAGCGGTCGACATTGACGGCTCCGTATCCGAGCCCGCCGGCCCCCAGAACGCCGATCGTCGCGAAGGCATCGGTGATCGTCGCTCGTTCGCCGCCTCGGCCGTAACAGGCCGGCCCCGGCGTCGAGCCGGCGCTTTCGGGCCCGACGCGCAGGACGCCCAACGCGTCCACCGACGCAATCGAGCCCCCGCCGGCGCCGATCGAGGACACCGAGACCGTCGGAAGATAGATCGGATACGCCCCGACGAGCTCGCCGGAGCGGAAGTCGGGCATACCGTCCTTCAGGAGGGCGACGTCGGCGCTCGTGCCGCCGATGTCGAGGCTCATGACCCTCGAGAAGCCGGCCAGCTTGGCCGTGAAGCCTGCACCGATCACGCCGGCAGCCGTGCCGGATAGCAGCATCTCGATGCTGCGCACCTTGCCGGCCGCTGCGGTCATGACGCCGCCATTCGACTTGGTGATCATCGGAGCCGGAACGACGCCCCGCTCGATCAGGGCATCCTCGAGGCGGCCGATATAATGGGACACCCGCGGCTGTACCGAGCCGTGGATACAGGCTGTGATGGTCCGCTCGTACTCCCTGACGATCGGCCAGACGTCTGCGGAGCAGAAAACCGGCAGGTCGGGGCGCAGGCGATTGATCTCCGCTTTGACCAATCGCTCGTGAGCCGGGTTCTTGTAGCTGTGAAGCAAGGCGATGACGATCGCTTCGGCGCCCCTTGCTTCTGCCTGCTCGAGCGCCGCGGCGATCGCTGCCGGATCCGGAACGGTTTCCGCCACGCCATCGGCGTTGATGCGTTCCAGCAAGGGAACCACCCGGTCTCGCGGAACGAGCGGAACCGGCCGGCGCGAGAACAGGTCGTAGGGATCGGGTATCTTGAGGCGAGCCAATTCGAGCACGTCACGGAAACCCGCGGTGACGATGAGCCCGAGCTTGGCGCCCTTGCCCTGGATGATGCTGTTCACGCCGACAGTCGAGCCGTGGGTGAAGTAGCTGACCTGCGAAGGCGCGATGCCGAAGCGCTTCTCGATCTCGTCCAGCCCCTGAAGCACCTCGGCTCCAGGAGCATCGGGACGAGACAGAACCTTGAGCGTCCGCAGATTCAGCGTCGCCTCGTCCAGCACGCTGAAATCGGTGAAGGTGCCGCCGATATCGACGCCGATGCGATAGCCCATCGCTCAGCTCCGGCTGCTGTCGACTGACGGGGCCGGCGCGCCAAGGCCCGCTTCGGAGGCACAATACCGGCAGATCTCCTCATGCGTGGCGAACCAGACGGAGCCCTTCGCTTTCGCCGCCCTGATCACCTCGTCCAGAATGAAGATCCGCGAGCGGTGCCCGGTGATGTGCGGATGCATCGTCAGCTGGAAGAGACCACCTTCCTCTGCAGCCACGTCCAGCTCGCGCAGGAAGATATCGAGCACCATCGGAGGGCCGCTGTGAGGCCTCAGCCCCTTGAAGCGATCCATGCCGAAATAGACGGCATCGTCGCGGATCCACTCGACAGGCAGCTCGACGATCCCGGTCGGCTGCCCCTCGTCGAGGAGCTCGTAGGGCTCGTCGTCCGCCATCAGGGAGGAATCGTAAAGCAACCCCATTTCGCGCACGATCTTCAACGTCCACGGGCTGAAATCCCATGATGCGGTGCGCATCCCTTTCGGCTCGCGCCCGGTCAGCTTCGTCAGGGTGTCGCGGGCACGAAGCGCCAGATCGCGCTCGGTGTCGTAGTCGAGAACCGAGTTCAGCTCGTGGATCCAGCTATGGATCGCGACCTCGTGCCCGGCATCCGCAACCGAACGGGCCTCCCGGTCATGCAGAAGCGCCGCAACGGCCGGCATGAAGAAGCTGGCTGGGACGGAATGCCGGGCGAGCGTCGCCAGGATGCGCGGAATGCCCGATCGATTGCCGTATTGCCCCTGGCTGAGCTTCGAGTAGGAGCGCCCGCCCTCCCGGAGCTCGTTCGTCTCGTGATCGGAGTCGAAGGACAGGGCGACTGCGAAGCGGGCGCCATCCTTCCAGACTCCAGGCTTGAGCGAACGCCCCGCCCGGACATGACTGACGACCTGTCGCCAGGTCTCCTCGCTCCATGTCCAGGGCTTGGTGTCAGGGGGGAGCGTGACGTTCATGGGGATCACTCAGCGATTGAACTGGAACCCGTCCACCACGATGTCTTGGCCCGTGATGAAGCAGGGGGTCGAAGTTGCGAGGAACGTGACGAGCTCAGCCACATCGTCGGGCTTGCCCATTCGCTTCAGAGCGATGCCGGCATCGGCGATCGCGGGGCCGCGAGCCCGGGTCAGCGTGTTGCCGACTTCCGTCTCGATGATGCCCGGGCACACGGCATTGATCAGGATCTCGGGGCCGAGTTCCTTGGCGAGAGCCCGGGTCATCCCGATGATCCCCGCCTTTGCGGCAGCGTAGGCGAACCGGCTGACGGCAGCCGTCACGCCACCCGAATGCGCGTTCAGCGACGACATCGAGACGATGCGACCATGACCCTGACGCTGCATGATGGGCGCGACAGCCTGGATGTAATTGAAGCAGCTCTTCAGATTGAGAGCGATCGTGTGATCGAACTCGGCTTCGGTGATCTCGAAGATGCCCTTCGGCATCCCCTTCCCGGCATTGTTCACAAGGACGTCGACGCGCCCCCATTGGCCGACGACTTCCGTGACAATACGGCTCGCCTCTTCTTTGAAGATGACGTCCGACTGGAAAGTCAATGCGCGGCGACCAAGCGCTTTTATCTCTTCAGCAGTGCGAGATAGCTCGTCAGGCAGCAGGTCAACGAGCGCAATATCCAGCCCAGATTTTGCAAGAGACAGAGCGCAGGCGCGTCCGATACCTCGCGCGCCACCCGTGACAATCGCCACGGACGCAGCGTTGCTTGAAATCATGGCATGCCCTCTTTCAAGAGTGTTGATTTCCTCTTGATTAAGAGTGAGCCTATCGCCGGCAAATTGGTTCGCCAAGAGAGATTCGGTTCACGTCCATGAACACTGAGGTCAAATCCGCAGCCCGTGTGCTGGACCTGCTGGAGTATCTCGCCGGCTGCTCGGAGCCCGTGAAGCTCAAGGAGATCGTCGCCGCGCTAGGATTTCCGAAGAGCAGCGCTCATGCGCTGGCGCAGACCCTGGTCTCACGCGGGTATGCAATTCAGGACGCAACCGAGCGCTACGTGCTCGTCCATGCGAGTCGGCATCAATCGGCATCGCGGGCCCTCGAAGCCCGCCTGCTGTCGGCGGCCCATCCGATCATGGAGCAGCTTCGCGACGAAACAGGCGAGACCGTCATGCTGGCGGTTTTGACCGTGCGGGGAGACTGTCGACGAATCGCCAAATGCGTGAGCCGGCAAGCTGTGCGCTACGATATCGAACTGGATGGCCTGTCCGATTCCTATTGCTCGGCAACCGGCCGCGTCCTGCTTGCACATTGGGACCCGGTTCTCACTGACGGGTACTTTGCGAGAGCGCATCTCGTACCCAGGACACCCAAGACGGTCACCGACCCCGGCACGATACGGGGAATGTTCGAGACGATCCGCGCGGAAGGCATTGCCGTCAGCGACGAGGAACACGTCACCGGCTCCACGGGACTTGCCGCGCCGATCTGGGGGAGAGAGGGCAAGGTGATAGCCGCTCTCAACCTTGGTGTCGTGACGCTGCGATACCATGCCCGCGCGAACGAGCTTGCAGAGCTTCTCAGGAATGGCGCGCGTCGCATAAGCGAACGGCTCGGCCACAAAAGCAGCCCGAATCCGGCCACCCTAACGACAGCGCCGAAGACGCCGCGAGCCTTGAGCGACGGTTAGGCTGGGCTGCCAGCGTAGAAACGAGCGGTCCTTCATCCTTGGCTGCCGGAGATGGCGTCCGGCGCAGCCGTCCGCACGTTCCTTGGCCGGGACGTGTTCTCTGCACGCGCATGCGAGCATCTCGCGCCAGCCCGGGCGCGTAAAAAGAAATGCATATTTGCGGTCAGAAAAACAATTTGTTAGTTGAGGCGAAGCCGTGCCGCTGCAGCGCCGGGCGGCAGGCGAAAAGATCCGAAGCCGTCGGCGCCTGGCGCGGTGACGGATTCCGTTCACGCATTTCGAAGGCAAGAAGGCTTCCGATGAAGATCATCATACTGCCCGGAGACGGCATCGGGCCGGAGATCACCGAGGCCACGCTGCGGGTTCTGGAGGCGGCCGACCGGGCTTTGTCGCTGGGGCTGGAATTCGAGCCGCACGAAATCGGTCTCGCCAGCCTGAAGGCACAGGGCACCACCCTGCCCGACGCAGTGATGCAGCGCATCCCGCAGGTCGACGGCGTGATCCTGGGGCCGGTTTCCCATTACGAGTACCCCTCGCGGGACCAGGGCGGAATCAACCCTTCGGGCGAGCTTCGCGTCAAATTCCAGCTCTATTCGAATGTTCGACCCTGCCGGTCGCGTCCGGAGATGAGCATCCTGCGCAGGCCTATGGATCTCGTCATCATCCGCGAGGCGACGGAAGGCTTCTACTCGGACCGCAACATGTTCGCGGGCTCGGGGGAATTCATGCCCGATCCGGACATGGCGCTCTCGGTCCGCAAGATCACCGCCAGGGCCTGCGAGCGCGTCGCCCGCACTGCGTTCGAGCTGGCGAGCCTCCGCAGAAAGAAGGTCACCGCCGTTCACAAGGCGAATGTGCTCAAGCTTTCGGACGGCCTGTTCCTGCGGGAAGTCCGCAAGGTCGCAGCCGAATATCCCGACATCGAGCTCGAAGAGCTGATCGTCGATGCGACGGCCGCGCTCCTCATCCGGACACCCGATCGTTTCGACGTCATGGTCACCACCAACATGTTCGGAGACATTCTCTCCGACGAGGCATCCGAACTGTCGGGCAGCCTCGGCCTCGGTGGTTCGATCAATGCCGGCGACACGATCTGCGTCGCCCAGGCCCAGCATGGTTCGGCCCCTGACATCGCCGGCCAGGATATCGCCAACCCGACATCGCTCATCCTGTCGGCCGCAATGCTGCTGCAGTGGCGCGGTCAGCGCAACGGAAACCGGAAGCTTCTGGACGCCGCTCGCCTGATCGAGGCGGCGGTCGAACACACCCTCGACAATCCGGCAACGCGTACGCGGGACATTGGCGGGGCGCTTGGCACAAAGGCCTTCGCCGGCGCCGTGATCGCGGCGATCTCATCCATGGCCGCCCGCGTCTCGGCCCTCTGAGTTCAAACGCGAAAGGAAGAGGCATGCCGACACGAGCCAAGCCGGCCGTTCTGCGGCCGTCCGAGATCCCGGCCCGTCAGCGCGGCGGCGGTGCCAGGACCATTCCCCTGGTCACGCGGCGGACCGGATCCACCAGCTTCATCAACGGCATCACGATCTTCGAGCCGGGTGCCGCGATCCCGATGCACAGGCACAATTGCGAGGAAAGCGTCATGCTCCTCGAAGGCACGGCAATCGCGGAGATCGACGGTGTCGAATATCCGATCCAGGCCGGCGACATCACCTTCATCCCGGCGAATCTTCCGCATCGCTTCCGCAACGTCTCCGACAGCGAAGGCATGAAGATTCTCTGGATCTACGCGTCGATCGATGCGACCCGCACGCTGATCGAAACGGGAGATACCCGCTCCATCGACGAAGAGCACAAGGCCCCGGTCGCGAACTGAGGATGCCGCTCCCGCTCGCGGTTCAGCCAAGCCCGATATTGGCCATTTCATGATATAAAGCCAAATATACGCCGGAGCGACCCGCGCGATTTGCCATCGCCGCCATGACCTGCGATCACTCGCGCGTTTCAATGGCGCCGGACATGCCCCATAGCCCTCTCGCTCTTCGCATCGCCAACGACATCATCGCGCGCATCGGCATGGGCGAATTCGGCACGGGCTCGCATCTGGCGACGGAGGTGCTGGCGAAGCGCTTCGAGGTCTCGCGTTCGCCGGTGCGCGAGGCGCTGGCCATCCTCTGCGACCGGGGCGTCATCGAAAACCGCCGGAACCGCGGCTTCTTCGTGCTGCCGGCCGCGGGGCGAACAGCCGGAGAGACGGGGCTGGAGCCTGTCGGCCCTTGCGAAAGCGATCCCTATTACGAACTGGCGGAAGACTGGCTCAAGGACCGGATCGGCGCCGATCAGACCGAGCAGGCCATCCGGGATCGCTACAGCCTGACGCGCGCGCAGGCGCAGGACCTCCTGTCTCGCGCCTCTCGCGAAGGCTGGGCCGAGCCGAAGCCCGGCTATGGCTGGAAATTGCGCCAGGTCGCCAAGACGGCCGAGGCTTTCGAAGAAATCTACCGTTTTCGCGCAGTCATCGAGCCTGCCGCCCTGCTCGAGCCGAGCTTCCGGTTCGACCGTACGGTCGCCGCATCCCTGCGCCGGACGCAGGAGCGGCTGGCCTCGGGCGACCTCGACGAGCTGGCGCCTGCGGCGATGACGGCGGCCGGCGCCGCGTTCCACGAGGGCATCATCAGGATGTCCGGCAATCCGATGTTCTTCTACGCGCTGGAGCGTGCCAACCAGTTGCGGCGGCTGGCGGAATACCGGCTCAAGGTGAACCCGCAGCGCATTGCCGTGCAGAGCCGCGAGCATCTGGAGATGCTCGACCTCCTCGCGAGGGGCGACAATCTGGAGGCGGCCCATCTGATGCGCCGGCATCTCAGCGGGGCGCTCGCCTCCAAATCGCCGGTCGTGCATCCGCACTCCAGCGACCCAGGGCGCACGGCCTAGCTCCACAGACAAGTCCAACGGCACTCCAGGGAAAATCCGTCACGCCAACATTGGTTTTATAGATTGATAAAGCCAATTAATGTCATTAGGCTCCCGCCATGGCGTTCCGGTCTTCCTTCGACCCGGCATTTCAATAAGGCGGGCTCAGGCCCGAACGCGATCGTGACGTTGAACGACAAGGCCCGGTGGACGGATTTCGAAGCGGCGGGCGAACGGTTCTACCGCCTCGATGTCGCGTCGTTGCTGGGTGCGGATTTCCGGCGCCTGCCGCATGTCCTGCGGATTCTGTTCGAGAATGCGATGCGCTCGGCCCCCGCGGAAGAGACGGCGCATCTGCCTCAGGCCTTTCGTGACTGGCTCGCTCAGGGTTCAAGTCTCGTCGAGATTCCATTCCTGCCGAACCGGATCATGATGCATGACACGACCTGCGGCCCGGCGCTGGTCGATATTGCGGCGATGCGCGATGTGCTCGCCGAGAACGGTCGCGATCCCGACCTGCTGATGCCGCGGATCCCCGTCGACGTCTCGACGGACCATTCCTCCGGCGTCGATGTCTTCGCCCGGCCCGATGCCTTCCAGCGCAACCTGGAAAAGGAATTCGCGCGCAACGCAGAGCGCTATCGCCTGATGAAATGGGCGGCGGCGGCCATGCCGGGCGTCCGGGTGCACCCGCCGGGATCGGGTATCATGCACACGATCAATCTGGAGCGGCTTTCCAGAGTGGTCATCAGCGAGACGCATCGGGGCGAGCGCCGGGCCTTCCCGGATGCCCTGCTCGGGACCGACAGTCATACGCCGACCGTCAATGGGCTCGGCGTGCTCGGCTGGGGCGTCGGCGGGCTGGAGGCGGAAGGCGCCTTGTTCGGCGTGCCTGTCGTGCTGCGGATTCCCGACGTCATCGGCGTGAAGCTCACGGGCCGCTTGCGCGACGGCGTGCTCGCGACCGACCTTGCGCTGGAAGTGACCCGTGCGCTGCGCGCCATCGGCGTCACCGGCGATTTCGTCGAGTTCTTCGGGCCGGGCGTGCGGAGCTTGTCGGTCGGCGAACGCGCCGCGATCGCCAATATGGCGCCGGAATACGGGGCATCGACCGGGTATTTCCCGATTGATGACAAAGCGCTGGCCTATCTCGCACGGATCGGCCGGCCGCCTGAAGACTGCGCGCTGGTCGAGGCCTATGCCAGGGCGAGCGGGCTCTGGTTCGATGCCGGGGCCGAACCGCGTTTCACGCGGACCATCGCCATCGATCTCGACGCGATCGAAGCCAGCGTCGCCGGGCCGCGGCGTCCGCAGGATCGGCTCGCCGCTGGCTCGACCCGTTCAGCCTTCACCCCGGCTCTGCGTCCCGCGCGTGAAGGCGCTTTGCCCGATGGGGCGGTCGTGATCGCCGCGATCACGAGCTGCACCAACACATCCGATGCGAGCATGCTCGCGGCTGCGGGCATTCTCGCCGGCAAGGCTCGCGCGCGCGGGTTGTTGCCGCCGGCCCATGTCAAGACCTCTCTGGCGCCGGGATCGCCCACGGCGGAACGGTTCCTGCGTCGCGCCGGCCTGCTCGACGATCTCGAAGGGCTCGGCTTCGGCATCGTCGGCTATGGCTGCACGACCTGCATCGGCAATTCCGGAGCCTTGCTCGATGTCGTCAGGAACGAGCTGGGCCGCGAGGGCTTCCGACCGGTCGCGGTCCTGTCCGGCAACCGTAATTTCCCCGGCCGTGTCCATCCCGATCTCGAGAACGGCTTTCTGGCCTCGCCCCCGCTGGTCATCGCCTTCGCGCTCGCCGGCACCGTCAACATCGACATCGCGCGGGAGCCGCTCGGCTTCGACCGGGCCGGCAAGCCCGTGATGCTCGGCGAGATCTGGCCGACCGGCGCCGAGATCGACGAGGCCGTCGCTTGCGGCTGGGACGTGGCCGATTTCGACGCGGCCTATCAGGAGGCCGCGACCCGGCCGCTCTGGATCGATCTCGATGCGCCGAGTGGACCGCAATTCCCGTGGGACCCCGCCTCGACCTATCTGCGCAAGCCGCCCTTCGTCCGCCCGCAAGGGTTGCCGGCGCCGGAAGGGCATGCCCGGCCGCTGATCGTGCTGGGCGACGACGTTACCACCGACCATATTTCGCCGGCAAACCAGATCCGCCCGGACAGCCCCGCCGGGCAGCACATCATCGCCGGCGGTGGCGATCCCGCCGATCTCAACGTCTTCGCCTCGCGGCGCGGCAATTTCGAAGTGATGGTCCGGGGCGCATTCACCAACCGGATGGCGGTCAACCGCCTGCTGCCGGCGGATGCACCGGCCGGCTTCACGCGGCACGAGCCGTCCGGGGAGATCGTGCCGCTGACCGAAGCGGCCGAACGTTATGCAGGCGAGAGCACCCCGCTCGTACTCGTGGCGGGCGAGCGCTACGGCATGGGCTCCTCGCGGGACTGGGCTGCGAAGGCCGTGGCGCTGCTCGGCGTTCGCGCCGTGATCGCTGCGAGCATCGAGCGCATCCACCGCACCAACCTGATCGGGATGGGCATCCTGCCACTCTTGCTGCCCGAAGGCGTCTTTCCGGGCACCCTCGCCATCGGCTCGGCCGATCTTTTTGCGGTCGATCTTCGCCCGGATCATCTGATGCCGCGATGCACGGTTCCGCTGACGCTCATTCGCCCCTCCGGCGAAACCGTCGCAATCGCCCTGCGGGCCGCGATCGAGACCTCGCTCGAAATCACCCTCCTGAAATCGGGCGGGCTGATCCCGCATGTTCTCGGCGGCCTTCTGGAGGATGCCCGGCTGGCGCCAACCAATATCCGGTGATCCTTCCTGGAGCCCGCGATGCGCGGGAACGCGGTCGTCGGGTTCCCGGCGCCCGCCGGATCGCGGATCTGATGACGATCAGCGCGTCAGCATGGCCGCGACGACCGGAGCCAGGGCCGTCCCGATCGCCCGGGTATTGACGGCATCCAGATGCACCCCGTCGACCTTCGAGGCCACGGAAACGGACGCCGCATCGAAGAAGGAGCAATCCGCGCGCTCGGCGACAGCCTTATAAAGCGGTGCCAGCTTTTGCGATTCCGCGATGCTGCGGCCGCCGCCGGGCTGTCCGTCCGGCGCCCGGCTTGCGCCGAAATGGGGCGGGCTCATCAACAGGATCGCTGGCGGCTGGCGGCCATGCGGATACGTCCGCACGATTTCCACAAGACGCGCCATCCCGAACGAGGCCCCGAGCGCACTGCCGCAGACATGCGGCTTCAGATCGTTGGTGCCCAGCATGATGATCACGAGATCGAGCGGAGCATGGCTGCCGATGAGAACAGGGAGCGCGCGCGTGCCATTGCGGTCGGCCGGCCCGGCGTGATCGTCGAAGCAAGTCGTGCGACCGCTCAGCCCTTCGGCGATGACCCACACATCGGCAAGTTCGGCCTCGACGACACTGGTCCAGCGATCCGCGTGACGATGCCTGGCTTTGGCCTCCGGGTCTCGGCCCCAGGTCAAGCTGTCGCCGAATGCCAGAACTTGCTTCTTCTCGATCATGTCGACCCCGACAACTGCCTATGTGACTGACCATGCCGGGCCGGCCGGCACGCTGGCCTCCATCTGCCGGGCCCCTCGAGCGAACCTGTGTTCGCCGGAAATGCGCTAGGAGGCGGCCGGACTGAACCTCCGGGACGTCGATTCCCATGCGATCCGCAGATGGGCTCGCATCAGATCCGAAGCCTCGTCGAGACGACCCCGTTCGATCGCATCCAGGATCGCCATATGCTCGGTGAAGTTCTTTTCAACGCGCACACGCCCGCTTCTCCAGTTGTACATCGCGAACCGGCGCAGTCTGCTCTGGAGGCGAACGGCTTCTCGATAGAAGCGATTTCCGGAAGCGGCTGCGAGATCCTCATGGAAAGCGGCATTCGTCTCGAACAGCGCCACGCTCATGTCTTCCGTCCAGGCCTTCTTGAGAAAGCTCTCGTGCGCGGCGCGCGTGTCGTCGAGCCACTTGCGAGACACGCTGAAGTCGGGCTCCAGCAAGGCCGCGGGCTCGATCACCATCCTGAACCGATAGCTTTCATCGACGATGGTCAGGTTCCAGTCCGTCAGGAAGCGCCAGCCATAGCCCGGCTTCTTTTCGATCATGCCGAGCCCCGCCAGACGTTCCAGGATCGGGACGAGGGCGGCCCGGGCCACGCCGTATCGCTCAGCCAGTTCGACGACAGAGAACTCGTCGTCCAGCTCCTGCCGATCCCTCTCGGTCGCGATCCGGAGAACCAGCGCCTCCTCCCGGGCGGCTGAAGGGGCCAGCTCGCGGGTCTCGATTCCGATGCCGCCGTCATCGGGCAGGTTGACCAGCACAACGCCGGTGCCCGGGCGCCGCAGCACCACGCCATCGTCCTGGAGAAGCGCGAGAGCCGTCCTGATCGGCGTGCGCGACACCCCCAGCCGCAAGGCGATCTGCTGCTCGTTGATGCGGTCGCCGGGACGCAACCCTTCGTGCCGGACGAATTCGAGAATCCGGTCGATCAGCCTGCGCTGCAGATTGGTCAGGGCGCGGTCTGTGTTCATTTGATTCCAGAAAAACATTCTGTTACATGACTGTCGACGACCACTAGTGCAATCGCACCGGCGAAGGAATCGAACATGGCCGCTCCCGTTGAATGTCCGACGATCGAGGTTTCCGGTGCGCCGCGCGAGCAGGGTCGCCAGTACGGTGAGCAGGCCGCCGCCCGCATCAGGCTGGGCGTGCAGCATTATACCGATCAGATCCGCAAGAAGAATGTCAGCCAGGCGGTCATCGAGGAGACCGCGCTCGGCTTCGAAAGCCAGGTGGCGGCTTTCGACGCGAATTATGTCGAGGAGATGCACGGGATCGCTGAGGGCGCCGGTGTGAATTTCGCCTCCGTCATGTTGCTGAACGCCAGGACGGAACTGCTCAAGCTCGCCGGCAGGACCGAGGCAAGCCGCGAGCTTCATGATGAGTGCACCGGTCTGGTCGTGCTGCCCAGGGCCTCCAAGGAGGGCGCCTTGATTCATGCCCAGAACTGGGACTGGAAGACGGAGTGCGTCGACACGGCCGTTGTCCTGAAAATCAGGAATGAGGATGGGCCGGACATCATCACCTTCACGGAAGCCGGCGTGCTCGCGCGCTTCGGGTTCAACACCGCCGGCATCAGCATTACCGGCAACTATCTCGAATGCGAACGCGACTACCGTCGTCTCGGCGTTCCGCTGGCACTGATCCGCAGGAAGGTTCTCGAGCAGGACCTGCTCGGCCGGGCGATGCACGCGGTCTATACGACGCCCAAATCGGCCTCAAACAACATCATCGTGACGCAGAGCGAGGGAATCGCGATCGATTTCGAATGCGTGCCGGACGAGACCTTCATGATCCAGCCGCAGGATGGCCTGATCGTGCACGCCAATCACTTCCAGAGCCCCGTCGCCCTGTCGAAGCTGACGGATACCGGTATCGCCAACATGCCGGATTCGCTCTATCGCGACACCCGCGTGCGCGAAAGCCTGGAGCCGCATGTCGGGCAGATCACGGTCGATCACGTCAAGACGGCGCTGTTCGACGATTATCAGTCGCCCTGGTCGGTCTGCCGGCCGCCGCGGCCCAGCTTCTCCGGCAACAACCAGTCCGTGACCGTGGCGATGATCGTCATGCAGCCGGCGAAAGGCGTCATGGACGTGGCCCTGCTCCCCGCGCTCCATCGCAATTTCACGCGCTACACCCTCGCTCCGAGGGGCGTGGCAGGCAGCACCAGGTCGGCGGCCTGAGCATCGCGCGGCTCCGGCTCCCCCTGCATCCCGAGCGATGCGGGGCGGCCCGATTCCTCCTTTGGCATCAGATCGTTCCGGCAAGCGAGGCCGCTTTCGATCTGCTGCCCCAGCGAATCTGAATCAAAAACAGTGAGGGGCGCCATGAAGAAACTTGTCATCGTCTTGAGCCTCCTGGGTGCCGCGCTTCCCGCGGCAGCTCAACAGCCGGCGCTGCGGATTCGGCTGGGCGCCGATGCGCGCACGCTCGATCCCGGCACCAATCGCGACGCGATCACCGATGCCATCCAGACCAACCTGTTCGAAGGGCTGATCGCCTTCAGGGACGACAGCTCGGTCGGGCCGGTGCTCGCCAAATCCGTCGCCGTCTCGGAGGACGGCAAGACCTACACCTTCGTGCTGCGCGACGGCGTCAGGTTCAGCAACGGCGCCCCCCTGACGACCAAGGACGTCCTCTTCGCCTGGCAGCGCTATACCGACCCGAAGACGGGCTGGCGTTGCCTGAGCGAGGTCGACGGACGCGGCGCGGTCAAGGTGACGGGCATCACGGCGCCGGACGACAGAACGGTCGTCTTCACGCTGGAAAAGCCCTCGGCGCTGTTCCTCGCCACCCTGGCCCGGCCCGATTGCGGCGGGACAGGCATCTTCCATTCGAGTTCGCTCAACCCGGACGGGAGCTGGCGCGAGCCGGTGACGACCGGGCCCTACAAGCTCGGCGATTGGAAGCGCGGCCAGTTCATCCGCCTCCTCGCCAACGAGCATTATACGTCCGGCCCCGGCCCGCGGGACGGCCTCACCGGCGACAAGACCCCTCTCGTCGCGCAGGTCGACTATCTCGTCATCCCCGACGAGGCCACGGCGAAGGCTGCGTTGCTGTCGAACGGGATCGACATCAACTGGGATATCGCCACGAGCGATCTCCAGGAATACCGCTCGCGCAAGGACATCGCCATCGAAAGCGTCCCGACGATGAGCATCAGCGACCTTCCGATCCAGACGAAGGACCCGTTGCTGTCGGACGTCCGGATGCGCAAGGCCATCCTTCTCTCGCTGGACCTGGAAACCATCGCCGACGAGGTGACCGGTTCGCAATCCAAGGCGAGCCATTCGCCGATCCCGCGCTCGAGCGCCTATCACAAGGCAAAGCAGGCCGCTCCGATCCACCGGGATATCCCGGCGGCGAAAAAGCTGCTGATGGAGGCAGGATATCGCGGGCAGGTCGTCAAGCTGCTGGCGAACAAGCGCTATCCGGAGATGTTCGACCAGGCGATCCTGGTCCAGGCGATGGCCCGGGAGGCGGGCATCAATATCGAGGTCGAGGTCGTCGACTGGGGCGTCCAGCAGGATCGCTACCTGGCCGGCAACTACCAGATGATGTCGCACTCCTTCTCCGCGCGCCTCGACCCGTCGCTGTCCTTCGAGATGTTCACCGGCGACAAGGCCACCCAGCCCCGCAAGGCCTGGGACAGCAAGGCGGCGGCGGATCTCGTCACGCGCAGCATGGCGATCGCCGATCCGGCGCAGCGCCAGGCGATCTTCGACAAGCTCGAGGACATGTACCGCGCGGACATTCCGATGATCACGCTGTTCTCCGGCACGCGCCTCAGCGCTTCCAGGAGCAATATCGAAGGTTACAGGAGCTGGGCACTCGGCACGCCCCGCCCTTGGGGCGTATCGATCAAGCGGTAAGGCTCGCGGCCTCGTCATCCAGGGCGGCCGTCCCGGGTCTCGAAGCCGCATCGGAAGGCGGCGTCAGAGTGTTCTGGAGGAGAGCCGAAAACGACAAGGAAATCGCCTACTGATTTCGAAACGAAAAAGGCCCGGAATCCATCCGCGATGGCTTCCGGGCCTTTCCTTTCGCCCCACCGCAAGGGCAGGGCGAAAAGATGGCGGTATGGATCAGCGCTTGCGCTTGGCGCCGACCAGTTCGTCCCACTTGCGGAAGGCGACGACCATCTTGTCGGGCTTCAGCGGCAGTTCGATCGGGTTATTGGCGATCAAGTCGGCATATTCGGGCCGGCCGAACTCCGCGATCACGTCCTGGCTGCGCTGCGGCGCGAGCGACAGCGGCACATTCTTCACCGCGGGGCCGGGATAGAGATAGCCCTCGTCATAGGAATAGGCCTGCATCTTGGGCGTCAGCACATGCGCCATGATGTCGAGCACGACGGCGAGGCGATCGTTCGGGATGCCCTTCGGCACGCACATGAAGAAGGCGTCCGAGACCCAGTGGAAGCCCTTCAGCGTCTGGATCTTCGCTTCCTTCGGCACGATGCCGAGCGCGCGCGGATTGATGTCCCAGCCCGTGGTCGAGATGATGATGTCGCGCGAGCCGTCGCCGAACTCCTTCATCGTGGCGCCGGTGCCGGCCGGATAATACTCGATATATTCGCCGATCGCCTGCAGATAGGCCCAGGTCTTGTCCCAGCCATTGACCGGGTCCTGCGGGTCCTTGTCGCCGAGGAGATAGGGCAAGCCCATCATGAAGGTACGGCCCGGCCCCGAATTGGTCGGGCGGGCGTACATGAACTTGTTGGGGTTGGCCTTGGCCCAGGCGAGCAGCTCCTCGGCGGTGGTCGGCACCTGCTTGACGCGCGCCGGCATGTATTCGAGCAGCGGCCCGGACGGATAGTAGTTCACCACCGTGCCGAAGCCTGCGCCCTGCGCCTTGTGCAGGTTGAGCGCAGCCGGCTCGTAGTTCTGCTCGATATTGGGGAACTTCTCGGCGAAATCCGGGAAGATCTTGAGCCAGAGATTCTGCTCCAGACCGGCCGCGAGCCCGTCCGAGCCCGTCAGGATGAGGTCGAGATCGGAGCGGCCCGCATCCTGCTGCGCCTTGATCTTGCTCGCCAGTTCCGGCGCCGGCGCCTTCACATAGGTGATGCGCGAGACCAGCTTCGGATTGTTCGTGCGATAGTCGTCGAAGGCCTGCTGCATCAGCGCCAGCGCGCCGCCGACATCGATGATGTTGATGCCGACCGGCGCGGAAGGCAGTGCCGGCACGGCGGCCAGCGCACTGCCTCCGCCCAGGGTCAGCGCGCTCAGCCCGCCCAGGACGGTGCGGCGATCCACGCCTTTCGGAAATTCGCTCATGATTCTCCCCTTCTTGCTTTGGTTGGTGACGTCTTCAGGCGGCAAAATCGCGGCGCTCGCTGCCGATGCGAGCGCTGCGGACATGGAGTTCCGGCGACCAGTCGATCGCACTCTCCGGCAAGCTGATGCCGGCCCCGGCCAATGCGCCGGCGATGCAGGCGAGCGCATGGGTCGAGGCCATCGCGACCGCTTCGTCGGGCGTCGCGATGCCCCAGGCGACGACGTTGCGGACGGCATCGTCGAGCTTCAGTGCCGAACCCGCCAGCGAGGCGCCCCCGGGCTGGCGCACCGAGCCGTCGGCGGCGAGATCGACCGGCATGCCGGCGAAGCTGTAGCGGCCGGGCACCGCGCCCGCCGCGACCACGGCATCGGTGACGAGGATCGAACGTTCGAAGCCCTTGGCCCGGATCAGGCTCTTCAGCGCCTTCGGATGGATATGGATGCCATCCGCGATGAAGCCGGCCATCAAACGATCCTCGGCGAGCTGCGCGAAGAGCGGATTGACCAGCTTGTGCATCTGCTGCGGCAGGCCGTTTCCGAGATGGGTCGAGAGCGTTGCTCCCGCGGCAGCGGCGGCCTCGACAGCCTCGAAATCGGCGGCCGAATGGCCGATCGCGACGATCTTGCCCATCCCTGCCAGCTGGCCGGCGAGCGCGACCCCGCCCTCGACCTCCGGCGCCAGCGTCACCATCAGGATCGGCCGCGACAGCAATGTTTCGAGATGTGCGACGAGGTCGGCGGTCGCCGCCGTCATCGCGTCGGGCGGATGGCAGCCGGCATAGCCGGCCGACGGGTTCAGGAACGGGCCTTCAAGATGATAGCCCGGGCACATCAGCGGCCCGAGCCTGCTTCCTGTCACGGCCGCGTCGAGCGCCCGGAAGCGCTGTTCCAGCTCATGCGGATGCGCCGTGATGATCGTCGGCAGGCAGATCGTGACGCCCGTCGCCAGCATCGCCTCCAGCGCCCGGTCGAGCTCGGCCGCAGTGATCGTGCCGGAGTTGAAATCCACCCCGGCAAAGCCGTTCACCTGCAGGTCGACGAGGCCGGGCGTGCGCATCCTCAGCCTTTCCGGCTCAGCAGCGAGGCAGCCGGCGGATCGATGAACAGCACGGTCCGCTTGTGCGTCTGCAGGATCGAGGCGGGGCTGAGATTGCTGACCGGGCCTTCCAGCGCCGCCTTCGTGGCGGCGGCCTTGCGCGTGTCCGAGACCGAAAGGACGATCAGTTCGCTCTTCAGGATCTGGCGGATGCTCATCGAGATCGCCTGTTGCGGCACGGCGTCGAAGCTCGGGAACCAGCCTTCGCCGAACTGCTGCTGCCGGCAGGCATCGTCGAGATTGACGACCAGATACGGCTCTTCCGTGTCGAAATCGGCCGGCGGATCGTTGAAGGCGAGATGGCAGTTCTCGCCGAACCCGGCGAAGCAGACCGCAATGCGCTTGCCGGCGATCTGCTGGTTGAGCTGCTTCACCGCCGCAGCGGGATCGCCCTCGCCTTCGACCGGGATGAAGGTCGGCGCGTTCTTCAGCGGCGCCATGAAGCGCTCGCGCAGATAGCGCCGGAAGCTCGCCGGGTGGCTCTCGGGCAGGCCGACATATTCGTCGAGATGGAAGGCCGTGACCTTCGACCAGTCGATGCCCTCGGCCGCGACGAGATGGTTCAGCATTTCGAACTGGCTGGCGCCGGTCGCCACGATGATCGTCGCCTCGCCATGGCGGGCAAGCTCGTCGCGGATCGCCTGCGCACCAGCCGCCGCCGCCTGCCGGCCGAGCTCTTCCTTATCGGAAGCGACATGCATCTCGATCATCGAATTTTGAACCTTTTGCGTCAGAAAATTTCCGATATTCTGAAAGCGAGCTTATGAAGCTTCGGCCGAAACGCAACGATTAATTTTGAACGCAACCGTTCCGAATAGAGTCCGCCTTGTCCCTGCTGACGCTCGACGAAACCCGCCTGGCCCTCGCCCATGACCGGGATTGCGCCCGGATCTACCGGCTGATCCTCAATGGCGAGGCCCATTCCCGCGCCGATATCGGACGTATCCTGCAATTGCGCTCGACCAGCGTCTCGCGCGTTGTCGGAGATCTCATCGCGCGCCGCCTCGTCATCGAGGCCACCGGCGAGACGAGCGGGCGCGGGCGGCCACCGGCGATCCTCGTCGCCCATACCCGCCGCATCGGCGCCTCCGTGATCTATGTCTCCAGCCAGTCGCTGTCGGGCGCGCTGGTCGATCTCAACGGCCATCTCGTCGCCGAGCGCCGCCGCCCCATCGCCGCCGATGCCGACAACGCCGCCATCGCCGAGGCCATGGCCAAACTGGCACGGGACCTCATCGACGCGATGCCGCCGGGCATGAGCCATGCCGGCACCGCCGTCTCGCTCTCCGGCCTGATCGACCTGAAGCAGGGGCAATGGCTCTTGGCCTCGCGCTGGCCGCGCATGCGCGGGCTCGACATCGCCGCGGTGCTCGAACCCGTGGCTGGCCCGGTCACGATCTGCCGCAATCTCGATGCCGAACTGCGCGCCCGCGCTGCCCGCGAGCCCGAGAATTTCGCGGGCGGGACGATCCTGCTGCACTGGGGCTGGGGCGTCGGTCTCGCCTACGCGGTCGACGGCGAGCCCTTCGCGCCGACCGGCTCCTTCGGCGAGATCGGCCATTGGCGCCTCGCCGCGCTGGGGGAGCGCCGCTGCGGCTGCGGCAACACCGCCTGCCTCGAAACCGGCGCCGCGCTCTGGTCGCTGCTCCCCGCGCTGCGCCGGCATTGGCCCGATCTCGACCAGGACGAGGTGCGTCTCGCCCGGCAGCTCGCCGGGCTCGACCTGCTGGCCCTGCCCGAACTGGAGATGGCGGCAGCGCTGCTGGCCCGCGCGCTCGCCAATGCCTGCCGCCTGCTCTTCCCGGCCCGGATCGCGGTCAGCGGCCCCTTCTCCGCCAACCCGCAGCTCTGGGCCCGGTTCAACACCCTGTTCCGGGCGGAGGGCACGATGGACGGCTTCGCCGTGCCCGATCTCGCCGGCGTGCCCGCCAGCCATCTCTACGAGATCCACGGCGCCGCCGCCCCCCTGCTCAGCCGCGCGGCCGAGGCGCTGCTGCTCGAACAGGCCTGATCGACCCGCTTCGCCATGTCCCGGCGCGGTGCCAGCCATGCCGCCGAATCCGCTGGCGCCTCCAACGGTGGTGCACTAGTATCCCAGTCAAATGCTCCGGATGCCGCTGATGGCATCGCAAAAGAGAGCCGCAACCCAGGGAGAGATCATGAACCATCCGACACGCCGCACCGTCATGGCCGGAGCGGCCGGCCTCGCTGCGCTGAAAGCCGGCGGAGCACTGGCGCAGAGCGCGCCCGTCTCGCTCAACATCATCGATGTCGCCGGCAATCTTCAGCTCACGCAGGCGGCCATCGAGAAATTCGCAAAGGACAATCCGAAGCTGATCTCGCGCCTGAATTTCTCGCGCGCCCCCTCTCCGGAACTGCCGGCGAAGCTCAAGGCGCAGCAGGCGGCCAACCGCGTCGATATCGACCTCGTGCTCACCGGCCCCGGCGCCATGTCGGACGGCATCCAGCAGGGGCTCTGGGTCGATGTCTGGAAGTCCCATGCCAAGGACCTGCCGAAGCCCGAGGAGGTCTATCACGAGCAGGCGCTGATGATGCAGCGCAATTTCGGCCAGAACGAGGGCGTCGCCGTCGTCTATTCGCCCTCCGGCCCGCTCTTCGAATACGCGCCCGAGCGCCTCAAGACCGTGCCGAAGACGGCCGAGGAGCTGCTTGCCTATGTCAAGCAGAACCCGAAGCGATTCACCTATGCCCGCCCCATCAATTCCGGCCCCGGCTGGACCTGGCTCATGGGCCTGCCCTACATCCTCGGCGATGCCGACCCGACCGATCCGATCAAGGGCTGGGACAAGAGCTGGGCCTATCTCAAGGAGCTCGGCACCGGCATCGACTACTATCCGGGCGGCACTGCCGCGACGATGAAGGAGCTCGGCGAAGGCACCCGCGACGTCATCGTCTCGACGCTGGGCTGGGACATCAACCCGCGCGTGCTCGGCATCGTGCCGAAGGAGGCGAAGGTCTTCGTCCTCGCCAACACGCACTGGATTCCCGACACCCAGTTCATGTGCATCCCCAAGGGCGTCCCGGCCGACAAGATGCCCGCGCTGGTCGCGCTCATGGCCTACATGCTCAAGCCGGAAGCGCAGGCCGTGACCTACGACAAGGGCTATTTCTACCCCGGTCCGGCGGTCAAGGGCGTGACGCTCGCCATGGCGCCGCAGGAGAGCCGCGATATCCTCGCCGAGTACGGCCGGACGGAATATGACGGGCTGATCACCAGCCTGCCGACCCGCCCGCCGTTGACGCCTGAGCGTCTCGTCGCCGCCTTCCGGCGCTGGGACCAGGAGGTCGGCGTCGGCCACGGCGCGCCGCAATAGCGATGAAGTTCGCCGCCATCGGCCTCGACCACCGCCATATCTACCATATGGTCGGTGGTCTCCTCGAAGCCGGCGCGACCTGCGTCGGCTTCGATCCCGCGACCAGCGACGAGCGTGTCCTCACAGGCTTCCGCGAGCGCTTCCCCGACCTGCCCGAGAGCACGGCCGCCCGGCTGATCGACGACCCGTCGATCGACTTGATCCTCTGCGCCGGCATCCCGGCGGAGCGCGCCGCGCTGGCCGTCCGCGCCATGCGGGCCGGCAAGGACGTGATGGTCGACAAGCCCGGCGTCACCGACTTCGACCAGCTCGCCGCCGTCGAGCAGGCCGTCGCGGAGACCGGCCGCATCTTCTCGATCTGCTTCTCCGAGCGCTTCACCGTTCCAGCCACGCTCATCGCCGGCAAATTGATCGCGGACGGCGCGGTCGGTCGCGTCGTGCAGACGCTCGGCATGGGCCCGCACCGGCTCAACCGCGCGATCCGGCCGGGCTGGTTCTTCGACAAGCGCCATTATGGCGGCATCCTCACCGACATCGCCTCGCACCAGATCGATCAGTTCCTGCATTTCACCGGCTCGGACGATGCGGAGATCATTGCTTCCGGCACCGGCCATTTCGGCGTGCCAGACCTGCCCGATTTCGAGGATTTCGGCGAAGTCCTGCTGCGCAGCGACCGGGCCGGCGGCTATATCCGCGTCGACTGGTTCACCGCCGACGGCCTGCCGACCTGGGGCGACGGCCGCCTGACCATCCTCGGCACCGAAGGCACGATCGAGCTGCGCAAATATGTCGACATCGCCGGCCGCCCCGGCACCGACCATGTCTTCCTCGTCGACAAGGCCGGCACTCGCCATATCGACGCCTCCAGCGAACCGCTGACCTACTTCCGCAACCTGATTGCCGATATCGGCGCGCGCAGCGAAACCGCGATGAGCCAGCGCCACGTCTTCACCGTCTGCCGGCTCGCGCTGGAAGCGCAGGCCAAGGCGGCGTGGCTGCCGGCAAAGCCCCGCGCTTGAGGAAGCACCTGACATGACACGCAAGCTCGGCATCGCCGTGATCGGGCTCGGCCCCGCCTCCCAGCCGCATTCGAAAAGCCTGCTCGACCTCGCAGATCGCGCCGAGACGCGCTGGGCCGTGAGCCGCACGCCGGATCGGGCCAAGGCCTATGCCGGGCAATTCCCGTTCCCGACCACGACCGATCTCGACGCCGTGCTGGCCGATCCCACGGTCGATGCCTGCATCGTGCTGACGCCGCCATCGAGCCATCTCGACGTTTCCGCGCTCTGCCTTGAAGCCGGCAAACATGTTCTCGTTGAGAAGCCGCTGGAACTCACAAGCGAACGCGGCCAGCGCCTCGTCGACACCGCCCGCCGGACGGGCAGGACCTTCGGCGTGACCCTCCAGCACCGCTTCCGCCCGGCCAGCCTGCGCCTGAAGGCCGCCCTGCAATCGGGCGAGCTCGGCACCATCGAAGCCGCCTTCCTTTCCGTGCCCTGGTGGCGCCCACAGAGCTACTATGACGAGCCCGGCCGCGGCACGCTCGGCCGTGACGGCGGCGGCGTACTGCTGACCCAGGCGATCCACTCGCTCGACCTGTTCCGCTCGCTTGTCGGCGTATCGAAAGTGGTCGCGGCGCAGGCCCGCACGACCGCCCTCCACCGCATGGAGACCGAGGATTACGTCTCCGCGCTGCTGGAAACCGCCAACGGCGCCCCCGCCACGCTGGTGACGACCACGGCCGCCTATCCGGGCTATCCCGAGCGCATCGAGATCACCGGCACCAAGGGTTTTGCCGCCCTCATCGGCGGGCGCCTGCGCCTCGCTTTTCTCGACGGGCGTGAGGAGATCGTCGAGGCCGAGGGCTCGACCGGCAGCGGCGCCAACATCATGGATTTCCCCCATGACGCCCACCGCGCCGTCATCGCCGATTTCCTCGATGCGATCGCTCAGGGCCGCGACCCCATCGTCACCGGCGAGGAAGCGCTGGCCTCGCAGCGACTGGTCGACGACATCCTGAAGACCGCCAGGCGCAGTGCCTGACCCCATCGGTTTCTTGACTTCCCGATGATTTGGAGTGTCTTGCCGGTGATGAAACGCCGTCATTCCGGGCTTGACCCGGAATCCATCGTAGAGCGCGGAGCCCCATGATGGATTCCGGATCGGCGCCGCTTCGCGGCTTGTCCGGAATGACGCCTATGTTGCTGTCCAGATGCCCCCGATGAACGTCGTCCTCGCCTGCGATCTCGGCGGCAGCAGCTTCCGCGCCGCGCTGATCGATGAGCATGGTGTGACGAGAGCGGAGCATGCCGTTCCCGGCCCCGCTTTGAACGACCGCCTCGACCACTCGGAAGTCTGGGCTACGGCCTGGTGGACACAGCTGCTCGAGGCTGCCGCCAGGCTCGCCGAACAAGCACCAGATCTGTTCGCAAGTGTCCAGGGCATCGCGATTTGTGGCGTGACCCGGACGCAGGTCTTCCTCGGGCATCAAGGGCAGGAATTGCGCCCAGCCATGACCTGGAAGGACGCGCGCACCGACCACATCGCCGCTCGCCTGCGCGAGAGGCTGCCCGATCATCCTGAAGCCGGACGGATCAACGCCTTTCACCCGCTCGCGCGCCTCGCCTGGCTGGTCGAGAACGAGCCTGAGCACGCCCGCGCGCTCGCCGGCGTGCTGGAACCCAAGGACTACCTGAATTTCCGACTGACCGGCCAGAAGGCGAGCGACCCGGTTTCGCTGGCGCGGTTGATCGCTTGCACTGAAAGCGTCGATGGCCACTCGGCATTTGAAGCAGTGGGTCTCTCGCCAAACGTCATTCCGGCGATCCTCGAACCCATCGATATCGTCGGCTCCGTCAACACCGGCCTGCCCGCCCCCTTCGACAGGCTCGCCGGCATCCCCGTCTTCTGCGGCTGCAACGATACCTGGGCGGCCGTCGCGGGGCTCGGTGCGCTGCGGCCGGGCTATGCCTACAACATCTCCGGCACCACCGAAGTGCTCGGCGTGCTCGGTCCCGATCAGGCGGAGGCCGAGGGGCTCATCTCCGTCGACTGGCGTGGCCTCTGGCATCTCGGCGGCCCCAGCCAGAACGGCGCCGACACAGCCGCCTGGCTCGCCGGCCTGCTCGGTGGGCAAGGCCCTGTCGGCGAGACGATCGAGCGCCTTCTCGCCGGCCCGCGCCATCCGCAGCCGGTGCTCTTCCTGCCCTATCTGCAGGGCGAGCGCGTGCCTTATTGGGACCCGAACCTGCGCGGCGCTTTCATCGGGCTTGGCCGCCGACACGGCCCGACCGACCTCGCCTATGCCGTGCTCGAAGGCGTCGCCTGCCTGAACCGGCTCGTGCTGGAACGGGCGGAAGGGGCGGAAGGGGCACTCGGCACCCGCGTCGAGGAAATCCGCTTCGGCGGCGGCGCGGCCGCCAATCCGGTCTGGGCGCAGGTCAAGGCCGATATCTGCGGCCGCCCGATTGCGGTCGGCACGGCGCGAGAGCCCGGCCTGCTCGGTGCGGCGATCATCGCCTGGACCGGCCTCGGCCGCTTCGCCTCGCTGGAGGCCGCGCAGGATGCCCTCGTGACCATCGCCCGCTGCTATGCGCCCGACCCGGCCCGCCGCCCGGCCTATAACGCGCTCTATGCGCTCTATCGGCAGAGCGAGGCGGCGCTGGCCCCGATCTCGGCCGATCTCGTCGCGCTGGCGCAGGACACGGCCGCGCTGCCCGGCCTCGCCAACGCGACAAGCGCCACGTAAAGGACGCTTCATGCCGGCGATTCGAAGCAGGGCGCCGGCACGCATGATCGCGAAGAAGGGAAGCTGAGCTTGGGCCGCATCGACCCGCGCGAACTGATCGGACGCTACGGCACGGCGCTCGCCGGCCTCGCGCTGATCCTGTTCTTCCTGATCTTCGCGCCGAACTTCGCCAGCACGATGAACATCGTCAACGTGCTGAAGGATACGAGCTTCCTCGCCATCCTCGCGCTCGGATTCGCGCTCGCCTTCACCGTCGCCGAGCTCGACCTCTCCGTCGCGGAAATGGCGAGCCTCGCGGCTGTCGTCTGCGGCTGGCTGGTCCATGCCCAATATCCTCCGGCCGTCGCAGTGAGCGCCGCGATTGGCGTCGGCATCGTGCTGGGCTCGCTCAACGGCTACGGCGTCACCGTCCTGCGCATCCCCTCGCTGATCATGACGCTGGGCACCGCGGCGATCGCCAAGGGCTTCGCCTTCATGATCACGCAGGGCGTCGCCTTCGTTGGGCGCTGGCCGATCGGCTTCACCGGTCTCGCTCGCGGTTCCTCCTTCGGCATCCCCAATCTCGTGCTCTGGATGGCCGGTGCGACGCTCTTCGCCTATGGGCTCGTCAAATGGACGCGGACCGGCGCCCATATGGTCGCGACCGGCGAGGCCGACGAGGCTGCGCGGCTCGCCGGCATCGCCACCGCCCGGATGAAGCGTATCGGCCTCTTGCTCTCCGGCGTTTTCGCGGGGCTCATGGCCATGCTGCTCGCCGCCAACCTGTCCTCGGCAGCGCCGAACATGGCGGGCGACTACCTGCTTTATGCCATCGCCGCCGTGCTGCTCGGCATGACCATGTTCGAGCCCGGCAAGCCGAACATCCCCGGCACGGTCTTTGCGGCGCTGGTGCTCAAGGTACTCGGCAACGGCTTGGTGCTGATGGGCGCGCCCTATTACATCCAGGACATCGTGCTCGGCGCGATCATCATCGGCTCGGTCGCCTTCTCGGCCAGCGCGATGAAGAAGGCGGCGTTCAAGGTCTGATCTCGACAACGACAAGCAGAACGAGGGGAGTGGGTTTCATGTTCGGTTTCAGGAAATTGCTGGTCGCCGCCGCCGCGCTCGTCGCGCTTGGCCAGTCCGCGAGCGCCTTCGAGCTCGGCATCATCGGCTTCCAGTTTACCTCGGAAACACATGCCCGCGTCGCCAATGCGGCCGCCGCCGCCGCCAAGGCCAAAGGCTGGAACGTCACGCTGCTGAACTCGGAAGGCGCGCTGCCGAAGCATGCCGAGCAGTTCGACGCGCTGATCGCCAAGAAGGTCGACGCCATCATCATCGCCATGGGCAAGCCGGTCGAGGCCGATGCCCAGTTCAAGGCGGCGAAGGATGCCAAGATCCCGGTCATCACCGTGCAGTCGGGCTCAAGCCCGCATGCGCTCTTCGACATCCAGACCAACGAGTACAAGGTCGGTGCCGATGCCGCGCTCTACCTGCTCGGCCAGCTCGGCTACCAGGGCAACATCGTCTCGGCCCGCTTTGACCTCAACGTCGCCTCGCGCATCCGCGGGCGTCTGCTCGACGCCGTGCTCGCCGAGAACCAGGCGGTGAAGGAGCTCGGCAAGTTCTCGATGGCCCGCACCCAGAGCTGGCGCGACGACGTCCGCGCCGGCATGCAGGCGCTGCTGCTGCAGAACCAGGGCAAGATCAACGGCATCTGGGCCTCCTTCGACGGCCAGGCCTACATCATCGACGACCTGCTGCAGGCTCAAGGGGTGAAGAAGGGCCAGATCCCGCTGGTCTCGGTCGATGGCGGCAAGGAAAGCTACGAGCGCATCGCCGATCCGAATTCGACCTTCATGGCGACCGTCGCCGTGCCCTTCGACGAGATGGGCAAGCAGGCGGTCGATGCGATCCAGGCGATCGTCGTCGACAAGAAGCCGAAGGAGAGCATCACGTCGGGCCCCTATCTCTTCACGGAAGCCGTGCTGGTCGACAAGAACAACGTCCAGCAATTCCTGAAGAAGTGACGATGCAGGCCGTCATGCTCGGGCTTGACCCGAGCATCTCGGAAACCAGCGTCTTCTGGTCGTGAGATTCCCGGGTCTCCGCTACGCTCCGCCCGAGAATGACGGCAAATCGCTTCGCAATTCTCTGGATCGCCATGAACAATCCCACCCCCCTCCTCTCGCTGCGCGGCATCGGCAAGGCCTATGGCCCGGTCGTCGCCGTCCGCGATGTCGATCTCGACATCTTCCCGGGCGAGGTCGTGGCGCTCTGCGGCGATAACGGCGCCGGCAAATCGAGCCTGATCAAGGTAATCTCCGGCGCCGAGGAGGCGACGAGCGGCACGATCAGCCTGCGCGGCAAACCGATCAGCTTCGCCTCGCCGCATGACGCGCTGGAGAACGGCGTCGCGACGATCTACCAGGACCTCGCGCTAGCGCCGCGTCTCTCCATCGCCCAGAACGTCTTCATGGGCTCGGAATTGACCAAACCGGTCCTGCTGCCCTTCCTGCGCATCCTCGACAAGAAGAGGATGATCGTGGAATCGCAGCGCTATCTCGCGCAGCTCTCCGCCGCCGTCACCGATATGACCCGGCCCGTCGAGC
Organism: Allobosea sp. GW822-FHT05A11; assembly: GCF_058800455.1. NCBI lineage: Bacteria > Pseudomonadati > Pseudomonadota > Alphaproteobacteria > Hyphomicrobiales > Alloboseaceae > Allobosea > Allobosea sp. GW822-FHT05A11. Next base: position 115,080 of record NZ_JBXAMI010000005.1, on the reverse strand, counting down.
GCCTCTCCGGCGGCCAGCGCCAGGCGGTCGCGATCTCGCGCGCGCTGCGCTGGAACGCCGAGATCATCATCATGGACGAGCCGACCGCCGCGCTCGGCGTCAAGGAAAGTGCGCTCGTCCTAGACCTCATCCGCAAGCTCAAGGCCGACGGGCGCACCGTCATCCTGATCAGCCACAACATGCGCGACGTGGTCGCGCTGGCCGACCGCGTCGTCATCATGGGCGCCGGCCGCAAATATGTCGACCGGCCGCTCGGCGATCTCACTGCCGACGACATCGCCCACATGATCATGGCCGGTAACGCCAAGGCGGCCTGAGATGCGCGAAGCCATCATTATCGACACCGATCCCGGCCAGGACGACGCCGTCGCCCTCTTGCTCGCCTTCGCCAGCAGCGAGCGGGTCGATCTCAAGGCAATCACCACCGTCGCCGGCAATGTCCCGGTCGCGCAAACCACCGCGAATGCCCTGCGCATCTGCGATCTCGCCGGCCGGGGCGATGTCCCCGTGTATCGTGGCGCCGAGGGCCCGCTGGTCTTCGCACTCGAAACCGCGGAATTCGTCTGCGGCCCCGATGGGCTCGCCGGTGCCGATCTGCCCCAGCCGAAGAGCGACGCCGCGCCCGGCCATGCCATACAGGCGATCATCGACATCTGCCGCGCCGCTCCTGACGCTGGCATCACGCTCTGCCCGCTCGGACCGCTGACCAATCTCGCGCTCGCCTTCCGGCTGGCGCCCGACATCCTGCCGAAGGTCAGGCGCATCGTGCTGATGGGCGGCGCCATCGGGCTCGGCAACATCACACCGGCCGCCGAGTTCAACACCTATGTCGACCCGCATGCTGCGGCGGTCGTGTTCGGCTGCGGCCAGCCGATCGTGATGTTCGGCCTCGGCGTCACGCTTCAGGCCATCGCCAGCCATGAGCAGGTCGCCCGCATCGGCGCGCTCGGCAACGCCACAGGCAAGGCCGTTCACGGCATGCTGACCCGCCCGCGCCCCGGCGGGCTCGGCTCGAACGGCCACCCGATGCACGACCCCTCCGTGATCGCCTTCCTGCTCTGGCCGGACCTGTTCGACGGGCGCGACTGCTTCGTCACGGTCGAGACCGGCGACGGCCCCTTGCGCGGTCGCACCACGATCGACTGGAACGGCCGACTCAGGCGCGAGCCCAACACCCATGTCGTCTCGGCCGTGAAGGCCCATGACCTGTTCGAGCGGATGATCGAACGCCTCGCTACGCTGCCTTGAAAGACCCGGACATGCCGCATTTCGTCGAAGCGCTGCAGCAGGAAGCGGCGGAAGCCATCGCGCAGATGCAGGAGGCGGCCCTGCGCGCGCGCCATGCCCATGCCCGCGCCGAACTGATGCGCCACATGCTGACCACGGCCCGCAAGGTCAAAGACAGGCCGAAGGCCGAGGCGGTCGAGACGGTCGTGCGCGAATGGATGGACGCCTGGAATCTCGGGCGCTCCGACTGGCCGCATATCGCCCGCGAGATGGCGGCTTTCACCGAAGCCTTCCACGACTACGCCAACGATCCGAGCGATGCCCACGACACCCGCCTGCGCGAGACCTGCGCGGCGCTCGACAAGGTCCTGGAGCAGGAGGGCACCTCGATCTCCGACCAGATGGCCTTCCGCTCGCAATGCGCCCATGGCTGGTGGGAGCAGGTGAAGCCGGTTCCCGCCGACCTGCCCGGCCGCAAGCCGCGCCCCTCCGTGCCGGCGCTTGAATCCGGCAAAGCATTTTGGGAAGCTGGCTGCGCCGATTTCTGCCGCTGACGCGGCTTACGGCAGCTGCTGGTTCTCGAAAAACCCGTCCAGCGGGATCTGGGTCGTCTTCTCGAAATCGTCCATCGCGTCGAGCAGGCGCTGGCGATAGTTCAACAGCGCCAGCAGCAACTGCGCCGCATCGCGCGACAGCCCGTAGCGCGCCCAGCTTTCGGAAGTCCGCCGCTCCAGCCCGATCTGGTCGCCGAAGGCCTCGACGGTCGTGAAACCGAGGCCCTGGACCACCTCCAGCAATTCCTCAGCCGACATACGCGGCTTCACCACATGGGAGTGCACCCGCTCCAGCATCAGGCGGATGTCGGAGGGCCGGAACTGCAGGGAGTTGCGCGCGAACTGCTCGAAATTATTGGCCATGGCGTCTCTCCCGTTCGGCTCCCTCTGCCGCTTGTTTCACGCTGCCGGCCAGCAGGGCCTCGGCAGCGCCTTCATCCGTGATCAGCACCTTCGCCGCGCTCGCCCGCAGGGCCGCGCGGATCGCGTGTTCCTTGTGGGCGCCGCCGGCCGCGATCGCGACGAGGCCGATGCCCCTGAGATCGGCCGGGCTCACCGCCATGATACGCCGGTTCACGGGATGGTCCACCAGCTCGCCCTCGGCATCGATGAAATGGCAGACGAGGTCGCCGACCGCGCCGGCTTTCTTCAAGCCGGCCAGATCGGATTGCGGCAGAAGCCCCTCGCGGAACAGCGTCGAATCGGGGACGAGATCGCCGACGCTGACCAGCGCGACATCGGCCGCCCGCGCCCGGTCGAGCAGGTCCCGCAAGGTCGGTTCGCGCCAGAGCGCATCGCGGATCTCGGCATTCGAGACGAAGACCGGCGCCGTCAATTGAAAGCAGTCGGCACCGAACATGTCGGCGACGCGGCGCGCCACCGCCGACGGATTGATGCTGCGCGAATGGGTGAGCCCGCCCAGAAGCGAGACGACCGACATCGCCTCGACCTGACGCGGCTGCATGCCCCGCAGCGCCAAGTGCAGGGTCTGCCCCCAGCCAACGGCCAATGACATGTTGTCGGTCAGCTTGTCGGAGAGCCACAAGCCCGCGGCATAGCCGACGAGCGCCGAGACGCTCGCCGCATCGCGCGCCGCCGGCACCACCACCGCCTCCTTCAGCCCGAAGGCGGTGACGAGCCCGCGCTCCAGCCCCGCCTGCCGGGCCGAGCGCGCATCGATCCTGATCTTGACCAGCCCTTCGGAGCGCGCCGCCGCCAGCATGCGGATGACCTTGATCCGGCTCAGGCCCAGCGCCTCGGCGATCTGCTCCTGGGTCAGGCCCTCGACATAGTAGAGCCATGCCGCCCGGACTTTCGCCTCCGCGACCGGCACATCGCCCTGGATCTGTCCTGCTCCGAATGCGTCTTCCACGAGCGCTCCCTGCCGCGCCATCGCGAGCACGTGCGACAGCATCACCGCATCGCGTGGTCCAAGGCAACCCGTTCGAACATCTGTGCGCTTGACAGGACGAAAGACATGTTCTTTTGTTCCTACATAAGAACATATGTCCTAGGGAGAGTATCGACGATGGCCGCGATCCAGCCGCAGCCGCCTTTGGGCGCGCCCGTCGTCGGCCTGTCCCTGGCCGAGGCCCTCGAATTGCGCGCCAAGGCCGGCAAGCCGGTCCGCGTCGGCCTGATCGGCGCCGGCCAGATGGGCACCGATATCGTCGTCCAGATCTCCCAGATGACCGGCATCGAGATCGCCGCCGTCGCCGATATCGCGCCGGATCGCGTTTCGGAGGCCGCCGCGCTCGCCGGGCGCAAGGGCGAGGTCGACAATGTCACCGATGAGGCCGGGCTCGACGCCAGCAGACGCAAGCGCCGCATCGCCGCCACGACCTCGCTCGACCTGATCTGCCGTTCGCCCAACGTCGACGTCATCATCGACGCCACCGGCAATCCAGAAGCCGGCTCCCGCGTCGCGCTGACCGCGATCGCCGCGCGCAAGCATATCGTGATGATGAATGTCGAGGCCGACATCACCATCGGCTCCTATCTCGCGGTCGAGGCGGCCAAGGCGGGCGTCGTCTATACGCTCGGCGCCGGCGACGAGCCCGCCGCCGCGATGGAGCTGATCAATTTCGTCCGCGCCATGGGCTATCCGCTCGTCGCCGCCGGCAAGGGCAAGAATAACCCGTTCCGCATCGACGCCGTGCCGGCCGACTATGTCGAGGAAGCGACGCGCCGGAACATGAACCCGCGCATGCTCGTCGAGTTCGTCGACGGCTCGAAGACGATGGTCGAGATGGTCGCCATCGCCAATGCCTGTGGCTTCGTGCCGGATATCCCCGGCATGCATGGCCCGGCGGCGCCGAAGGACGAGTTGCAGAACTATTTCTGCCCGAAGGAAGAGGGCGGCCTGCTCTCGCAGAAGGGCGTCGTCGACTTCTCCGTGGCCAAGGGCGTCGCCCCCGGCGTCTTCGCGGTCGCAGAGATGCGCCATCCCCGCGTCCGCGAGCGGATGAGCGACCTGCATCTCGGCCCCGGTCCCTACTATTCCTTCTTCCGGCCCTATCACCTGACGAGCCTGGAAGTGCCGCTCTCGGCCGCCGCCGCGACGATCTTCAACCAGAGCCATATGCGCCCCCTGCCGGTGCCGACCTCCGAGGTCGGCTGCGTCGCCAAGCGCGATCTCGCGGTCGGCGAAACGCTCGATGCCATCGGCGAATACGGCTATCGCGGCTTCGCACTCTCCCGCGCCGACGCGCAGGCCCGCAAGGCGCTGCCGATCGGCCTCGCCCAGGGCGCGACCATGACCCGGCCCGTCCGCAAGGGCGAACTCATCACGCTGGCCGACGCCACGCCCGACGAACGACTGAAGATCGTCGAGGTCCGCCGCGCGCAGGACGCGATGATCGCCGCGCTGACCTCCGGAGCCCAGGCATGAGCGCCCATCAGAAGCCGAACCAGCGGCCGGAACTCGCCGCGCTCGACGATGCGACGGTGGCGCAGGCGCTGACCCGCATGCACCTGATCCGCAAGTTCGAGGAGGCTGCCGAGGCGAGCTACATGCGCGGCCTGATCCACGGCACGATGCATCTCTCGATCGGGCAGGAAGCCAGTGCCGTTGGCACGACGCTGCCGCTCGAAGCCCATGACTACATTCTCTCGACCCATCGCGGCCATGGCCACTGCATCGCCCGCGGCGCCGAGCCTAAGCTGATGTTCGCCGAGTTCTTCGGCAAGGAGACCGGCTACTGCAAGGGTCGCGGCGGCTCGATGCATATCGCCGATGTCGAAGGCGGCAATCTCGGCGCCAACGGCATCGTCGGCGGCGGCCTGCCGATCGCCGTCGGCGTCGGCATGAGCATCAAGGCGCAGAAGAACGGCCGGGTCTGCATGGTCTTCTTCGGCGACGGCGCCTCGAACGAGGGCGCCTTCCACGAGGCGTTGAACATGGCCTCGATCTGGAAGCTGCCGGTCGTCTTCGTCTGCGAGAACAACAAATACGGCATGTCGATGGATATCGGTCGCGCCATGGCGGTGGCCAACGTCGCCGACCGCGCTTCCGCCTACGGCATGCCCGGCCATTGCCTGGATGGTAACGACCTCGCCGGCGTCGCGGCTGTCGCGAAAGTGGCGATCGCGCGCGCCCGTTCCGGCGAGGGCCCCTCGCTGATCGAGTGCAAGACCTATCGCTGGCGCGGCCATTCCAAGAGCGACCGCAATCTCTACCGCTCCAAGGAAGAGATCGAGGAATGGCGCAGCCAGGACCCGATCCGGCGGCTCGAGGACGAGCTCAAGGCGCATGACCGCTTCGACGCGGCCGCGCTGATGAAGCTGGAAGAGGATGCCCAGCGCGACATCGACGTCGCCGTCGAATTCGCACGCACCTGCCCGGACCCCGATCCGAAAGACCTGACCCGTGACGTCTATGCCCTCTGACACGCTCGAAGCCGTGAGCGAGATCCGCGAGCTCTCCTATGCCGAGGCCGTGCGCGAGGCGCTGGGCCAGGCGATGGAAGCCGACGAGCGCGTCTTCCTGTTCGGCGAGGATGTCGGCGTCTATGGCGGCGCCTTCGGCGTCTCCGGCGATCTCGTCCACCGCTTCGGCAAGGACCGCGTGATCGATACCCCGATCAGCGAGCTCGGCATCGCCGGCGCGGCGGTCGGTGCCGCGATCACCGGCATGCGCCCGGTGCTGGAGATCCAGTTCTCGGATTTCGTCACGCTCGCCATGGAGCAGCTCGTCAACCAGGCGGCAAAAATCCGCTTCATGTTCGGCGGCAAGGCGAGCGTGCCGATGGTGGTGCGCCTGCCCGGTGGCTCAGGCACGGGTGCCGCGGCGCAGCACAGCCAGAGCCTGGAAGCGTGGTTCGCCCATGTTCCCGGCCTGAAAGTCCTGCAGCCGAGCACACCGCATGACGCCAAGGGCATGCTGCTCGCCGCGATCGACGATCCCAATCCCGTCCTGATCTTCGAGCACAAGCTGCTCTACAAGACCAAGGGCCATGTCCCGGCGGAAGCCTATCGCGTGCCGATCGGCAAGGCCGCGATTCGCCGCAAGGGCACGGACCTCACCATCGTCGGCTCCTCGATCATGGCCCGCAAGGCGGAAGCCGCGGCCGAGCGTCTCGCTGCGGACGGCATCTCGGCGGAGGTGATCGACCTGCGCTCGATCCGGCCGATCGACTTCACCACCATCGCCGAGAGCGTGCGCAAGACGCATCGCCTGCTGGTCGTCTACGAGGGCGTGAAGACCATGGGCATCGGCGCCGAGATCTCGGCCATGATCGCCGAGAGCGAGGTCTTCGATTTCCTGGACGCGCCGATCATCCGGTTGGGCGGCGCGGATGCGCCGATCCCCTACAATCCGGTTCTGGAGAAGGCAGCCGTCCCGCAGGAGGACGACATCGTCACCGCCGCCACCAATCTCGTCCGCCGCGGGGAAGCCTGATGCCCATCGAGGTCATCCTTCCCAAGGTCGACATGGACATGGAGACGGGCACGATCGAGGCCTGGCACGTCAAGGAAGGCGACCTTGTCCGCCAGGGCGACACCATCTTCGAGATCGGCACCAACAAGGCCGTGATGGAGGTCGAGGCCCCCGCCAGCGGCGCGATCCGGAACATCAAGACCGAGACCGGCGTACCGATCTCGGTGGGAACCCCCGTTGCGTGGATCTACCTCGACGGTGAGGCCGCCACCACACCGTCCGAGCCGGCAGCCGCTGCGGCTACCGTGGCGGCTGCCACATCCGTTTCGAAAGCAGAGGCGCCGGCCGCTCCGGTGATTACGGTTGCACCGACCTCGTCAGGCCTGCGCGCGACCCCGCTCGCCCGCCGCATCGCGCGCCAGAACGGCCTCGACCTCAAGACCGTAGCCGGCACCGGCCCGCGCGGTCGCATCGGCGAAGCGGATGTCACGCGCCATCTGGAGCAGCGGCCGCGCTGCGCTCCGGCGCAGGAGGCGCGCCCCGCGCCGGCCGCCTCGGCGATTGCTTCCGAGGGCCGCCTGCAGCCCTTCTCGGCGATCCGCCGCATCGTCGCGAACCGGCTCTCCGAGAGCATGCGCACCGCGCCGCATTTCTATCTGACGTCCGAGATCGAGATGAGCGCCGCGCGCGACCTGCTTGGCCGCCTCGCCAAACGTCACGAGCGCATCGGCGCCCCCAAGCCCAGCCTCACCGTGCTGATCGCCCGCGTCGCCGCCCGCATCCTGCGCGACCACCCGGTGATCAATGCGTCCGTCGAGGGTGAGGCGACCCGCTTCCACGAGCGCGTCGATATCGGCATCGCCATGGAGCGCGACGGCGACCTCGTCGTACCTGTGCTGCGCGATGCCGGCGGCATGGACATGCCCGCCATGACCCGCGAGTTCGCGAGACTGCGCGAGGGCATGGCGAAACGCACGCTGACCCCGGCCGAGCTCGGCGGCGGCACCTTCACCATCTCCAATCTCGGCATGTACGGCGTCGACTCGTTCACCGCGATCATCAACCCGCCGCAAGGCGCGATCCTCGCCGTCGGCCGCACCGTCGACAAGCCGGTCGGGCGCGAGGGCCAGATCGTGCTCCGGCCGATGGCGAACTTCACGCTGTCCTCGGATCATCGCATCGTCGACGGCGTCGCGGCGGCCCGTTTCATGGCCGATCTGCGCGAGGCCCTTGAAAACCCCGAGCTGCTCCTGTGAAGGATAATGCCGCCGGCTGCGCCGCATTGCGGATGGCCGGCGAGAGACGACCTGACATGACGACCTGACACGAAGATCGGCCGGCGCATTTGGCGTAAAGGTCGGCATCGCGACAACGGAGGAGATAAAACCATGACCCTGACACGACGCCACTTTACCCGGCACGGCCTGATGATGACGGCTGCCGCTGCCCTGCTCGCCGCCGCGCCCGCCTTCGCACAGGCGCCCTCGGGCAAGCTCGTGCTCTACACCTCGCAGCCCGAGAAGGACGCGGCCCAGACCGTCGCCGCCTTCAAGAAGGCCTATCCCAATGTCGAGGTCGATATCTTCCGCTCCGGCACGACCGAGGTGATGGGCAAGCTCGCCGCCGAGATCTCGGCCGGCCAGCCCGGCGCCGACGTCCTCCTGATCGCGGATGCCGCGAGCATGGAAATCCTGAAGGGGCAAAAGCAGCTCCTCGCCTATCCCGGCGCGAAGACGGAAGGCCTCCAGCCCGGCTCGTTCGACGCCGACAAGACCTATTTCGGCTCGAAGCTGATCACCACCGGCATCGCCTACAACACGGCCGCCAAGGAGAAGCCGACCTCCTGGACCGATCTCGACAAGCCCGCCTACAAGGGCCAGATCTCGATGCCGAGCCCGCTCTATTCCGGCGCCGCCGCCATCATGCTCTCGACCATGACGGCCCGTCCCGATCTCGGCTGGAAGCTGTTCGAGGGTCTGAAGGCCAACGAGGCCGTCGCCGTGCGCGGCAACGGCGCCGTGCTCAAGGCCGTCGCCACCGGGGAGAAGTCCTATGGCGTGCTGGTCGATTTCATGGCCTACAACGCCAAGAAGCAGGGCTCGCCGATCGACTTCGTCTTCCCGAAGGAAGGCGCCCCGGCCGTGACCGAGCCCGTCGCCATCGTGAAGACGACCAAGAACGAGGCTGCCGCCAAGGCCTTCGTCGACTTCATCCTCTCCGACGACGGGCAGAAGCTCGCTCTGGCCATGGGCTACATCCCGGCCAAGCCCAGCATCGGCTCGCCCGCCTGGCTGCCGGAAGGCACCAAGATCAACGTCATGGCCTCCGATATCGCCGCCGTGGTCAAGGCGACGGAGGCCGACAAGGCCCGCTTCGCCACGATGTTCGGCAACTGAGCCCGGAAGCGTTGCGTATGTCTATCGCCGACCCCGCGACGCTGCGCACGCGCGTCGAGGAGACGGGCCTCCTTTGGGGGCTCGTCGGCCTCGTCGCGCTGCTCTCGCTGCTGCCGATCGGTCGCCTGATCGTCGAGGGCCTCGCCCCCGGCGGCCAGCTCTCGGCGACGGCGCTGGGCAAGGTGATGGCGAGCCCGGCGACCTGGACGGCGACCTGGAACAGCCTCACCACGGCCATCGCCGGCACCATCCTCGCCACGCTGATCGGCGGCACCGTCGCGCTGCTGGCAACGCTGACCGACATCCGCGCCCGCAACGCCTTCACTTTCTGCTTCGTCCTGCCGCTGATGATCGCGCCGCAGGTCACGGCGCTGGCCTGGCTGCAGATCTTCGGGCCATCGAGCACGCTGCTGAAGCTGATCGGCATGGCGCCGCCGCTCGGCAGCCGCAACCCGCTCTATTCGCGCGAGGGCATCATCCTGCTGCTCGGCCTGCAATATGCGCCGCTGGTCTTCCTGACCCTGCGCGCCGGCCTGCGCGCCCTGCCGAAGGAGCTGATCGAGGCCGGCCTTGCCGCCGGCGCGCACCCCCTCACCGTGCTGCGCACCGTCGTGCTGCCGCTGATGACGCCGCCGCTCGTCGCCGGCATCGCGTTGTGTTTCGTCTCCTGCCTCGGGAATTTCGGCATTCCCGCCTTCCTCGGCATTCCCGGCAACTTCCTTGTCCTGCCGACGCTGATCTACCAGCGCCTCGCCGGCCTTGGCCCGGGCGTGCTTTCGGAGGTCGCGATCCTCTCCCTGCTGATCGGCCTGATCGCGATGATCGGCATCCTCATGCAGGATTTCATGCTGCGCCGCCGCGACTTCCGGATCACCACGACCTCGAGCGCGGCGCGCCCCTTCGAGCTTGGCCGCTGGCGTCGGCCGGTCGAGATCGGGCTCTGGAGCTTCGCCATTCTCGTGCTGGCACTGCCCTTTCTCGGCCTGCTCACGACCTCGCTGATCCCCGCCTTCGGCGTGCCGCTCAACGCCGGGACCGCGACGCTCGCCAACTACGCCTATGTCCTTTTCGAGCACGCCGCCTCGAAGCGCGCCTTCGTCAACTCCTTCCTGATGTCGGCGGGTGCGGCCACCCTGATCGTCCTGATCTGCGTGCCGCTCGGCTATTTCATTGTCTGGAAGAAGTCCCGCGCCCTGCGCCTGCTCAATCTCGCAGCGGAACTGCCCTACGCCATGCCCGGTGTCGTTCTCGCCATCGCCGCGATCCTGCTCTTCCTCAAGCCGCTGCCGGTCGTGAACGTCTCGCTCTACAACACCGTCTGGATCATCGTATTCGCCTATCTCGCCCGCTTCCTCGTGCTGGGCTTGCGCCCCGTCATCAGCGGCTATCTCCAGATCGACCGCACGCTGGAGGAGGCAGCGCAGATCGCCGGCGCCGGCCTGCCGCGCCGGCTCGTCACCATCATCTTCCCGCTGGTCGCGCCGGCCGCCGTCGCGGGTGCCCTGCTGGTCTTCCTGACCGCCTTCAACGAGCTCACCGTCTCGGCCCTGCTCTGGTCCTCGGGCGCCGAGACCCTCGGCGTCGTCGTCTTCTCCTTCGAGCAGGGCGGCGATTCCACCTATGCCTCGGCGCTGGCTGCCGTGACCGTGCTCGTCACCATCAGCCTGATGGCCTCCACCACCCTCTTCGCCCATAAACTGCCCCAGGGAGTCCTGCCGTGGCGCGACTGACCATCGACCGGGCGCAGAAGCGCTTCGGTTCCTATCTCGCGCTCGACGACGTCTCGATCGCGGTCGAGGATGGGGAGTTCCTGGCCGTGCTCGGACCGTCGGGCTGCGGCAAGACCACGCTGCTGCGCCAGATCGCCGGTTTCGACAAGCTCGACGGCGGCCAGATCCGCATCGGCGACCGGCTCGTCTCTTCGGCGCAGACCCATATCCCGCCGGAGCATCGCAAGCTTGGCATCGTCTTCCAGTCCTATGCGCTCTGGCCGCATATGACCGTGGCGGAAAACGTCGCCTATGGGCTCACCGTCGCCGGCGTGCGCGATCCCGAGCGAGCGAAGCGCGTCGCGGCCGCTCTCGATCTCGTCGGACTGAACGGTTTCGCCGAGCGCAGGCCGGGCCTGCTCTCCGGCGGCCAGCGCCAGCGCGTCGCGCTCGCCCGCTGCCTCGTCACCGAGCCTTCGCTGGTGCTGCTCGACGAGCCGCTGGCCAATCTCGACGTGCACCTGCGCGCCTCGATGGAGGAGGAGTTCTCCCGCTTCCACGAGCGCACCGGCACGACCATGGTCTACATCACCCATGATCAGGCCGAGGCGATGGCGCTGGCCGACCGTATCGCCGTGATGGATCGCGGCCGCCTGCTCCAGCTCGCCACGCCCTCGCTGCTGTTCCGCGAGCCCGCCAACGTGACCGTCGCCGGCTTCATCGGCGAAGGCATGGTGCTGCCGGCGACCGTCCTCTCCGCGCCGCAGGCGGGCCGCTGCAAGGTCAGCGTGCTCGGCGTCGAGGCTATCGTGCGCTGCCGGCCCGATCAGGCGATCTCCGGTCAGGCGAAGCTCTGCCTGCGCGCCCGCGACATCGGCATCGCCTCGGCCGGCGAAGGCGGCCTCGCCGCCACGGTCGAGCGCCTGTCCTACCAGGGCGGCTTCTTCCGGATGGAGGTACGACCTGCCGCCAGCCAGGACATCGTCCTGCATCTCGACGCGAACGAACCCGCCCCGGCCCAGGCCGGCGAGGCCATCCGCATCGCCATCACCGACGGCTGGATCATCCCGGAGAGCGCCTCCCTGGACAAGGCTGCGTGAGACCGGCGCCATGAAACTGACAGTCCATGGCGGGATCGGCGAAAAAGGCCGGACCTGCGTCGGCATCGAACATGGTGGAACGCGTCTTCTGCTCGATGTCGGCGTCGACACCAGCGCACAGGGCACCGCCTACCATCCGGCGATCACGCGCGCCGAGCTCGAACGCATCGACGCGATCATCGTCACCCATGCCCATGAGGATCATGTCGCGGCGCTCGGCTGGTGTCTCGCCAACGGCTTTTCAGGCCGCATCCTGATGACGGCGGAATCGGTCGCCGAGACGGACGCGACGCTTGCCGCCTACGCCACGCCGCACGAGAGGGCGCTTGCCCAAGCTGCTACCGCAGAGATCATCGCGCCCGGCACCGATTTCGCGCTCGGCCCGATCGCCATCCGGACTGGCCGCAGCGGCCATGTCGTCGGCGGCATCTGGTGTCATCTGAGCGCAGGCGGCCGCAGGCTCGGCTATTGCGGCGACGTCGTGCCGGATAGCCCGGTCTTCGCCATGGACGCCCTCCCGCCCAGCGATCTCGTGCTGATCGATGCCTCTTACGGCCCCGACCGCATCCCCGCCATCGAACGCGGCGCAGCCATCAAAGGCTGGCTCGCGGCCCATCCGCAGGGCACCGTCCTGCCGACCCCCCTTTCCGGCCGCTCCGTCGAGTTGATCGGCCTGATCGAGGGCCCGATCGCAATCCACCCCTCGATGCGCGAGGCTCTGGCCCAGCAGATCGCCGCTTCGACATGGTTGAAGCCCGGTGCCGCCGATGCCCTCTCGGCGCGTTTCGGCGAAGCACTGCTTTGGGAAGAGGGGCAGAAGCTGCCCCGAGCCGCACTGCTCGTCGATGACGGCATGGGGCTCGCGGGGCCCTCGAGGGTCGCGCTCGCACAGGCCCGCCGTGAACGTCATCCGGTCCTGCTGACCGGCGGCATTCCCAAGGGCAGCCCGGCCGATCTCATGCTGGCTGCAGGCGAGGCCGACTGGCTGCGCTTCCCGACGCATCCGACACTGCCCGAGAACATCGCGATCGCGGCGGCAAGCGGCGCCAGCCGCATCCTCGCCCATTCCTGCGATGCCGCGACCGCTGCCGCGCTGGCTGCCGGCATCCCCAAGCTCGTCACCGGCCTCAAGCCCGGCGATACCATCGAGATCTGATCATGCGCATCCTCATCGCCAATGACGACGGCATCGATGCTCCCGGCATCGCTTTGCTGCGAAAAGCCGCCGTGCGCGTCGCAGCCGATATCTGGGTCGTCGCGCCCGAGCGGAAATGGACGGCAGCGAGCCATCATCTCTCCTTCGACAAGGAATTGACGCTCAGCCGGCGCGAGCCGCAGGTCTATGCGCTGAACGGCACCCCGGCCGATTGCGTCGTCGCCGCCATGACCGTGCTGTTCCGCGACGGCGGCATGCCCGATCTGGTGCTCTCCGGCGTCAATGATGGCCGCAACGCCGCCGAGGATGCCGCCTATTCCGGCACGCTCTCGATCGCCCGCGAGGCGAGCTTCTGGAACCTCCCCGCCATCGGCTTCTCCCGCGCCAAAGGCGGCACGTCCGAAGAGCGCGACGTCGCCGCGCTCGCGGCCCTGATCGAAAACCTCTGGCGGACGCGCGCGCAATGGACGCGCGAGGGCACATTCCTGAGCGTCAACCTGCCGAAGGAATTGCCGGCCGAGATCGGCCTTGCCGGCATCGGTCGCGACAAGATCGCGAGCGCCGCCGATATCGTCTCGGAAGACAATGACCGCCTTGTCTGGCGCATCCGGCGCGGCCGGCCGCATACCAGCCGTCCGGGCGACGAGAACAGCCTGATCGATTCAGGCCGTATCGCCATCGTCCGCCATTGCTGGAGCGACGGCGCGCCATTGGATGCGGGTTTCGCTGCTGAGTTCAACAGGCGCTGAGACAGCCTGGAGGGCTGAGCCGACGGCTCAGCCCTCCAGGAACTGCATCCGGTGCAAACGGGCATAGGCCCCGTCGCGCGCCAGCAACTCGTCATGGCTGCCGGTCTCGACGACCTTGCCCTCGTCCATGACCACGATCATGTCGGCCTCGCGGATGGTCGAGAGCCGATGCGCGATGACGATGGTGGTGCGCCCCTTCATGAGCGCCGCCAGCGCCTGCTGGACGAGCCGTTCGGATTCGGTGTCGAGCGCGCTCGTCGCTTCGTCGAGCAGCAGGATCGGCGCGTTCTTCAGGATGGCGCGGGCGATCGCGATGCGCTGGCGCTCGCCGCCCGAGAGCTTGTGGCCCCGCTCGCCGACCGGAGCGTCATATCCGCCCGGCATCGCCGTGATGAAGTCGTGCGCGGCGGCCCCCTTCGCCGCGGCGACGATCTCGTCCAGCGAGGCGTCCGGCCGCCCGAAGGCGATATTCGCCCGCACGCTGTCGTCGAACAGTACGACATCCTGGCTGACGACGCCGATCTGGCGGCGCAGGCTGGTCAGGGTGACGTTGCGCAGATCCTGCCCGTCGATCTCGATCCGGCCCTCGGTGGGATCGTAGAGGCGCGGCACCAGCGCGAGCAGCGTCGATTTGCCGGAACCGGAGCGGCCGACCAGCGCCATCGTTTTCCCACCCTGCGCGACGAGGTCGATGCCCTCCAGCGCACGCTGGTCCTCGCGATAGCGGAAGCGCAGCTGGCGGAAGGCGACCTCGCCGGCAGTGACCGTCAGCGGCTTCGCGTCCGGACGGTCGAGAACCTGCGGCTTCTCGTCCATCAGCGCGTAGTAGCGCTTCAGCGAAGCGCCCGCCTCCTGGACGATGGCGTTGAGATTGCCGAGCGAGCGCATCGGCTGGGCCGCGAGCAGGAGCGCCGAGACATAGCCGGTGAAATCGCCGACCGTCGAATTGCCGGCGGTGATGCGCACCCCGATGGCGGCGAGCACGCCGGCGACCGCGAGCCCACCGCCGACCTCGAGCAGGGGGTCGAGCCGCCCGCGCGCATTGGCCGCCTTCATCTTCAGCGCCCGGATCGTCTCGAAGGCATTGGCCGCCCGCGTCTTCAGATAGGGCTCGAGCCGGTCGGTCTTGGCGACGCGCGCGCCCTGCAGGCTCTCGGTGACGAGATTGGCCATCAGGCCGGTCTGTTCCTGCTGGGAGCTGGCCATCCGCCTGAGCTTGCGCCCGATCCGGCCGATCGGATGGGCGATCACCGGCGCGATCAGGAGCACGACCAGCGTCATCTGCCAGTCGATCCAGATCAGCGCGCCGACCAGCGCGATCGCGGTGACGACGTCGCGGATGGCGATGTTGACGATGCGCGTCAGCGCTTCCTTGACGAAGGTGAAGTCGGTGGTGAAGCGCTGGGTGAGGGAGGCCGGATTTTCCCGCTGCAACTGTGCCAGGTCGGCATCGATCAGATGGCCGTAGAGGGCCGTCTGCATGTCCGCCTCGATGCGGCTGACGACATTGTTGGTCATCACCGTCTGGGCGAGCAGCGAGAAACCCTTGATGGCGGTGACGATCACGACGACGGTCGCGACCGCGTTGATGACGCCGATCTCGTAGCCGATCGACTTCGAGACCAATCGCTCCATGCGCCGGACGAAGCCGGTCGATTCGGCCATCAATGGATCGGCGAAGGCGTCGAACGCCGCCTTGATCAGGAGCGGATAGAAGCTCGTCGTCGCCGCGATGATCACGACGAGGCCGAGAATCATCAGCATCTGCGGGAGGTAGGACCTGATCTGCTCACGCCAGACACGGGCAAAGAGCGCAAGGGTGTCGTCGGTGACGCGGCCGATCTTCATGGCCGGGGCCTATCATGACAGCCCGACAAGCGCCACTGGTGCATGGCTGGCTGCGACAGGGGGGCCTTGCTACGGACACGAAGCTGTCTTCCCATGGCCATAACCGATTCAGGAGACTTCATGCCGCTATCCCCGCCGGCCCAGCCCGGCCAGAGCTTCGCCGAGATCGAAACCCCCGCCCTCGTGCTCGATCTCGATGCGTTCGAGCGCAATCTCGTCGCCATGGCCGCTTTCACCCAGGCCCATGGCATCAGGCTCAGGCCCCATGCCAAGTCGCACAAGAGCCCGGAGATCGCGCTGCGGCAGATCGCCCATGGCGCGGTCGGGCAGTGCTGCCAGAAGGTGGGCGAAGCCGAAGTGCTGGTTGCAGGCGGCGTCGGCGACGTGCTGGTCACCAACGAGATCGTCGGCGCGGCCAAGCTCGACCGTCTGGCCCGCCTCGCCCGCAGCGCCAAGATCGGCCTCTGCGTCGACCATCCCGACGGCGTGCGCGAGGCGGCGGAAGCGGCGGCCCGCAACGATGTGACCCTCGACGTCTATGTCGAGATCGATGTCGGTGGCCGGCGCTGCGGCGTCGCGCCCGGAGAGGGCGCCGTCCGGCTGGCCGAGGCGATCGCACGCTCCAACACCCTGCGCTTCGCCGGCATCCACGCCTATCACGGCTCCGCCCAGCACATGCGTTCGATCGACGAGCGCCGCGAGGCAATCGAACGGGCTGGCTTCGCCGCCCGCAACACGGTCGAACGGCTCAGCCATGCCGGCCTGAAATGCGAGATCGTCACCGGCGCCGGCACCGGCACCCATGAATTGGAGACCCAGTCCGGCATCTGGAACGAGATCCAGGCCGGCTCCTATATCTTCATGGACGCCGACTACGCCCGCAATCGCCAGGCCGACGGCACGCCCTTCCGCACCTTTGAACACTCTCTCTTCGTCCTCGCCGGGGTGATGAGCAAGCCAGTGCCGGACCGCGCCATCGTCGATGCCGGCCACAAGTCGGCGGCGGTCGATTCGGGCATGCCCGTGCCCTTCCGCCGCGAGGGCGTGATCTATACCAAACCCTCCGACGAGCACGGCGTCCTCACCGGCGACCCGATCGCGATGCCGCATCGCGGCGACAGTTTGCTACTGATCCCCGGTCATTGCGACCCGACGGTCAACCTGCACGACTGGTATGTCTGCGTCCGCGGCCTGCACGGGCCCGACGCCCATGTCGAGGCCCTCTGGCCGGTGGCCGCGCGCGGTGCCCTGATCTGAGCGGGAGATGCTCGCGGAGCTCTTTCTGCAACTGACGACACCAGCCGCGCGGATGACCCGGCGGCTGGGTCTCGTCGGAGAAAGCGTCGCGCTCTGGTCGCGCGGCAACCGCCAGCGCCGGGCGTGGGCTCCGCATCACGAACGCTGCCGCAGCGTGGTCGCTGAGGCTATCACGGAGCTGTCGCAGCGCCGCAAGGTGGCGGTCCTCGGCTCGGGCCTGCTGCGCGACATCCCGCTCGACCTGCTGTGCCGCCAATTCGAGCAGGTTCTGCTGGTCGATGCCGTCCACCTGCCGCAGATCCGGCTGCGCATGCGCGTCCGGCCCAAGGTCATACTCCTGACCCGCGACCTCACCGGCGTCATGGGCTGGCTGGCCGAGGAGAACGACGGGCGCATCGATCCGCTGGCCGATCTGGCCGCCGACTCAAGCCTTGATCTCGTCATATCCGCCAATCTGATGTCGCAGCTCGCTTGGCCGGTCGAGGATTGGCTGGACGATCACCCCGACCGTGCTGGACAGCTACCGGTCGACCTGCCAGCGCGCTGCATCGCCTGGCATCTCGCTGATCTGCGCCGCTTCAACGGCCGTGTCGTCCTGCTCAGCGATGTCGAGATGGTCGAGCGCGACCGTGCGGACGCGATCACCGATCGCCTCGATCTCACGCGCGGCGTCGAACTACCGCTCCCGGATGAAAGCTGGGACTGGCCGGTGGCGCCCTTCGGCGAAGCGGAACGCGACCGCGAATGCACCCACCGCGTCGGCGCCTGGCGGGATTTCCGCTAGAGCGCCGGCCCAGCCTCAGGGCCGCCAGCCGGTGTCCTCGACCGGCGCGTTCTCGCGCTCTTCCACGCGACGGGCTTCCTCGACCACGGCGAAGAGTGCCCTGAGCGCGGCATCGACGCCCTCGCCCGAGGCGGCCGAGAGGATGATCGGCATGCGCTTGGCCGCCCGCTTCAGGCGCGCGACCTGCTCCTTGAGCACTTCCGGCGTCAGCGCGTCGACCTTGGAGAGCGCAACGATCTCCGGCTTGTCGGCCAGCCCCTCGCCATAAGCCTCGAGCTCCTCGCGCACGGTCTTGTAGGCCTTGCCGGCATGCTCGCTGGTGCCTTCGACCAGATGCAGCAGCACGCGGCAGCGTTCGATATGGCCGAGGAAGCGGTCGCCGAGGCCATGGCCTTCATGCGCGCCCTCGATCAGGCCGGGGATATCGGCGAGCACCATCTCGCGCCCGTCGACGCGCACGACGCCGAGGCCGGGATGCAGCGTGGTGAAGGGATAATCGGCGATCTTCGGCTTCGCCGCGGTGACGGTGGCGAGGAAGGTCGACTTGCCGGCATTGGGCAGGCCGACAAGGCCGGCATCGGCGATCAGCTTCAGGCGCAGCCAGACCCAGCGTTCCTCGCCCGGAAGGCCGGGATTGGCATGGCGCGGCGCCTGGTTGGTCGCCGTCTTGAAATAGGCATTGCCGAAGCCGCCATTACCGCCCTTGCACAGCACGAAGCGCTGGCCAGGCTCGGTCAGGTCGGCGATCTTGGTCTCGCCGTCTTCCTCGAGGATCTCGGTGCCCGGCGGCACCTTCAGCACGATCGCCTGCGAATTCGCGCCATGGCGATCCTTGCCCATGCCGTGCTCGCCGGTGCGGGCCTTGAAATGCTGCTGGAAGCGGAAGTCGATCAGGGTGTTCAGCCCCTGCACGCATTCGATGACGATGTCGCCGCCGCGCCCGCCGTCGCCGCCATTGGGCCCGCCGAACTCGATGAACTTTTCGCGGCGGAAGGAGACGCAGCCGGCGCCGCCGTCACCCGCCTTCACATAGATCTTGGCCTGGTCGAGGAATTTCATGCTGTTTCACTAGTGATGAGCGGAGGAAAGGGCAATGGACCGGATCATGCCGCCTGCCGGAAAGCGCTCATCTCCTCGCGCAAGGCATCGGCGAAGCGCTGCGCCGCCAGGCCCGGACGCGGCGCCATGAGCAAGCCGACCGTCAGTTCGAACAACGGCGGCAGCCCTTCCGCCGCACCGAGGCGGCGCAGCGACGGCGGCACGGCGCTTTCCGTGATCGCGGTGACGCAGAAGCCGCCTTCCACCGCCGAGAGCACGCCGGAGGTATGCGAGCAGGAAAAGACCAGCCGATACGCCTTGCCGGCGCTGCTCAGCGCCGCGAGGACGCGCGAGCGCGCCCGGCAACCCTCGGAGAACAGGGCGAGCGGCAGCGTCTCCTGCAGCTCCGGCCGGTGGCCGCGCGCCGCGACCCAGATCATCGGCTCGCGCCGGAGCACCTCGCCCATCGGCCGGCTCGGATCCTGCGAGACCACCGCGAGATCGAGCTCCCCGGCCTTGAGCGCAGGTTCGATCCGCTTCGAGAGATCGCAATGCACCTCAAGCTCGACCTTGGGATGCTCCGCCGCGAAGCGCGCGATCAATGGCCTGAGATAGGCGTCCATATAATCGTCGGGCACGCCGATGCGCAGCCGGCCGGTCGGTGTCTCGCCGGCAAGGTCGGCCAGGGCCTCGCGCTCCACCGCGAGCAGGCGCCGCGCATGGGCGAGCAGCCGCTCGCCCGCATCGGTCGGGGTGACGCCGCGGCGCGAGCGCTCCAGCAGCTTGTGGCCGAGCTGGCTTTCCAGATCCTGGATACGCACGGAGATCGCCGACTGCGTCCGGCCGAGCCGGGCGCTGGCCGCAGTGAAGCCACCGGTCTCCGCCACCGCCACCAGCATGCCGAGCGCGGCGAGGTCGAAATGGGCGGTCATGACGTGCCTCCTTGGGACGCGCGAGATCCATCGGTTTTAAGAATGGTTAAATCAGAATAATCCGTTTTTCCGATCGATGGAAGCGCACTATATCCTCGGCTGAACGAGGCTGAGCCGGCCGCGCCGTCGCGACCGAAGCTGGCCTCACGATCCATCAGAAGACACCATGTCCGCTCCCGCGATTCCCGTCCGGCCCGCATCGCCCGCGCTGGCGATGTTCCTCGCGCTGCTTATCGGCGCCACCTGCATCGGCTTTTCCGGTATCTTCGTGCGCCTTGCCGATGTCGGCCCGGCGGCCGCCGGTTTCTGGCGGATGCTCTTCGCGCTGCCGGTACTGGTCGCCTGGACGGCGCTGGAGCAACGCAGGCCTGCGAGCGAGAAGATCGGCCGCGGCGCCTTTATCGCGGTTGCGTTGGCCGGCCTGACCTTCGGCATCGACGTCACGCTCTACAACGCGGCGCTCGGCCATACCACGATCGCCAATGCCTCGCTGCTCGGCAATCTCTCCCCGGTCGGTGTCGTGCTCGGCGGCTGGCTGCTGCTTGGCGACAAGCCGTCGCGGCGCATTCTCGGCGCGCTGATGCTGGCGGTCGCTGGCGCGATCCTGCTGGTGCTGCCGAAATTCACTGGCGCGGAGCAGGTCACTGGCAATCTCTTCGGCGACAGCCTCGCCGTCGGCGCCGCCCTCTCCTACGCCGCCTATATCCTGGCGGTGCGCCGCGCCCGCGACCGAGCCGGCGCCGGCTATGTCAGCCTCGTCTCCA
Source organism: Allobosea sp. GW822-FHT05A11 (assembly GCF_058800455.1). NCBI lineage: Bacteria > Pseudomonadati > Pseudomonadota > Alphaproteobacteria > Hyphomicrobiales > Alloboseaceae > Allobosea > Allobosea sp. GW822-FHT05A11. The sequence continues at coordinate 94,687 of NZ_JBXAMI010000005.1, read as the reverse complement.
GCGCGATCTGCGCCGTGTTCTGCCTCGCCGCCGCACTGATGCTCGGCGAACAAATCATTCCGATGAGCCTCCAGGGCTGGCTTGCGGTCGCCGCGCTCGGCCTCGTCTCGCATGCGCTTGGCCAGGGCCTGATCACGCTCTCGCTCGGCAGCTATGGCGCCGGCGCCGCCTCGCTCGTGATGGTCTGGCCGGCACTGGTCAGCGTGCTCGCCGCCTGGGCGCTCTTCGGCGAGCAGCCGACACCGGTCCAGGCCTTCGGCGGCGTCGCCATTCTCGCTGCCGTTCTGCTGGTTCGGCGCGGCTGAATCACCCCGTCAGGCCGCAGCCTTGACGCCATAGTGCAGGATCACGGTGCCGTTCTTGAGCGGTCGGGCCGCGATCAGCGCATAGTGCCGCTTCTCCGCATTCGACTTGAACAAGGGCGTGCCCTGCCCGATCGTGACCGGCGCGATCGCGATCATGATCTCGTCGACGAGGCTGGCCGCCAGCAGCGATTCCGTCAGCTCCGCGCTGCCAAAGACATAGATGTCCTTCCCCGGCAGGGCCTTCCGGCGCGTGATCTCCCCGACGATATCCGCCGTCACCGTCGTGTTGTTCCAGTCCGAACCGGTCAGATCGCGTGACGCCACAAGCTTCGGCAGGGCGTTCATGAAGGCCTTGGTCTCGCCCTCCTCTTCCGTCGAAGTCCAATAGGCCTTCATCCCCTCATAGGTGACGCGGCCGAATACGAGCAGCCCGGCCTTGCGCCCGAACTCGCTGCTGAGCGCGGCAAGCTCGTCGCCCCAGGCATCCTGGTGGAAGCCGAGATCCCACTTCTCCCTGCCCTCGAAGAACCCTTCCAGCGTCATCAGATTCCAGACGATCACCTTGGCCATCGCATCCTCCTGCTGTGCTCGATTAAAACCAGTTTCGATTTGCAACCAGTTGATGGATAGCGAAACCGATCCTATATTGCAAGCGGTTTTGGAGACGAGCATGCGCGAGACCGGCCGTTCGGGCTGTCCGATCAATCTGACGCTGGAAATCCTGGGCGATCGCTGGAGCCTGATCGTGCTGCGCGACATCATGTTCGGCAACCGCCGGCATTTTCGCGAGATGCTGGCGAAATCGGACGAGGGCATCGCCTCGAACATTCTCGCCGACCGCCTGAAGCGCCTCGTCGAAAAGGGCCTGCTCTCGCGCCGCGACGACGCCAGCCACAAGCAGAAGGCGATCTACAGCCTGACCGAGATGGGCATCGCGCTCGTCCCCGTCTTCGCGGCGATGGGCGAATGGGGTCGAAACTTCTTAGCCGTGACCGAGGAACTCTCGATCCGCGCCGAACTCCTGAGCGAAGGCGGCCCGGCCCTCTGGGAGCGCTTCATGCAGGAGCTGAGGCATCTCCATCTCGACGCAGCCCCGCCGGAGCAGTCGGTGCTCGCCGAGCTGACGCAGGCCTATCGGGATGCGCTGGCGCGACGTCAGGCGGCCGAGGTCTCTGCGCCCCCGGCTTGATCACTCCGCCGCCAACCGCGGCGGCGCTGGCTTCGACATCGCTTCCGCCGTCGCGATCGCGGGTGCAGCGTGCTCGTCGATCGGCTCCCACTGGCTTTCGTCCTCGGCCTTGCCGAAGAAGCGCCCGAAGAGCCAGCCGGTCGCCCGCGAGAGATCGTCCATCACCATGTAGAAGGACGGCACGAAGACGAGCGAGAGCACGGTCGAGACGATCAGGCCGCCGATCACCGCGATCGCCATCGGCGCGCGGAACTCGCCGCCGTCGCCGACACCATAGGCCGAGGGCAACATGCCCGCCGCCATCGCGATCGTGGTCATCAGGATCGGCCTCGCGCGCTTGCGGCCAGCCTCGATCAACGCCGTGAAGCGGTCCTTGCCGCGCCCGACCTCCTCGACCGCGAAATCGACCAGCATGATCGCGTTCTTGGTGACGATGCCCATCAGCATCAGCAGGCCGATATAGACCGGCATCGAGACGGCGTTGTTGGTCGCGAGCAGCGCGATCACCACGCCGCCGAAGGAGAGCGGCAGCGAGAGCAGGATCGTGATCGGCTGGAAGACCGAGCCGAACAGCAGGATCAGCACCGCCAGCACCAGCATCAGGCCGGTCGTCATCGCGGTGACGAAGCCCTGCACGACCTCGCCCTGGATTTCGGCATCGCCGGTCGCAGCGATCCAGACGCCATCCGGCAGGCCGACCTCCTTGACGATCTCGTTGAACTTGTCCTGGGCGGTGCCAAGCTCGAAGCCGCGCTTCAGGTCGGCACCGATCTGGGCGCGGCGAACGCGGTCATAGCGGTCGATCGAGCTCGGCCCTTCGCCGAAGCCGATCGTGGCCACCGCCGTCAGCGGGATCGAGACGCCGGTCGCATTGGTCACGCGCAACGCCGCGATATTGCGCATGTCGGTGCGGGCGGCCTCGTCGAGCTGGACACGGATCGGCACCAGCCGGTCGCCCGCATTGAACTTGGCGAGGTTGGGCCCGACATCGCCGATCGTGGCGACGCGCACGGCTTCCGAGATCGCTTCCGGCGTGACGCCGAGCGTGGCGGCCTCCTCGAGCTTCGGCGTGACGCGCAGTTCCGGGCGACTCAGCGAGCCGGCGGTCGCGACGTTGAGATAGCCGTCGACCTGGCGCATCCGCGCCTCGATCTTGGCGACGGCAGCGTCGAGCGCCTCGCCGTCCTTCGACAGGATCGAGAACGCCATCTCGCGCTCGCCGCGCTCGTTGACATACCAGGCGCGCACATCCGGCACGCTGGCGAGCTTCTCGGCGATGGTGACCTTGAGCTCCTTCTGGGCGATATCGCGCTCGGCCTTGGGCTTGAGCAGGATGAAGACCGCAGCCCGGCGCACCTCGCGCTGGCCGGTCGGCGAGGCCCCGCCGAGCACGAAGACGTCGCGCACCTCGGGGATGGTCTTCAGCGCATCGACCAGCTTGTCACTGGTGACGCGGGTATCCTCCAGCGTCGAGCCGGGCGGCAATTCGACCGAGGCGACGACGCGCGAGGTATCCTCGTCCGGGATGAAGCCGGTCGGCAGCATCTGCGTTGCCTGGATCGAGCCGATCAGGAACATGAAGCCGATCACCAGCGTCGCATAGGCGGTGTTGAACGGCAGGGTCCGCCAGCGCCCGGTGCCGTTGAGGCGCGGGAAGAACGGCATGCGGCGCTTCTTCAGCGTGCCCTTGAGCAGGCCGACATAGCCGCGCATGACGAACCCGTCCCTGGGATCGGCATGGTGGACCGGCTTCATCAGATAGGCCGCCATCATCGGCGTGATCAGGCGCGCGACGAGCAGCGAGAACAGCACGGCGACCGCCACCGTCAGGCCGAACTGCCGGAAATACTGCCCGGCGACGCCGCCCATGAAGGAGACCGGCGCGAAGATCGCGACGATGGTCAGCGTGATCGCGATGACCGCGAGCCCGATCTCGTCAGCCGCCTCCATCGCTGCGCGATAGGGCGACTTGCCCATCTTCATGTGCCTGACGATGTTCTCGATCTCGACGATGGCGTCATCGACCAGGATGCCGGTCACCAGCGTGATGCCGAGCAGGCTGACGAGGTTGAGCGAGAAGCCCATCAGCTCCATCGCCCAGAAGGTGGGAATGGCCGAGAGCGGCAGCGCCACCGCCGTGATCAGCGTCGCGCGCCAGTTGCGCAGGAACAGGAAGACGACGAGGACGGCGAGCCCCGCACCTTCCAGCAGCGTTTCCATCGCCGCCTTGTAGTTGCCGTGGGTATAGGCGACGGCGTCGTCGATCGGCGTGATCTTGATGTCGGGGAAGCGCTTGTTCAGCTCCTCGACGCGCTGCGCCACGATGTCCTTGACCGAAAGCTCGCTCGATCCCTTCGAGCGGAACACCGCGAAGGTGACGACCGGGCTCTTGTTGAGGCGGCCGAAGGCGCGCGGCTCGGAATTCGAATCCTCGACGCGGCCGAGCTCCTTCAGGCGCACCTCGCGCCCGCCCGAGAGCGTGATCTTGGTCTCGGCCAACTCCGCGACGGTCCGCGCGCCGGCCAGCGTACGGATCGCCTGCTCCTGCCCGCCGACCTCGCCGCGCCCGCCCGCGAGGTCGACATTGGTGGCGCGGACCTGGCGGTTGACCTCGCCGGCGGTGATGCCGAGCGCGAGCAGGCGGTCGGGATCGAGCGAGATGCGGATTTCCCGGTCGACGCCGCCATAGCGCTCGACCCGGCCGACGCCCTTCAGCCCCTGCAACTCGCGCGCGACGACATCGTCGACATGCCAGGAGAGCTGCTCCAGCGTCATGCCGGTCGAGGCTGCGCCATAGGTCAGGATCGACTGCCCCTCGACATCGATGCGCTGGATGATCGGCTCGTCGATGGTGCGCGGCAGGTCGGCGCGGATCTTGGCGACCGCATCCTTGACGTCGTTGACGGCCCGGTCGGTATTGGTCTCGAGCCGGAACTCGATCAGTGTCAGCACCTGGCCGTCGGTCAGCGTCGAGGTGACGTGCTTCACCCCGGTGATGTTGGCGACCGTGTCCTCGACGCGCTTGCTGACCTGGCTTTCGAGCTCGGCCGGCGCCGCGCCCGACTGCGTGATGGTGATCGAAACCAGCGGGATGTCGATATTCGGAAAGCGCGTCACCGGCAGCTTCGAGAAGGCGAGCAGCCCGAGGACGCAGAGCACGACGAAGATCAGGATGGCCGGAACCGGCTTCCGTATCGACCAGGCGGAGAAATTGACGTTCATGCGCTTGCCCGTCAGTTCGTCGCGACCGGCGTGACGATGTCGCCATCGCGCACGAAAGTGCCGGCGCGCGCCACGACCGTCTCGCCCTCGCTGATGCCGCTGGCGATCTCGGCGCGGCCATGGCCGACCAGCCCGAGCGTCACCGGCTTGGTCGTGACCTTGCCGTCCTTGACGGACTGAACGGTCGCGCCCGACCCGTTATAGGTGATGGCCGAAAGCGGCAGGGTCAGGGCACGCTTGCGGCCGGTCTCGATGATCCCGCGCGCGAACGAACCGATGGCGACCGGCGGATTGCCGTCGAGCGCGACGAGCACGCGGCCGAGCCGCGACGCCTTGTCGACCTCCGGCACGATCAACCGGATGCGGCCCGCCAGCGCCTCCCTGGCACCGGCCGGCAGGACCGCCACGCCCTGATCGAGCTTGAGCTTGGGAAGCTCGACTTCGGCGACCTGCGCCTCGAGCTCGACTGCGCCGTCGGCGATGATCCGGAACAGCGGCTCGCTCTGCGGCAGCATGCTCGCCATCGCGCCGAGCCGCGCCGTCCGTCGGCTGACGATGCCGGCGCGGCGCGCCTTGATCTCGGTGCGCTCCAGCTTGACGGCGATGTCCTTGCCCTGCGCCTGGGCCAGAGCGAGATCGGCACTGGCGATCGCCAGTGCCTGCCGGGCGGAATTCGCGCGTGCCTGTCCGGATCGTGCGGCGGCAGCCCGCTGGTCGAACGTCTCGACACTGGTATTGCCGCTCTCGCGCAGCGCCTTGGTCCGGTCGAAGGCATTGTTGGCCTGGACGAGATTGGCGTCGGCCTCGGCGATCTGGGCCTTGGCCTGAGCGATCAGCGCCTCCGCGCGCGCGATCTGGGCGTCGTTTTGCGCCTTCTGGACCTCGAGTGTCGTCCGGTCCAGCCGCGCGAGGACCTGCCCGCGCGCGACCTTGTCCCCCTCCTGCGCCAGCAGTTCGACGATCGAGAGCCCGTCGACTTCCGGTGCGACCAGGATTTCGTCGCGCGCGACGATCGAGCCGGAGACGACCACGCTCTGGACGATCTCGGTGCTCTGCGCCTGCGTCACCGTGACGGAGGGTCCGGCGGCCGCGGCTGCGGCCTGCCCGGCGGTCTGCGCCTGCAGCGGCAGCGGCGCGGCCAGCAGGGCCAGCGCGATCATCGCGTTCAGCGGAACGATCGAACGAAGGGACATCGGAAACGATCCTGTTGCGGCCATGCGGCCGGTCGGAAACGGGGCAAGTCCGGCGGGAGCAGAGATCACGGCTGCGTCTCCGTTTCGGGCAGGAGCATCGTCTGGGAAAGCTGGCGCATGCCGGTGAAGAGCGTGTCGGCGGCAGCAGCAATGTCGAAATTCGGGTCCATCGCGCGCCGGCAGAAGAATCCGTCCGCCATCATCGAGATCGCCATCAGGAAGCGGCCCTCGTCGAGCCGTGGCGGCAATTCGCCGTTGGCCTTGGCCTCGCGGATCGCTGCGGCGAGCCCCTCGATCACGGTACCCTCGATATCCGCGCACATCCGCGCCATCCCGGGGTTGCGCGCCGCTTCCGCCCAGATCTGCACGGCGATGACGGCCTTCTCGCGCGGCTGATGCACGAGATGCTTGCGGCCGAGCTCCTCGAGCTGGTCGAGCAACGAACCGTTCCGCGGGCAGAGCTTGCCGAAATCCTCCGCGATCAGGCTGCGGTCGCGTTCGGTCATCCCCTCGATGATCGCGTCCTTGGACGAGAAATAGCGATAGAGATTGCCCGGGCTCATGCTGGCTTCGGCCGCGACATCCTGCATCGTCGCGGCATGGAAACCGGCGCGCGCGAAGACGCGCTCGGCCGCATCGAGGATGCGGATATGGCGTTCGGTCAGGGCGGCAACGGGCTGCGATGCGGAAACCAGGGGCGGCATCAGGACTCGGCATGAATGAGAATGAATGTTCATTCTCATCTCAGATTAGGCAGCGCCCGTCAAGCGAATCGCCCTTGCGGCCGCCAGTGTCGCGACAGGGCCATGCAGGAATGGCCGGATCATTGCCGCATTCCCGCGAATAAATTGCTTGCTTCGTTCCGTCTGGAACCGCATGTTTGAAAGTGACCTGGCATGGCTCCGCGCGCCGTCCCTTCCGATGTCGACGCGCGAGCGACCTCGAAGTTCGTGATGAACGACCACGCCTTCCCCTTGCGTCCGGCTCGCCGCACCCGCTCCCCCCTCACCGCCCGCAGGCCGAGGCCCGCACCGAAGCCGGTGCTGGTCGTGCTGCATCAGGAGCACTCGACGCCCGGCCGCGTCGGCCGCCTGCTGCAGGCGCGCGGCCACGCGCTGGACATCCGCAAGCCGCGCTTCGGCGATCCCCTGCCGCGGACGATGCGCGAGCATGCCGGCGCCGTGATCTTCGGCGGCCCGATGGGCGCCAACGATCCCGAGGATTTCGTCAAGGCCGAGATCGACTGGATCGGCACCTGCCTGAAGGAGGACGCCGCCTTCCTCGGCATCTGCCTGGGTGCGCAGATGCTGGCGAAGCATATGGGCGCGCGGGTCTATACCCATGGCGAGGGCCGCGCCGAGGTCGGCTATTACCCGCTCGCGATCACCGAAAACGGCCACAGCCATGCTGCGGCGGCCGGTTTCACCTGGCCCGGCACGGTCTATCAATGGCACCGCGACGGCTTCGACTGCCCGAACGGGGCGGAATGCCTCGCCACCGGTGGGGATTTCCCCGTGCAGGCCATCCGCGCCGGCAGCAAGGCCTACGGCCTCCAGTTCCACCCCGAGGTGACGCCGGCGATGATGTATCGCTGGTCGGTGCGCGGCTATGAGCGCACGCTGATGCCCGGCGCACAGCTTGGCCATACCCATGTGCCCGGCTGGTTCCAGCACGATCCGGCGATCCGGCTCTGGCTCGACGCCTTCCTCGACCACTGGCTGAAGGAGCCGGCGGCAGCCGGAACAACATCGCCTTGACCCGCAAAGCTCTCGTTCTCGGCGCCGGCATGGTCGGCGTCTCCTGCGCGCTCGCGCTCCAGAAGCGCGGTATCACGGTGACGCTGATCGACCGCAAGGCGCCAGGGCGCGAAACCTCCTACGGCAATGCCGGCGTGCTCGCGGCCTCCTCGATCGCTCCACTCAACAACCCCTCGCTCTACGCCAAGATCGCCGGCTATCTCGGCAACCGCCATCCGGCGCTTAATTTGAGTTGGCGCCGCGCCTTCAGCCGGCCGGGCTGGCTGCTGCGCTTCCTCTGGGAGGCCCGCCCCTCGCAGAGGGCAGCTCGCATCGCCGCCTTGCAGGCGCTGACGGCGAGCACGGTCGAGCGCCACCGCGCCCTGATGACTGAAGCCGGCGTGTCGCACCGCCTGCGTGAGACCGGCACGCTCAAGCTCTGGCGCACCGAGGCCGGCCATGAGGCCGCCCGGGCCGAACATGATTTCCTGAAGAGCCACGGCATCGAATCGCAGGTTCTCGACCGGCAAGGCATTTCCGGCATCGAGCCCAGCCTGAACCCGATCTTCCCGGCCGGGCTCCTGATCCCCTGCGTCGGCTCGGTCGATTCCCCCGGCGCCGTCACTGAAGCTTACGCAGCGCTCTTCGCCGAGCGTGGCGGCCGGATCGAGCAGGCTGCGATCACCGGGCTCGCCCGCAACGGCACTCGCTGGCGCGCGAGCACCACTTCGGGCTCGTTCGAAGCCGATCTCGTGGTCGTCGCACTTGGCCCCTGGAGCGGCGACCTACTGAAGCCGCTCGGGATCGATCCCAAGCTCGATGTCGAGCGTGGCTATCACCGCCATCTCAAGCCGGAAGCCGGCACCGGCCTGTCGCGGCCGATCTACGATGTCGACGGCGCCTATTACATGGCGCCGATGGAGCAGGGTTTTCGCGTCACCAGCGGCGTCGATCTCTCCTTCCGCGACGCACCGGACCAGCACCGCCAGATCGACGGCGCGACCGCGGCGGCGCGTGAAGCCTTCCCGCTCGGCGAGGTCGTCGGCGAAACCTGGCGCGGCGCCCGTCCGACCTTGCCGGATTCCTTGCCGATGATCGGCGAGGCGCCACGCAATCCCGGTCTCTGGCTCGCCTTCGGCAACCAGCATATCGGCTTCTCGACCGGCCCGATCACCGGCGAGATCATCGCTTCGATGGTCTGCGGCGAGAAGCCGCCAATCGACCCGACGCCGTTCCGGCCGGGGCGCTATATCAGCTGAGAACCGCTGTCTTCCCGCACGCGCTGCAGCACGCAGTGCTGCTGCGCAGATGCGGGACCGGGCGACGAGAAGACGCCTCAATAACGAAAAAGCGCGCCCCCTCACGAGAACGCGCCTTTAGCGGAGAACGGTCCCGTGTCTGCGCAGCAGCACTGACGTGCCGCAGCGCGCACGGGATGACACGCGTCGTCAGACCTGACGCGCCACCATCATCTTCTTGACCTCCGCGATCGCCTTGGCCGGGTTCAGGCCCTTCGGGCAGGCATTCGCGCAGTTCATGATGGTATGGCAGCGATAGAGCCGGAAGGGATCTTCCAGATCGTCGAGCCGCTCGCCGGTCGCCTCGTCGCGGCTATCGATCAGCCAGCGATAGGCCTGCAGCAGCGCGGCCGGGCCGAGATAGCGGTCGCCGTTCCACCAGTAGCTCGGGCAGGAGGTCGAGCAGCAGGCACAGAGGATGCACTCGTAGAGGCCGTCGAGCTTCTCGCGGTCGTCCTTGGCCTGGCGCCATTCCTTCTCGGGAGCCGGCGTCGTCGTCTTCAGCCAGGGCTCGATCGAGGCGTGCTGGGCATAGAAGCGCGTCAGGTCCGGCACGAGATCCTTGACCACAGGCATGTGCGGCAGCGGGTAGATCGCGACCTTGCCCTTGGCCCCGCACTCGTCGATGCCGGTGGTGCAGGCGAGCCCGTTCTTGCCGTCCATGTTCATGGCGCAGGAGCCGCAGATGCCCTCGCGGCAGGAGCGGCGGAAGGTCAGCGTCGGGTCGACCTTGTTCTTGATCCAAATCAGCGCATCGAGAACCATCGGCCCGCAATCGTCGCGGTCGACATAATAGGTGTCGGTGCGCGGATTCTCGGTGTCGTCCGGGCTCCAGCGATAGACCTTGAACTCGGTCAGCTTCTTGGCGCCGGCCGGCTTCGGCCAGGCCTTGCCCTCGACGAGGCGGGAGTTCTTCGGAAGAGTGAATTCAGCCATCGGAGTTCCTCAGTACACCCGCGCCTTGGGCTTGATGTACTCGATGTCGTTGGACATCGTGTAAGTGTGCACCGGCCGGTCATCGAGCGTGATCGTCCGCTTCTCGTCGTCGATCCAGGCGAGCGTGTGCTTCATCCAGTCCTTGTCGTCGCGATTCGGATAATCCTCGCGGGCATGCGCGCCGCGGCTTTCCGGACGGTTCAACGCCGAATCCATGGTCACGACCGCCTGGGTGATTAGGTTGTCGAATTCCAGGGTCTCGATCAGGTCGGAATTCCAGATCAGCGAGCGGTCCGTGGTGCCGATATCGGTGATGCCGTTCCAGACCTCGTGGATCAGCTTGTGGCCTTCTTCCAGCGTGTCGCCCTCGCGATAGACGGCGCAGTTGTTCTGCATCGTCCGCTGCATCCGGTCGCGCAGCACCGCGGTCGGCGTGCCGCCCGAAGCGTTGCGGTACTTGTCGAGGCGTGTGAGCGCGAGGTCCGAAGAGCCCTTCGGAAGCTCAGGCTGCTTCTCGCCCGCCGTCACCGTCTCGGCGCAGCGCAGGCCGGCCGCGCGGCCGAAGACAACGAGGTCGATCAGCGAGTTCGAGCCGAGGCGGTTGGCGCCGTGGACGGAGACGCAGGCCGCCTCGCCGATCGCCATCAGGCCGGGCACCACCGTATCCGGGTCGCCGCCGACCTTGGTCAGAACCTCGCCGTGGAAGTTCGTGGGGATGCCGCCCATGTTGTAGTGCACGGTCGGCAGGACCGGGATCGGCTCGCGGGTCACGTCGACGCCGGCGAAGATCTTGGCGCTCTCCGAGATACCGGGCAGGCGCTCGTGCAGGATCTTCGGGTCGAGATGGTCGAGATGCAGGTAGATGTGGTCCTTGTCCTTACCGACGCCGCGGCCGGCCCGGATCTCCATCGTCATCGAGCGCGAGACGACGTCGCGCGAGGCGAGGTCCTTCGCTGACGGGGCATAGCGCTCCATGAAGCGCTCGCCCTCGGAATTGGTGAGGTAGCCGCCCTCGCCGCGTGCGCCCTCGGTGATCAGGCAGCCTGAGCCGTAGATGCCGGTCGGGTGGAACTGCACGAACTCCATATCCTGCATCGGCAGGCCGGCACGCAGCACCATGCCGCCGCCGTCACCGGTGCAGGTATGGGCCGAGGTGGCGGAGAAATAGGCGCGGCCATAGCCGCCGGTCGCCAGGATCGTCTGCTGGGCGCGGAAGCGGTGCAGCGTGCCGTCATCGAGCTTGAGCGCGATCACGCCGCGGCAATGGCCGTCCTCGTCCATGATCAAGTCGATGGCGAAATACTCGATGAAGAACTCGGTATTGTAGCGCAGCGCCTGGCCGTAGAGCGTGTGCAGCATGGCGTGGCCGGTGCGATCGGCCGCGGCGCATGTGCGCTGGGCCGGCGGGCCCTCGCCGAATTCGGTGGTCATGCCGCCGAAGGGGCGCTGATAGATCTTGCCGTCCTCGGTGCGCGAGAAGGGCACGCCCCAATGCTCGAGCTCGTAGACGGCGGCCGGCGCGTTGCGCACGAGATATTCGATGGCGTCCTGGTCGCCGAGCCAGTCCGACCCCTTCACGGTGTCGTACATGTGCCACTGCCAGGTGTCCTTGCCCATGTTGCCGAGCGAGGCGGCGACGCCGCCCTGGGCCGCAACGGTGTGCGAGCGGGTCGGGAACACCTTCGAGATGCAGGCGGTGCGCAGGCCCGCCTGCGAGCAGCCGACCGTGGCGCGCAGACCCGCGCCGCCGGCGCCGACGACGACGACGTCGAAGGTGTGGTCGGTGATCGGATAGGCGGTGCCGGTATAGGCCGGGACCGGACGGGATTTTGTGATCGCCATCGGATCAGCCTCCAAAAGACAGCTTCAGCACCGCGTAGACGCTGGCGGCGCCGACAGCGATGGCGAAGAAGGTGTTGGCCATGACGGCGAGGACCTTGGCCCCCTCGCCATGGATGTAATCCTCGATGACGACCTGCATGCCGATCCGCATATGGATGCAGGCCGAGAGGATGAAGAGCAGCATCAGGATCGCGACGCAGGGGTTCGACAACAGCGCGATCGCCGCCGGATAGGGCCGGCCGACCAGCGCGATGACGACACCGATGAAGATCACCGTCAGGATCAGGTTCGAGACGGCGGTGACGCGCTGCAGCCAGAAATGGCCGGTGCCGGACTTGGCGGAACCGAGGCCGCGGACGCGGCCGAGCGGGGTGCGCATCGAGGAATTGGACAGCATGGCGGGGCTCCTCAGCGCAGGACCAGGGCGACGATCCAGACCAGGACCGTCAGGCTCACCGAGGCAACGAGCGTGAACTTCGCCATGTTCATGCGCGTCTCGGGCTCGTAGCCCTTGCCCATGTCCCAGACGAAATGGCGCAAGCCCCCGACCATGTGGTGGATCAGCGAGAAGCTGTAGAGGAAGAGCACGAGCCGGCCGAGGAAGGAGCCGGCGATCGCCTGCGCCATGTCGAAGGCGGCGGGGCCGGACGCGGCGGCGACCAGCCAGGCGGCAATCAGCACCGTGCCGAGATAGAGCCCCGTGCCGGTGACGCGATGGGCGACGGACATCGCCATCGTCCAGGACCAGCGGTAGATCTGCAGGTGGGGCGAAAGCGGGCGGGCTGCGGGCTTGACCTCGGCCAATATCGTTCTCCGATCAAGCGGTCCGTCGATAGGGACGGACCCATTTGGGATCATTCTAGAGTGACTGGTTGTCTAACGAAACCGTCCCGGCGCTGCAATGCGGCATGCGCATAACGAAGTTACAGATTCTGAAAATCGTCATTTTCTTACGAAAAGCTTACCGCGGCAGCAGCACCCAATAGTCGAAATCGAGAATCACGCTCGGATCATACTGATCTCCGGCCTTCAGCGGGAAATCCGCGCAGGCGCGGTTCTTGGTCGCGGCGAGCCGGAGCCGGAGAGCCCCGACATCGCCGCGCCCCGGAATCTCGGCGCTGCCCAGCACCTCGCTCCAGGCATAGACCGTGTCGCCCGCGAAGAGCGGCGCGACATGGCGCCCGCCATTGATCGCGGCGATATGGAAGGCGTTGCCGAGCCCGTTGAAGGACAGCGCCCGCGCCAGGCTGATGACATGGCCGCCATAGATCAGGCGCTTGCCGAAACGGCTACCCTGCGCCGCGTGGGCATCGAAATGCACCCGGGCCGTATTCTGGTAGAGCCGCGTCGCAAGCTGATGCTCGGCCTCCTCGACGGTCATGCCGTCGACATGGTCGATCCGCTCGCCGACGGCATAATCGCCCCAGCGGAAGCGCGAACCGGCGAGCGCATCGTCGTAAGCCGCGAGCTCGATCCGGGGGCAACCCTCGCCGAGCTGCTCCGGCAGCACGGCCTTGGCCAGCTCCGGCACCTGCTCGGCATGAGCCGGCGTGCCCGGCTCGCGCTTGCGCACCAGCACCCAGCGCGCATAGCTCAGCACGATCTCATTGCGCTGGTTGCGGCCGATCGAGCGGACATAGACGATGCCGGCATCACCGGCGGAGGTCTGCTTCAGCCCGATCACCTCAGAGGTCGTCGAGAGCGTGTCGCCGGGATAGACCGGCCTCAGGAAGCGTCCATCGGCATAGCCGAGATTGGCGACCGCATTGAGCGAGACATCCGGCACCGTCTTGCCGAAGACGATGTGGAAGACGAGCAGGTCGTCGATCGGCGCCGTCGGATAGCCGATCGCGCCAGCGAAGGCGTCCGAGGACTGCACCGCGAAGCGCGAGCCGTAGAGCGCCGAATAGAGCGCCGCGTCGCCGGCCCGCACCGTGCGCGGCGTGGCATGGACGATGCTGTCGCCGAGGTGGAAATCCTCGAAGAAACGGCCGGAACTGGTCTTTGGCGTCGAGCCGGGCATGCATCGCCTCCTGATCGCGGGCAAGTGTGCGTTGCAACGAAGCTCCGCGTCCAGCCCCGACGAAAGGCCGAACGTCAGCCGACGATCGTAGCCAGCTTCGCCAGGTCGACATTGGCGCCGCAGACGAGCACGCCGAGCCGCTCGCCCTGCGCAGGCTTGTAGGCCCCGCAGAGCAACGCCCCCAGCGCCGCCGCCCCGCCGGGCTCGACCGCAAGGCGGAAATCGCGCCAGAGCACGCCTTGCGCCTGGGTGATCGCCGCATCCGGCACGAGCGCGACATGGTCAACGCTGTCCCTGGTCACGTCATAGACGAGCTGGCCGACATTGCGGGCGCCCAGCGAATCCGCCGCCACCGAAGCGACCTTGACCTCGACCGGCCCCTTCGCATCGAACGCCGCCTGCAGCGCACGCGATCCTTCCGGCTCGACGCCGACGACCTTGACCTTGCTCCCAGTGAACCAGCTCGCGATGCCCGAGATCAGCCCGCCGCCGCCGACCGCGACGAGCACGGTGTCGAGATCCGGTTCCTGCAAATCCCATTCACGGCCGAGCGTACCCTGGCCCGTGATGGTCTCCGCCGCAGCGAAGGGATGGATCTTGAGCGCTCCGGCCTCGCCGACGAAGCGGTCGCAGGCCGCCTGTGCATCGTCATACTGGGCACCGCCGACCACGACATCGGCGCCGAAGCGCTTGATCGCCTCGATCTTGGCGGCGGGCGAGATTTCCGGAACGAAGATCGTCGCCTTCACGGCGCGCTTCATCGCGGCATAGGCTACCGCGGCGCCATGATTACCGCCCGACGCAGCCGAGACACCGGCGGCCGGCACCGGCAGCGAGAGCAGGTTGTTGAAGGCGCCGCGCGTCTTGAACGAGCCGGCGTGCTGCAGGCATTCGAGCTTGAGCGAGACATCCGCCACGGAGCCGAAAGCCCCTGTGCCCAATCGCATCACGGGCGTGATCCGGGCATGGCCGGCGATGCGCGCAGCCGCCTCCTCGATCATCGGACGGGTGACGGGGCGTGCGCTCATGACGATATCCTGCTCAGGCTCGGACACTGGACGAAACGTCCAGATCGCAATCGGAAGACCGTGGCTATCGCGTCCCGGCGGATCGGGAAAGGGGTACCCACGCCCGGCGGCAATGTGCCGGGTGACGACCAGCGCCGCTAGCGCATCGAGAAGGTCGTCGGCTGCAGCCCCGCGCGGCGGACGGGAGTTCGCCGTCTCAGCCGGAATGCCGGCCGCCATCAGCAGGCTGCGCCGCTCGGCCATGCCCTCCGGATTGACCACGCCCTTGATCTTCTTGGGATGGACCAGCGGTGCGCCGCGCATCGTGCGGAAGGCGAGCTCGGGATGAACCTCGTAGACCCGCTCCCGCAATCCGGACTCGGAACGCAGCAAGCCGTCGATTTCGCGGATCTTCGGGAACAGGTGAAAACCCTGCTTCGAAACCTTGCGCGGCGGATCGGAGGCCGCGAGTGCCAGCGCACAGGCCTCCCAATAATCGGTTGCCTCGACCGCTCGACGCGCCGGGATCGAAAACACCGAGGATTGCCTGTCGCCCAGCAGCGCGCGCACCGCCTGCTCGGGTCCGCGCCCGGAGCCCTTCACCTGGTCGGGGAGGCCGATCGGCATGTCGACCGCGACGAGATCGGGCACGATCTCTCCTGCGAACAGATCGGCGAAGCGAGGCACAACACGGATCACCGGCGCATCCTGCCCCTCACTGGACGCGATAGCCGCGATCCAGCCGCCCTTGCAGCCATCCACCCCGGCAAGCCACGCCATCTCGTTCCCTCCGCCTTTCGCAGCGCTGGCATTGCATCTGCGTTGCTCTACTGTGCAGCGCAGCACAAGCCGGCCCGTGTCAGGAGAGACGATGAGCACGATACGCCCCCGCCGCAGCGCCCTCTACATGCCGGGTTCCAACGCCCGCGCGCTTGAGAAGGCCCGCGAGATCGCGGCCGACGTCCTGATCCTCGACCTCGAGGACGCCGTCGCTCCCGACGCCAAGGCGACAGCGCGAGAACAGGTCTGCGCCGCCGTGAAGGCCGGCGGCTATGGCCGGCGGGAGCTGGTGATCCGCGTCAACGGCACCGGCACGCCGTGGTTCACGGAGGATCTCGCCGCCGCCACGGAGGCGAAGCCGCAGGCGATCCTGATCCCGAAGGTTTCGGCGCCGGAAACCCTGCACGAGGTCGGCGGCCTGCTGAACGGCCTCTGGGCGGACCCTGCCATCGCGATCTGGGCGATGATCGAGACCCCGCTCGCCATTCTCGATGTCGAGCGCATCGCCCGTGCCGCCCGCGATCCCGTGACGCGGCTTTCCTGCTTCGTCATGGGCACCAACGACCTCGCCAAGGAGACGCGCGCCCGCTTCGTGCCCGGCCGCGCCCCGATGCTGCCCTGGCTGACGAGCGCGCTGCTGGCCGCCCGCGCCCATGGCATCGACATCCTCGACGGCGTCTATAACGACATCAAGGACGAGGCCGGTTTCCTGGCCGAATGCGAGCAGGGCCGCGATCTCGGCTTCGACGGCAGGACGCTGATCCACCCCTCGCAGGTCGCGGTCGCCAACGCGGTCTTTGCGCCTGACGAGGCCGAACTGACAAAGGCCCGGGCGGTCATCGCCGCTTTCGACCTGCCGGAGAACGCGGGCAAGGGCGCGATCCAGCTCGACGGCCGCATGGTCGAACTGCTGCATGCCGAGATGGCGCGCCGCACGGTCGCGCTGGCGGACGCGATCGCGGCCTGAAATAAAAAAGGCCGCGCTGAGCGCGGCCCTTTCAAAGCGTCTGGACGAGCGGACTCAGCCCTTCGCGGCCTTCGCCCGATCGATCGCCTCGGTGATCAGCTTCTTGGCCATGGCGGCATCGCCCCAGCCCTTGAGCTTGACCCATTTTCCGGGCTCGAGATCCTTGTAGTGCTCGAAGAAGTGCTGGATCTGGTCGAGCGTGATCTGCGGCAGGTCGGTGTAGTTGTGCACATTCTCGTAGCGCTTGGTCAGCTTCGGCACCGGCACGGCGATGATCTTCTCATCGCCGCCGGCCTCGTCCTCCATCAGCATCACGCCGATCGGCCGCACCGCGATATACGAGCCCGGCACCAGCGGGCGCGTATTGGCGACGAGCACGTCGCAGGGGTCGCCATCTTCCGAGAGCGTATGCGGGATGAAGCCGTAGTTCCCGGGATAGCGCATCGGCGTGTAGAGGAAGCGGTCGACGAAGAGCGTGCCGGCTTCCTTGTCCATCTCGTACTTGATCGGCTCGCCCCCGATCGCCACTTCGATCAGGACATTGACTTCTTCGGGCGGGTTCTTGCCGATGGAGATGGCGTCGATGCGCATGCTGGAACCTGTCGCTTAGGAATTTTCGCTTGGGAATTTTGCCGGGCCTTATGCAAGTTCGCGGCGAAAACGCCAAGCCCTTCCGTGATCGCTCATTGCCTGATGATTTGCGCCGGCGCGCCCGCGCTGCTATCCGGCGCCTCATGAACAGCCCCGAGATCAGGCCGTGCTGAGCCGCCTGCGCCCCGACGAAGAGCGCTATGCCCGCCGCATGGCCCGCATCGCCCGCTGGGACCGGCCGATCGAGGGCCGCGGCCAGCGCCTGCGCGCCTGGGCCAACATGCTGCTGGTCGACCACGGCATCTTCCGGCTCGCCTATCTCAATGCGCACCGGGTCACGCCGCGGCTCTGGCGCGCGGCCCAGCCCGCGCCCGGCCAGATTGCCGCCTTCGCGCGCAAGGGCGTCAGGACCATTGTCAACCTGCGCGGCGGGCGCGAGCACGGCTCCTGGCCGCTCCAGAAGGAGGCGTGCGAGCGCCACGGCATCAAGCTGGTCGATTTCGTGCTGCGCTCGCGTGGCGCCCCGGAGCGCGAGACCATTCTCGGTGCCAAGGCATTCTTCGAGAGTCTCAACGAGCCGGCACTGGTGCATTGCAAATCAGGCGCCGACCGGGCCGGCTTCTTCTCGGCGCTCTACCTGCTGATCCACGAAGGGCGCCCGCTCGACGAGGCGATGCGCCAGCTCTCGCTGCGCTACGGCCATTTCCGCTTCGCCAAGACCGGCATCCTCGATGCCTTCTTCGATGCTTATCGCCGCGAGGGCGAAGCGAAGGGCGTTCCGTTCCTGGAATGGGTCGAGCACGGCTACGACCCGGAGCGGCTGGAGCGCGAGTTCAAGCCGGGTCTTCTCTCCTCGCTGATCGCCGACAAGCTGATCCGCAGAGAATAACCTTCAGCGGGCTGCCCCCGAAGCGGCGAGGCCATCGGTCGGCGCTTCGGCGGAATCGTCGAGATGCAGCCAGATGAAGACGGTATGCGTCAGCGTCCGCAGGATCGAGATGGCGCCGATCGTCAACAGCAGCTCCGGCGACAATGCGCGGAACCACGCCATCGCCGCCACGATAGCGATCAGCGCGACCCCGTTGATCACAACCTGCCAGAATGGCTGGCGCGAAAGCGTCGCCACTTCCTGCAGCGGCCCGAGCACGGCAATGCCGATATAGAACGCCGCCAGCAATGCGATGACCTCACCGAGATTCTGCCACTGCGTCCCGTCCAGCCAATGATCCGCCACGAGCGAGGCCAAGGCGATGACGCCGAACAGGACCGTCGCACCGACGATCAGGCCGAGCGCCATGATTCGTGCCCAGAAACGCCGCCGCGGGCCGGCATGGGCGCGCAGGCGGTTCAGCACGAGCGGGATCGACACGGTGCCGAACATCTGGGTGGGCATGTCCAGAAGCCGCATCGACAGGGCGATCTGCGCGGCCAGCACGGTGTTGCTGGCATAGGGCAGCGCCATCAGCGGCGCGATCGCGAAGCCATAGGCCAGCAGCGCCGACGGCAGCAGCGCGCGCGGCGCATCCCGCCAGCGGATGGCTGCCTCGGCGAGGCTGCGCCATGACCACAGACCCGGCTGGACAAGTTCCGCGACCGAATCCCGTCGGCGCCGCAGAAGATAGACCGCCGCCAGCACATGCCCGAGCGCATCGGCCATGAACAGGGTCAGCGCCTTCGGCCCGAAGATCGCGATCAGGATCAGCATGATCGCCGGCTGGACCACCGCCTGCACGACATTGCTGTTGCCGATAGCGCGGAAATCCCCCTCCGCCGTCGCCTCGGACCAGAGCAAACGCAGGACCGAACGCGCCGCCAGCGAAACCAGGAAGAAGAAGGCGACGGCAGGCGCGACCCAGCCAGTCGCGGCGAGCCCGATCAGGACCAGGGTGGTGATCGCCAGGAAGGCCACTCCGACGGCAGCGGCAAGCCGGAAGGCAAGGCCAAGCCGGAAGCGATCGCTGCTCCGGAAAAACACCGCCTCCAATCGCAGGAGCGAGGCGATCGAGATGAAGTTCGCAGCCGATGAAAAGACGGCGAAAGCGGCGAAGACGAAAGGCGGGCACAGGGCGGCCGCAATGATCAGGCCCCAGACCGAGATCAGCCGGGCCTGAATGAAGCGCAGGCCGAGCAGGAGCGCCGAACCCAGATTCGAGCGCAGAGCCGGAACCCGCCTCGCCACGAACCTCCGCCCGGCCGCAATGGTCAGCTCTGGGCGGCCATGCGGCAGATGGGCCCGATCCATGGTGACATGCGCGGCCATATCGCCCCCCATCGTCGAACCGTCGGACAGCCTTTCGTCGGGCGTGGCCGCCGCGTCGCCCGAGAGCTCGCGGTCGCGCGATGCGGTCATGCCCGACGGGCCTTCTGCCGCGAAGGCTGCGTCAACATGGTTAACGATTGGTTAATTTCGCTCATGTCCGTCACTGATGCCGCTTCGCGCAGCTTGTACCGCGCGAAGCATAAACCGCACCATGGCGTTTTTTTCGCGGCTCAGGCGAATTTTGTCTTGAGCGCCTCGAACCGCGCCAGCTGGTCCGGCAGCAGTTCCCGCGCGGCATCGCGCCGCACGAAGACCTTGAACATCACCTCGCCGGAACCGTTGAAGAACTGCACCGAGCAGGCGCGCCGGCCCTGCGCGGTGGAGCGATCGACCAGATAGATCGCCCGGCAGTTCTCGGCCTTGATATGCCCGCCGATCGGGCTGTCGCCATGGATGTTGTAGTAGCCATGGCCGAAGCTGCCGACCGGCAGCGAGCCCTCGCATTCCAGCACGATGTCGGGCGTGTGCATCAGGAAGAGCACCGTCCCCCAGCTCGCCAGCTCCTTCCAGACGTCCTCGAAGCGCTCGGGTGCCACGAGCTGACGCTGCCCGGCGGGCAGGAGTTCGAGGACTGCGCGCGTCGAGACCTTGGCCTCGCGCGCGACGGCCTCGATCAGGCCGTCCGGCTTGGCCGCGAGCAGGGCGCGCGCATGCTCCATCGGGTCCTGCGCGGTGATGTCGGCGGTCGTCATCGGGTAAGCCTCACTCGGCCGCCTGGCGGGGCAGGTGCGGGTTGCTCTCGCTCAGCACGGTCTCGAAGCCCTCGAACTCGGGATGGCCGAGATACATCGGCTTCGGGCGAGGCTGACCGGCATTGCGATGCGATTCGCGGAACTGCTCGGATTTGGTCCAGGCCGTGAAATCCTCCTTCGAGGCCCAGCTCGTATGCGAGGAATAGAGCGTGTGATCCTCCTTCTCCGGCCCCTTCAGCAGGTGGAAGGAGAGGAAGCCCGGCATCTCGTCAAGCCGGGTCTTGCGCGAGGACCAGACCGTCTCGAAGGCGGCCTCCTCGCCCTTGACGACCTTGAAGCGATTCATGGCGATGAACATCGGTAAACCCTGCATCTGACGCGCCGGAGCCGGCGGAAACGAACGATGCCGCAATCGCGGCAGGGCAGCCGCCATCCGTTCGAGCGCCTCCGGAAGGAGGGCTCGACCCGGAAATGCACATGGCCGGCAGGCCACTATCCGGCGAGATCGCCCGACGAAGCCGGCCGCGCATCGGCGTTGCCCTTGACCCCTTGTAGTAAAGCCTCATATCAACGTCAATAATACTGCAAAGCAGACCTTGTTTTGAATAATTAAAAACAGGATCTACTTTGTATTGAATGATTTTAAACTGGCCACAACCTTCTTGCCTGGCGCCCGCGTCGGTAGAATCCACCGTCTGGGCCCGAACGGAGTTGCGATATGTCTGGCTCGCGCATCACCAAAGCGCATGGCGGCCTGCGGCAGCCGAACCGTCGCGAGATGACCGCAGCGCTCGCCTTGAGCGCGCTCGGCCTCGGTGGGCTCGCACTCCCCGCCGCCTTGCCGGGCGCGGCGCTTGCCCAGACGCCGGATCGCATCGTCGTCGCCGGCGGCGTCATCACCGAGGTGATCTATGCACTCGGCCTGCAGGACCGTATCGTCGGTGTCGATTCGACCAGCCAGTTCCCGGCGGAGGCGCTGAAGCAGAAGGCGAATGTCGGCTATGTCCGCGCGCTCTCGGCCGAGGGCGTGCTTTCGCTGAAGCCTTCCCTGATCATGGCGATCGATGGCGCCGGCCCTCCCGATGCCGTCTCGTTGCTGACCGAATCCGGCGTGAAGATCGCCCGCATCCATGACGGACTGACTCCGGACGGGGTCACCAGCAAGATCGCCGCGATCGGCGCCGCGATCGGCGCAGCCGCCCCGGCCGAGCGCCTGGCGGCACAGACCAAGGCGCGTTTCGACGAGCTCGCCACGCTGCGTTCCGGCATCGCCAAGAAGAAGCGCGTCCTCTTCCTGCTCTCGCTCCAGAACGGCCGCGCCATGGTCGGCGGCCGCAACAGCTCGGCCGATGGCATCATCACGCTCGCCGGCGGCATCAACGTCGCCGATGCGATCGAGGGCTACAAGCCGATGACGGACGAGGCGATCGCCGCCGCCGCGCCGGACATGGTGCTGATGATGCGCAACAGCAGCGCTCATAACACCACGCCCGACGAGCTCTTCGCGATGCCCGCCTTCGCCCAGACCCCGGCCGCGACCGGCAAGCGGCTGGTCCATATGGACGGACTCTACCTGCTCGGCTTCGGGCCGCGCACGCCGATGGCAGCGCGCGACCTGATGGCCGCGATCTACCCGGAAGCCGCCATTCCGCCGCTCAAGACCGCCGCCGCCCCGTGACCCTCGCGGCACCGTCCCCGACCATGGCTTCATCGCCCCTGACGACGCTGATCGCCGGCCGGCGCCGCACCGGCTTGCTCGCGGTTGCCGGTCTCGGCCTCGCCTGCCTGCTCCTGACCGTCGTCGCCATCGGCCAGGGGGCGATCTCGATCGCGCCAGGCCGCGTCGCCGAAATCCTGATGGCGCGGCTTTCCGGGGACACGACCTTGCTCGAGGGCCGCGATGTCCTCGTCGTCCTCAATATCCGCCTGCCGCGCGTGCTTCTCGGCCTGCTCGTCGGCGCCGGCCTCGCCGTCTCCGGCGCCCTGATGCAGGGGCTGTTCCGCAACCCGCTTGCCGATCCCGGCCTCGTCGGCGTCTCCAGCGGCGCGGCACTGGCGGCAGCCACCACCATCGTGCTGGGCGACCGCTTGCTCGCCGGCACGATGATGAAGCTGCCCTTCGCCGCCCTGCCGGCCGGCGCGTTCTGCGGAGGGCTGATCTCGACGCTGGCGCTCTATCTCATCGCCACCCGCGGCGGCCGCACCTCGGTCGCCACGATGCTGCTGGCCGGCGTCGCGCTCGGTGCGCTCGCGGGCGCGCTGACCGGCCTGCTCGCCTTCATGTCGGACGACCGGCAATTGCGCGACCTGACCTTCTGGTCGCTCGGCAGCCTCGGCGGCGCGAGCTGGACGAAGCTGACGGTGGTCGCGCCGATCATCCTGCCGTTGCTTCTCCTGATGCCGCTGCTGGCGCACGGCCTGAACGGACTGATGCTCGGCGAGGCCGAGGCCTACCATCTCGGCATCCCCGTCCAGCGCATCAAGGCGCTGGCGATCCTGCTGGTCGCGCTCGCCGTCGGCGCCAGCGTCGCCACGGCCGGTCTGATCGGCTTCGTCGGCATCGTCGTGCCGCATCTGATCCGGCTCTGCGTCGGCCCGGACCATCGCCTGCTGCTGCCGCTCTCGGCCTTGGGCGGTGCGATGCTGCTGGTCGGCGCCGATATCGTCGCGCGCCTGATCGTCGTCCCCGCCGAACTGCCGATCGGCATCGTCACCGCCACGATCGGCGCGCCCTTCTTCCTCTGGCTGCTCTTGCGCCGCACGAGCCTGATCGATGTCTGACGCGAACCCGATCCTCTCCGGCCATGGCGTCAGCTTCCTCGCCAGCGGGCGCAAGCTCGTCAGCGATGCCAGCCTCGAGCTCACCGGGGGCACAACGACCATCCTGATCGGCCCCAACGGCGCCGGCAAATCGACCCTGCTCAAGCTGCTGACCGGCGAGCTCAAGCCGGCCGGCGGCGATATCCGCATCGCCGACGAACCGCTCGCGGCGGTGCCGGCCTGGCGTCTCGCCTGCCTGCGTTCCGTGATGGCCCAGCATGCCCGCCTCGCCTTCCCCTTCAGCGTCTACGAGGTCGCGAGCCTCGGCGTCGACGGCATCGGCCGGGCCCTGACCCGCCAGCGGCGCGAGGCGATCGTCGCCGAGAGCCTCACTGCCGCCGGCGTGATCGATCTCGCCGGGCGGCGTTATCAGACGCTCTCCGGCGGCGAGCAGCAGCGCGTGCAGTTCGCCCGCGTGCTCTGCCAGCTCGAAGCCGGCCGCAGCGTCGCGCAGCGGCAGGTGCTGTTCCTCGACGAGCCGATCGCCAGCCTCGATCTTTGCCACCAGCTCGCTTTGCTCGACATGGCCCGCGCCATCGCAGCCCGCGGCGTTGCGGTCCTGATCGTGCTGCATGACCTCAATCTCTCCGTGACCTATGCCGACCATCTCGTCGTGATGGATCAGGGCCGGATCATCGCGCAGGGCCCGCCGGCCAGGACACTGGACGACGCGCTGCTGCGCCAGGTCTTCAAGGTCGACCTGACACTGAGCCGCGCGCCCGCGCCCGGCTTGCCCTTCCTGCTGCCGCAGCAGCACCGGGCTCGGCCGGCGGCCTAAAGCGCTGATTCACCGGTGATTCATCCTGAATCATCGCTTCACCATATCGCTCAACCCGCGCTTCACGGCTGCGGCGGCACAACTCCCGCAGTTTCCAGGGAGTTCCAGACATGTTCCGGCATATCGCTGTCGCGACCCTTGCCCTGTCGGCCGCCATTGCGGCTGCGCTACCTGCGCAGGCCCGCGAGGTCGTCGGAATGCGCGACGGGCGCTTCGACCCCGGCACCATCGTGATCCGCACCGGCGAGCGGAAGCTCTACTACGTCGTCTCGCCCGGCGAGGCGATCCGCTACACCATCGCCGTCGGCAAGGCCGGCAAGCAGTGGCGCGGCGTCAAATATGTCGAGGAACTTCAGGTCGATCCGGCCTGGGCGCCGCCGGCCGAGGTCAAGCGCGACAATCCCCGCCTGCCCGACGTCATTCCCGGCGGCTCGCCGCGCAACCCGATGGGCGCGCGCGTCATCGGCCTCGGTCCCGGCGGGCAATACGCGATCCACGGCACCAACGTGCCGAACACCGTCGGCAAGGCCGCATCCTATGGCTGCTTCCGCATGCACAACCAGGACGTGATCGACCTTTACGCACGCGTCCAGATGGGAACGCCGGTCGTCGTCCTGCCCTGATCCTTCAGAGGGTGACCGGCGAAAGGATCGGCCGTCCCGCGAAGAACGCCTCGAGATTACCGAGCAGCGTCCGCAACTGCTCTTTCTTGGCATCCTGCGAACTCGCCGCGATATGCGGCGTCAGCACGACATTGTCGAGCGCCTGGAGCCGCTCCGGCACATGCGGCTCCGCAGCGAAGACGTCAAGCGCCGCGCCGGCGATCCGCTTCTGTTCAAGCGCTGCGCAGAGCGCGTCCTCATCGATGACGAGGCCGCGCGCGATATTGACGACATAACCTGCGGGCCCAAGCGCGTTCAGCACGGCATCGTCGATGGCGTTGCGGGTCTCGGCACTGGCCCGGACAGCGACCACCAGCACGTCGGCCCATGCGGCAAGGCCGGGCAGGCTGTCATGGAAGCGGTAAGGAAGGTCCGGCTTGGGCGAGCGGCTGTGATAGCCCACCTCCATCTCGAAGGCTGCGGCGCGGCTCGCGATGCGGCTGCCGATGGCGCCGAGCCCATAGATGCCGATCTTGCGGCCGGCGAGGTCCGGCGTGTTGGCCACCGGCTCGCTCCCCGGCTTGCCCCAGAGGCCGGCGCGCAGGAAGCGGTCCCCCTGCCCGATGCCGCGCATGACGCAGAGCATCAGGCCTACCGCGAATTCGGCGACGCTGCGCGCATTGGCGTCGGCGGCATTGCAGAGTCTGATGCCGCGCGCCTTCGCCGCGGCGGCATCGACCCCTTCGACGCCGGAGCCATAGCAGGCGATCAGCTCGAGCTTCGGCAAGGCGTCCATCAGTTCGGCACCGGTCCGGCGCCCGCCATAGGTCACCAGCACGCGCGCGTCCCTCGCCTCCGCCGGGATCGCGGCCGCGGCGTCGCCATCGACCGGTCCGATCACGGTGTAGCTCTGCTTCAGGCGGGCGATCGCTTCGGCGGCGAGACGCGGCATCATCAGGATCGTCGGCTTCATCGTCATGCTCCGGGGATGCTGCATCGCAGCACCGGATCGGCGCCGGCTCAACCCATGCTGGCGTTGGCCCCGTCATCCGCTCCACGCAATCCCGGCCTTCGACCAAAGGCTGGCTCGGGCCGTTCCGAAATCTCGCAATCTCGTCCTTTGCCCCCTCGCCCCCTGCAAAGAACCGCGTTAACCTCCGCCCGCGACACGTAACCACCCGTACTCCCGTACGGGCCAGGAAGGGGCTACCAGATGGACCATCTCGCCGACGTGAAGAAGTTTGCCAAGAAGCCGCTCAACGAAGCGGCCTTTGCAGGCATGTCGAAATCCTATGCACTGGTGATGAGCAAACCCGATACCCGCTACGTCGCCTGCTCCGATCCGGCCGAACTCGATCGCGTCCGCGAAAACTTCCTGAAGAAGAAGCTCGGCCTGAAATCCGGCGATCTCGACGGCTCCGTCAAGGCGATCTGCGAGCACATGAAGGCCGACAAGACCAAGTCCCGCCTGACCTTCTATTACCTGCTGGCCGAGCATCACGGAAAGCTCGACCTCTTCGTCAAGAAGTAAGACCTCGGCCCGGCCGCGCGCCGGGCGACCTTCCCGACATCGGAGAAGACGGGAGGCCGGCATCAAGCCGGCCGAAGTGCCGTTCAGGCGCGATAGAGGTCTGCGCGCGTCAGCGGCAGGCCGGACGGCCCCTTGCGCCGCTTCGTGACCAGCGTCTGGTTGACCAGCGCCCCGCCGCGCTCGAAGGCCAGCGAGCAGCCGGCGAGATAGAGCAGCCACATCCGCGTCCGCTCCGCGCCGATCTCGGCCTCGGCCTTGTCCTTGTTGGCGTCGAGCCTTTCCCACCACAGCCGCGTCGTGCGCTGATAGTGCTCGCGCCAGCCCTCGACGTCATGGACCTCGAAGCCGTGGCGCTCGAGATTGGCGATCGACATGCCCAGATGATCGAGCTCGCCGCCGGGAAAGATGTAGCGCACCAGCGCACGATACTCGGCCGGCATCTTGTTGAAGGCCTTCTCGGTCTTCTTGGCGCGGCGCGAGATGCAGTGATGCAGATAGAGCCCGCGCGGCCTGAGCAGCCGGTTCACCGCCTGGAAATAGGACGGATGGTTGCGGATGCCGACATGCTCGAACATGCCGATCGAGGAGATCTTGTCGAACTCCCCCTCCATCTCGGTGAAATCCTTGAGGTGGAGCGTGACCTTGCCCTGAAGTCCGAGCCTCTCGACCTTCTCGCGCGCCAGGGCAAGCTGCTCCTCCGCCAGCGTCACGCCATGAGCCTCGACCCCGTAATAGCGGGCGGCGTGACAGACGAGCGCGCCCCAGCCGCAGCCGATATCGAGGAAGCGATCGCCGGGCTGCAGGCGCAGCTTCCGGCAGATCATGTCGAGCTTGTCGCGCTGGGCGCGCTCGAGATCGCCGTGATCCTCGCTGAAATAGGCACAGGTGTAGACCATCTCCTCGTCGAGGAAGAGCCGGTAGAAATCGTTCGAGACGTCGTAATGGTAGGCGATGTTGGCCTTGTTGGTGGCCGGCGCGCCGTCCCGCGCGATCTCGTCGCCCTTGGGATGGCTGACAGCGGCCTCGGCCGTGCCCGGCGCGAAGATGAAGCGCCTGATAACATCGAAGACCGCGCTCTTCGGGATGTTGCGCGCGAGTTTGCCGACCTTCCCTTCCGGCCGCGCCGCGGCAAGATCGAAGAGCGAGCCGTTCACGATCGCGAGCCGGTCAGCGATATGCAGGTTGAGCAACGTATCGAGCTTGGGCTTGCGGATCAGCGCGGACAGAACGCCGGAGTCGGCGATAGCGATTGCGAGTCCGTCCGCCGGCCAGGAAGCTGGAACCATGCTCCCGTCCCAGAGCCGGAAACCGAGCTTCAGGCCGAGCTTGTCATGCGCCTCGGCAAGAAGGCGGCGCAGGGCCGCGAGGCGCTTGTCGTTGCTATCCATGAGGCACATCCGCTGCTATCCGGCGCCTGTTTGGACGCAGAGCCGCGGATTGGCAATGTTTCGGGGCCATACGCAGCCCCGCCCATCAGAAATCGCTGGCGATGCCCTTCACTTCCCAGTCGTCGTAACGCACCGGCTCCAGCCCGCCGCGGCCATTGACCTCGCGTTGCCTGGCGATCTCGGCAGCATGGATATCGATTGCAGCACGGCGCGCGGCCGCTTCCGCCAGAGCACGCTGCGCGGCGGGGGACAGTACCTTGGTTTCCGGCGCATCCGTCGGCCTGTCCTGATCGGTCTTATCGGGCATTTCGGCGCGTTTCCTTGCAGGATTCTCTTGCAGGATCGGGATTGCCCTCACCACATAGGGCACGATGCTCGCAGATGCGAGGGCCGACGCCAGAGGGCGCCAGATAAGGGATTTCGATGAACTACGTGCGCACCGGTATGTTGATGGCGGGCCTGACGGCGCTTTTCGGCGCGGTCGGCTACCTGCTCGGCGGCGGCGGCGGCATGCTGATGGCGCTCGGCTTTGCCGTCGTGACCAATCTCTTCAGCTACTGGAATTCCGACCGGCTGGCGCTGGCTGCCCACAATGCCCAGGAGGTCGACGAGCGTAGCGCGCCCGAGCTCTACGGCATGGTGCGCGACCTCGCCGCCCGCGCGAACATGCCGATGCCGCGCGTCTACCTGATCCACGAAGATCAGCCCAACGCCTTCGCCACCGGCCGCAATCCGCAGAACGCCGCTGTCGCGGCGACCACCGGCATCCTGCGCACGCTGACCTACGAGGAGCTCGCCGGTGTGATGGCGCACGAGCTCGCGCATATCAAGAACCACGACACGCTGACCATGACGATCACCGCGACCTTCGCCGGCGCGATCTCCTCGCTCGTCACCTTCGGCATGTTCTTCGGCTCGCGCGACAACCGCCCGAACTTCATCGTCCAGATCCTGCTCTCGATCCTCGCCCCGATGGCAGCGGCCCTGATCCAGATGGCGATCTCGCGTTCGCGCGAATACGAGGCCGACAAGCTCGGCGGCCAGATCTGCGGCAATCCGGTCTGGCTCGCCGACGCACTCGCCAAGATCGCGGCCGGCGTTCAGCACATCCCCAGCGAGACAGCCGAGGCCAAGCCTGCTACGGCGCACATGTTCATCATCAATCCCTTGACCGGCGGCGGCATGGATAATCTGTTTTCGACACACCCCGACACCGGCAACCGCATTGCCGCCCTGATGGAGCAGGCGCGTGCGCTCGGCATCGGCCGCAGCAGTGCGGGCGCGGGCTTTACCGCCCAGGCCGACAACAGCCCTTGGGGCAATTCCCCGCGCCAGCCGGGCCCGTGGGGCTGAGATGGCAGATCAATCCTCCTCGCGCCGCCCCGCTAGGCCGGAAACGCCGCCCAAGCTCGACGATGCCCCGGGCCTGCCGGCGCGCCGGCTTGCGGCCACGGTCATCGACGAGGTCCTGCGCGCCCGCACCGCCCTCGATGAGACCTTGGAGCGGATGTTGCCGGAATCCGGGCTCGATGCCGCCGATGCGAGCCTCGCCCGCGCCATCGCTGTCACGGCCTTCCGCCGCCTCGGCACGATCCAGCACGCCATCGACGCGCGCCTCGAGCGCGGCAGCCCGCGCAAATCCGGCCCGTTCGAGCCGATCCTCACGGCTGCAGCCGCCCAGATCCTGTTCCTCGACGTGCCCGACCACGCGGCGGTCGACCTCGCCATCCGCCACCTGCACGAGGACGCGCGCTCGGCCCGCTATGCTGCACTCGGCAATGCCGTGCTGCGCCGCCTCGCCCGCGAGCGCGATGCGGTCCTCGCCGAGGCCCAGGCGGAGGTCTTCGGCGATACGCCCGACTGGCTGGTCGAAAGCTGGTGCACGGCCTATGGCGAGGATACCGCCGCCGCGATGGCCCAGAGCCATCGCGAGGAGCCCCCGCTCGACCTCACCGTCAAGGCCGACCCCGCCGGCTGGGCCGAAAAACTCGACGGCATCGCCTTGCCGATCGGCTCGGTGCGCTTGCGCGAGCGCCAGGCCATCGCCGGCCTGCCGGGCTTCGATGAGGGCGCGTGGTGGGTGCAGGACGCCGCCGCGGCCTTGCCGGTCAAGCTCCTCGCCCCAAAACCCGGCGAGCGCATCGCCGATCTCTGCGCGGCGCCCGGCGGCAAGACCGCCCAGATCGCCGCGGCCGGCGCGAGCGTCACCGCGCTCGATCGCTCCGGCCCGCGCCTGCGCCGGCTCAAGGCCAATCTGGCGCGGCTCGGCCTCTCCGCCGAGGTGGTCACCGCCGATGCCGTGACCTGGAAGGCCGATCCCTTCGACGCCGTCCTGCTCGATGCGCCCTGCAGCGCCACAGGCACCATCCGCCGCCATCCCGACGTCGCCTGGACGAAATTGCCCGAGGATCGCGACCGGCTGGCTGCCCTTCAGGCGCGCCTGTTCGATGCCGCCGCCGCGTTGACGAAGCCCGGCGGACGCCTCGTCTACTGCACCTGTTCGCTCGAACCGCAGGAAGGCGAAGAACAGACCGCGGCCTTTCTCGCCCGCAATCCCCAGTTTCGTCGCGAACCCGTCCGCCCGGAGGAAATCGGCGGTTTGGCTGATGCGATCGACTCGAATGGCGATATCCGGACCCTGCCGCACCAATTGCAGGGCGAAACCCCGCGCCTTTCGGGATGGGCGGGATTTTACGCAACCCGCCTGATCAGGCTATGACGGAGCCAGGATTCGCGCGGCGCACCGCCGCGCCCGGGCACGGAGTCGACAGGGGATTTGAGCGGGTGGGCTGAGCGACGGGGGTTGGCCCAGGCCGCGATCGGACGGGCGGCGCGGCGGACCCGCGGCCAGTTCGTCGGCGCCACCCGCAGGCTCTGGCCCTTCGGCCGCAGCAACGCCACGCGCCTGCTCTTCGCCCCGCATGACCTGCGCACCGCCGACCCGACGACGGCCGGCGATTTCTATGCAGGCTATTACGCCTTCGCCGGGCGCACCCTGCGCAGCCACGGTGAATCGCCGTTCGACGCGACGCCGCCAAGCGATGCCTGGGCCGAGGCGCTCTACGGCTTCGGCTGGCTGCGCCATATGCGCGCCGCCGACACCGCGATCGCCCGCGCCAATGCCCGCAGCCTGGTCGAGGATTTCATCGCCAGGCGTCGCGACCGCCATGACATCGCGCGGCGCCCTGCGGTCGCTGCACGCCGGCTGATCGCCTTCCTGTCGCATTCCCCGCTGCTGCTGGAAGGCGCCGACCATGCCTTCTACGAGCGCTATCTGCGCCATGTCTCGCGCCTGACGGACCGGCTGAGCCTGGCGCTGTCCGGAGCCGTCGAAGGGGCCGACCGGCTGAACGGCCTGATCGCCATCGCCTTTGCCGCCATCTGCCTCGACGGGCAGGATGGTCACCGGCGCCGGATTGAGATCCTGCTGTCCGAGGAGCTCGACGAGCAGATCCTGCCCGATGGCGGCCATCTCTCGCGCAATCCACGCCTGTTGATCGAATTCCTGCTCGACCTCCTGCCCTTGCGCGAGACCTTCGCCGCTCGCGGGCTCGAGCCACCGCGTGGGGTGATGACCGCGATCGAGCGGATGATGCCGCACTTACGCCTGTTCCGGCATGGCGACGGCGCGCTCGCCCTGTTCAACGGCATGGGCACGACGCCGCCCGACCTGATGGCGACGCTCGCGGCCTATGACGATGCCCGCGGCCGGCCGACCGAACATGCCGCCTATTCCGGCTACAGCCGCCTTGCGGCCGAGCGCAGCATCGTCGTCACCGATGCAGGCGCACCGCCGCGCGGCGCCTATTCGGTCGAGGCCCATGCCGGCTGCCTCGCCTTCGAATTCTCCAGCGGCCCGCAGCGCATCATCGTCAATTGCGGCGCCAGCCGCTTCGGCCCCCCGGAATTGAAGCTCGCCGCGCGCAGCACCGCCGCTCATTCGACGCTCGTCCTCGACGATCGCTCCAGCGCCAATTTCGGCATGGTTCTCGGCGAAATGCGCGTCGTCTCCGGCCCTCGCGATGTCCGCGTCGCCCGCCAGGACGGCGCTGATGGCGCCGAATGGGTCGCAAGCCATGACGGTTATCGCCGCAGCCTCGGTGCGACCCATACCCGCCGCCTGACGCTTGCCCGCGACGGCGCCGCACTGGCCGGCGAGGACGAGGTCGCCCTGACCGGGACGCGCACCGCGCTCGCGTCCGCCTTGCGCTTCCACTTGCATCCGAATGTCCGCGCCAGCCTCGTTCGGGACGGCAGCGGCGCGCTTCTGGCGCTGGCCTCGGGCGAGGTCTGGAGCTTCGAGGCCGGCGGCCTGACCATCGCCATCGAGGAAAGCATCTTCCTTGCCTCCTCGGACGGGCGGCGGCGCACCGAGCAACTCGTCGTCGCCTTCGATGCCGCGGCGACGCCGCGCGTGACCTGGCGCTTTAGCCGGATCAGCACCGCCAATCCCCGTGCCGGCAAAACGGTCGCCGCTGCGATCGCCGAGCGCGAAGCTGCGGAACCCGCTCCCGACGCGTGACGGTTCTGCGACGGCGGCTTTTGCCTTTTGCAGCGCAGCATGATAGCCCGCGCGCGTCTGCCGAAACTGCCTTTCCGCAATCAAAGCCGGACCTGATCCCGATGCCGAATGAGCTTCGCCGCGTCGAACGCGCGCTTCTTTCCGTTTCCGACAAGACGGGGCTGATCGATTTCGCGCGCGCCCTCCACAAGCTCGGCATCGCGCTGGTGTCGACCGGCGGCACCGCCAAGGCGATCGCGGAAGCCGGGCTGCCGGTCTCGGACGTCTCCGATCTCACGGGCTTCCCCGAGATGATGGACGGACGGGTCAAGACCCTGCATCCGAAGGTCCATGGCGGCCTGCTCGCGATCCGCTCCCATCCCGAGCACCAGGCCTCGATGCTCGGCCACGGCATCCAGCCGATCGACCTGCTCGTCGTGAACCTCTACCCGTTCGAAGCCACCGTCGCGGCCGGCAAAGCCTATGACGACTGCATCGAGAACATCGATATCGGCGGCCCGGCGATGATCCGCGCCGCCGCCAAAAACCATCATGACGTCGCCGTCGTGGTCGAGCCGGCGGACTACCCCTCCGTCCTCGCCGATCTCGAGGCCCAGAAGGGCGCGACCACGCTGACTTTGCGTCGCAAGCTCGCCCAGAAGGCCTATGCCCGCACCGCGGCCTATGACGCGGCGATCTCGAACTGGTTCGCAAACGAGCTCGGCGACACCGCCCCGCATTTCCGCGCGCTCGGCGGCGCGCTGGCCGAAACCATGCGCTATGGCGAGAACCCGCATCAATGGGCCGCTTTCTACCGCACCCCGGAGAACCGGCCGGGCGTCTCGACCGCGCGTCAGGTGCAGGGCAAGCAGCTCTCCTACAACAACATCAACGACACCGACGCCGCCTTCGAATGCGTCGCCGAGTTCGTCCCCGAGGCCTCGGCCGCCTGCGTCATCGTCAAGCACGCCAACCCCTGCGGCGTCGCCGCCGGCGGCTCGCTGCTCGAAGCCTATGAGCGCGCGCTGGCCTGCGACCCCGTCTCGGCCTTCGGCGGCATCGTCGCCTTGAACCGCAAGCTCGATGCCGCCGCTGCCAGGAAGATCGTCGAGGTCTTCACCGAGGTCATCATCGCGCCGGATGCCGACGAGGAGGCGATCGCCATGATCGCCGCCAAGAAGAACCTGCGCCTGCTGCTGACCGGTGGCCTGCCCGATGTCCGCTCGCCCGGCCTGTCGCTGCGCACCGTCTCCGGCGGCTTCCTCGCCCAGTCGCGCGACAACGCCGTTGTCGACGATATGGAGCTGAAGGTCGTGACGAAGCGCCAGCCGAGCGAGCGCGAGCTCGCCGATCTGCGCTTCGCCTTCCGCGTCGCCAAGCACGTCAAGTCGAACGCCATCGTCTATGCCAGGGACCTCGCCACCGTCGGCATCGGCGCCGGCCAGATGAGCCGGGTCGATTCCTCGCGCATCGCCGCCTGGAAGGCCGCCGAGGCCGCGAAGGCGGCAGGCCTGCCCGAGACGCTCGCCAAGGGCTCCGTCGTCGCCTCCGACGCCTTCTTCCCCTTCGCCGACGGCTTGCTCGCAGCGGCCGAGGCCGGTGCGACCGCGGTGATCCAGCCCGGCGGCTCGATGCGCGACGACGAGGTCATCAAGGCCGCCGACGAAGCCGGCCTCGCCATGGTCTTCACCGGGCACCGCCACTTCCGCCATTGACGGCCATACCGGCTGCGGGACACCCTCGCTGACGGGTTGCGCGCGAAAGCACGCAGCAGGGGATAGGGGTCTGCATGGCCAAAGCTCACAAACCCGGCGCGCTGCTCAGGGAACGCGTCGAACACCAGCATGCGAGGGTCTCCTACGTCGAGCTGTTCTTCGACCTGGTCTTCGTCTTCGCGATCACCCAGATTTCGCACACGCTGCTGGAGCATTTCAGCCCGCTCGGCGTCGCGCAGGCCGCCTTTCTGCTCGGCGCCGTCTGGTGGATCTGGGTCTATACGAGCTGGGTCACGAACTGGCTCGATCCCGAGCGCCCCCCGGTCAGGATCCTGCTCTTCGTCCTGATGTTTCTCGGCCTGGTGATGTCCTGCGCCTTGCCCGAGGCCTTCGGTGCGAACGGCCTCGCCTTCGCAGGCGCCTATGTCACCGCCCAGCTCGTCCGCTCGATCTTCACGATGGTGAGCCTCAAGGACGCCTCCCCCGCCAATTACCGCAACTTCCAGCGCATCACGATCTGGCTCGTCTGCTCCGGCGCATTCTGGATCGCCGGTGGCTTGAGCGAAGGCCCCCTGCGCTTCGGCCTCTGGCTGGTCGCGCTCGGCATCGAATATGTCGGCCCGGCCGCCGGCTTCCGCGTTCCGGGCCTTGGGCACTCG
Organism: Allobosea sp. GW822-FHT05A11; assembly: GCF_058800455.1. Classification (NCBI taxonomy): domain Bacteria; kingdom Pseudomonadati; phylum Pseudomonadota; class Alphaproteobacteria; order Hyphomicrobiales; family Alloboseaceae; genus Allobosea; species Allobosea sp. GW822-FHT05A11. Next base: position 60,592 of record NZ_JBXAMI010000005.1, on the reverse strand, counting down.
CGCACCAGCGACTGGAATGTCGAAGGCGGTCATCTCTCGGAGCGCTGCGCCCTCTTCATCATCATCGCGCTCGGTGAATCCGTTCTGATGACCGGCGCGACCGCCGCGAAGCTGCCGGTGACTCCCGTCAACCTGACAGCCTTCCTCAATTCCTTCCTGAGCTCGGTCGCGATGTGGTGGATTTATTTCCATATCGGTGCCGAACGGGCGAGCCATCACATCGCACGCTCCGACGACCCCGGCCGGATCGCACGCATCGCCTATACCTATCTGCACGTGCTGCTGGTTGCCGGTATCATCCTGGTCGCCGTCGGCGACGAACTGGTCATCGCTCACCCGCTCGGCCATACCGATGGCAGAACGGCGATCGCGGTCCTGGCCGGTCCCGCCTTCTATCTGCTCGGCAACCTGCTGTTCAAACGAATCACGGCCGGCTGGTATCCGCTGTCCCATCTCGTCGGTCTCGGCTTGCTCGCCGTGCTGGCACCAGCCTGGACGGTGTTGCCACCGTTGGGCTTCAGCCTGTCGGCAACTGCGATCCTGATCCTGGTCGCGGCCTGGGAAGCGGTCTCGCTGCGGGCGAAGGAGGCCTGATCCATTATGCACACCATCAAGGTCATCGGCATCGGCTTCGCCCTGCTCGGCATCCTGCTCGTGCTGGCGCCGCGCCTCTCGATCTCCGCCGGGCGTCCGATCCCCTTCGCCGTGAAGCTGTTCCTGCCGCTCTGGTTCGCGGGCGCGCTGATCAATCTCTGGATCGGCGTTGCACGGGCAGGCTATACCGTGATGGAGGAAGCGCCGATCTTCCTCGTCGTCTTCGGCGTGCCGGCGATCGCCAGCCTGCTGATCCTGTGGCTGACCTCCCGAATTGCCCGATGAGCCTCGAATCCGTCCGCGCCTTCTTCGCCCAGCACGCTCCCGACATCGCCGTCATCGTCACCGATGATAGCAGCGCGACCGTGCCGCTCGCCGCCGCCGCCCATGGCGTGGAGCCCGGCCAGATCGCCAAGACGCTCTCCTTGCGTATCGGCGACGAAGTCGTGCTCGTCGTCACCCGCGGCGATGCCCGGCTCGACAACAGGAAGGCCAAGGCCGCGCTCGGCGGCAAGCCGCGCATGCTAGGCCAGGAAGAGGTCGAGGCCCTGACCGGCCACCCCGTGGGCGGTGTCTGCCCGTTCGGGCTCGCGACGCCGCTCAAGGTCTATTGCGATGTCTCGCTGAAGGCCTTCGACATCGTCGTGCCGGCCGCAGGCTCGACCCATAGCGCGCTGCGCATCGCGCCGCAGCGCATGGCCGAACTGACACAGGCCGAATGGGTCGATACCTGCCAGGAGGCCGTGCAGGCGACCGCAGCAGAGTGAAGCTCAGCCCTTGATCCGCGCGATCAATTCCATCGCCGCGGCGGGATTGCGCACCTTGTCCCCGCTGATCACATAGAGGAAGACGTCGCGTTTCTCGGCCTTGGCAGCCGGACCGACCGTCTCCAGGCCGTCCGGCACACCGCCCTTGGCCCAGACCTGCGCAGCCTTGACCCAGCGATCGAGCCCGGCCTCGGAATAGCCCTTCGGCTCGGCCTCCTTGGTTCCCATGATCCGCGCATAAACGAAGGGCGCGGTCACATCGGCGATCTGGGTGTAGTCCGCATCGGCCGAGGTGATGACGGCCACCCCGTACTCGCGCAACAGCGCGATGAAATCCGGCGAGCGGAAACTGTCGTGCCGGACCTCGACGGCATGGCGCAGCTTGATCCCATCGAGTTCCTTCGGCAGGAGCTTGAGGAAGGCCTCGAAATCGGCGGGGTCGAACTGCTTCGTCGGCATGAACTGCCAATTGATCGGCCCGAGCTTGTGCTTGAGCTCGGTCAGGCCGCTGGTCAGGAATTTCTCCACCGAAGGCCCGGCTTCCGCCAGCACCCGCCGGTTCGTGCAGAAACGCGAGCCTTTCAGGGCGAAGACGAAATCCTCGGGCGTTTCCTCGCGCCATCTGGCGAAGCTCTCAGGCTTCTGCGAGCCGTAATAGGTGCCATTGATCTCGATCGAGGTGAGCTTGCCCGCGGCATATTCCAGCTCTCGCTTCTGCGGCAGCCCATCCGGGTAGAACGCCCCGCGCCAAGGCTCGAACACCCAGCCGCCGATGCCGATATGGATCTTGCCTGCTTCGCGGACCATGGTTCGCTCCGTTCTTCCGTGCCGATATTGGCGACAGCAATCAGTCCAGCGCCACCCGTTTTCGGCAGATATGGACATTAGCCCTATAAGAGACAGCCGGATGTCAGGAGAACCGCCGAACGATCCAACCCGGAAGCTTCGGTACCGGGCTTGGGCCAGGAACGGCGTGATGATGCGGCGATCCCTATCTCCTGCGCAACAGGCGCAGGTGGCAACCAAACTGCAAGAACAACCCAAAATTGATGGTACTTGTCCGCACCACCTGCAGCTCGTTGACCGTTGCCGGCCGCACACGATCCATTCAATCCGGACGGTTGGGGGGAGCATGCCGCGGATTGGTAAGGGGCCAAGCGATCGAAGAGCAAGCGCCTTTCTCGTGGCTTGCCGCGAGACGTTGAAGCTATCCCAAACAGAGCTCGGCCTCCTGGTTGACGTTAGCCAGCAGCAGATTTCGAAGTACGAAAATGGTAAGAGCAGCGTTCCACGCGAGATACTGAAGAAAGTTGGAGCTCTCGCCGGGATGGGCTTTGAGGAATTTGGGCAACCCGAGTTACCATCTCCTTTAGAACGAAGTGGTTTCGAAGCTAAGAGCCAGGCGCCCTACACGGCGCAAAGCATCCCAGAGATCGCGGAAGACTTAGCCATACGGCAGAAACGGAAGATGTTTCTCAACCTCGGGAAGCTTCACGATCCGATGGATCGGAAAATTCTGCAGGCCCAGTATGCGAAGATGTTGAGAAAGCAGGGGAAGGAGTAGCCTCCCCCGAAGGGCAGCACCTCGAACGTATAAAGCCCCGCCGCGATTGCGACGGAGATTTTGTTTGGTTGCGGGGGCTCGCAACTACCGATACCGCCACTCATTGGAGGTGGCGATCTGACGTCTCCTGGCCGACACCAACAATCCCTTCTTCACAAACCAGTCCGATTCCTTTCAGCGCGCCATTCAGGATAAAACTAGGAACATCTATATTACTGATATAGCGATATAAATTTCCTACCTATCGGAGGCGCTACGAACAAGCCATGGACCGTTCTTTCAGGAGCGAACAACGAGTAGATCCTTGGTGTCGATCTGGTCTCCGGCCCGGACCAGCACTTCGCTCGCAGCTCCGTCACGATCAGCGTGGAGTGATGTCTCCATTTTCATGGCTACTATTGAGAGCAGAATGTCGCCGGCCTTGATGGTCTGACCGACTGCCACGGCGACCGTCGAAATCACGCCCGGCATCGGCGCGCCGACCTGCCCCGGCTGGCCGATATCGGCGTTCCGCCGGACCGGGCGGCTGGCGACGCGGTTGCGGTCCGGCACCTTGACCATGCGGGGCTGGCCGTTCAGCTCGAAGAAGACCTTGACCATGGCCTGCTCGTCGGGCTCGGCGGTGGCAACGTGCTGGATGACCAGCGCCTTGCCCGTCTCGATCTCCGGCCGGACTTCCACCAGGCATTCCGCATATGTTGGGCTCTCGGCGCTGGTGAATACCGAAACGGGCGCACTTTCTTGGTTTACCCATACACTTCAGGAGCCCTCAAGCTCGGAAAGCCCATATGTCTCACATGCAGTCCCGGCAAACAGCCGCGCTTGTTTGCCGGTTGGGTAGCGCGCTGCGATCGTCTTGAAGCCGGTGTAGATCGTATTGAAGGACGCGCAGAGGCTGTCGACCGGGAAATTGCTGGCAAACATCACGCGATCCGCGCTGAACATCGCAATGATCTCCTCGACGATCCAGCGATTGTCGACGACCGTCCAGGGGCGGCCAGCGACCCCGATGCCCGAGATCTTGACACGAACATTGGCGCACTCGGCAACCTTCGCCATGGCAGCGTGCCAGCCCGATAGGCCTCCCTCGCCGCGATCGGATGGCAGCCCCGCGTGGTTCAGGACGATGATGGTGTCGGGAAAACTGCGAGCCAGGTCGGCAGCTTCCTCAAGGTTCCACCACGGTGTCTGCAGATCGAAATTCAGGCCATGACGCGACAGAAGGGCGAATCCTTGCCGCCAGCGGTCACTCGACATGAGCGTGCGCCCGGTGCCGACTTCTTCAGGGCGCTGCGGACCGCCCGGCTTGTGCCGGACGCTGCGCACCAGACCGAACGCGGCCTGGCCTGCTAGAACGGAGCCGATGTCGGCGCGGTCGAGCCAGGCTTGCGCCACGATGGCGTTGGGAACACCAAACTCTTTGGCGAGGCCGGCTGCGTAGGCGGTCTCGCCGATTGGATCGTTCTCGTCCCACTCTGTCTCGACATAGACCGTCTGGCGAACGTCGTGCCCAGCCGTGTCGACAAAATAATCGCCTGGCAAGTAGCGTCGCTTGATCGCCGAATAGTCACCATAGCGGAATGGGATGTTGGCGTTCGGCTTCAGCCAGGGGTGAGGATTGCGCAGTGGATCCCAGAAGTGCTGGTGCGCATCGACGATTGGCCCTTGCCAGAGTTCCAGCTGCGTCATGCCTCTCGGTCCTCAATGCGTCTCGGCGTCGTGGAAATCGATCAGCATGGTCGCGACGACATAGAGCGCGGCGCAGGCGGCGAAGAAATAGAGAACCATGAGGTAGGCGCCGGTCGCCTGAAGGATCAAACCCGTGATGATCGGGATGGCTATGCCGCTGGCGCTGCCCGCGAAGTTCATGGCGCCACCGACGATGCCGACCTTCTCGCGAGGTGCGAGGATGGCGGGCAGGCTCCAATAAAGGCTTCCGAAATACAGCAGGAAGAGAGTAACTGAGAGTACGGCGACCGCCATTACGGGATCCGCGACCTGCGGCAGGATGAGAAAGGATAGCATCACACCGAACCCGCTGATGCCGAGGGCGGCCTTGTAGGTCGTGCTGCGCCGCATGCCCCCGGCCTGTAGCTTGTCGACCAGGAAACCGCTGAGCAGAGAGCCGAACATGCCGGAAAGAAAGATCACAAAGGTTGCGCCGCCCATCTGCTTGAGGTCGAAGCCGCGGGCCTGAGCGAGGTAGCTTGGCCCCCATGTCAGGAGGCCGAAGTTGATCATGGCCCAGCTCATTCGCCCCGTGAGGATGGCGGAAAGCGAGCGGCGCGAAATGGCTTTCGGAGCCGCGCTCACTGTTGGAGCTCCGCCGGCCGTTGAAGCCTCGATCAGATGCAGCTCGTCATCGTTGATACCCGGATGGTCCGAAGGCTTGTCGCGCAGATACCACCAGGAAAGATAACCGAGCAGGATGGTGGCCACACCGGCGACGATGAAGGCTGTGCGCCATGAGCCGAGCGTCAGGATGAGCCAGGCGATGATGACGCCGCCGAACGCGGCGCCCAGCGGAGCGCCACTGTCCATCAGCACCGCTCCTCGTCCACGTTCACGAGGCGACAGCCAGATCGAATTGAGCTTGGCGCCAGCCGGAAACAGCGGCGCCTCGGCCGCGCCCAGGCCGATGCGGCTGAGCAGCAGCGTGATGCCACCGGTGCAAAGGCCGGCGATTGTCTGGAAGATGCCCCAGCCGACGGTCGCGCCGGTGATGAGGGCGCGGGGGCCGAATTTGTCGATCAGCCAGCCGCCGGGGATCTGGAGGGCGGCATAGCTCCAGAAGAAGGCGCTCAGGATCAGTCCCTGCATCGCCGGTTCCAGCCCGAACTCCTTGGCAATGGTCGGCATCGCGATGGATAGTGCAGTACGGTCAATCAGGTTGATGACGACGAGCACGAAGACGATTCCGAAGATGCGCCAACGCACTGTTGTCGCTCCGGTCGCTGCTGCGTCAGCATGTGCGACGCCGCCTTGCGGCGTGTGAACCCGCTCAAGTCCCGACATGATTTGCCCTCCGCCCGGCTGACCGGGCTCTCTTCTGCGTTTCCTGAGGATGCAGCTGCGGAGGCCGCCGGGCCAACGTGCAGGACACCCCTCCTCGTCACCGGCGATACGTGCCGCTGGTGTTATCGAGGCCGACGCTACATGCGTTCTGGTATGCCCATGCAATGAAGTTTAATGATGATGTGATTATAAAAACGATATCATTGGGAATGACTGATGCTTCCCGTTGCAAACGCACCGTCGCTGCTGCGGCGGCTCAAGAGCCGGCAGCTGCTGCTTCTGACGGCTATCGATGAAAGTCGAAGTCTGAGGCGCGCGGCGGCTTCGCTGAATATGACGCAGCCAACTGCAACGAAGCTGCTGCAGGATCTCGAAGCCACATTGGGGCTTTCACTCTTCGAGCGCGGCAGGCGCGGGGTTCGAGCAACCGTCTATGGCGAGGTGATGATCCGCCATGCCCGGTTGATCTTGAACGACCTTGAACGGACCCGCCGGGAGCTGGAGTCGCTGGCTTCGGGGGCGACGGGCCGGTTGAGGATCGGCGCCGTCATCAGCGCCATTCCCTTTCTCCTTGCACGCGCCGTTGCGGCGCTGAAGCGCGATCAACCACGGCTCGACATCGCAATCGAGGTGGGAACCAGTGACGCGCTCGTCCCCATGCTGGCGAAAGGGGAACTTGATGTCCTGCTTGCCCGCCCGCTGGCGCTCGCCGGCCGGTCGGACTTCGACTACGAAGATCTGATCGACGAGCCTCTGCACATCGTCTCTCGCGTCGACCATCCCCTGGCATCGGCTCGGGCCTTGAGCATGGCGGATCTGGCCTCCTGGCCATGGACGCTTCTGCCGGCCAACAGCCCGATGCGAAAGGTGCTCGCGCCGCTTTTCGCCGCGATGATGGCCCATCAGCCTTTGGATGTCGTCGAGACCTCGTCGATAATGACGATGATCGCGCTGCTTCAGGAAAGCGATATGCTGGCCGTGATGCCGGGAGACGTCGCGACCTTCGCGGTTCAGCATGGTCTGCTGAACCATCTGGATGTCGCGCTGCCGCCGATCATGGGCTCTTACGGTATTTTGAGCCTCAAGGAGCAGCCACGCTCAGCCAGCACGGCCGCATTTGTGCGTTGCCTGAAGCAGTGTCTGGCCGAAGGCAGTAATTGAACCCGGACTGCGCCAGGCGCGGACGTTGGTTCTCCGCCAGCAAGCGGACATTCATGGTAGCAGTCAGGACAAGTCAGCGGCTGCAGCTCGCTTGTGAGCCTGCTTCACGTACGGCTCGCCGGCGAGGTTTCATCCCGCTCCCGGATGAAATCCACGTTGAGCTTCAGGCCGAGCCCCGGCAGGTCCGGCACATGCATGTGGCCGTCGATCGGCAGCGGCGCCCCGTCGAAAACCTGCGCGGTGATATCCTCGAACATTAGCAGACGCTCGAGGAAGAGCGCGTTCGGCACCGCCGCTACAAGATGCAGATGGAGGTTCTCCATCGCATGGGGCGCGAGTTTGACATTCCAGGCCTGGGTGAGAGCCGCGCATTTAAGCATCTCGGTATAGCCGCCGGCCCGTGCGCCATCGACTTGCACGATGTCCGCGGCGTCGCGCATGAGCAGGTCCCGGACCCCGAACTTGGTATATTCGTGCTCGCCCGTCGCCAGCGGGATGTCGGTGCCGCGCTTGAAGCGGGCGAGGCCGGGAATATCGTCGGCGAAGACCGGCTCCTCGAACAGGAAGATGTCGTACTCGCGAATGCGGTTGGCGAGCTGCACCGCCGTCGCAGCGTCGAAAGAATTGTTCGCGTCAACCATGAGGTTGATATCGGGGCCGACCGCCTCGCGGACCTTGCGGACGCGCTCGGCGTCGCGGCGCGGGTTGCAGCCGCCCTCGAAGCCGACCTTGAACTTGATCGTCGTGAACCCGCGCCCGACCATGCCCTTCATCTCCTCGACGAGTTCCTCGTCGGAATACGAAGTCCAGCCGCCGCTGGCATAGACCGGCACCTTAGTCCGATCGCCCCCGAGCAGCCTGTAGACGGGCAGGTCCACGATCTTGCCCTTGAGATCCCACAGCGCGATGTCGACGGCGCTGAGGGCGCAATACATCAGGCCCTTGCGGCCGACGCCGCGCAGATAATGGAAGAATTCCTGCCAGATCGCCTCCGTCTCAAGCGGGTCGCGACCTATCAATTTGGGCGTCATGTTGCGGTTGATCAGCTCGCAGGTCGCCTCCCCGCCGACCTCGTGATAGGTGACGCCGATCCCCTCGAGCCCATGATCCGTCGTAATGCGCACGATCACGAAGCCGATCGTTTCGACCTTGCGCGTCGCGTCGGCAAAGCCGCCGAGGACGGGGGCGGAGACGAGGTGAACGTCGATCTTCCGGATCCTGTGACGCATCAGCTTCCTCCCCGCTCAGATTGACATCATTATCAATAATGATATCGATATTCACATCGATAGATCTTGTCCAGCGAGGCTCTCGCCTTGATCCCAAAGCTCAGCCGCCCTTCCGATCTGGTCTACGGGATCGTCAAGCGGCGGATCATCCTCAACGAGCTGACGCCCGAGACGGTGCTGACCGAGCTCGGCCTTGCCCATGAGATCGGCTGTAGCCAGGGGCCGATCCGCGAGGCGCTGCTGCGCCTGCAGGAGGATGGCCTCGTCGTCCGCTCGGGGCGGCGGACGATCGTGACGCGACTGACGGCCGAAGAAGCCGACGAGATGCTGGCCCTGCGGCGCAGGATCGAGACGCGTGGGGCGCTGAAGGCCGCGCTCCAGGCTGACGGCCAGGCCCTCGACGACCTGCGCGGCATCCTGGCAGCGATGACGGAAGCGGCTTCAGAGGGCGACGAGTACCGCGTCATCGAGGCCGACAAGGATTTTCACCTCGCCCTGTTCCGCCTCTCGGGTCTCGACGCTCTCGGCCAAATCCTGGCGCGCTGCATCATGCACTCGAATCGCTACAAGCTCTGGGCGCCGGAGCACCGCCGCCCCCTGATCGAGACCGCGCGACGCCACGACGTTCTCTACGAGCGCCTCGCCGCGGGAGACGGAAGCGGGCTCGCGGCCGCGCTCGGCTCCCATATCGACACGATCGTTCTTCAGGGCAGCGACGAGGTTGCCGCGTGAGCGCTTTCATCCACCCGCAGATGGCCCGGATCCTCGCCGGCTTCGCGGCGGCGCCCAGCGTCGACTTCAAGACCCTGCCGATCGCCGAAGCGCGCGCCTCGGCGGATGCCGGCTCCATCGCGTGGAACGAGGGCGCGCCCGCGATTCCGGCCCTCGATCTCGCCGTCACGAGGGCAGCAGGAACGCTGCGGGGCCGGCTCTATCATCCGAAGCCGGGAACGGCCCTGCCCGTCATCGTCTACGTTCATGGCGGCGGCTGGACCTTCGGCTCGGTCGATACCCATGACGGCACGATGCGCCATCTCGCGACGGCCTCCGGCTGCGCTGTCTTCGGGTTCGATTATCGGCTGGCGCCCGAGCACCCCTACCCCGCCCCTCTGGACGACACGCTCGCTGCCATCGCCTTCGCCTTGCAGGGCGCGCTCGGCCCGGATGTCGAAGCGCGGCGCTGGGCGCTTGCCGGAGACTCCGCCGGGGCAACGCTCGCGCTCTCGGCCATGATCCACCGCCGCGATACCGGGCTCGCCCTCCCCGCGGCGGCGGCGTTGTTCTACGGCTGCTACGCCCCCGATTTCGAGACCGGCAGCCATGCGCGGTTCGGCGAGGGATACATCCTGACCACGGCGAACATGCGCTGGTATTGGCGCAACTATCTCGCCGCAGCCTTCGACGCGCCGCCAACGCTGGCCTCGCCGCTGAACGCCGATCTCGCCGGGCTGCCGCCGCTCTATCTCACGGCGGGCGGGCTCGACCCCCTCGCCGACGACACGCTCCGCCTCGCCGAGCGCCTGGCAGCGGCGGGGTGCGCCTTCCGCCACGACCATGTGCCGGGGGTGATCCATGGCTGCCTGCGCATGAGCCGGGAACTCGCACCGGCGCAAGCCATGATCGACGCCGGAGCCGCCTACATCACCGAACGACTATAAAAAAATATCAGGGGAGTGAAACTCATGGAACGCAGGACCTTCATGAAGCTCGCGGGAGCGGCTGCGCTCTCCTTCGAGGCCGCCCGCCCGGCTATCGCCCAGGGCAAGGCGACGGTGCGCTGGTGGTACCACTACGACAATCCCCAGAACACGCCGGCCGCCCTCGTCGCGAAATTCGAAGCCGAAAACCCGGACATCAAGATCCAGGCCGAGCCGATCCCGTGGGGCGGTGGCACCGACTACATCAATCGCATCTTCTCGGCCCTGGTCGCCGGCAACCAGCCCGACTGCGCCATGGTGCGCCTGTCCTATCTCTCGCGCTTCGGGCAGATGAAGGCGCTGGAGCCGCTGGACAGTTTCCTCGCCAACTGGAAGGGCCGCAGCGACATCGCCGAAGATGTCTGGAAGATCAACCGCTCGCCCGACGGCAAGCAGTACTACATGCCGCTGCACTACGTGGTGATCTATCTCTACTGCCGGCAGGACATGCTTCAGCAGGCCGGGCTCCAGCCGCCCAAGACATTCGAAAGCTTCCTCACCGCCGCGCAGGCGCTGACCAAGGACGGCGTCTTCGGCTACGGCATGCGCGGCGGCGCCGGCTGTCACGACAACTGGGGCCCCTTCGTCCTCGGCGGCGGCGCCAGCTTCGACAAGGGCGGCATGGTCACCGAGAAGGCACTCGCCGCCAATCGCTGGTTCGTCGACCTCGCCGTAAAACATAAGGTCGTGCCCCCCTCGGCGCCGACCGACGCCTTCCGCCAGATCGTCGACGCCTTCAAGGCCGGCCGGACCGGAATGGCGATCCACCATATCGGCTCGGTCGCCGAGGTCGTCGGCGCGCTCGGCGACAAGGTCTCTGCCGTGCCGGTGCCGCGCGGGCCGGACGGCAGCGGCTGGACCTATTTCGGCGACGAATCCAACGCGATCTTCGCCGGCAGCAAGAACAAGGAAGCGGCATTCCGCTGGATCAGCTTCCTGTCGAGCGCCGAGAACAATGCCGAGCAGGCCAAGCTCAGCGGCCAATTGCCCATCACCATCTCGGATACGAAGAACTGGACCGTGCATCCCAAGCGCTTCGTCGAGGCGAGCGACGCGTCCCTGCCCATCGCCCGGCCCTTGCCGGACCATGTGAAGACGCCGGATTTCGTTGGCCGTGTTCTGCCCACCAACCTGCAGCGGGCGCTGACCGGCGGGATCAACCCCGACGAGCTCATGAAGGCGGTCGAACAGACCTTCTACGGCTAAGGCCGGATCGCATCGCACGGTGCCGGGTGAGCCCCGGCGCCAGCCATCGATCGAAGGAACGACGCCATGAACAAGGCAACGGCGAGCGGCGCGGTGCTTCGCGCAGCGACCCCATATGGTTTCCTGCTGCCGGCCCTGCTGGTGACGGCGCTGGTCATCCTGTTCCCGGTCCTGCAGACGGCCTGGTACAGCCTGCACGACTACGTCCTCTACGACCCCGACAATTTCCGCTTCGTCGGCTTGCGCAATTTCGCGACCGCGCTCTCGGACGAGGTCTTCTGGATCGCGCTCGCGAACTCGGCGATCTGGGTCATGGGCGTCGTCTCGCTCCAGCTTCTCCTGGGTCTCGGAGCCGCGCTGCTGCTCAACCAGAGCTTCTGGTGGCGCGGCATGGCGCGGGCGCTGGTGATCATTCCCTGGGCGCTGCCGAGCGTGATCATCGGCCTGATGTGGACCTGGATCTACGATTTCAACCTCGGCGTCTTCAACGACATTCTGCTGCACCTCGGCCTGATCTCGGCCCCACATCCCTGGCTCGCCCAACCCTCGACGGCACTCGCCTGCATCATGCTGGCACTCGTCTGGCAGGGTTTCCCGTTCTTCACCGTCACCATCCTGGCGGGCCTGCAGACGGTTCCGGGCGAACTCTACGAAGCGGCAGAGATCGACGGCGCGAGCCCATGGCGCCAGTTCGTCCACGTCACCCTGCCCTCGATCGCCGGCGTCATCGCCACGGCTGTGCTGCTCCGCCTCATCTGGGTCGCCAACTCCCTCGACGTCATCCTTGTCATGACCGGCGGCGGCCCGGGCTATGCCACGCATACGCTGCCGCTCTACGCCTTCCTGCGCGCCTATACGGGCATGGAGTTCGGTTACGCCGCCTCGCTGTCGCTGATGCTGACCGCGATCCTCTTGGGCATTGTCTGGGTCTATGTCCGCCGGCAGGCCGGGGAGATGGAGAAATGATCCGGCGTCGCTCCTTCGCCCGAAACCTGATCCAGGTCGAAATCCCCGTCCTGCTGGTGCTCGTCTTCGCGCTGGCGCCCTTCGTCTGGATGCTGCTGACCTCGATCAAGCCGAATGCGGACCTCTCGCAATTCCCGGTGCGCTACCTGCCGAGCACCACCACCTTCGAGCACTACAAAACGCTCATCCAGCGCACGAGCTTCCCGGTCAACCTGCTGAACAGCCTGATCATCGCCTGCGGAGCCGTCCTGCTCGGACTGGCCGCGAGCGTGCCGGCGGCGTACTCGTTCTCGCGCTTCCGCTTCGCCGGGCGGCGTACGCTGATGACGAGCTTCCTCGTCATCAACATGTTCCCGATAGTGCTGCTGATCATCCCGCTCTTCGTGCTGATGCGGATGCTGGGGCTGATCGACACCTTCATCGGCGTCATCATCGGCCATTCGACCTTCTCGATCCCGTTCTCGATCTGGATGCTGGTCAGCTATTTCAACGCGATTCCCAGGGATCTCGACGAGGCCGCGACGATCGACGGCGCCTCTCGTCCGCAGACGATCCGGCTGGTCGTGCTGCCGCTGGTGATGCCCGGCATCGTCACCACCGCGATCTATGTCTTCATCACCTCGTGGAACGAATACCTGTTCGCGATGATGCTCTCGGGCGAGACGGTGCGGCCGGTGACCGTCGCCCTGCAATTGTTCATCGGCGAATTCACGGTGCAGTGGGGCATCCTCACCGCGGGCGGCACGATCATTGCCCTGCCCGTCACCATCCTTTTCCTTTTTGTGCAGAAGCGCCTCGTCGGCGGCCTGACGGCAGGAGCAGTCAAATCATGACCAATGCGATCGGGGTGATCTCGATGTTCTATGCGCGCCCCTTCGGGCGCGAGCATTTCCCGACCTTCCAGCGCATGAAACAGGCCGGGGCCGATGTCGTCGAACTGCTCGTGCCGGAGCCGGGCGAACTCGATCTCGCCGAGACGAAGGCCGCCGCCGCCGATGCCGGCCTCGCCATCGTACTGGCGGCGCGGGTGAACCTGACCCGCGATCTCGCCAGCCCCGATCCGGCAGCACATCAGGCCGGCATCGTCTATCTCGAGCAATGCGTCGACATCGCCGCCGCGCTGTGCGCCGGCATCGTCGGCGGGCCGCTCTATGGCGCGCCGCTCGTCTTCGCCGGCCGGGCGCCGCATCCGGTCGAGCCGGCAGAGCGCCGTCGCAAGGTCGATGCCGTCGTGCGCGGCCTGACACAGGCCGCGAAGCGCGCCGCCGACAAGGGCGTCGTCCTCGGAGTCGAGCCCCTGAACCGCTTCGAGACCGACATGTGCAACACCTGCCGCCATGCGCTGGACTATGTCGAGGCCGTCGCTTCGCCGGCCGTCGGCGTGATGCTCGACACCTTCCACATGAACATGGAGGAATTCGACCTTGCCGCCTCGATCCGGCTGGCGGGGTCGCGGCTCGTGCATTTCCAGGCAAACGAGAACAACCGCGGCTTCGTGGGCTCCGGCCATATCAACTGGCCGGCGATCGCGCGTGCGCTCGTAGCAAGCGGCTACAAGGGACCGATCGTGCTGGAGCCGTTCCGGCGCGACGACGAGGCGGCGGGCGTGACGCTGGCGCAATGGCGTGCGCCAGCCCGGAACGAGGATGCGGAACTCAAGGCCAGCATCGACTATCTCAAGGCGACGCTCGCCTTTGCCGACCGGCTCGTGACGACGAAGGGACTTGCGTGATGACATCCCCTCTCCGCCTCGGCTGGATCGGCTGCGGCACGCATGCCAACGAGATGCTGCTGCCGCAGGTCACGCGCCACGATGTCATTCTGCAGGCGATCTGCGACATCTCGCAGGAGAGCCTCGCCTCGACAGGACAGCGTTACGGCGTCGCGCCCGAGAACCGGATGAGCGACTGGCGCGCCCTGCTCGCCCGCACCGATATCGACGCCGTCGGCCTCGCCATGGGCCCGAAGCAGCATCACGAGGTCGGCCTCGCGACAATCGCGCGGGGATTGCCGCTCTTCATCGAGAAGCCGCCGGCCGCGACATCCCGGCAGGCACAGGAACTGGCAGATGCCGCAAAGGCCCGCGGCGTTCCGGTCGTCGTCGGCTTCATGAAGCGCTATTCAACCGCCAATCGCATCGCGGCCAACGTCATCCACGCCGCGGAGTTCGGCGAAACGGCGAGCTTCCTCGGCCAATACATGACGGCGCCGACATACTTTGCCAAAGACGTCGATTACACCGGCTTCTACCTGCACCACTGCGTGCATTATTTCGACCTAATCCCGCATCTGATGGGCGAGGTCGCGCATGTCGGCGCGCGCCGGCACGAGCTGGAGCCCGGCAAGCTGCTCCTCCATGTCGATTTCCGGTTCCGCAACAGCGGCATCGGCACGCTCGTGATGGGCACGCATCAATCGCGCGGTACGCCGATGGAATGGTGGCAAGTGATGGGCGACCATCGCCGCGTCGAAGTGCGGAACCTGCACGAGGTCCGCTATTTCCGGGCTCCGCCCTTCAAGGTGTCGCGCGGCGATGCCACGCTGGCGGAAGCCGAGGATACCTTGGTCTGGGAGCCGAATTTCACGGTCGCCGCCAACGAGGACCACAAGGGCTATCACGCAATCCTCGGCGATTTCGTCCGCGCCGCTCGCGGCGAGATGCTGGATTATCCCGATGCAACCGCAGGGGCGCGGGCGCTAGCCCTGCTCGAACAGGCTGTCGCTTCCGCTGAAGCTATGCTTAGCTAATGATCCTCAGCGCAAGGAGCCACAAAGCGCGCCATGCTCCATCACAAGAGCGCGCAAGGGACATCCGTTATCACCGGTAGCAACGCGCAGTTGCGACGGCATCACAGCGCCAACAGCAGACCTTGGATCCGTGGCTGAAAGCACACATTCCTACTTCGCTAGCCGAGGGCCGTTCGTACCAGTCCTCGGAGCTTCAAACGTTTGCTGATAGAGGTTCAATGGTCGGAAGGTCGAACATCGGAGTGACCGCTTCTGCTAACTACAGATTGAGATTGGTGATGCGCGCCATCAGATGACGCAGTTGAAGCGCGTCCTCGGGGCCGTAGGTTTCCTCGAACCGCTTCTGCGCCGCCTCCCACAGCGGGTGTGCAACCGCATGTCGCTCCCGCCCGTGGTTGGTGAGGGAAACCCTCTTCGCGCGACGATCCGTTTGATCTACCGCGACCACGACGAGGCCATCCCGTTCCAGCGGCTTCATGTTCTGTGACAGTGCCGAACGGTCGATGAGCAACTCGTCGGCCAGCCTTCCCATCGTGATCGGCCCCTCTCGTTCGATGGTCGCCAGGATCGCCTTTTGCGTGCAGCCAAGGCCGCTCGGCGCGATCGCGACATCATAGAATTGCGACAAGTGACGGCTGGCCTTGCGCAACGCTGTTCCGTTGCAGCGCTCGGCTGGACGTTCTTTTTGCCTTCTGTTTCTCATGACGCTTGCTGTTGACAGGGCAGACATCGGCGTCCTGCCCAAAGATAGTGGCATATGCCAACGTTTTTGAACCGGAGCCTGCTATGACCCGTGCCTACAAGGTCGTCGACGCCTTTTCCGCCACCCCGTTCAAAGGGAATCCGGTGGCGGTCGTGCTCGACGGCACGGGGCTGACGACTGTGCAGATGCAGGCTATCGCGGGCTGGACCAATCTATCCGAGACCACCTTCGTTCTGCCACCGACGAAACCGGAGGCGAGCTATCTCCTCCGCATCTTCACCCCTCTCCATGAGCTGCCGTTCGCCGGTCACCCGACGCTCGGCAGCGCCCATGCCATCCTCGAAGCGGGCATCGCGGAGCCGAAGGACGGCAAGCTCGTGCAGGAGTGCGGAGCCGGATTCGTTGATATAGCCGTGGAAGGCACGGGGGCGAGCCGGCTGCTGACGCTCTCTCTGCCGAAGGCGAAGGTCGCCACACTACTGATCGAAGATGTGCGCGAGCTTGAAGACATCCTCGGCACCCGGATCGTATGGGACGCGGAGCCAGCAACCGTCGATGTCGGCCCAAACTGGCTGATCACGCAGGTGCCGAGTGTCGAAGGGCTTCTCGATCTGAAGCCCGACATGGGACGTCTGACCGAATTCAGCCGACGCCACTCCATCACCGGCGTCACTGCTTTCGCGTTCGAGCCCGGTGGCAGCCAGGACATCGAAGTCCGGACCTTCGCTCCGGTCGTGACCGTTCCCGAAGACCCGGTTTGCGGAAGCGGAAACGGCAGTGTGGGGGTGTTCCGTGCCCTGCGGAGCCTGATGCCAGAAGGCGGCGTCGAATATCAGGCATCGCAAGGCCGTTGCGTCGGCCGGGATGGCAAGATCTCAGTGAGGATCGATTCCGCTGGAGCCATCTTCGTTGGCGGCCAGTGCGTAACCACCGTCGATGGTCAGGTCAGCATCTGAGGCTACCCAGCGCCAACTCCGGACATTCGAGCCCTGCCGGAAAGCGGGCTTTCAGCACATGTTAGAAGACCGTCCTGATCCTGCCTGGCTTCAGTAGCGCAAATCATCGACAACGACCTTGAAGGCGGGAAGATTCTGGCGGTGGCTGGGATAGCAAAGGAAATAGCCGCCGAAAAAGGGCGACCAGTCGTCCAGCACCAGGGCCAGTTCGCCCGACGCGAGCTGCCGCCCCACTATGTCGTTGGGGACGTAGGTGATGCCATAGCCGTTCACTGACGATGAGGCGATCCCCCGAACAGTTGGCGGATCTGCTTTTGCGGATGCGGGTTCGTCAGAACCTGACATTGAAGTTGGCCTTGGCCGAATGGTCGGCCAGTCCTGAGCCGAACTGCCCGCCATAGCTGAGGCCGAGCGAGGCATTGGGCGCGATCGCGTAGTCGAGCCCGGCCTCGATCACCGCCGCATTGCGTGCGATCGGCACGCCGGCGATGTCGAAGCCGTTGCCGCCACCGGCGAAGCGCAGGCTCGCAAGTGGTGTGACGTCACCGAAGGCATGGCGCCAACCGAGCGTCGCTTTGGCCGTCAGGTTGGCCCCGCCGAGATTGAACGCAGTCTGGGCGCGCAGGCCGAGCGTCGTGAAGGTCGCATCGGTATCGGCCGAGCTTCCGACCAGCGCCGCAGCCCCGCCCGTCTCGCGGAAGCCGTCCGTGTGCAGGTTCACATAGGCCAGGTTGGCGAAGGGCTCGATCCGGGTAGCGCCCAGCGCGAAGCCATAGGCGAGCTCGCCGAAGAGCTGCGCGGTGCCGGCGCCGTAGTCGCTTTTCAGCCGGTCGCCAAAGCCGGGGAAGCTGACCGTCCGGTTGGTCGCGATGTCGTGCCATGTATAGGCGGCACCCGTGCGGAAGGCGAGCGCGCCCCAGGTCGCGCCGCCATACAGGCCGAGATGGTAATTGTCGCTGGTGCTGGATGAATTGCGGCCCTTCACGTCGAAATCGGTGCGGCTGTAGCCGGCGACCGCGCCAAGACGCCAGTTGCCGAAGACGGGAGCGTCGGCGCCGATGAAGAAGCCGCCGGTCTTGCGCGTGAGCTTCGCCGCGTTGCCGTCGCCGTCGGTCCGACCCCACGAGCCGAAGCCTTGGCCCCAGAGCGCGAAACGATCGGTCGTCGCAGGCGCCGCGACCGGCTTGCCGTTCTGATAGGTCACGACCGGCTCGCCGGCCGCGCCCGTGCTGCCGGAGGCCGCGCGCAGGCGATCGTTAACGGCGTTGCGCAGGAAGCGGCTGTCCTCGATCAGGGCGGTGCGGGCCGAGGCGTGGATCTCGCCCGAGAGCTGGTCGAAGGCATTGCGCGCCTGATCCGCTGAGAGGCTCAGCACGGCGTTCTGGACGGGATTGCCCGGCCCAAGGCTCTCGACGCCGCCGCCGGCGGAGATCTGGTTCCAGGTCAGGCCGATGCCGACGAATGTCGCATCGTTGCGGGTCATCGTCAGGTAGACGTTGTTGGCGTCGTAGCCGAGCGCGGGATCGAGGAAGGCGAGGTTCGAGGTCACGCTGGTGAAGGTGCCGTTGCGCCCGCCCACCGCGGTCAGGATGGTGTACTGCGTCTGCTGGGCGTAGTTGCCCGCTCCCGCCAGGACATTGACCGCGCCGCCATTGATCGTCGCCGTGCCCGCAGCGACGATCCTGTCCGAGGCGCCGGCGGCGTCGATCTCAACCTCGTAGGTCGAGCCGGGGTTGAAGGTGATGTTGCCGGCGACGTTGAGCGTCCCGATCGAGTTGCCCGGCGCGATCGTGCCGGAGACGACGGTGCTGCCCACGGTACCGACGCCGCCGAGGCGCCCGCCCGTCCAGACATCCAGCGCACCGCCAAGCTGCCCGTTCACCGCCAGCGCCCCGCTCTCGACCGTCGTCGTGCCGGTGAAGCCGCTGGAATCGCCGGTCAGACTGGTCCTGCCGGAAACCACCTCGATCGCTCCGGTTCCGCTCATGCCGGCAGCGAACTGGTAGCTGTCCGAACTGTGATTGAAGACGATCTTGCCACTGCCCGATCCGAAAGAGATCGCGCCTGCCGCAAACGAGCCCGGCGCGGCGGCGGCCTGGCCCTTCGCCCGGCCGATGTTCAACGTTCCAACCGAGGTGGCAGCCGCGGCGATATGCGCCGTGCCGGCGACATTGACCACCCCGCCATCGGCTATGGTCAGCGTGCCGGCGCCGGCAGCGCCGATATGGAGATCGGCGCTGCCGAGCCAGCTCGACCCAGTACCCGAGACGGTCAGCGTTCCCACGCCGGTCGGATTGAAGCCGAGCTCGAATGTGCCGGACGTGACCTTGCCGCCATCGAGCACCGTCATCGTGCCGATTCCGGCGCGACCGATCGAGAACGCGCCACTGCTGTCCCAGCGCGAGTTTGCGCCGGTGACTTCGACGTTACCGCTTCCGCCGCCATTCAGTTGGCCAAGCCGCACATTCCCCGTCTGGACGACGCCGCCAGCCTCGACGCGGGCGCCACCGCTGCCGCCATTGCCGATGAGGATGTTGGTGCCGGTCACCGTCCAGTTGGAATTCGCCCCGCTCACGGTAACTTGCCCGATCCCGGCATCGCCGACGATGGCGTCATTGTTGTTCAGCACGGCGCCGCCATTGGCGATGGTGAGCTGACCGTTGCCCTGGGCGCCGACGACCAGGTTCCCGGTGGTCGTCCACCGCGATCCGACGCCCGAGACGATGGCCTCGCCCGTACCCGTCGCGACATTGCCGACGACACCGGAGCCGCTATTGAGCACGCCGCCAGCCGTGACCTCCAGTGCGCCCGCGCCGGCCGCGCCGACGACGATCTGGCCCGAGCTCGCCCAGGTGCCGCCGGTGACCGCGGCCTTGCCCTGCGACCCGGCCTGAACGGCAAGCGTTGCATCGGCGCTGTTCGCCGTCCCTCCGGCACCGATATTGAGGGTGCCATCGCCAAAATTCCCAATGGAGAGGGGGCCAACCACCGTCCAGGCCGAGTTCAGGCCGGAAACGCTGACGAGCCCCAGGGCGGAAGCGGAAAAGCCGATGGCGCTCTTGCCGTGGACGATGACGGAGCCGCCCGCCGCGATCGTCAACGTGCCCTGGTCCTGATAGCCGACATTAAGATCGACTGTGTTCGTCCAGCTCGACCCGTTGCCGGTCACCAGAACGGCTCCGAGCTCAGTGGTGCGGGCGATATAGGTGTTGGTGGTGAGCAGCGACCCGCCGCCCATGACCGTGAGGCCCCCGGGCCCGGTGAAACCGACATTAAGCTCGTCGGCAATCGCGCCGAGGCCGACGATGTTCGGCCCGGGAGCGACCGTGTTGATATTCGCGGTCGTGCCGATCGTCGGGGCGAATGGATTCCAGTTGCCGTTGTCGAACCAGTCGGTGGAAACGACGCCGGTCCAGTCGGCTGCTCCGGCGGGCAGCGCCGGCGCGAGCGCGATACAGGCCGTGCTCGCCAGGAGCAGGCGACACAGGCCGATCCTGTAATCCTGCGACCTGCCTTTTGACCACGGACTGGCCACCGGCCTCGCCGCAGCGGCGCGCCCTGCCTGCGTGGCCTGGCCGGACCAGATAATGGAATTCGCCTTCGGCATCGATCGCCCCTCGAAACGCCATCTCGTTGCTTCGGGGGCAACCCGCAGGGCGCCTTGCACCCGGCTGATGCGGGGCGCAGGGCGCCGAGCCGGGAGATCGTTCCCTCAGCCTCTCTCTGGCGCTTTTGGGGGGAGGTTCGGTGGGCCTGCAAGGAAATGGAGCCGAGCCGGTTCAATTGTATCTCTGGCTGCGGCGTTCGTATCCGTCCCTGCAAAACCGACAGCGGGAGCGGAAGCCGGCAGCCCTGCTTCAGCGCAGCCGGCGGATCCAGTGCCACATGTTCGGCCCGCTCGGATACTGGCTCACGATTCGGCGCCCTTCGGCTGCGTGGGCTCGCGCCTCGCGCGGCGTCACGCTGAATAGCTTGCGAAAGGCGCGGACGAAATTCGTGCGATAGGCGAACCCGCAGGCTTCGGCGACATCGGCGACGCTCATCGCCAGATAGGACGGCTCGACGAGCATCACGCGGGCTCGCCGCAGCCTCCCCGCGGTGATGTAGGCCGAGACGCCGCCATAAGGCTCGAAGAGATAGTAGAGCTTCCGCAGCGAGATGCCGAAGGCTGCCGCGACGGTCTCGGCCGAGAGCGCGGGGTCCGCGATGGCCTCATCGATATGGCGCCGGATCTGCCCTGTCAGCGCCAGCCTGACGGCGGCGGCCCTCTCCTCCGTCACCGACATGTTGAGCGCAGCCGCCGCCAGTTCGAGCGTCGGGCGGATGATCGCCTCGACCTCGTCGCGGCGCATGCGCGGGGCTTGGCGGTGCAGGCTCTCCAAATGGCTCCGCAGCAGAGCCGTCAGCGGAGCCTTGCCGGAAACGACGCGCATATTGTGCTCGTCCGGCGCATTGAGCAGCGGGCTGAGCATGCGGCGCGGGAAGGTCAGGTTGAAGCTGTCGAGATCGAAGGCCACGGTCGCCTGGGTCTGCGCGAGATCGGCCACGATCAGGTCGCCGGCCTGCGCATGCTCGCCCGATGCCGCATCGCGGCGGCCGTGCCGGCCCCCGCGCAGCAGCTGCAGCGTGACATGGTCAAGCCCGTCGCGGCTGATGCGGGCCGGCGACCGATCATAGTGATTATGGACCGTGCAGGCGTAGCGGGTCAGGATGGCATCGCCCAGATGCGAGGCATCGGCGAAGAAATGGAAGCGGCCATCGGGATCGCCATGAGGCCGCGCATCGTAGAACACGCCGATGCTCTCTTGCCAGAGCGCGACGGCGTCCCTAGGCGCGAGGCCGGCCGTATCCATCGCCATGTACTGGACCGGATTCGCGGCATTCACCGCCACCGATGTCGCCACTTCGCCCCCTCCGGCATGAGCCGCCTCCGCGACCGGCGCCACGGCCAGCATCATTCCGCTAGCACAGCCCTTCGGATCGCGTGTGGCACCCGCGGAACCAAAGCTTGCACTGGCGGCACTCGGTCGCCGTAGCGCTCTTGCGATCGCGGGAAAACTCGCTCACCTTTTGCAACGCTCCCTGGAAATCACCGCCCATGCCCGCCGAAAACGTCGTCCAAACGGCCTCGTTCTCAGTCAGCGACGTCCCCGAGCATCATCGCGACGAATTCATCCGGGACTTCTACGGCCGCATCCAGATGCGCCTGCAGATCGAGCCAGCCCGCGGCCATGATCTTGCCTTCGACGCCAGGACGCTGATCCTGCCGGAGATGATGTGCACGCTGGGCGCGGTCTCGCCGATGAGCTGGCAGCGCACGTCGGCGCTGATGGCGGACGACAACGACGACATCATCCTGTCCTGGAACCGCGGCGGCTACCGGCTGGCCATGGCGGGGCGCGATGTCGAGACCAGGCCCTGCACGGCCGCGATCCTGCCGCTCGACCGACGCTGGTCGATCCAGACCGAGGATTCGCAATGGACCATGGCGCTGCAGTTCAAGCGCTCGCTCCTGGCACCGCTGGTCGGCAATCTCGACGATATCGCACCGGACCATATCGGCCGGACCCAGCCGGCGCATCAATTGCTCTTCGACTACCTCATGTCGCTCCACAGGATGGAGACGCCAGCCGCTCTTGCACCGCTGGCCGCGCGGCACATCGCGGACATCTTGGCGGAGGCGTTCAGGACGGGGAGCAGCGGCCCTCCCTCGTCCGGCGTCCGGGCGGCGCGGCTGGCCGGTCTCAAGCAGCATATCAACCGCAATCTCCTCGACCCCGCCCTCTCGGCCGGGCAGTTGTCGCGGACCTTCGGCATCAGCGATCGCTATATCCGCCAACTCTTTGCCGAGGACGGCACGAGCTTTTCAGATTATCTCGCGGAGCGGCGGCTGGCCCATGTCCATGCCTGTCTCTGTGATCGCCGGCAGGTGCTGCGGCGGATCGCGGACATCATCTTCGAAGCCGGCTTCACCGAGCCTTCGACGTTCTATCGGCAGTTCCGGGCGCGCTATGGCCTTACGCCAGCGGAAGCCCGACATGCCGCACTAAGCCACGACGCTTCTACCGTCAGTTCGTGACGCGTTCCACCGCGCCAGATGCCGCAGCGAACGATTGCCCAGAGAGAAACGTGGTCCGTTCAGCACCGCGGCCGGGGCACCTACGATGGCCGGCACCAGCTTCGACACGAACTCCAGACGTCAGCCGCCTCGCGCCAGAAGCGGACCTTGGGATCCAGCCGAAAAGCGGTCATTTGCTGCCGCTCGCAAAAGCGGTCGATGAGCTGAAGTTCAGCTGTCCTGTCTTGTTAGCCCGCTGGGCCGATCTAGGCATCGACCAGAACGGGGCTGTCGATAATTTCGGTGCGCACGTCGACACTCAAGCCGGACTGGCGTTGCAGGCCTGGGGAACGGATTTCGCGCATCCGAGCGCTCGTCTGCGTGTCCCTTCCGACATGCTGCCTAAGCAATGGCGAGCCACAACCAATCGAAGATGCCCATAGGAGTGCTTCTCGCTCGTCGGCTCGCTTATAATCTGACCGTATAACGACATAACGAGAAACCATCTTGAGATCGGATTGAATGCTTCTAACCTACCTTAGTCGGCATAAGAACGCCTTTGATTTGAGGCGACCTGACGACGCAGGGGAATTTAGAACAGGATGTCCGCAGAGTTTATCCTCAAGAGATTAGCTTACATCATTGTTACGCTATTTCTCATTTCGGCTGCGATATTTTTTGTTACCCAAATTCTCCCGGGCAACGCTGCCCAGATGATCTTGGGAGAGCATGCCGCGCCCGGGCAGATCGAAGAACTCGTCATCAAGCTTGGGCTGAACCGGCCGAGCATCGTCCAATATGGCGACTGGCTGGGCGGCATTCTTCGAGGCGATTGGGGCACCTCGCTGGCGATCGGACAGCCTGTCCTCAACCTGACGCTGACGGCGCTCGCGCGCTCTGCGGTCCTGGGGGCCGTCGCGCTCATTCTGGTGACGATCGTAGCGATCCCCCTCGGCGTCCTCGCTGCCGACCGGCAGGGGCGGCCGACGGACGTCGCGGTCAGCGTCGGGTCCTATATCGGCGTTTCGTTGCCCGAGTTCGTGACCGCCACGCTGCTGCTGGTGATCTTCACCCGCCCCGAGCTCGGCCTGTTTCCTGCCGGTGGATATGTCTCGGTCGCCGAAGGCGGCGTGGCCGCCTTCCTGAGCCATCTCGTCCTGCCTGCGGTGACGCTGACCATCGTCATGACCGCCCATATCTCACGCCAGACCCGGTCGGAAATGGTCGAAGTGCTCGAGAGCGACTATGTCCGAACGGCTCGGCTCAAGGGGCTCTCGCACCGCGCCGTGCTCTGGCGCCACGCGCTCCCCAACAGCCTGCTGCCGACAATCACGATCATCGCCCTCGATGTCGGCTACCTCATCGGCGGCATTCTCGTCGTGGAGGAGGTCTTCGCCTATCCCGGAATCGGGCGGCTGATGATCTTCGCGATCCAGAACCGGGACCTGCCGCTTCTGCAGTGCGTCGCGCTGATCATCTCGGCGATCTACGCGCTCGCCAACCTGATCGCGGATCTCTCCTATGCTCTCGTCGACAGGCGCATCAAGTATGACTGACCTCATGCCGCCCTGGCTCGGCCGCCTGTTGAGGAACCCCCTGGGTATTGCCGGGGTCGTCATCCTCTCGGTGCTGATGGTGGCCGTGGTCTTCGGGCCCGCGCTCGCGCCCTACAACCCCGAGGCCTTCCACGTCACGCGCCGCCTGTCCGGGCCGAGCGCGGAATTCTGGCTGGGAACCGACAATTTCGGCAGGGACCTGTTCAGCCGCATGCTCCATGGCGCCCGGGCGACGATCCTGTTTGGCATTACAGCCACGGTACTCGGCACCGCCGCGGGCGCCACCATCGGCCTGCTCGCGGGATTTCTCGGCGGCCGGCTCGACGATCTGATCATGCGGATCGTCGATGTCTTCCTGGCGATCCCGAACCTGATCATCATCCTGCTCATCGTCTCCGTACTCGGTGGCAGCACGATCAACGCCATCGCCGCCGTCGCGCTGGGCTTTGCGCCGAGCCTCGCCCGCATCACCCGAAGCGCGGTGCTCACGGTCAGGGAACGCGACTTCGTCCAGGCCTGCATCGCCCGTGGCGAACCGCGCAGCTACATCATGTTCCGGGAGATCCTGCCGGTCGTCATCCCGCCGATCCTGATCGAAGCCTCCATCCGAGTCGGCTTCGCGATCATGTTGGGGGCGACGCTGAGCTATCTCGGCCTCGGCGCGCAGCCGCCCTCTTCCGACTGGGGCCTGCTGATCTCGAATGCCCGCGAATTCATGTTTCGCAATCCCTGGCTGGTGTTCTGGCCGAGCCTCGGCATCGCGTTGGCCGCCATCGGCTTCAACATGCTGGGCGACGGTCTCCGGGACGCGCTGAACCTGAGGGCCTCGCGATGAACGGGGCGGAGCTCGTCATTGCCGATCTGAAGATCGGCTACCGCGCCAGGGCCGGCGAGACCACCGTGCTCAAGGGCGTGAACCTGCGCGTCGCACCGGGCGAGGTCGTCGGACTGGTCGGGGAATCCGGCTCCGGCAAGAGCACGCTCGCCTATGCGGTGATGAACTATCTCGCGCGCAACGCCGTCGTCGAGGGCGGCAGCATCGCCATCGATGGCGAGGATATCCTCTCTGTCTCGCCGCAGCGGCTACGCGAGCTAAGGCGCGGGCTCGTCTCCATGGTTTATCAGGACCCCATGGCGTCGCTGAACCCGATCATGAGCGTCGGCGATCAACTGCTCGAGAATATCCGCCTCAGCCAGAAGGGCTCCGCGGCCGAGCAGTTGAAGCGAGCACATGAGCTTCTCGATCAGGTCAATCTCCCCAATCCGCGCGCGATGATGCAGCGCTTCCCGCACGAAATCTCCGGTGGCGAGAAACAGCGAATCCTGATCGCGATGGCCTTCTCCATGCGGCCACGCCTCATGATCTGCGACGAGCCGACGACGGCTCTCGACCCGACGACGGCCGCGCAGGTTCTCGACCTCTTGCGAAGCCTGAAGCAGCAGACCGGGGTCTCGGTGCTGTACATCAGCCACGATCTGGCAACCGTCTCGGAGATCGCCGACCGCGTCGCCGTGATTCAGCATGGCGAGATCGTGGAGCAAGGGCCGACCGAGGCTCTATTGCGCAGCCCGCGGCATCCCTACGCCCGCAACCTGCTGCGCAGCCAGGTGAATTCTGGCCAACAGGCGATCCGGCGCCGCGTGCTGGCCTATGGGCAGACAGCCGAGCCGCATTGGCAGCAGCCGGCCGAACGGGCGCTCGCACCGAACGCTTCGCCCCTGCTTCGGCTCGAAAGCGTCGATGTTCGTTACGGCAAGCCTCGCCTGTTCGACAGGTTTCGCTCGATCGACCGGACCTTCCGGGCGACAAAGACGGTCGATCTGGCGATCGCTCCGGGCGAAACCGTTGGATTGGTCGGCGAAAGCGGCTGCGGCAAGTCCTCCCTCGCGAAGGCCATCGCCGGACTCGTCGAGTTCGACGGTTCGCTGAGCTATCGCGGAACGACCTTCAAGTCGATGCACGCGCTCTCGGTGCAATATCGCAAGGACGTTCAAATCGTCTTCCAGCATCCCGACGCGGCCCTGAACCCCAAGAGGACGATCGGTCAGATACTGGGCCGCCCGGCGGCCGTGCGTGACGGCATTCGTGGCACCAGCCTCGCAGCGCGGGTTTCGGAATTGCTGAAAATGGTGCGCCTGCCGGAGCACTACGCCTCGCGCCATCCGCACGAACTGTCCGGAGGCGAGAAGCAGCGCGTCTGCATCGCGCGCGCTTTGGCCGGCCGACCATCGCTGATGATCTGCGACGAGATCACCTCCGGCCTGGACGTCTCAGTTCAGGGCGCCATCCTCAACTTGCTGGCGGATCTGCAGGATGAGCACGGGCTGTCCTATCTCTTCATCTCGCACGATCTCAATGTGGTCCAGCACATCGCCGACCGCATCGTGGTGATGTATCTCGGGCGCATCGTCGAAATGCGAGGCACGGCCTCACGCGCGGCCCCGTACCATCCCTACACCGAAGCGCTGTTCAGCGCCGTTCCCTCTCTCGATCCGGCTTTGGACACGCGGCGTGTGCGCCTCGAAGGCAACCGCCCGGACCCCCGCGATCCGCCTCCCGGCTGCAGCCTGAACCAGCGCTGTCCACGCCGCCTCGGCGAGGTCTGCACGAAGGAAAGGCCCATGCTCCGCGATGTCGGGGATGGCCATCTCGTCGCCTGCCACATTCCGACACCCGAACTCGAAGCCGTACCGCCACTCTGGGCCCCGGCCGAACGCCTGAAAGAAGAGACATGACTACGTTGAAGGATGACGCATGGGCCATGCCCGTGACCGAGCTCGCGCGCCGTCGCGACGGGGTGCGAGCCTGGATGAGCGAGCATAATGTCGACGTGGTCGCGGTCACCGATCCCGAGAGCATCGTCTATCTGACTGGCATCGATATCGGCGGCCGCGTGCGTGGCAAAGCCGTGCTCCTGGCGGCGGATGGCCGCCATTTCTTCGTCACGCGTTCCCTGGAGCGTCATTGGCAACCCCACTGGGCAACGCGGACCTGGTGCGTCGACTGGGGGTTCCACGAGGACGTCGAAACGCTCGCGCAGGCGCTCGCTCGCCTCGCCGCCGATCTTGCCGGCGGCCCGCCGCGGCGCCTGGGCCTGGAACTGGCGCGTCCGTCGCTGTCGTTCAGCGATGCCCAGTATCTGTCCGGCAAGGCCGGCGAGGCCCTGGATGTGACCGGCTGCATCACCGATCTGCGGCGCATCAAGTCCGAGGCCGAGCTGCGCGCCCTGCGCCGCGCCGGCGAGATCACGATGTTAGGCGCATCGGCGGCGGTTGCGGTGCTGGGTGCCGGCGGCAACGGCTCGGACGCGACGTCCGCGGCCTTCGCCGCCCTCATCGGCGCGTCCGGCGGGCAGACGCCGGTGTCCGGCCCCCATGTCACCTCCGGGGCTCGCACGGCAATGGCGCACAGTGCCTGGAACCATGACACACCCAGGCCCGGAGACTGCGCCGTCCTGGTCATGACCGGCACCTGCGAGCGCTACAACGCGCCCATCGAATGGACGCTGACGAAGGGCGAGCCGGATCGCGAGCGCGCGCGCCTGCTCGCTGCCTGCGACGAGGCCACGGCGGCCGTGATGGAAGGTCTGCGGCCAGGCATGACCTCGCACGAGGGGGATCTGCTGTGCCGCCGCATCATCGAAGAAGCCGGATTGTCCGAGCACTTCATGAATCGTGCAGCCTATGGAATCGGCCTGTCTTTCGTCAGCTGGATGGAAAGCCTTGTCCAGCTCAAGCCGGGCGACCATTCCGAAATCAAGCCAGGCATGACGATGCATATCGTGCCGGCGCTCCATGTGCCCGGTCATGGGTTCATGCTGCGCTCGGCCTCGTTCGAAATGACCGAGACCGGCTGCCGTTCGCTGCGGCCTGCTCCGACATTCAGTTCCGTATTCTGATCGACAGCTTGGAGGAGCAAACGAATGACCGATACCCGTCAGTTCTCCCGCCGGAACGTGATCGCAGGCGGCACCGCCCTCGGCATGGCTCTGCTCGGTGGCGCCGCGCATCCCGCGCTGGCCCAGACCGGCACGCCGCGAAAGGGCGGACGCCTGCGCGTCAGCGTCGCCGAGCGCACGGCATCGCTGAACCCGTTCGTGCAGCTCAACAGCACCGGCTATCTCCTGAACGAGATGCTCTACCAGGGCATCACGCGTCTAGACGGTGAGATGAAGCCGCAGGGCGACGCCGTGGAGAGCTGGCAGGCGAACGCCGAGCTGACCGAATACACCTTCAAGATGCGCGCCGGTCTCGCATTTCACGACGGCTCGCCGGCTCGGGCGGCTGACGCTGCGGCCTCGATCAAGGCCGTGCTGGATGCCAAGAACTCGTCGCCGGCGATGCGCTCGATCGGTCCCGTGCAGGACGTTTCGGTGATCGACGAGCAGCATTTCAAGGTCACGCTCCGGACGCGCGATGCGAATCTGCCGGTCTCGCTGGCGCACATCAATCTTCGGCTGATCCCGCAGAAGATCCTCGAAGGCGACACGAAGGTACTCGAGACCGTCGTTCATGGCTCTGGCCCGTTCAAGCTCGACAGGCACGAGCCAGGACGCAGGACCTTCGTCGTGCGCTCCGAGAACTACTTCAATCCCGACTATCCGCGGCTCGACGCCATCGAGGTGGCGATCTACCCGGATGCGGCGGCGGAATCGGCGGCGTTCCTGAACGGCGAGAGCGACGTCATGCTGCGCGTCGGCAATGCCGATTACGGCCGGATTTCGAAGGCGCGCAACATCGTCGGCCGCCGCCAGCAGACCGGCGGCTTCATGAACATCGTCCTGCGAAATGATGCCGACCCGTTCAAGGATGTCAGGGTCCGCCAGGCCATCCGCCTGTGCCTCGATCGCAATGCGCTGCAAGAAATCGTTCTCGAAGGCTATGGTCGGGCCGCCTACGACAATGCGATATCGCCGGAATACCGGTTCGGCCTGCCGCTGGAGCCGTTCCAGCCCGATCATGCGCTGGCCCGCAAGCTGCTCGCGGAAGCCGGCCACTCGAAGGGGATCCGGTTCACCTGCTACGCCAGCAACTCGCCGAAGGAGCGTGCGACGCTGGCGGTTGCATTCAAGGAAATGGTCAAGCCCGCCGGCATCGAAGTCGATGTCCAGGTCGTGCCCTATGACGAATACGTCGCCAATGTCTGGAAGAAGGCGGCTTGCTACGTCGCCCTGTGGAACATGGCGCCGACCGAGGATGGCATGTTCACACAATTCCTGACGAGCGACGCGCCCTATAACGATTCAGGCTACAAGAAGCCCGAGTTCGACAAGCTCGTCTCCGATGCGCGCATGACCGCCGATGACAAGGAGCGCGCGCAGAAATATGCCGCGGCGCAGAAGATGCTGATGGAAGACCTACCCTGGCTCGTGCCCTTCTACCGCGATTATCTTTCCGCCCACGGCCAGTACGTGAACGAATACACCACGCATCCGCTCATTCATCCGCATTTCATGGAACGCGTTTGGCTGGCCGAGAGCGCGCCGGCCCGTACGCGCTCGTGATCGTGAGGCACATGGTGCGTGCCTCCTCGCACCATGTGCCTCCGTGGCGTCGATCAAGCGAAGGTGCTCGAAAGCGCGAAGTTCCGCGTGCTAGCGTTCGGGCATGACCCAGTCTGGAAACAGCCGATATCCGATTTCGATCAGAGGCTTGCGGCGCAGGATAGGCTCCTGGGACAACCTGACCGCACTCGAGGCCGCTGTGCGTCTCGAAAGCTTTACCAAGGCTGCGGCCGAACTCGGGATCTCGCAGCCGGCGATCAGCCGCCGTATCATTGATCTCGAGGAAAGGCTCGGCGTTGCCTTGTTCGAGCGTAACGGCAAGCGCCTGAAAGTAACGGACGCAGGCCTTGAGTTACAGAGCGCGCTTGCGCGGGCCTTCGTCGATATCGACCATCAGCTGGAGCGGACCATGCGCGCCAAGCCGGCCGAAGGCGTCACGCTTCGTATCACCCCGTCTGCTTCCGGATGGGTCCTGCCGGCGCTCGGGCCGCTCTGCAACGCGTTTCCCGAGATACCCGTCAATCTCGTCTGCCTCGATTTCCGGGCGGACCCTTCCGCGACCGAGTACGACCTTCAGTTGTGTTTCATGGCTGGAGCGCAGCCAAACTCTTTTCATCGCCTGCTGCTGCCGGGCGAGGTCCTTCAAGTTGCTAGTCCGGAATTTGTCGCGCGTTCGGATGCGGAGCTCCTGAAATGCCCGTTGCTCCAGATGGAGAAGCCATTCACCGCATCGCTCGATTGGCGTGCCTGCTATCCGGACGAGGTGGATCGGATGGACATCCGTCTGCAGGCGACCTATGCGGAGGCCCTGGAGGGCGCGATAGCAGGTCGCGGCGTCGCTCTCGGTTGGCGATACTCGATCGGGCCTCACATTCGAGCGGGACGGTTGGTGCGGATCAACCGGGAGGTCCAGAAGAGCGAGTTCGGCGAATACCTCATCGCATCGCCGCTGCGCAGCCATGATCCCTCGGTTGCAAAGATCGCGAACTGGCTGTCGGATTACGCGGAGCGAATCCAGAAAATGTACTGCGACATCTAATCTCGCTGTGTTTCCATTTGCCGAAATTGCACCCAGGCATTTCTTACGGCTGCGTCATCGAGCCCGGCCGCTCGCCCCTTGCTTCGAAAACTGCTCCGGATGGCCTCTGAAATGATGAACTTGTGCAATATTCCGCAGTCTTCCTACGTGATCGAGCCGTGGAAGAACGGATTGGGTTCAACGGACATTGTTGCCGAGACTCGCATTGAAGGCGGTCTCGCAACCGGATGGGATGGACTGGTCTGGCGTCTTGCGCGAACCGAGATCATCTCGGCCTCAGCCTTCTCCGACCATACTGGCTACGATCGCCATCAGGTTGTCGTAGAAGGCGAAGGCCTGTTTCTCGACGCGGGCTCAGCGACGATCGACCTGTCCGAGCCTTTGAAGCCGGTTCAGTATGGCGGCGAGTTGAAGATTGTCAGCCGATTGGAAAATGGACCGGTAAAAGTCCTCAATCTGATGATCAACCGATCCGAGGCCACCGGTGGAATGACGGCCATGGGCGCAGGGAGCAGTGCAGATTTTCGACCGGGCGCCCATGCATTTTATGCCGTGAAGGAAGACGCCCACCTTTGTCTAACCGGCACCGCGCATCACGTCTCAGCGGGAGACGCGATCGCCCTTGAAGCGGCAGAGCCGCTCGTGGCTACCGTCCAGACCGGGACTTTGATCGCAGCGTCGATCTATGCCAAATGAGCGGATGACCGCCGTACGTTCTGCAGCGTTGCGCCATGGGCGGACATTCGGTCCTTGCCGGGAAGCCGAGGTTTCCAGTTCTGGTCCAGGTGGCAGTTCACGTTGCGGACAATGAGCGCATTGCTGACAGACAAAGCGACGCGGCACGCCCGGGTAGTAAGCAAGAATTTCTCGTCGATAAGTTATCCCGGCAACAATTTCTGCCAAGATGTCTGATAACCATCCGTATCGGAAAGTCCGCTTGTCTGCCTGTTCCCGCCGGCGGCTCGGCGATCCTGCTCACCACTTGTAGCGAATAGCGTCCTTGCCGGCGAGACTGCGACTGTACTTACCGTCGAAGGGCCCCAATAGCGACACCATATATTCGGTCGAACTCGGCGGAGATGGTGGAGTGCAGCGTATTGCTATCGAGCGATCCATTCGCGAGATGGTCGAGAAATACTTGAAGAAGATCCCTCAATTATGGGCCGCGCGAGGCCGCCGTCCGAGCGTAAAAAAATTCACCACCGCAAACCATTCCGCTAAGAGACCCAAATGGAATTCGTGCATACGGCGGACCTGCAGCCGTTCCACCGATGATCAAAAGCGGTATCTCCCAGTTTCAATCAATAGGAAAACTAATCAGAATCCAAATTTATTTCGCTCGATATGATCTTTGGATACGCTATACAAATTGTTCTTCTCTTACTCCAACCGTCTATCATTGGGCCTGTCCTGCGGATGACATTGTGCAGCATGGAGACTGTTGGGGCGCTCGAGTTTCAGACCGGCCGCGAGGTGTCCATGCCCAACACGATAAAGCTTCTCTACTTCGCGCTTGCGAACGAGGAGATGCTGAGCTTTATCCGCCGGTCGATGCCTGACTGGGTGGAACTGGTCACGCTCGAAACCGGTTCGGAGGCGGAGCGGATCGTGAAAATCGCTGAAGTCGATGCCCTCCTGCTCGGCGGGCATCCGCTCAAGGAGCACTATCTCGACGCGGCAGGGAAGCTGCGCGTCGTCGCATTCAACGGGGTGGGCTATCACGACTATTGCGACAGCATCGACTTGCGGCGCCGCGGCATCGCGCTGACGATCCTTCCCGCTGGTACAGGGCCGGGCGTCGCCGAGCATGCCATTATGCATATGCTCGCAGTCGGCAAACGGCTGCCCTTCCTAGATGCGCAACTGCGGGAAGGCGTCTGGCTCGCCCAGAACCTTCGGCCGGAATCGCGCCACATCTGCGGCAAGACGGTCGGTATCGTCGGTTTCGGACGGATCGGCCGCGAGGTGGCGCGGCGGCTCGCCGGATGGGGCGTCTCCATTCTCTACCACGACATTGCGGAGATACCGGCCGAGGTCGAGCACGAGCTCAATGCGGCCCGAAAGCCGCTCGATACGCTGCTGGGCCTCTCCGACATCGTCACATTGCACGTTCCGCTGACGGAGGGGACGCGCCATCTGATCGACCGACACGCACTTGGCCTGATGAAGCCCGGCGCGATGCTGATCAACTGCGCCCGTGGACCCGTGGTCGACGAGGCTGCGCTTACGGAAGCGCTGCGGTCTGGCCATCTCGGCGGGGCCGGATGCGATGTCTTCGAGGTCGAGCCGCCTCCGCAGCCGATGCCGCTCGCCAGCTTTCACAACGTAGTGCTGACGCCTCATGTTGGCACTGGAACGGCCGATGCCGTGCTGATGAAGATGGGTGAGCTCTGGTTGGAGATCGAGCGCTTCTTCGCGGGCCAGCCGATGCGCAACCAGGTGCTGGACTAGCTGGCCGGGTCCGGCTCAGTTCCCCGTCCGCGCCTTGGCGGGGCCGCGAGCCCCGGGCGCGGTGGCCTCGACCTGCTTCTGGATCCACCGCCTGAACTGCTTCACCAGCGGCAGGTTGATGCTGTGCTCGGGGCTGACGAAGTAATATGCCGAGTCGCCCGGCACGGTCGTGTCGGAAACGAGCACGAGTTCGCCGCTCGCGAGTTCCCGCTCGACGAGGACACGCGGGACCAGCCCTGCGCCCAGCCCTGCCTTGGCGGCTTCCGCGATCATGTTGAAGCTGTCGAAGGAAATGCCCATGGCAACATCACGCGCGGGGGCGCCGGCTCGGGCAAACCAATCTGGCCAGGCCGCGCTCTGCGTGCGCAACTGTAGGAGTGGCGTCACGACGAGTTCTTCCGGCCCTTTGATGCCATGGCGCCGCCGGAAGGCGGGGCTGCAGACCGCCACCTTGTCGTCGTCCATCAGGAACTCGACCGAGGCGCCGGCCCAGGCCGGCTTGCCGTAATGGATCGCCGCATCGACATCGCAGTCCTTGAAGTCGAACCGGTCGCCGCGAGAGACGAAATCGATCACCACATCGGGATGCCCAGCAAAAAAATCTGGCAGGCGCGGGATCAGCCAACGGCTGGAGAAGGACGGGACCACCGCGATGCTGAGCATGTTCCTGCCGCCCGATGCGACGACGCGGTTCGTTGCCTCGGACAATGTGCGGAGGATTTTCTGGACATCCGCGAGATAGCGCGTGCCAGCCGCGGTCAGCACCACGCGCTTCTGGACGCGCTCGAAGAGTGCCGTATTCAGCTGCTGCTCCAGCTGTCTGATCTGCTGGCTGATCGCCCCTTGCGTCCGATGGAGCTCCAACGCGGCCCGCGTGAAGCTGCCATGTCGCGCCGCGCTCTCGAAAGCCTGCAAAGCGGCGATTGTTGGAACCCTGCTCATGGCAACCGCCGATTAGAAAACCTAACCAGTCGATCATAACACATCGCTTTACAGCGCTGAACATGCAGTGCGAGAATTCTCGATGATGTAATCCTGCGACGCAGTATTTGCACGGCGCATGAAATCGACTGCCGCGCAGGAGTTTTATTCTCGATTCTATTTTGCTTTTCGGCCTTTTACGAGCCGGGGCGGAGGCGCTGCTCAGCACACCACCGTCAGACGATGCGAGGAAACGCGATGACGTTCGAACTCA
The DNA here is from genome assembly GCF_058800455.1 of Allobosea sp. GW822-FHT05A11. Lineage (NCBI taxonomy): Bacteria > Pseudomonadati > Pseudomonadota > Alphaproteobacteria > Hyphomicrobiales > Alloboseaceae > Allobosea > Allobosea sp. GW822-FHT05A11. Next base: position 26,183 of record NZ_JBXAMI010000005.1, on the reverse strand, counting down.
ACAGTGATCGGCGCTGGAAATATCCGCTGGTGCCATTCACCATCGCGCGGAGTTTCTCCCGCCCCGACCCCGAGACAGTCCGGAAGCTCGAGGGGCTGGATACAAGCCTGATTTGCGATCTGGTCGGCCGCATGTACACCATGTCCTCCCAGATCCGGTCGCTCTACTCGCCCGGCAAGCCAGTGGTCGGCGTTGCCACCACGGTGAAATGCCCCCCGGGCTGTAATCTCGCGGTGTTCCGGGCGTTGAACATGGTCGAGCCTGGCGACGTCTTGGTCGTCGATGCGCAGGGCTTCACAGAATGGGCGGTCGGCGGATTCCAGATGCTTAAGATGGCGCGGCGCGACAGGGGGCTCGCGGGCATCGTCGTGAATGGCGCCTATCGCGATGTCGGTGAAGCCCAGGAGGCCGATTTTCCCGTCTATGGCATCGCGATGCATCCGTTCTCGGGGCCGAAGCTCGGCCCCGGCGAGATCAACGTTCCGGTGAACTGCGGCAACGTCATCATCCACCCCGGAGATGTCATCGCCGCCAGCGACCTGGGCATCGCGGTCGTGCCGCAGCGGGCGCTCTCCGATGTGGCCGAAGCTCTCGCGCGGCGCGGTAACCCGACGGAGGAGCAGGTCGACCACGCCACCGAGGAGTATCTCGCAACGATGGAGCGCCATATCGAGGACTACTTCCGCGCCGGTCGCGGCGTCTTCCTGGACTGAAGCGGTGGCTGCCGAGAGGGTTCCCACCGGGGCTGAGGTCAGCCCGATCTCCGCGTGCGGAAGGCTCGCGGAGTTTGCGGCGGCGGCCGACCTCGGCGTGGTGGCACCTGCCGCACGCCAGATGGCCATGTTGGCGATCGCGGACTGCATCGGCAGCGCGCTTGCCGGCGCGGAGGACGGGGCGTCGGTCATCGCTCGCACCGCCGTCGAAGCAGGCCAGACCGGCTCCTGCGTCTGGGGGACGACGCTGCGTGCCCCGCCGCGCGATGCGGCGCTTCTCAACGGCACTGCCGCGCATGCCTTGGCGGTGGACGATACCAACGAGTCGATGAAGGGGCATCCCTCCGCTCCGATCGTGCCGGCTATCCTCGCCCTGGGCGAGACCGTCGATGCTCCCGGCACCGCGCTGGTCGATGCCTACATCGTAGGGATCGAGGTCGCGGGGCAGCTCGGCCGGATGATGAACCCCGCCCACGCCGAAGGCGGTTGGCATACCACGGTGACGCTCGGCACGCTCGGCGCGGCCGCGGCGGCGGGGCGGTTGCTCGGCCTCGACCCCACTCGGATGAGCCACGCGCTCGGCATCGCGACAACGATGGCAAGCGGTCTTCGCATCAATTTCGGCACGATGACCAAGGCGCTTGGCCCCGGGCTCGCGGCGCAGAACGGTGTGCTCGCGGCGCGTCTTGCCGAAGGCGGCTTCACCGCCAATCCCACAGCGCTCGACGCGCCCGGAGGCTTCGTCTCGCTGTTTTCCGGAGAGGTGGCCCGTGAGCGATCTCCCTGCGCTGCCGGTAATCCGCTGGAGATCGAGCGGCCGGGGGTGACGTTCAAGATCTATCCCTGCTGCTCGCTCGTCCATGCCGCGATCGACATTGCGCTCGACGGGTTGCACGAAGGGGCGCTTCATCCGGCCCAAATCGAACGGATCATCGTCTCGATTTCACCGCGGCTCGAACGGATGCGAGAGCCGTCGCGTCCGTCAACCGGACTGCAGGCGAAGTTCAGCGTCGAGCATGTCCTGGCTTGCGCACTGACGCGCGGCGCCGTCGGCGAGCGGGAATTCACGCAAGAAGCGCTCGGCGATAGCGCGATCACAGCGATGGCCGAGCGCATCGAACTGCGTGTGGGGGATGGCTTCGACGACACGAACCCGGACAGGGCGGCTCTCGACGTCGTCCGGCGAGGACGCCCGCTCTGGCGCAGGGAACAGGCCAAGCCACGCGGGCATTGGAGCAATCCGCTTCCACCGCGCGTGCTGGAAGGCAAATTCATGGACGGCGCTGCGCCGCCTCTCGGCGTCGAGCGGGCCGCGCAGGCTTGGCGCTTGCTGGCTTCGCTCGACCAATCCACGTCCCGGGCGCTCGCGGAAATGCTGACGCCCGGGCGCTGAACGCGCGCGGGCGTTGCCGTCCTCAGCCGCGATACCAGCTGGCGATCGCCCAGGTATCCGCGTCCCAGCCACTGAAGTCCGTCACCAGATCGTTCCCGGCAGCGGCCACGCGCGTCCTGCACAGCAGCGGCAGGATGATATGCGAGCCGCATACGATCTCGTCGATCTCGATGATGAGCGCGGCGCGCTTCTCCGGGTCCATCTCCTTCTGCGCGGCCGCGAAGGTCTGATCGACCACCGGATCGGAGAAGCGCGAGGCGTTGCGGCCGAGCCATTTGTTGTTCTTGTTGGCGATATCCCAGGAGTTGAACTGGATCAGCGCCTTGGCCGGGTCCGGCGCCGGCTGCGTGATCGTGTACATCTGCATGTCGGCGTGGAACTTCGAGAACGTATCGGGATTGCCCGCATCAGATGAGAAATAGGAGGCCGGGTTGAGCGTCTTGATCTCGATGTCCATCCCCGCTTTTTGGCACGCCTGCTTGACGATCATCTGCACCTTCTGGCGCGGGCTGTTGATCGAGGTTTGGAAGACGTAAGTCAGCTTCTTCCCGTCCTTCTCGCGAATGCCCGCGGAATTCCGCGCGTACCCGGCTTCGTCGAGCAGCTTGTTGGCCTTGTCGATATTGAATTCGTAACCCAGATTCTTCGACTTGAATTGCTTGGGCTCGTTGATATAGCTGCCCGTCGCGATACCGGCACGGCCGTAAATGTGCTTCTGGATCGAATCTCTGTCGATCAGCAGATTGATGGCTTCGCGAACCTCGGGGTCTGACAGCGTCGGGTGCTTGCTCTTCATGCTCGATCGCTCACCATCGACCTCCGTCCAGGGGTCGGTGGTGTTGAGGATCATGATCTCGATGTTCCCGCTCGCTGCGAAGATCGCGCGACCCCGGCCGCCGTTTTCGAGACGCTTCAGGATTTCGTCCTCGACCTGAACATTGGCCGCGTAGTGGTAGTCCCCGGTCTGTATCACGGCGCGGACCGCTGAGATCGAGTCGCCGCCGCCTTTGAGTTCTAGGGCATCGAAATGGGGCTGGTTGGAGACGTGGTATTCGGTGAAGCGCTCGGCAGTGATGATGTCGCCGGGCTTGAAGTCGACGAGCTTATAAGGACCGGTGCCGACGGGCTTCAGATTGGCCGGCGCCTCTCGCGACTTTGCGCCCTTGTAGGGCGCGAAATGGTGCTTGGGGATGATCTGTCCGGCCACTGCCACGAAGGCGTCGGCCCAGAACGGCGTCGGCTCCTTGAAGATCACCTTGACCGTGTGGTCATCGATCTTCTCGACGCGAATGTCCTTGTAGGTGCCGGTGGTGTAGGCCGATGTGGCGAGGTCGCTGACATACTCCCAGGTGAAAACGACGTCGTCCGCCGTGAACGGCATGCCGTCATGCCATTTGACGTTCTTCTTGAGTTTCCAGGTGACCTGGGTTCCGTCCTCCGACAGCCCGCCATTCGCCTTGCTGGGGATCTCCGCCGCGAGTTGCGGAACGAGATTGCCCTCCTTGTCCCATCCCGCCAGCGGTTCGTAGAAGATCCGGCAGGGATCCTGATCTTTGGTGGACGTTGCAAAGTGCGGGTTCAGGACAGTCGGCGCCTGCCAGTACAGGATCTTCAGAGTCCCACCGCCGCCGGCTTTGGTCGGCTTGTAGGCCGGAGCCGTCTGGGCCATCGCCACGCCGTGATGGGCCAGTAACTGCGTTGCGAGCGGGGCCGAGATCCCGGCGAGAGCCATGCGACGGATAAAGGAACGGCGCGACATCGCACCCGTCTTCACGTCGCTCGCCAGCTTGCCAAAGTAGTTGTCCATTCTCTTCTTTCCCCTGCAGGCTGCCTCTAGGCAGCGCTTTCTGATTTTGGGTTGATCACCCGAAAGGCTCAATCGAGTATTCGCATCTCGTGATGCTCCGCTGTAAAGGCGGATATTCTAATCAACTCATCAGTCTCTCTGGTTGCGGCCGCATGTCTGTCAGGTGCTTGGCTCGGCCGGGCGTCCCTGCCGCAGCGCGAAGCCTTCCATTACCGCGAGCCAGATCAGGGGCAGCGCCACGAGCAGGGCCGAAACCGCGGCAATCGTCGGGTCGACCTCCAGAACCATGTCGTTCCACACCTTGACCGGGAGGGTCTGCAACCGCGTGCCCGACACGAAGCTCGTGATGATGACCTCGTCGAAGGAGTGGATGAAGGCGAACAGCCCGCCCGCCACGATGCCCGGCATGATCAGCGGAGCGATGATACGGCGGAACAGGGTCAGCGGCCGGGCGCCGAGACTCATCGCCGCGAGTTCGAGCCGGCGGTCGAAACCGCTGAGCGAGGTCATGCCGATCACCACTACGAAGGCGACGCCGCCGATCGTGTGCGCGATCAGGATGCCGGCATGGGTGCCGATCAGCCGCCATTCGGCGAGCAGGCCGAAGATCGCGATGCCGCTGACCACCGAGGGAATGATCATAGGCGCGAGCAGCAATGCCATGATCGTGCTGCGCAGCGGCAGCACTCCGCGCACCAGCGCATAGGCGGCGGAAAGGCCGAGCACGAGCGAGAGCACCATGCTGAGCGGCGCGATCAGGAAGCTCAGACCCGTCGCGCTGCGCCATTGCGGCGACTGCAGGTAGGCCTCGTACCAGCGTAGCGAATAGCCGCTTGGTGGAAAGGAGAGGAAGCTGTCGGCGCTGAAGGAGATGACCATGACGATCAGGCTCGGCACGGCCAGAAAGGCCAGCACGGAGAAGCTTGTCGCCAGCAACGCGGCACGCCCGGCCCCGCTTGGCCGGCGCGGCGCTGCGAGCCGACGCCGCCAGGTGCCCCGGCTGGCGCCTGCGGCGAGCTCGGCGAACCAGCGCGGCATGGCGAAGCGTGCGCCGGGCGAAGGGCTGCGCCGCGAGGCCACGGCGCCCGTGCGGGCACCGTAGACCGTAGCGAGGTCGCCGCCGACGAGCGCAAAGGCGAGCAGCGTCATCGTCAGCAGGATGAAGGCGGCAGCGCCCGCCAAACCGAAGTTGAGCGAGCCCTCGATCTGCGACTGGATGAGGTTCGAGACCATGGCGTTGCCGAGCCCACCCAGGCCCGAGGGGATGATGTAGGCGCCAAGTGTAGCGACGAAGACCAGCACGCAGCCGCTGCGGATACCGGGAGTGCTCAGCGACAAGAACACGGAGAGAAAGGCCCTGAACGGTCCGGCGCCCATGGCGCAGGCAGCCTGGGTCAGGCGCGGATCAATGCCGCGCATCGTCGCGTAGAGCGGCATGATCATCAGTGGCAGCATGATGTGGGTCATGCCGATGAACATGCCGGTGGTATTGTAGAGCAGCGAAAGCGGCTCGCCGATCAGGCCGAGCCAGCCGAGCGTGGCGTTGATCGCCCCCTGATCGCCGAGCAGTACCTTCCAAGCATAGATGCGCGCGAGCTGGCTGGTCAGATACGGCACCACCACAAGGATGATCAGGCGTCGCTGCCACCGGGGAGAGATCAACTGGGTCAGCGCATAGGCGGTGGGATAGGCGATCAGCAGGCAGGTCAAGGTGACGCCGCAGCTGACGACGAAGGTGTTCTTGACGACGGTCAGATAGGCGGCGCTGGTAAACAGACGAGTATAGTTCGCCAGCGGCGCATTGCCGTTGCCGAGGCTCACGATGAACAGCCTGACCAGCGGATAGCCGCAGAATAAGAGCATGAAGAAGACGGCCGGGCCTGCCAGCAGCCAAGCGGGCCGCCGGGCCGCGAACATGCGCAGCCCGCCGGCGACTCCGGAGGCGGACCTCGCCGGGTGAGAGGCCGCTGTGCCGGCCGGCCCGGGCAGCGTCATTTCAGGACCCATTCCTGCCAGCTCTCCGCAAGCCGCTCGATGTTGCTGCGGCCGTCGGAACCGACTTGCGCATACCAGTCGGCGCCGGTCTCGAAGAGCTTCGCGCGATTTGTCGGGTGGGTGGCGAGGCGAAGCGCCTCGGCTTCCGTCAGATGCTTCAAGGCACGCGCGTTGCTCGGCGCGGTGCCGGTCTTGCGCGCGAGGATCGCCTGCTGCTCGCCGCGGATCGCGAAAGCTATGAACTTCTGCGCATTGGCGGCATTGGGCGCGCCCTTCGGGATCGCCCAATAGTTCCAGGCCAGCTTGCCCTGGTTCCAGATGATGTCGATCGGCTTGCCCTGTGCCTGCAGCTCGGTGGCGCGGCCCTCGTAATTTTCGCCGAGATGGGCGACGTTGTCGTGGAATAGCTGCTGTGCCTCGGAGCCGACCTTCCACCATTTGCGGATGTGCGGCTTGATCCGGTCGAGGCTGCGATAGGCCCGGTCGATGTCGAGCGGGTAGAGCTTGTCGGGAGCGACACCATCGGCCAGCAGCGCGAATTCCCACGGGCCATCGGCGCCGTTATCGCCGGAATGCAGCACGCGCGGGCCGGGAAAGCGCTTAACGTCCCAGAAATCGGCCCAGGTCGCCGGCGGCGCCTCGCCCTTGTAGAGCCGTCGGTTCACGCTCAGGATGAAGGCGTAGTAGAACGAGCCGATCCCCCAGGGCTTGCGCCCGCTCTCGGCGATGCCTGAAAGCTCCTCCTTGTCGAAGACGCTGTAATCCAGGTCCTGCAGATAGCCATTGCGCGCCGCGATGGTTCCAGCCTGGGCCGAGATGTAGCAGGCGTCGAAATCGACGTTGTTGCTTTCGACCTTCAGCTTCATCTTCGGCAGGTTCATCTGCTCGCGCACAGCATTGACCTTGATGCCGGTCGCGGCCTCGAAAGGCTTCACATAGGCTTCCACATTGCCGTCGGCGAACAGGCCGCCGCTTATCAGCACCGTCAGCGAACCCGCCTGCGCCTGCGCGGCACGTCCCAGGATTGCCGGGACTGCAACCCCGATCAGCATCGCACCCGCACTCCGCCCAAAGCGGCGACGAGTCCACCCGATCTCGCTCATGATCATTCCCCTTTTGGTGCGTTTTTCAGTGTGGTGCAGACGGGCGCGGCAGCAGCCGCATCGCCGCCGGATTGAACATCAGCGAGACCGCGTCGCCAGGAAGGAACGCCGGCCGCGTCGGATCGGAGGGCGATTTGACGACGAGGCGATGCGGGCCGGCATGGATCACGTAGCGCATCGCCTCGCCCAGAAAGATCGCCTGCTCGATGCAGCCCGGCAGAGGGCAGCGCCCGGCATGCGCGGCAGCCGCACCGGCCGGGGCGAGCTGGATCGTCTCCGGCCTGACAGTGAGCAACACCGCCTTCTCATCCCCACGTCCGCCATCATCGAGCGCCGAAAGCTCGCCGATGCCGATATCCACGACAGCGCTGCCGCCGGCGCTCGATAGGATGGTCGCCTCGATGAAGTTGGTCTCGCCGATAAAACCCGCCACGAAGGCGTCGGCGGGCCGCTGATAGATATCCTGTGGCGGCGCCAACTGAACGATCCGCCCCGCGCGCAGCACGGCGACGCGGTCCGACATCGTGACCGCCTCCTGCTGGTCGTGCGTGACATAGACGGTCGTGCAGCCGAGCGTCGCGTGCAGCTCCTTGAGCTCGAGCTGCATCTCCTCGCGGAGATTACGATCGAGCGCGCTCAGCGGCTCGTCCATCAAGAGGACCGGCGGCTCGAAGACGATCGCTCGCCCAAGCGCGACGCGCTGCTGCTGGCCGCCGCTGAGCTGATGAGGGAAGCGGTCGCCTAATCCACGCAACCGCACGCGCTTCAGCGCTCGCTCGACCAGCGGATCGCGGTCACGCGGCGGAATGCCCCGCACGGACAGGGGGAAGGCGAGGTTCTGCGCCACGGTCATGTGCGGGAACAGCGCATAGCTCTGGAAGACGATGCCCTGATTCCGCGCATAGGCCGGCACATGCGACATCGGCTTGCCGTCGATGAGGATCTCGCCCGAGCTCGGCGTGTCGAAGCCGGCGAGAAGCATCAGGAGGGTCGATTTGCCAGAGCCGCTCGGCCCCAGCAGCGTCAGGAACTCTCCCGGCCGGACGTCGAAGGAAAGCGCGTCGGCGGCCAGCACCGAGCCGAAGCGGCGCGTTACGGACCGGAACAAGACCTCCGCGCCATTGCGTGGCGGATTGGCTGTCGGCAAGCGCGTCCCCGCAATGCCCGCCACTGCATTCATGCTGTTGCGATTTCTTTCCATGGTGCTCAGACTGCCATCGCCGGCCGCGGCGCGGCCGGCTCGGCGCCAACGCTTGCGCGTGCCATGAAGCGGCTCCCTCTATCGACCACCGCGTCGAAGGCGAACTGCCCCGCCAGTTCCCGGATCCGCAGCGGCCCGTCGACAGTGCGGAGCAGCGCCGTCAGAGTCTCGAACCGATCCTCCGAAAGCACGCCACGGGAACAGTCGGCGAATTTCGCGGCGTAGTCGGCCGCGGTCATCGGCCGAGCCAAGGTTCCACGAACGCGGGTCACCAGCTTCGAGAAACGACGGCCGTCCGAGAGCACGACCGTGACCTCGCTCGGTACCGGATGGCCTGCCGGCTCCTGCTCTGCCGGCCAGGTCCGCATCGTGATGCGTCGCAGCAGCGCCTGAACGCCCGTCCTCGCGAAGCCTTCTTCGGTAAAATCCGACAATTCCAGCTGATGGCCCGTCAGCAGCGCCGCGGCGGCGTAGGACAGGCTGAAGCGGGCTTCGATCTCGTCGCGCGGTGCCGCGGCGATCAGGGCGAGCGCCGGACCGCGTCCGATCACAGCCGTCGCCTCGGCCACCGAGGACGCATCGAAACCGTGCTCGGCCTGGAGGTCGGCGAAGCCATCGAGCGCGGGATGAATGCTGGAGCAGCAGGGATAGGGCTTGGTGTCGAGCCCGAGCCACTCAATCGCCGGCGGCGCACCCAGGCTGGCCAGGATCGGCTGGAAGGGCCGCCATCCGCCCGCGCAATATAGCTTCAGGAAGCCGTATTCGCCCTCGATCGCATCCGGTGCCGCGCTGATTCCGTCACGCGCCATCACCGCGGCCAGAATCGCCGATTGGGCGGCAAGCCCGGCATGGATCGGCTTCGCCATGGTGCCGAACTGACCCTTGCTGCCGCTGGTCATGCTGGTCGCGAGGCTGAGCGCCGCCGCCATGCGGTCCGGGTCGAGACCGATGAGGCGCCCGCAGGCAGCGGCTGCGCCGATCAGACCCACCGTGGAGGTCGCGTGCCAGCCGCTGTCGTAATGGGTGCGGTTGACGGCCCGGCCGAGCGCGACCTGAACCTCGAGCCCGACGATCCAGGCGGTCAGCAACGCGTCACAGGACAGGTCTTCCTGCTCGCCCAGCGCGAGGAGAGCCGGCACCATCACCGCTGAGGGGTGGGTCAGCGCATGCGCGACGGTGTCGTCGTAATCGAGGGCATGGGCGGCCACCGCATTGGCGAAGGCGGCGAAGGGCGCCGGGGCCTTGTGCAGACCGCCCGCGACAGTCGCCGCCCCTCCAGCGCTCCACGGCGCCACGATCCTGCGGGCCTTGTCGGCGGCGAGATCGCCAGCGCCGGCGACCATGCAGCCCAGCGTGTCGGAGAACGCGTCGGCCGCACGCGAGCGAGCGAGCGGCGAAGCATCGGTCCAGCCGGCCGCCCATGCTGCGAGGTTCGCGGTGATGCCCATTCCTTGCCGGCTCCTCGTCAACGCATTATATTAGCATTGCTTATTTTAATAATTAGTAATGCTGCATTTCCGAGAACAGGTGTCAAGCGGCGAAATCGAGGCTATGCCGGTCGGACGAATAACGAGGGAGGAACGGGTGGCAGAGCCTGAGAACACCGCGCGCAGGGGGCTCAACCTGCGGCTGCTGGAAATTTTCGCCGCGGTCGTGCGCGCCAATGGCATGACCGGCGCGGCAAGCGCTCTCAACCTGACTCAATCTGCGGTATCGCAGGCGGTGGCTAATCTGGAGGCCTCGGTCAACGCACAGTTGATCGATCGTGGAACACGCCCGCCGAAGCTGACGCTGCTCGGCGACATCATCTACAAACGCACCATTGAGATCCTCGATCGCGTCCGCGATCTCGACCAGGCGGTTGAACTCCACCTGCACGACGCGATTCCGATGCTGCGGCTCGGTGTTGCGAATACCGTCGCCAGCACGGCGGGACCTTACCTGGTTCGCAAGCTCGACAAACTCGCGGCGCAGTGGGTGATCTGGTCCGGCTATGGCGAGACCGGCGTCCGCTCCCTGATCGAGCGCAAGGTGGATTTCATCATCACCTCGGAGGATGTTCCCCCGAGCGACGACTTCATCAACATTCCGATCTTCGAGGAGCCTTACCTCCTCGTGGCCCCGACCGATCTGGCCCAGACACACCGTACGATTGAAGCGCTGGCCGCTGCTGCGCCCTGCATCCGCTACGGCACCCATACCTTCATCGGCCAGGCGGTCGACGCCTATCTGCAGCGCTCCGGCACGATCCCGCCGAACCGCTACCGGCTCGATACCTCGGATGCCGTGCTCGCCATGGTGGAGGAGGCGATGGGCTGGACCATCAGCACCCCGCTCAGCGTCCTCAAGGCACGCATGAGTTCTCCCCGCTTCCGTTGCCTGCCGTTGCCGCGCTCGGCGCCGACGCGGCGAATCGCGCTCATCGCCCGTCCTTCGGAAGACGATACGATCGCTCGCCAGATCGCCGAATCCGCCCGCGAGGCGCTGATCGAGCGCTGTCTGCCGGACCTCGCCGGGATCGCGCCCTGGGCGACGTTCCGGACGGATTTCTCCCTCAGCGCCACCTCTACGCGGCGCTCACGGGGCAAGCGGACCGATAGCGAGTGACCGCTTGACGCTTCATGCGTAATTATCTACGCTAATTCAGGCAATCAGTTTTGCTAATGATTGTCTGATATGAGGCGTTGTCGATGAAGCGGGTGGCGGCAGTTGTCGGTGTCGGACACACCGATTGGGCGGACGATTGGGTTCGGACGCGCAACGGTGAGAAGCCGACCAATTCGTTCGGCTACGGAATCCGGGCCTTCAAGCGGGCGCTCGATGATGCCGGGTTGAAGCGCGACGACATCGACGGGTTGATCGCCGGGCCGCATACGGGCTGCGAGCGCATGTCTGAGCTGCTCGGCCTCAACCCCAAATGGAACGATAATGGCGATGCTGCGATCTCCGTCATCAAGGCGTGCATGGCGATCCAGAGCGGGCTCGCCAGCGTCGTCGCCATCGTCTTCGGGTTCAACCAGCGTTCCGGCGGAGTCAAATGGGGGGGCGCGCCTGCGGGATCGGGCGATTCCTTCCATACAGAGGATTATCATGCGCCTTGGGGCCTGACGTCGCAGGGTTCGCTCTACGCCATGCTCTACCAGTCCTATCGTCATGCGACCGGCATGACCGATGCGGAACTCGGAGAGGTCGCGGTCGCGCAGCGTCATTGGGCTTCGCTCAACCCGAACGCCATCATGCGCAAGCGGATCTCGATCGAGGATTATCTGGCCGCCCCGTTCATCTGCGAACCTCTTCGCCTCTACGACTACTGCATCTTCAACGACGGAGGCGTGGCGATGATCATCGTCGATGCCGATCGCGCCAGGAAAATTGCCCGAAAGCCCGTCTACATCGAAGCCGCCGCGCGTCATGACCTCAATCAGCGCACGACGAGCATGAGCCCGCGGATCGTCGACCATTATCGGCCGGTGCAGCAGGACGTCGCAGCGCGCCTGTTCGACAGTGCCTCGATCGGGCCCGAAGACGTCGACATGCTCTGCGTCTATGACAGCTTCTCTCCGCATATTCCGCTCGCGCTCGAAGGCCACGGCTATTGCGGCATCGGCGAGGCCGGGAAGTTCCTTCGGGAAAGTCGGATCGGCCCGGGCGGCCGTCTTCCGACGAATACCGGCGGCGGGCATCTCTCCGAGAGCTACATGCAGGGCTGGAACCACCAGATCGAATGCGTGCGGCAGCTGCGCGGCGAGACCGGCGAGCGCCAGGTTCCGGATTGCCGCTTCGCCCACTATGCCAGCAGCGTGGCAGGCCGCGCTGTCTCGGTGCTCTATGGAAACCGGCCATGACCGAGCAGTTCTTCCCAAAGCCGCTGATGGGCTTCTTCGATCCCCCGATGTGGGAAAGCATCGCGTCAAAGGCGATGAAGCTGCAATGCTGCCGGGCGTGCAGGGCCTTCCAGTACCCGCCGGCGCCGGCCTGCGTCGAGTGCCTGAGCGAGGAACTCGATTGGACACCGTTGTCCGGCGAAGGAGAGATCCTGTCCTGGGTGGTCTATCACCGCCAGTATCTCGAGACGTACCCGGCACCCTACAACGTGGTCAGCGTGCGGCTCAGGGAAGGGCCGATCCTGACCAGTAATCTCGTTGGTGACGAGCCCGCGGGATCATGGATCGGCTCTCAGGTGCGGCTGGTCTACACCGAACTCCCGGACGGGTCGGTGCTGCCGCGCTTCGAACTCGCCAGACCTGCCTGATCGCGCTGCAGCCATGTCCATGTCGACCGAGCCTGCGATGACCATTGCCCCCGAAACGCCGTTCGAGGACTACCCCTCGGAACGGCTGATGCGCGAGGTCGAGGCGACCCCGCTGCCGCGCAACGTCGCCGCGCTCCTGCGCGAGCGGCGCGAGCGCCATCCCGATCGGCCGATGCTGGAGATGTTCGACGACGGGATCGTGCTGACCTATGCGCAGCTGGCGGGCGATGTCGCAAAGCTGGCATCGAGCTTTTCCCGGCTCGGCATCGGCCATGGCTCCCATGTTGGCGTGATGGTCGGCACCAACACGATATATCCGATCACCTGGCTGGCGCTCGGCACGCTCGGCGCCGTCACTGTCCCGGTCAATTCCGCCTATACGAGCCGCGAGCTCTCCTATGTCCTGTCGGATGCCGACTGCCGCTTCCTGGTCATCCAGGAGGAGTTCGTGCCCCTGCTCGATGCGATCGTTCCCGCGCCGCTGCCGCAGAAGCGCGTGGTCGTGGTGGGGGATGCGGCGACGCCGCGCCTGCGCTGGGACGATATGCTGGCGGCGGGCGATGTGAACTTCGTTCCGGCGCGGGAGCCGGTGCTCGATGACGTTCTGAACATCCAGTACACGTCCGGCACGACCGGCCTGCCGAAGGGCGCGATGCTGTCGCATCGCGGGCTGATGATGCATGGGCGGGTCGGTTCAGCCCAGTTGCAGGACGCCGCGACCAATATCCTGATCGCGCAGCCCTTCCACTACATCACCGCTCAGTGGCAGTTCCTGATGACCCTGTTCCAGGGTGGGACTGCCTTCATGCCTCGCCGACAAAGCTCCACCCGCTTCATGGAGTGGGTGAAGCGGTATCGCATCCACTTCTGCAATTTCCCCGAAATCGTCTCGCGCGCGCCGGAGCAGCCGGAGGATGCTGCGAACGATCTCAAGACGCTCTACTGCTACAGTCACCGGCTAGAGAACTATCGCTGGTACGAGAAGCGCTACGGTTGCGTGGCGCGGCAGGGCTTCTCAATGACCGAGACCGCACTCGTCTCTTATGTCCCTGTCGAGGCCGACCACATGACGGGCACCGGCACTTCCGGCATTCCAGCGGCCTTCCGTGAGGTGCGGGTCTGCGATCCCGACGGGGTCGAGGTTCCTGCCGGCGAACTCGGCGAACTCTGCGTCCGCGGGCCCGGTATCCTGCTGGGCTACTACAACAAGCCGGAGGCAACCCGCGAGGCCTTTCATGAAGGGGGCTGGTTCAGGACCGGCGATCTGGCCCGACGCAACGCCGAGGGCTGGCTCTGGTATCTCGGCCGTCTGAAGGACATGGTGAAGCGCAGCGGCGAGAGTATCTCCGCAACCGAGGTGGAGGCGGTGCTGCGCAGCGTCGAGGGGATCGTCGAGGCGGCGATCCTACCGGTTCCTGATCTGGTTCGTGGCGAAGAGGTCAAGGCCTATATCCTGCTTTTAGAGGGCGAGACGGCCGGCAGCGTGCCGCCTGAGCGGATCATCGCTGATTGCTCTTCCCAACTCGCGCGCTTCAAGATCCCGCGCTATTTCGAGTACGTCTCAGCCTTCCCGCGAACGCCCGGGGGCAAGGTGAAGAAGTCCGAGCTGCGGGCAGCGCGAGCCAATCTCACCAGCGGCAGTTACGATGCCGTCGAGAAATGCTGGAAGTAGCGGCCGAGGCTAAATCTGCAACAAGGAGCGCTGCGAGCATTAACTGCCGGACGGCGAGCCAAAAAACTCACGGTTGCACAGTGCGATAAGCGGAGCCTGACGTTCGGCTGCCCCACTATCAGCCTCGTCAAACCCGCCCGGAAGCGGACCTTCTCGATGTCCGCTAAGGGCCAATTGCTGATGTTCGCCGAGACCCGCCGGCTCGATCTCAATGCCCAAATCCGGGCACTCCTGATCACTTACCCTACCGACCCAAACTTCAAAGCCGTCGTCGAAGGACGACGCTTACAACCCTGCCGTCCGCTGGTCATAAACTCGCCCTTAACCTTAATCGGTCAGTTCGTTGGGCTAGTTAGTGGCTTCGCGCGGGCTGTACCTGCTGCGGCGCGAGGGTGGCAGACCATGCGGCTGATCGTCGGCACAATAATCGTCTTCGTCTGCGTCTTCGGAAGCTACGCGGCGATGGGCGGCCACCTTGAGGTGCTTTGGCAGCCGTTCGAGTTTGTCATCATCCTCGGTGCAGCGATTGGTGCCTTCGTCATCGGCAACCCTGCGCCGGTGCTCAAGGCTGTGCCCGCCATGCTCGGCACGCTCATGAAGGGTCCCCAGTACAAGCAGGAATGCTATGTCGAACTGCTCGGGATGCAGTATTCCTTGTACAAGTTTGTAAAGCAGAAGGGCATGCTCGCTGTCGAGGAGCACATCGAAAATCCGAGCGAGTCGAGTTTGTTCAATGCCTTCCCGACTTTTGCAGCGAACCATCATGCGGTCGAGTTCGTCTGCGACTACATGCGAATGCTGACGATGGGTGCCAACAACGTCCACGAGATCGACGCTCTCATGGACGAGGAACTGGAGACGCACCATCAGGAGCAGGAGCGTATGGTTGCGGCAATGCAGTCGCTTGCCGACGGTACACCGGCGCTCGGCATCGTCGCCGCCGTGCTCGGCGTGATCAAGACGATGGGGGCGATCACCGAGCCGCCGGAGGTGCTGGGACATCTGATCGGCGGCGCGCTCGTAGGCACTTTCTTCGGTGTCTTCGTCGCCTACGGCTTCTTCGGGCCCATGGCGCAGTCGCTCAAGGGCACGTTCGAGGCGGAATCCAAATACTTTCTTTCACTCAAGGCGGGTCTCCTCGCGCATATCGGCGGCCAGCCGCCGGTGATGGCGGTAGAATTTGCCCGCAAGGCTCTGATGAGCGACGTCCGCCCAACGTTCAACGAAGTGGAAGCGGCAACCGCCGGCCTCCCCGCCTAGATCTGATCCAATCTCCGGCAGAGACTCGATGACTAAGCCCACCCAGCCGACGATTATCGTCAAGAAGGTCAAGAAGGCCGCTCATGCGCACCACGGCGGGGCTTGGAAGATCGCCTATGCGGACTTCGTAACCGCCATGATGGCGTTCTTTCTGCTGATGTGGCTGATCAGCATGACGACGCAAGAGCAGAAGATCGGCTTGGCGGAATACTTTGCGCCGGCATCTGTGAGTCCGACGACCAGCGGCTCTGGTGGCGTCCTGATGGGCAGTGCCCTGGACAAGTCAGGCAACAGGCCCTCAGTGCCCCGCGACGCGGCGAGGGGGACTTCCGGGCAGGACGACAAAGCGCGCCCGACCAGCTCGGGCCGCGCCAGCGACCGCGAGGCCAGCCGCCCGGCCGCCGACATGCAGGCCAACTACAGCGCCGTAGCCAGCCTGCGGCAGGCGCTCCAGAAAATGCCCGAAATTTCCGAGTTGTCGCGCAACATCGTGATCGAGCCGACCAAGGAGGGCTTGAACGTTTCCCTCGTGGACGAGTACGGCCGCTCCATGTTCCCCGAAGGCTCGGTCCGGCCCTACGAGCGCACCCGTCTCGTGCTGGAGGCGCTCGCGCCCACCCTGCGCCGGCTGCCCAACCAGCTGTCTGTCGCCGGCCACACGTCCGCCGCGCGCCCGGGCTCGGTGCAGGCCACCGATTCCTGGGCCCTCACCGCCGGGCGCGCACTCGCCGTGCGCGAGATCCTGTCGGGGGCCGGGCTTCCCAGCACCCGCTTCGCTTCCGTGGTGGGACACGCCGACACCGAGCCGCTCTTCATCGACGATGCTTACAGCCCGTCTAACCGACGCGTTACGATCACGCTCCTCAATGCGGAGCCACCGCTACCCCCGGGAACCTTTCCCTGACGGCAAGGCGCGTGGATCGCCTCAGTGACCGTTTGAGATTGAGTTCAGTGGCTGGCCTGCAAACGGGGACCATCGCGACGCGGACCAAGGCCTCGGAAACGTCGATGTACTGCGCGAAGCTACGGGCAGGGCGCCGCTAGCAATCATCGACGCGACGCTCGAAAAGGGCTTCGAGGTCAGTGATGCGAGCCTGAAACAGGGGGCGCTTCATGAGGCTTGCAGGCTCGCATCCATCGTTCAACGTTCAGAGCGACTTAGCCATTTTCGTCGGAAAAAATGCAATCATTAGCCGTCGTCGCCAATCACGGAGAAGATTGGCATGTTGCGCTAGGAAGCCGACACACATTCCCGGAGATGGTCGGTACGAAGCTTCGCATGGCGCCGTGATCACTGGGCGTTGCGCTTGGTGACATCACGGATCGCCGTCAGGCCGGACAGGGCCTCGGGCAACTTGTTGGCCTTGTACAGCGCCTCGAAGATGTGCGCGGCGTCGTCGTAGCGGCCGAGATTGTAATAGGACCATCCGCGCATCAGCATCAGGTCTGTCGTCTCGGGCGCGAGGCGGCGGCGCTGCGACAGGGTGATGAGCGCGCCGTTGTAATCCTTGGCATCATACTGGGCATAGAATTGCTCGGCGAGGAGCAGCGTGGACAGCTCCTTGCGGCGCGCCGGTGGCAGGTTGGCGGCGCTGGCCGCTACGGTCGCTTCGGCCGTCAGCCCCTGCTGCATCTTGGCATAAGCCACGCCTGCGGCGGCATCGGAGGTAACCTGCGCATTGCCGCCGCGCCGTGCGGCTTCGAAAGCCTGCGCTGCTGCGACCGGCCGCTTGAGATTGAGGAGACACCAGCCGCGCTGCAAGGCGGCGGCGCCTGAGCTGCCACCTCCGCAACTGCCACCGGTCGCGCGGGGAGCGTCCGACCGTCTCGCCGGCTCCGGAGCCGCGTCGCGTGCGATCGGCTCGTCGGAGCCGGACCTGACGATAGGAGTTGGTCGGCGATGGGCCGATTCCGCCGCCGGCATCTGACGTGTTTGGCGCTCATGCTCGGCTGTCGGGGCCGAGCGCGGGCGCCGGGGATTGAGGATGTCCGCGATCCTCTGCGAGCGGCTGCCCCATTCGGCAACGAGGGTACGCAAGCCAGCCTGGTCGCGCAGGCGTTCGCGGACCAGGGCCAGCCCGTACGCCGCCGGCTCATTGCCACGATCCCAGGAGAGCGCCGTCTCGAACCAGGTTCCCGCCGGGCTGATCTGCCCGGCGTTGTAGGCATACCAGCCGAGCGCTCCGGCGCCGGCGGCGTATTTGTCCTGCCCCACGGTTTTCACGATGCGCTCGATCACGGCGCGGTCCAGGCGCGGCGGCGGCTCCTGGGTGAGCAGGGCGGTGATGGCATCGAGATAGGCCTTGCGATTGGCCGCGCCGGCTTCGAGCCACTGGGCACCGAGCGTTTCGGCCTCCTGATACTTCTTGGTATCGCCCAATGCGAGCACCGCTCCCTCGGCCGCCTTGGCCCCGCCATTGCGCGCGAGCGCCGTCTGGAACCAAGTCGCGGCCTTGGCCGGCTCGTCATGGTGGAGCGTGTAAAAGCCTAGCAGGATAGCGTCATCGGGCGTCGAGGCCGCATTGGCTAGGGCTTCGATGCGCTGGATTTCCGCGGGCGTCGCCTTCTGCGTCGGATCGCCGGCGGCCTTGCCGATATGGCGTCGTGCCATCTCGTCGCGGATGCTCGCGAACTCGTTCTGCTGTTCCTGCGACAGCAAGGCTTCGACGATGTTTTCCGGTAGGGTGGCGAGCGCCTTCTGCATCGTGCCGGTGCGCTCGGCCGGATTGGTGCAATTGGTCAGGACATAGGCATAGGCGTCGCGCGCACGCTCGGGCTTACCGATCTGGACGAAGGCCTCGGCGACGCGCCAGAGCGCATCGACACTGGCGCAGGTCAGCATGGCTGGAATCTCGGTGCCCAGACGGATGACCTGTTCCCATTGCCGGGCGTTCGACGCGTTGACGAGGCGCTGACGTGCCTCGGCGGTGTCGAGCTGGGTTGTCAGGTCGGCCGGAGCGCGCCAGTTCGGATCGGTGCTGCCCCGCTGGGCGATCGCGGCACGGACCTCGCCATATTTGCCTTCGGCGAAGAGCCGCCACATCCGCTCCAGCTCAGGATCGCCGGCCTGTCCCTTCCCTTGCGAGCTCAGGTCCGTCGGCGGCTTCCAATCCGGATAGAGCGCCCTGAGCCGCGCGAGCTCGGCCTCGTAGCGGCGGGTGTCGCCCTGCCCCGCGAAATAGCGCAGCGCGGTCTCGTCAACCTTCGGCGCAGCGGGTTGGGCGGCGGCGGGGCGGTCCGGGGCCTTGGCTTGCGCGGCATCGTTCGGTGCCGGCACAGCTTCGGCCGGCGCCTGCGGAGGCTGTTGTTGCGCCAGTGCCGGCTGGATCACGGGCTGCACGGCTTCACGCGAGGCGATGTCATGGCCGTAGCGGCCCAGCGTGTAAAAAGCGAGACCCGAGACGGCGACGGCGATCAAAATGGGTTTCACAGACATTGCGGATACCTCTCGTCAAGCATCGAGAGGGAGAGGAGATGCAGCGTCGACGGGTAATAGGCGGTAGGCTGGAAGGCCTTGAGCTCGGCGGGAATCGGCGTGCCGTCGAGTGCGCAGGCGAGCGACGCGGAGAGGATGCGGTAGCCTGCGTCCGGCAAGGGCTCGACGGGCTTGCCACTGGCGACATCGACGACCGCCGTGCCGCCGGCCCAGGCCTGTCGGAACGGCGCGAGCCGCGCCTTGTCGCCCAGCCCTGCGCGCAGCAGGTAGAGCGGGATGCGGATGGCGTTGTAGCCGAACTGGGCCGGAAAGCCCTCCGCCGGCCGAGGCTCGGCCTTGACCGAGAGCCATTCCGGCGCCGGCATCTTCCGCTTGGCGAGATCGTCCAGCAGCTTCAGACCGCTGGTCTGGACCTGCATCCAGCGCGGGTCCCCGGTCAGCTTCGCCAAGGTCGGGAAGGCCTCGAAGATCCAATAGGACGGATTGATCACCGGCCCGTCGGCGCGGTCCTTCTCCGAGAAACCGACAGCGCCCGGCATGAGCCAGGTCTGCCCGGCGTGCTGGCGCAGCGCGACCTTTGCGAGGGATGTCGCGATCTGGCGTGCGGCGGCGCTGTGGGCCGGCATGTTCCAGCGCGTGCCTGCGCAAGCGAGGGCATCGGCGATCAACAGGTCGCCGTCGCTGGCATTGTTGATATCGGTGACGTGCGGGCTCGCCTTCGGGTCCCAGCGCCAGGCTGCGAGCCCGTCATCGCGGATCAGAAGCTCGGTCCGGGTGAAGGCGAAGATGCTGGCGAAGGTCGTGCGATCATCGGCCAGGCAGGCCAGCAGCAGGCCGTAGCCCTGGCTCTCGCTATGGCTGATGCCGCCGTTGAGATCGTCGACGACCCGCCCTTCCGCAGTGACGAATTTCTGTCGGTAGAGCGCCCAGGCATCCGCCGGCACGGCTGCGCGCACGCCCGGCGCCAGACCGAGGAAGGTCGCCATCATCGCTGCCAGCGTCCATCTCATGATCGCCGACCCAACCGCCCGAGCATCAGGGAGGTTCCAATGCCGAGCCCGATGCAGGCGATCAGAAGCGCCAGCGCGTAGATGCCGATATTGCTGGACATCCAGTTGGCGAAGACGAGCCGCATATTCGCGAGGCTGAAGGGCCGCGTCATGACGAAGGAGGTGCTATCGGCGGAAATGACATGCGCGTCCTGGGCGCCGCGGAAAGCGGTGATCCGGCCGGCCATGCCCGCCCAGTTGCCCGGCGTGACGATGCGGTTGACGGCGCTCTGCAGGGTTTCGTCGCGGCGGGCGATGAAAGCGGTCCAGACCTGCCGCGTCTCGGGATCGGCGGCCTGAGCCGCGATCAGTTCCGTCCCTTCCGCCGGCTCGTAGAGCGAGGCCGCGCGCGATGGCGCGCGCAATTGCGCGAAGGAGAGATCGAAGGTGTGCTGGAGCCATTGATCGAAGCCGATGAAATAGCGCGCCAGCGGGCCGCCGAGCGAGCCGCGCCAGCGATCGCGGACCGCTTCGGTGGTCGGAGCCACGCCGCCGGAGGCCTCGGGCGTGGCCTCCCGGCCCTGCAAGCGGTTGATGACGGCGTCGAAGACGGCCGCACCCTCGGCATCCGGCGTCACCACCACGGCATCGGCACGCTGGGGCCAGGTGGCGCGGACATTGTCGGCGACGCCGACCCGGGGCAATAGGCCGGCCGGCATCTGGCCGGCGGCGCCGACGATCAGCGCCGGCCTGTCGCCCACGGCCGCTGTCCCGGCGAGGAGATCGATGGCAAGCGGGCGGCTGGCATTGCGGGCGATGCGCGCAAGCAGCGTCGCTGCCGCGCTGAGATTGGCATTGTCCTGACGGCCCATGACCAGCGCGACGCGGGAAGCGACCGAATACGGGAAGCCGGTGCCGGCGATGGCCCCGAGATTGGGGCTGACGCCGATCTTCGCAAAGTTCGGGATCGACAGGACGGTGGTGTCGAACAGGGCGAAGCGGCTCTTGCCGGCCAGGGTCGCGCCGGGGCCGCAGGCGAGATCGGACTTGGCCAGCGTCACCGCCTCGAACCAGATCTCGTTGATCCCCGGCCGGAAATGCCGCAGCGGGATCGTGATCGGGAACTGCTGGAGCAACCCGCCCGTCGCCGCATTGAGCGGCACGGTTGCCGCGACGTTGCCGTTGACGAAGACCTCGATATGGCTCTCGCCCGGCAGGACCTCCTGTGAATAGGCGCCGTCGAGATAGAGCGTCGCCTCGCCATAGGCATTGGCGTAGAAATCGCCGGGCATCGCGACGATGGCGCGCACGCGCATGCGCCGGCCGGTCGATTCCTGAGTGGGAATGCCGAGCTCGGAGAAGCGGATCGCCTCCTTGTCGGAGATGAAGGGCGCGTCCGGCACGTGCCAGCTCGCGGTATCCATGGTCTTGCGGTTGATATTGGCCGGCCGGGCTACAGGCGCGGTCAGGAACTTGGCGATGAGGGTTTCAAGATCGGGCCAGCCTTCGCCGGTGACGAGCAGGAGATCGGCGCCTTTCTGCGGATTCGGGACGAAGCCGACGAAGCTGCGGCCACCCGCATCGGCCGGTAATGCGCCGAGCAGCGCGCGCATCTCCTCGCTCGTGCCGAGCGCGACGGTCAGCGTGCCCGGCCGGATGCGGGCGGGCAGTTGCTCGGTTACGCTGATCGTGACCTGCCCGTAGCGGCCGCGCAATGCCAGCGCCTGGGCGACGGCAAGGATGCTGTTCGCGGCGCTCGCGCGCGCCGCGCCGGGCGCGACGATGGCGATCGTCGTCAGCCCGTTTTCATCGGCGCCGACAGCGGGCAGATCGTCGAGACTCCGCAGGGCGAAGGATCGGGTGTTCGCATTCCTGAAAGCCAGCCGCGTGCCGGCGCCATCGATACGCGTCCAGAGTTCATAGGTCGAGCCGACTGTGCAATCGATGCGATGGCGTTGCACGGCCTCGAAGCTGATCGTGTTCTGTCCGGTCCGGAGCAGGCCCTTGCGCAAGGCGATGGAGCTGCGCTTCAGGCGGTCGGAGGAGGCGATCGGCATTTCGCTGACGCGCTCGCCATTTATGCGCACCGTCAATCGCGAGGCTTCCGGCATCACCACGAGGGCGTTCTGAAAGGCAATGTCGAGGTTCAGATCGGCTGTCGCCTCGTCCTGCGTCAGGTAGAACCCCCAACTGCGGACGTCGCTCTCGCCTTCCAGCGTGACGCGCCCCGCCGGCAGCAGCGGCTTGAACAGCAGCGAGGCTGGCGTCGGACTGGTCTCATGTACCGGAACCGGAGCCGGCTTCGCGGAAGGCGCAGGGCTCGTCGGAGCCGGGGACGGCGCGGGCGGCGCGATCATGAAGGGTGCCGGGCCGGGCTGGACGACCGGAGATTCCTGTGCCGGGAGCGGCGAGCCGACAAGGAGCGCGCAGGATGCGAGCGCGGCGAGATGGGCCTGGAACCGGAGGCGCTTCATTCCGCCGCTCCCGGCCGGGTGGTCGAGCGGGACAGGCGGTAGAGACCGAAGAGATAGGACAATCCTCGGCTCGTCTGGAAAATGGCGAGCCGCAGGAAGCGCAGCGTCCCGTAGATGACGCCGGGATTGTGGCGCCGCGCCTTCTGAAACCGGCTCCAGTTCTCGGCATCGGAAAAGGCGAGGTCGGCGATGATGCGACTATGCACCGGCTCCGCCGGCTCGTAGCTGCAGCCCAGCAGCAATCCCTTGTCGTCGGGCGCGAGGCGGCGGACGCGCACAGGCAGGGCGCCCCGGGGCATGTCGATCGTGGTCTCGACGGTAATCTCCCCGGTCGAACCGACCGGAAGCTTATCGAATTCTTTCGACATCACGCGGACGGCGATACCGTCGACGGAGACGTTTTCGGTGACGATCCGGGCCTTGCGTCCGTCGATGGTAATCTCACCCCGACGCTTCACGGCGAAGCGCCGCGCGCCGCGACCCTCCGGCCGCTCCGAGACCACGCCAAGCGCGCAGCCGGCCATCAACAGGTTCAGAATGTTCCACAGCCCGACGACCAACGTGATGTCTGCATTGTAGGGCTCGGTGAGCATGCGCCAGTAGGTGGCGACGACACCGAGCGAGAGCACCGCGAAGATGATGAAAAACGGCCGGCCAAGCTCCGACACTCGCCGGGTCTCCAGAGACTCGTTCTTGGCGGTGACCTTGAAGGTCGGCTTGGTCGGATTGATGAGCACCGAGACCACGGCCGGCAGCAGGTAGACCGACTGGATGAACTCGTAGAGCTCCGAAATCCACGGCCAGCGATAGCGACCATAGAGGTAGTTCTGCATCATCAGGTTCACCACCATGTAGCTCAGCACATAGGCGATGAATTCCGCGCCGGAGGCGGTGAAGATCTCCAGGCCGAAGAACAGGTAGAACAGGGGCGCGACCAGGAAGGTCAGCCGCGCGAAGGGGAAGAGCCAGAACAGCGCCGAAGAGGAGTAGCAGAGCCGCTGCGGCAGCGAGAGGCCGCGCTTGAACATCGGACGGTGGAACATGAGGATCTGCATCATGCCCTGCGCCCAACGCGAACGCTGGCCGATGAAGCTGGTGAAGGTCGCCGGCTGAAGCCCCGCGATCAGCGGCTTGTCGACATAGACGCTGTGCCAACCGGTGGCGTGCAGCGTGATCGCCGTTTCTGCATCTTCGGTGATGCTGCGTCCGGAGAAGCCGCTGGTGGTTTCCAGTGCCGTGCGCCGGAGGACGGCGGCCGAGCCGCAGAAGAACGAGGCGTCCCATTTGTCGAGACCGCGCTGGATGATGCCGTAGAACATCTCGTTCTCGGACGGCATCGAGCGGAAGGTCTGGAGATTGCGTTCCAGCGGGTCCGGATTGATGAAGAAATGCGGGGTCTGGACCAGGAAAAGCTTCGGGTCCTGCCCGAAATAGCCGATCGTCTCGGTCAAAAAACTGCGTGCAGGGGCATGGTCGGCGTCGAAGACGACAATCAACTCGCCTTGGGAGTTGGCGATGCCGTTATTGAGATTGCCGGCCTTGGCGCTGAGATTGCGCTCGCGCGTGAGATAGGTGACGCCGAGCCCTTCGCAGAGCTTCGTCAGCGTCGCGCGGCGCTCGCGGGCGGCGCTGGCCGCGGCGAAGTCGTCGGCGTTGCATTTCTCGTCGGTGCCGCCGTCGTCGAGCAGGAAGGTGTTCAGGCGCCCCGCGGGATAATCCATCGCCTGCGCAGCCGCGAGCGTCGTCGCGAGCATCTCGGGCTCTTCGTTGTAGGTCGGCACGAAGACGTCGACCGTCGGTGCGTTGGCGAGGTCGATCGGCGGCGTCTTGCGCTTCGGCAGCGGCATCGCCACGACGAAGAGGCTGAGGCCCAGCATGCCGATGTTGTAGAGCTCGGCGAGGTAGACGATCAGCCCCGGGATGAAATCCTCGAGCTGGTTGACCGGCGGCAAGGTGCTGGTCGTGCGCCAGTAGACGTAACGCAGCACGATCGCGGTGCCCAAGCCGAGCGCGATCAGGCGCCAGACGCCATAAGGCCGCAGGAACTTCAGGACCATCATCGCGCCGACCACGATCGCCCCGGCGATCAGATGCGCCTGCAGGCTGATCGGCAGGGTGACCAGCGCGATAACGACCATCGCAGTGACGGCCCAGAAGATGACGTAGCTCGCTGTTCGCATCGGGCTTTCGGCAATCCGGGTGGGTTCAGGGCGCGGGCGGCGGCGGGACGGCGGGGTATCCTTCAAGCGGCTTGGTCGGGGTCGGATCGGGGGCCTGCGACTCCGCGGGAACCGCGCTGCGCCGATGCTCCGGCCGCGGACGGACGGCTTGCGGGCGCTGCGGGGCCTCGCCGAAGGAGGACTGCGGCGCTTGCGGATAGATAGGGGTTCCAGCCTGACCGAGCTCAGGCGCCGGCTCGGGTGCATCGCCAATCGGATTCCAGCCCGAGCGCTTCAGCTTGGCGTTGAACGTGTAGCCATAGGCCAGGCGCAGAAGCGAGGCCTCGGTCGCGGTGGGGTCGCAGACACGCAGGCGCACCGAGATCATGCCCGATTTCGGGCGGAAGAGACTGTCCTTGCCCACCAGTCGCTGCCAGGCATAGAGGCAGGCCTCGCCACCGGTGCCGCGACCGAAAGCATAGCCGAATGGACCGTAACTGTTCTGGACGAAAACGGCGGAAGGGGCCATCGCGACACCGGGAAGACGTTCCTCCATCTCTTTGCCGATGGCGAAGTCGTCGATGCCGGGCTCCTTCAGCAGGTTGCCCTCGACGCCGGTGGCCTCAGGAATATCTGCCGCCGTGAAAAACGCGACATGGATTGCGTTCTCGCCGGGCGTCCGGCCACGGGTTGCCAGGGAGACGGTCTGCGAGACGGCGTTCTCATAGGTTCTCTGGGAGACTGCGGTCACAGGCAGGCTGCCGGGCGGAGGCAGCGCCAGGGCGCGGCCCACGTCGACGGTTATCGCGCGCGAGGCCGACACGAGTTCATCGCTCGACAGCCGTTGCTCGCCGCAGCCTGCAAGGAGGAGAGGCAGTCCACATGCCGCGAGCATCCCTGCAAGGGGCCCAGACACATCACGGAGCCTGTCCGAAGACACCCGATCGATGAAGCTCCAGGCCCTCATAGGCACGCGTGCCGATGTCGGTACAGCATCGTCATGTCTTCACCATTGGTTAACGCCGGTTAACGAGCGGTTACTCTCGTCGAAGGGGCGCTGTGGCGCCCGCGCATGGCTGCGGCACCCAGTACAAGTGATTCGTGAGGTTATTCCAACCTACAGTTGGATAAATGTTCCCGTCGTCGGGAAACGAGCTATCTTTACCACAATCAAAGGCGAGGAAGATCCTGCCGTCCCGAGCGGCCGGTGCGGCCCAGTACCGGGAGGCATTCACCCACACCAGCGGCGAAGGGCAAGGTCCGGCTCTCACCCGCCGCCTTCATCGCACTGCCCATAAACAGCCCTTCGGAATGTCAGTAAAGGGCCATGTATGCGCTTCGCCGCTCAGGCCATCGGCGCGCTATACGCATGGTTCAGGCGGCAGAGCTTTCAGGAGAAGCATAGGTCGCCAAGAAATCCTGGTCGGCTTCCGGGAGACCGACGCTCTGCAAGAACGATGCGACGCGCTTGCTACGTGCAGGCGCTTGGTGATTTGAGCCCTTAAAACTGGATCGCTTTGGGTTGGCGTCGTTTCCCTTGGGCTGGGAGGAGCGGAAGACGATGAAGGATTCGAAGTTCTCGGACGCTCAGAAGGCGTTCATCCTGAAGCAGACCGGCGACGCCACCTATGCCTGGCGCGGAGATCAACCTTGAGTTCCACGGCGACCTGGGGCGGATTTCGCTGTTTGCTCTGAGAACACGAAAGCCCCGCCGCGATTGCGACGGGGC